>CAZNMY010000091.1:0-24933 GCA_964574325.1 uncultured Devosia sp. | reverse complement strand
GGAGAAGATCGAGCCGACGACGCACACGGTTCCCCACGGCGACCGCTCGGGCGTGCCGATCGAGCCGTGGCTGACCGACCAGTGGTACGTGAACGCGGGCGAGCTCGCGAAGCCTGCGCTCGCGGCCGTGCGCGGTGGCAAGACGCGGTTCGTGCCGGAGCGGTTCGCCGCCGACTACTTCCGCTGGCTCGACAACATCCAGCCCTGGTGCATCTCGCGCCAGCTCTGGTGGGGGCATCAGATACCGGCGTGGTATGGGCCTGACGGGCACGTGTTCGTCGCGATGGACGAGGCCGAGGCGCTTGCACAAGCGCGGGCGCATTACGCTTCGGGGTCAGACCCTGCGGGTCTGACCCCGGGTGTGGAGCGGGCGAAAATTGGGGTCAGACCCGCAGGGTCTGACCCCACCTTGACGCGCGATCCCGACGTGCTCGACACGTGGTTCAGTAGCGCGCTGTGGCCGTTCTCGACGTTGGGGTGGCCTGACAATACGAAGGAAGTGCAACGGTTCTATCCGACGAGCGCGCTCGTAACCGGCTTCGACATCATCTTCTTCTGGGTCGCCCGGATGATGATGATGGGCACGCACTTCATGAAGGAAGTGCCGTTCAAGGACGTCTACATCCATGGCCTCGTCCGCGACGAGAAGGGCCAGAAGATGTCGAAGTCGAAGGGCAACGTCGTCGATCCGCTGGTGATGATCGAGCAGTTCGGCGCGGACGCGCTGCGCTTCTCGATGGCCGCGATGGCGAGCCAGGGCTCGGACGTGAAGTTCTCGGTGAAGCGCATCGAGGGCTATCGCAACTTCGCGACCAAGATCTGGAACGCGACGCGGTTCGCCGAGATCAACGGCTGCGCGCGCGATCCTTCGTTCGATCCCGCAAAGGCCAAGCACACCGTCAACCGCTGGATCATCGGCGAAACCGAGCGCGCGGCGAAATCGGTTACGGCTGCAATCGAAGGCTACCGCTTCAACGAAGCCGCGGCCGAGATCTACGACTTCATCTGGGGCCGCGTGTGCGACTGGTACGTCGAACTGACGAAGCCGGTTTTGCAAGGTTCTGGCGAAGATCCTGCCGTTGTGGCCGAGACGCGCGCGTGCACCGCATGGGTGCTCGACCAGTCGATGGCGCTGCTGCATCCGTTCATGCCGTTCATCACCGAAGAGCTGTGGGAAAAGACGGCGGGCGATGCCGCGCGCAAGAACCTGCTCGTGCTGTCGGAGTGGCCCAAGCTCGACGGCCTCGCGGACGACAGCGCAGACCAGGAGATCGGCTCGCTGATCGAGCTGATTTCTCAGGTGCGCTCGGTCAGGACTGAAATGAACGTGCCGGCCGGCGCCAAGGTGAACCTCGTAATCACCGGCGGCGGCTCCGTCGTGGAGGCGCGGCTCGAGCGTCACGCCGATACGCTCAAGCGGCTCGCGCGTCTGGAAACGATCGCACCGGGCACTGCGCCGAAGGGCTCGGCCATGATCGTCGCGGGCGACGTTTCGGCAGCGATACCGCTCGAGGGCGTCATCGACATGGACGCAGAGCGCAAGCGCCTCGCCAAGGCGATCGCAGGCCACGAAAGCGATATCGCCAAGATGGTCGCCAAGTTGTCCAACCCGGACTTCATGGCGCGTGCGAAGCCCGACGCGATCGAGGAAAGCCGCGAGCGCAAAGACGAACTCGACGGTTTGGTCGCGCGGCTCAAGAGTGCGCTGTCGCGGATCGAGGCGTAGTACGAACTCCCTGCATCCCCGGCCGAGGCGAAGCCGAGAGCCGGGGCCTTGACCCGAATGGGTCCGGGACGCCCTTCAACCCAGAAGTCGTACATCGCCGGCGTGCCAGCAACCGCCCGGCAAGACCCAGGTTCTACGCAACCCGATCAATGCTCGGTTTGCTCGCCCGGGGACGCAAGAATGCAGGTGGATCCGAGAATTTGGATAAGTTGGGGCGCAAACGAGTGGCTCACCAGTCCTTGGGAACTCGATGGTGCCCGTAGGTGGCATCTCGCGCGGCAGCGGCGTCCTTTTCGGTCAATTTGCTAAGGGGAACGGAGGGTCCGCTGGCCAGCTGCTCCTGATTGAACGAGACGACATACCCGTCCTTCTTCTCGTCGTAGTCGAGCTTCGCCCAGGGCAGCGGGAATACGTCGTCGGATGTCGTCACGGCCCCACCGGCGCTCACTACTGCAAACATGATGCGACTGCTGGTTTTGTCGAGAACGACATCTTCGATCTTGCCGATTTTTTTTCCGGCGGCGTCGCACACCTCCGATCCGATGACCTTGGACGCGCGGATAGCGGTGGTATGTCCACTGGCTGTAGGCATGGCTCAACTCCGATAACGACGAAATTTCCACGTGAGTTCGCGTGACCTACTGCAACAACCGTCTGGCGATGTAGTTCCATTTCAGGCCGACACATTCGGGTCGTACTGACGGGCTCGTCTCCAAGCTCGACAGTCAGCTGTCGCGGATCGGCCCGTAACATGAACTCTCAGCGTCCCCGGCCGAGGCGACGCTGAGATCGGCAAGACCCGGGGTCTGCCCAACCCGATCTATGATCGGCTTGCTCGCCCGGGGGAACAGGAGGTGTCGATAGTCCCAAGCGAGTGGCTCTACCTGGTCTCGACTGCAGACTGCGGACTTGCCAGCCGCGGTTTCCGGGAACACAATTCTCCCGACCGGCCGTCCAACGAGGCGGCGGGTAATACGGGAGGCCGTCCGATGGATAAGCGCACGAGACGCTGGGCCACTGCATTCCTGTCTGCCGCGACGGCACTCGTCGCCGGGGCGGCGGCCGCCGCCGATTTCTACGCGGGCAAGCGGATCAGCATCGTCGTCAACTTCGATGCGGGTGGGCCTGCCGATATCGAAGCCCGTCTGATCGCACGGCATATCGCCAAGCACATTCCCGGCAATCCCGGCATCATCGTGCAGAACATGGCAGGCGCTGGCGGCATGGTCGGCGCACGATGGCTCGGCGAAAAGGCCGCGCGCGACGGGACGGTCGCGGGCTATTTCACCGGCGCGCCGCAACGCTATGCCTTGGCGCCGGAGAAATTCGCCACGGATCTGCGCACCTACCAGTACATCGCCTACATGCCCAACGGCCGCATTCACTTCGTCCGCACCGATCTCGAGCCCGGCATCAAGACGGGCCTCGACGTGCTGAAGGCCGAAGGCGTCGTCGCAGGCGGCCTTTCGGCGGACTCGTCCAAAGACATGGCGATGCGGCTCGTCCTCGATATGCTCGGCGTCAAGTACAAGTACGTCACCGGCTACAACAGCACGGCGCGCGCGATGCTCGCGTTCCAGCGCGGCGAGATCAATCTGTGGTCCGACTCGCCGTCGATCTACACCAACCAGGTCGAGCCGACGTTCGTGAAGACGGGGAAGGTCGTGCCCATCTGCTACGATCCGTTCATCCGCGACGGCAGCATGGTCGTGCCCAAGCAGATGAAGACCATTCCGATCATCTCGTGTCCGGAGCTGTTGAAACAGACCAGAGGCGCGATGCCGACCGGCGCGGCGGCGGATGCCTACTTGTCGCTGCTGTCATTCGCAGGCGTCATGTACCGGACGCTCGTGATGCCGCCCGACGTGCCGAAGGAAGCCGTCGATGCGATGCGGGCTGCGATGCGGCGGCTCAACGACGACCCGGAATATCAGGCGGATGCGACGCGCTCGATCGGCGAGTCCCCGGAATATCTCGCTGGCGACCGGATCAACGAGGAAGCGATCGAAATGATGACCATTGCGCCGGCGATGAAGAAATTCCTCAACGACTACGCGGCACGGACGGCGAGCAAATAGCAGGCTGGAGGCTGGCGACTGGAGGCTGGCGGCTCACGCAACGTCGCGCAGCGCATCAGCGATCACATCCAGACGGGCGACGCTGAAGCCGGGATCGGCAAGCACTTTTTCGATGATCGGCTTCGCGCCCAGCAGAGACGGTGCGTTGGCTGCCGCCCACTCCCCGACAGGAACACCCCGTGCGGCCGTATCGCCCAGCATGCGTTCGCCTACCGTTCGAGCGGCGCGCTCCAGGATCGCGCGCGAGCGCTCGATCACCTGACGGTCGAAGTCATCGGCAGGCGCCAACGCGGCGATGCGTTTGCGGAGATCGTCGATGTGCAGGAAGTCGTCGCGCGCGAACAGCACGCGGGCCGTCTCTCGCACCCCGGCACCGCCATGCGCTGCGAGATCCGCGAGCGGCATGACCTCCCCGGCGAGCCCCAACGCCGCGTGCCGCGCGGCGATATCCGGCGGTACACCTTCTGCCTCGAGGCGAGCCGTTGCGTCGGCCAGTGCACGGCGGCGGCCCGCCGGCAGGATCGACGGGGCATGCGCTGCCAAATCGCGGGCCGCGGGCCGATAGGCCGCGACCATCTCGGCCATCGAGCGTCCGCGCCGCGATGCGAGCAGGCTCAGTGTTTCCTGCTCCTGTACCTGCTGCAGCCCCTGATAGAGCAGCAGTTGCAGGCTGCCGGCGATCTTGCCGTCGAGTCCGTCGAGGTCGCGCCATGCATCCGCTATGTCGAAGATCGAACGCGCGGAGAGATAGGCGTCGGCGAGCACGGGCACCGGCTCACTCGTCGCCGCGGCAAGCCGCATCATGATGTCGGGGCCGCCCGTGTTGACGATCGCGTTGGTGATCCCGATCGCGACGATCTCGCGCGACAGGCGATGCGCCGCGATCTCCGGACGATGGCTCGCGCGCAAGGCCGGCGGGAAATACTCGAACAGGCTCTCGGCCTCGGCGCCGTCCGGCAGGGTGCTCGAGAGAATGTCGGCATTGAGCGCGAGCTTCGACCAGCTCAGCAGGACGGCCAGCTCCGGCCGGGTCAGGCCCTTACCATCCCTGGCGCGTGCGGACATCTCGGCGCCCGACGGCAATGCCTCGAGCTTGCGGTCGATGAGGCCGCGTTCCTCGAGATGGCGGGCCAGCAGAATGTAGCCGCTGAGATCCTTGTGGCTCGCGCGCTCGGCGAGTGACAGCGCGAGGCTCTGCGCATGATTGTTCGCCAGAACGCTTGCGGCGACATCCGTCGACATCGCGGCGAGCAGGCGATCGCGATCCTGACGCGAGAGGCGGCCGGCAACGAGCGCAGGCTCAAGCGCGATCTTGATGTTCACTTCCTCGTCGGACGTGTTCACACCGGCCGAGTTGTCGATGAAATCGGTGTTGAGGCGGACGCCGCGGTGGGCTGCCTCGATGCGGCCGCGCTGGGTCACGCCGAGGTTCGCGCCCTCGCCGATCACCTTTGCGCGCAATTCCGACGCAGCGATGCGCACGGCGTCGTTGGCGCGGTCGCCCGCCTGATCGTCGCTTTCGCCGGTCTCGCGCACGAACGTGCCGATGCCGCCGAACCAGAGAAGATCGGTCTCACAGCGCAGGATGGCCTGGATCAGATCGGCCGGCGTCGTGTCGGCCGTCTCGATGCCCAGAGCCGCGCGGGCCTCCGGCGACAGCGCGACCGATTTGGCGGTGCGCGAGAAGACGCCGCCGCCTGCTGAGATTTTCGTCCGGTCGTAATCGGCCCACGACGAGCGCGGCAGATCGAACAGGCGCTTCCGCTCCGCCAACGAGACGGCCGGATCGGGATCGGGGTCGATGAAGATGTCGCGATGATCGAAGGCCGCGACGAGCTTCATCATCGGCGAGAGCAGCATGGCGTTGCCGAACACGTCGCCGGACATATCGCCGACGCCGACGACGCGGAACGGTTGGCGCTGGATGTCGATATTCATCTCGCGGAAGTGACGCTTCACGCATTCCCATGCACCGCGCGCGGTGATGCCGAGCCGCTTGTGGTCGTAGCCCGAGGAGCCGCCAGATGCGAACGCATCTGCGAGCCAGAAGCCGCGCTCCATCGAGATCGCATTGGCGTAGTCGGAGAACGTCGCGGTGCCCTTGTCGGCGGCGACGACGAGATAGGGGTCGTCACCGTCCCGGCGCACCACACCTGCGGGCGGCACGACCTTGCCGCCGACGATATCGTCGGTGAGCGACAGCAGCGCCTCGATGAAGAGGCGGTAGCAGGCGACGCCTTCGGCCTGCGTTTCCTCGCGCGTGGCGGGGCGCTTCGACTGTTTGAGGACGAAGCCGCCCTTGGCGCCGGAGGGTACGATGACGCTGTTCTTGACCTGCTGGGCCTTGGCGAGGCCGAGGATTTCGGTGCGGTAATCCTGCGCCCGGTCGGACCAGCGGATGCCGCCGCGCGCGATCGGCGCGAAGCGCAGGTGCACGCCTTCGACACGCGGGCTGCAGACGAAGATCTCGCGATAGGGCTTCGGATCGGGCAGCCGTTCGATTTCGCGCGAGGCGAGCTTGAAGGCCAACACCGCCGGCGGCCGCGCGTGCGCGTCGACACGGAAGGCATTGGTGCGGACGATCGCGAGCAACACCCCGACGAAGCGGCGGAGGATGCGATCCTCGTCGAGCGACTGCACCCGCGCGAGCGCCGTCTCGATCGACTGGCGAAGCCCCGTCACCTTCGCCTCCCGTGCTTCATCGGCCAGGCTTGCGGCCGGATCGGCGAAGCGTGCGGCGAAGATCGCGTAGAGATCCCTCGCGATCCCGGGATGGCGCAGCAACGTCTCGGCGACGTAGCGAGGGCTGAACGGCGAGCGCATCTGGCGCTGGAACGCGGCCAGCGCCCGCATGACGGCAACTTCCCGCCAGTCGAGACCGGCCGCGATCACGAGTGCATTGAAGAGATCGCTTTCCGCGTCGCCACGGAATACCGCGAGGAACACGTCCTCCATGCGCATATCGTGCGCTGCAAGATCGATCGCGGCCCCATCCGCGGTCTCCAGCTCCATATCGTGCAGCACCACCACGCGGCGGGCGCCCGCGCGTTGCGGACAGACCCGGTAGCTGCTCTCGTCGATGACCCGGAAGCCCATGTTCTCGAGCACCGGCACGCGCTCGGACAGGGCGATCGGCTCGTCGTAGCGATACACGGCTGCGCGAACGCGATTTGCCGGCGCGCCCTCCGCGCGATGGAAATCGATGGCGACAGGCATCCCCGGGCCGAGCCGTTCGATGCGCGCGATGTCCTCCACCGCGCGATCGACGGAGAACGCCTCGGCGTACCCCTTCGAGAAGGCGTCGCGAAACACCGCGGCCGCGTCGGCGTTGCCGATCCGGTGGGAGCCTTTCGCGATGGCCTCGTCGAGCCGTTCGTCCCATGTCTTGATGATCTCGACGACGCCGCGCTCGAGCACCTCGTCGGCCGGTGCCGATGCAGCCGCGCTCGTTTCGCTCGGCCGTCCGTCCGCGATGATGAGATGGGCGCGAACCAGCAGGCTCGAGCCGATGTAGGGGTAGTACGCCGTCACCTCGC
This sequence comes from uncultured Devosia sp., assembly GCA_964574325.1. GTDB lineage: Bacteria > Pseudomonadota > Alphaproteobacteria > Rhizobiales > Hyphomicrobiaceae > CAMDPA01. The sequence continues at coordinate 17,593 of CAZNMY010000091.1, read as the reverse complement.
CGCCCACGCACTTGGCGATGTAAGCGCCGATCCGCGCGCGGACCGCGGACGAGTAGTGCTCGCGAGGCACGTACACGAGCGCCGAGGTGTAGTGACCGAGATCGTCGCGCCGGGTCAGCACCGCCGGCCGCGGTCTGATGCTGAGATCGAGCAATCGCATCGACCAGTCGAGGAGAAGTCCCGGCTCGATCTGCAGCAGTTCGTCGCGCGGGAAATTCTCGAGAATGTCGATGAGCGTTCGTGCGTTGTGGCTCTCCGGTGCGAATTGCGCCTCACTCAGAACGCGGCGCACCTTGTGGCGGATCACGGGAACCGTCTCTACGGGCTGCATGTGCGAAGCCGGCGTAAAGAGCCCGTAGAGGCGCAACTCACCGATCAGCTTGCCGGCAGGCGTGTAGCGCTTCACGCCGACGCAATCGAGCGGCACGCGCCGGCGCACGCGACTGGCGATCGCACTCTTGAAGAATATCAGCGGCGAGGAGCCAGCGTAGATCTCTCGAATTCGCGGCGACATCGAAGCGCCGCCGGCTGCGGGGCGAAGACTACCCACCCCCGCATCCGTGCGGACGATCCCGAGCGCGCCGTTGGTCGTCGGCCAGAGATCGCTCTTGTCATCGAGCCCGACCACCTCGAACTCGCGCATGCCGAGCAAGGTGAAATTGCCCTGCCCCAGCCACCGCAGCAGGTCTCCGGCTTCCTTCAGCTCCAGCGGGACCGGCGCGCCCGGTGGCGATGTCAGGCCGAGCTGGATCGTCTCGAAGGCAGAAATCGCCTGCGTGATCCGTGTGCGCATCTGCTCGCCGTCGGCAGCCGCCGCACGCACGTCGTCGAGCACCGCATCGAGCGCCTCGGACAGGCGCTGCTGGCGCGCGGCGTCAAGCGGATCGAGCACGACCGCGATGTAGCTTTCCTGATCGCCCGACGCCCAGTGCCGATCGCCAGGGCCGACCACGGCCTGCAGCCGGCCCGCGCCGTAACGCTTCACTTTGAAGATGGGATGGAACACCAGATGGGGCAGTAACCCCTCCGCGTGCAGTTCGCTGATCACGCTTTCGACGACGTAGGGCATGTCGTCGTTCAGGATCTCCAGCACCGTCAGCGGTGCGTCACCGGCAGACCCCAGAAGCGGCGTCGTCGTGAAACCGATCGAATGGCGCTTGTGCGGCTTCTTCAGCGTGTGCCTGAATGCCTGCTGGGCGAAAGCGGCAAGCGCCTTGGGATCGATGCCCGCCAGTCTTTTCGTCAACGTGCTCGACAAAAGCAGGCCGGAAAAGACCTCCAGTCCTTCAGCCTCGCTCTTGTCCTTGCGCAACATCTTGAGAATGCTGTCGATCACCGAGCCGCCCTGCCTGCCTGTCCAACACCTCGCCTTTAGATTGTACGTGGGCCGAGGTTTTGACAATGGGCCTTAGTTCAAATGTACTCCATCATCATGACGAACTCGAGGAGGAGGGTGCAATGGCCAACCCCGTCAAACCCGCGGATAAGGGAGTGCACGCAGCAGACGACGCACCGACAGCACTCACGCTCGGACCCGACGCCGCGTTACCGCCGAAGCTCGATGCCTATTTCGCCAAGTGCAACGACAAGTTGGGCTATGTTCCCAACGTGCTGCGCGCCTACGCGTTCGACGCGACGAAGCTCGCCGCCTTCATCGACATGGTCGACGATCTCATGCTCGGCGACAGCGGCCTCGACAAAACCGAGCGCGAGATGATCGCTGTCGCAGTCAGCGCCGTGAACCACTGCCACTATTGTCTAACCGCGCACGGTGCGGCGCTCCGGCAGCGCGCGAAGAGCCCCGAACTCGGCGAGACGATCGCGCAGAACTATCGCGCGGCGGGATTGCCGGCGCGGCAGAAGGCGATGCTCGATTTCGCGGTGAAGCTCACCGAGCATCCCGACAAGATCGAGGAAGCAGATCGCGAGGCTCTGCGGGCGGTGGGATTTTCGGACCGCGACATCTGGGACATCGCGGCCGTGACTGGCTTCTACAATATGTCGAACCGGATCGCAGCAGCGACGGAGATGCGGCCCAACCGGGAGTATCATCACGTGGCGCGGAAGTAGCGTTGGCGGTCGCCATCACCAGTCGGGGTAGAGTGTCGCGCGCCCCGCAGAACATCTCCGAGCCCGTCATCCTCGTCGCGTGAGGGTGCAGCCCGAAGGGGATCCAGCGAAACAATCGTCGAAGACGCAAGAATTCCGAGCCTTCGGCACACCATGCGCTGGATCCCCGACGCTCGTTCGCGCGACGCTCACATCGGTCGGGGATGACGATCCTTTTTGTTCGGGTGCGGATACATCGCTGAAGTGTAGCGATCAGCGCCACGCGTATCGCCGCGCAAGGGGATCGAGAACGAGGCGTTCGCCTGCAATGAACAGGATCACGATGGCGAGACTCGCGGCCATCACCGTCGTCATGTCGGCGGAGCCTTGCGCGCGCAGCATGAGGTAGCCCAGGCCCGACGTGGAGCCCAATAACTCCGCGACGAGCGAGATCTTCCAACCGATGCCGTAGGAGATGCGTAGCGCGCCCAGCACGTAAGGCATCATCAGCGGGAATGTGATCGTCGACGTGATCCGGCCGCCGCTGCGCGTGAAGCTGCGGGCCATCTCCATCACCTCGCGATCGATCTGGCGCAGGCCCTCCGCGATATTGATCAGGCAGAACGGGATCAGGATCGCGACCTGCACGAAGATGATCGAGAGATGCCCCGGCGGAAACCAGATCGCCGCCAGGATCGCCCAGCCGATCGATGGGAACGAATTGAGGAACGGCTGCACGCCGCCCCGGATCACCCAGTCGAACGCGGGCACCGCGCGGTGCAGCAGCGCCAGTCCGCCGCCGATCACAAGCGCCGCCAGCACCGACACGACGACCCGCGTCGCCGAGGCCAGTGTGTGCGACAGGAATTCCCAATCGGTGAACAGCACGATGAGGCGCTGTCCCACCGCGACCGGACCGGGCAACACGAACTCCGGCAGCTTCTGGGCGCCCAGATACCAGCCCGCGATCACGGCGATGACCGCGAGATCGGCGAGCCAGACACTCGATTTCCGCCCCGCGACCGTCATCGCGCCGCCTGCCCGCCGAACTGGCGCGCCGTGGCGCGTTCGATCGGCTGGAAGATGAAACGGTCGGTCAGATAGACGGCGATGACGATGAACAGGATCACCGTGAAGATCAGCTCCGTATCGTAGTCCTGGCGCGCGAGATTGATGAGATAGCCGAGACCGCTCGACCCGCCGAACAATTCCGCCGTCAGCGCAACCTTCCAGGCGACGCCGAACATGATCCGCAGTGTCGCGGCCGCGAACGGCACCAGCGCGGGCAGCACGATCAGCGTGAACAGGCGCCAGCCGCCGCGTCCGAAACTGCGGCTCATCTCGTCGAGTTCCCGGTCGAGCGAGATGAGGCCCTCCCGCAGATTGACGATCGCGAACGGCAGCAGCACCACCGAAATCGAGAAGATCACGGTCGGCGTCGACACCCCGAACCAGATCACCGCCAGCAACGTCCAGCCGATGCCGGAGAAGGCGTTGAGGAACGGGCTGATGCGCTGGTGGACGAGCGGCGATGTCCCCGTCGCGTAGTGGGCCAACAGCGCGAGGATGCTGCCGGCGACGAACGATATCGCGATCGAGACTGAAATGTGCGTGAGCGTGGCGCCGAGGTGTGCGAGTTGGCGCGGCGAGGAGAAGAAGCGGATCGCGGCCTCGCCGACCTTTTGCGGCGACGGCAGGATGTACGGCGGCGCTTGCGCCGATCCGATCACCCACGCAGCGCCGATCGCCAGCGCGAACGCTGCGGCGACGGTGGCTTTGAGGGTGGTGGATGCGCGAGCGGACTGCATCAGAGTTCGCCTGCCTCAGGCGATCGGCGTGACGAATGTCGGATGTGAACTATGTAGACCGCATCAGCGATTGTGCGGAAGTAGGTCGCGTAGCGGTACTTGATCACCGGTATCCGAAGCACCCCGGGCACTTCGGTCACATGTCCCCGATTGGGGTCATTCCCGATCAGCACCGCCGCTCTGCGGATTGCAATGATGACGTTCTCGGCGGCCCGTCGATCCTCGCGAGCAATGTACTCATGAATCGACCGCAGGTCCGAATTGGCGCGAGGCGTGTACCGAATCTTCATGCCTTACAGCTTCGAAAAAACGCCTCCATCTCCTCCTCTGGTACGAACTCTCCTCGCTCGGCCTGCGCCAAGCCCTCCGCGATTGCCGTGCGCTCGTCGTCAGTGAAGCAGTATACCCCGCCTGCCCTCTCTTGCTCGATCTCGCGCACGATACGAAGCAGCTCTTCCTGGTCCTCTTTGGGCCAAGTCGAAGTGCGGCTGATGACGTCTTCGAGCTGTTTGTTCATGAGCGCACTCTAGCACTGTCCGGGCTTGGTTGCCATTCGGCAAGAGGGCCCAAATTTCAGCCGCAGGGCGAATTACCCCGGACACAGATCCGGGGGTAATCCACCATTTTGCCGAGCACGGCGGATTACGGCCAGTGGCCTGATCCGCCCTACGAAGATCTGCTCTTCACGCCTTGATCGCATGCTCCCAGGTGAGTTTGCCGACGTCGGGGACTTCCTTGATCATCCCGAAGTTCTTCCCGATCTCCCAGCCGGTCGTGACGGCCTTGGCATGGTCGGCCGTGAAGGTGCCGGGGACTTCCGTCGTCCTGTCGAACCACCAGTCGAAGAAGGCGCGGTCGATGTTCGCGGTCTTGGCGACGTCGGGGAAGACCTCGTCGCGGTTCTTCAGCGCGTACTCGACCGACGCTTTCATCATGCGGTTGAATTCGCGGAACTGGTTGGTGCGTGCGGCGAGCCGTTCGGGATAGCCCACGTTCACGGCCGAAACTGTCCGGCCGTAGTGCTTGTTCATGATCGCGCCGGTTTCGCAGATGTTGACGAAGTCGCCGGACGCCTTGGCGCGGAACGCCTGGCTGTGGATCAGCGCGGCGGCGTCGGCCTGACCGGTGGCGAGGGCGGCTGGCAAATTCGGCGCGACGACCTCGACTTGCCTGACGTCGCCGCCTTCGATCGCCATGTTGAGCCCGAATTCCTTGCGTATCGCCTCGCGCACATACATGTAGCCCGTCGAGCGCAATCCGTAAGATGCCAGCGTCTTGCCCTTCAGGTCGCGTGGGTCCTTGATGGCCGAGCCCTTCTTCACCCAGACGCCGCCGCCTTCACCGACCGACGACTGATGGAGTGCCGCGGAGAGAATGCGCAGATCGAGGCCGCGGGCGGCAGCCGCGGGCACGCCGATCACCGCGGTCATGACCACATCGAACTGCTTGGTCGCGGTCGCTTGAATGAGTGTCGGGATGTTCGCGCCGGTCGCCTCGACGTCGATGAGGTCGGAGCGCACCTTGCCCTTGCGCATCGCCCACACGACGGCGTCGTAGACGGGATCGAGGAGGTAGGCGTAGGTCACCTTCGGCTTGGCCTGCGCGTGCGCCACCCAGGGCGCCGCTAAGACGGCGGAAGCGGCAGCGGTGGACTGCAGGAAGTGGCGGCGTTTCATCGGGATAGTCTCCGTGGCGTGTTCAGGTTGCTTCTTCGGGCTCGAGGGTGCGGAAAAGGGCGTCCAGGCGGTCGCGGTGGCGGACGAGTTCGGGATCGGCGAGGCTGCGCGGACGAGCCGCTGATACCGTGATCGTCTCGAGTACGCGGGTCGGCTTGTTCGACATCAGCACGATGCGGTCGGCGAGCACGAGCGCTTCCTCGATATCATGGGTGACGAACAGGATGGTCTTCTTCGTCTCCTGCCAGATCCGCACGATCTCGGCGCGCATTCGGCGGCGCGTATTCGGATCGAGCGCTGAGAACGGCTCGTCCATCAGAATGATCGAGGGATCGACGGCGAGCGCGCGGGCGATGGCGATCCGCTGGCGCTCGCCGCCCGACATCATCAGGGGGTACTTCCCCCCGGATGTGGCGAGACCGACGAGCTTCAGCAGATCCTGGGCCTTCCCGGCGCGGCGGCGCGCCTCGGCCTTGCCGAAACGCAACTCGACGCCGAGCAGCACATTCGACAGCGCGCTGCGCCATGGCGCGAGCCGAGGCGACTGGAAAACGAACGCAATCTCCTGCCAGCTTTCCGAGGGCGCCCGTCCGTTGACCTCGACGCGCCCCGCGGCCGGCGCCAGCAGATCGCCGATGATGCGCAGGGACGTGGACTTACCGCAGCCGGACGGCCCGAGCAGGCAGACGAACTCGCGGTCCTCGACGTCGAAATCGACACCCGCATAGATCTGCTCGCCGCCCAGCGCCAGCTCGACCTTCTCGAAGCGAATGGCGGCGGTTTTTCCGGATGTGGTCGCAACATTCATGACAAGGGCCTTCCCCGCCAATCCGCTGCCGGTTGCATCTCCCGTCGTCATTCGCCACTGCCCTTCATGAGGTGCGGAAGCGTGCGGCTTCCCGAACACGCACTATAGCGATTGAAAAGGCCGCGCCTATCCGGCGTTGGCAATAGGCGGTGTCCGCGCGTGCCGCGCGAGCGAGGCAGTGTTCCGAGTGCCATGTTATGTAAGTGGTGTCATCCCGGTGCTTGTCACCGGGATCCACCTCGACGCACTGATATGGCTGGCGGCACACTGGGTCCCGGCAACACGTGCCGGGACGACAGCAGGGCTTCTTTCGTTCACTGCTGAACTCTAGCCTGGCGCTCCATCGAGGGGTGTATCCCTCGAACTCCCTCTATTCTCGTCTCGTGGTGCGTGCCTCATTGGACCTCGTGCCGGGTCTGGGCTAACTTGCGGGCACCACGCCACCTTCACCCTCGGAGCCCGACATGATCGACGCTGCCGGCCAGCCGTTCGCCGCGATCGCCGCCGTGCTGCAGGAGTATTTCGACGGCCTCTACCACAGCGACAGCCAGCGGCTGCGCCGCGTGTTCCACCCGCAGTGCACCTATACGTGCGCGACGGAAAAGCCGCTCCTGCACATGAACATGCCGGACTACTTCGCGCTGGTGGACAAGCGGCCGTCGCCGGCAAGCCGCAACGAGACGCGGCGGGACCGCATCGTGTCGATCGAGTTCGCCGGGCCGGATGCGGCGTTCACGCGCGTCGAATGCGCCATCGGGCAGCGCTTCTGCACCGACCTCCTCACCTTCGTGCGCGTGGACGGCCGCTGGCTGATCATGGCCAAGGTGTTCCACTATGACCTGATGAGCTGATCTTCCATCACTGCCGTTTTCTCAGCCCCGATCCGCAGGACGTACCCATGTACAAGATCTTCTATTCGCCGGGCGCTTGCTCCCTCGCGTCGCACATCGCGCTCGCCGAGACCGGCGCGCCCTACGAAGCCGTGCGGGTGAACTTCGCCGCCGGCGAACAGCGCTCGCCGCAATATCTCGCGGTCAATCCCAAGGGCCGGGTTCCAGCACTGGTGACGCCGAAGGGTATCCTCACGGAGACGCCCGCGATCCTCGTCTATCTCGCGCAGACGTTTCCCGAGGCCAAGCTCGCCGCTCTCGACGACCCCTGGGCGTTCGCGCAAGCGCAGGCGTTCAACAGCTACGTGTGCTCGACGGTGCACGTACACCACGCCCATCGCACGCGCGGCACTCGCTGGGCCGACGACGAAGCCTCGATCGAAGGCATGAAGAAGAAGGTTGCGCAGAACATGTCCGACGCCTTCCTGCTGATCGAGCGGGAAATGCTGAAAGGGCCGTGGGTGACCGGCGCCGATTACTCGATGTGCGATCCGTATCTGTTCACGATGTCGAGTTGGCTCGAGAGCGACGGCGTGGATATCGCGACGTTCCCGCGGGTGAACGAGCACTACAAGCGGATGCTGCAGCGGCCGGCGACGCAGAAGGCGGCGAAGGAGCAGGGGCTGAACTTGTAGAGCGCGAGGCGAGTGGAGGAGGGTTCGCGGCGAGGCCGCGACGGGGACCAGTCCCCGACCCTGCCGGGGAATGTATTCCCCGGACCCCATCTATTTTTGCTTCTGAGTTCTGCGTTCCCGGCCGAGGCGCGAGCCGAGAGCCGGGATCTTCCCGATTGATGGGGAAGTGGATTCACCCGCGATACCAATGGGTGAGTGAATTACGCCAACCGCTTGGATGCTCCAGTCCTTACATAGGAAACTGCAAAAATGTCGAAGCCGGTCGTAGCGGTGATTGCTCAAGGCGCGATGGGGGCAGGGGTCGGTTGGCGCCTCGCGCAGTACGGCGTCGATGTCGTCACATCGCTCGCGGGGCGGAGTGCTGCCAGCGGCGAGCGCGCGGCGAAGGCCGGTATGCGCAGCGTCACGGAAGCAGAGATCGCAACGGCCGATATCGTGCTCTCGATCGTGCCACCGTCCGATGCGATGGCGCTGGCGGAACGGCTCGCACCGCACCTGGCGGCCGCATCGCGCAAGCCGCTCTACATCGACTGCAACGCCGTCAGCTCCGAGTTGGTGATCCGGATCGGCAAGCTCGTGGCATCGACCGGCACGCCGTTCGCAGACGGCGGCATCATCGGTGGGCCGCCGCGTCCGGGCTACGACAGTCCGAGCGTGTATGTGGCTGCCGCGCCCGCCTCTGCCCTCGAAACACTCGCGCGCGGCGGGTTGCTGGTGAAGCCGCTCGACGGCCCGATCGGTTCGGCGTCGGCGCTGAAGATGTCCTATGCGGCGATCACCAAGGGGCTCACCGCGATCGCCTCGGCGTCGATCCTGGCTGCCGCGAAGTTCGGTGCGTCCGACGCGCTCTACGCGGAGTTGTCGGGAAGCCAGAAGAACGTGCTGCCGGCCATCGCGCGCTCGGTGCCCGACATGTTCAGCAAGGCCTATCGTTTCGTCGGCGAGATGGACGAGATCGCCGACCAGTTCGGCCGCGAGTCCTCAGCCGAGATCTACACCGGCATGGCCAAGCTCTACCAGGAGATCGCCGACGACCACGCCACCGGCGGCAAGGGCGATGTCGCGGCGTTGGCTGCGTTCTTCAGAAAGCGGGACTGAAGGTCTGCCCCGAGATCAACCAGCGACGAGCCGGAGGGTTTCCCAGCTGGTCGGGGCGGTGCGGAGGATTTGCGCCCACCCACCCTCGCGCTCGTGCTGCCCCGGTGAAACCTCCCGATAGGCGAACGCGAACGCCGCGCCGTCGCTGGCGAGCGGAAACGGAGCGAGAGCGTAGACGCCTTCGCCGCGCGGCGTGATCGTGATGCTGGTGTCCGCGGTTGGCGAGATCGGCACGTGCGTAAAGACCTGCTCGGCTCGCGCAGCCGCGTGCGTGGTATTGAAATAGATCGCCATGAGATCGCAGAACTGCAGCAGCTTGTAGTTCTGGAACAGGCGGCCTTCTTCGATCCACGCGACCGTTTCGGGTGACTTCGCCAGTTCGGCTTTCAAGGCGTTCTGCCGCGTGAGTTCGACGGCGAGCATCGCATCGACGGCGGGCTTGTCGTCGGGCGAGATGCGGTTGAGGCGACCGGCTGTCGTGAAGCCGTAGCGGCCATTGTAGATGCCCCAGGTGTGCATCGACGACAATAGGCCGCTGTAGGCATGATGGCGCTGATTGTAATCGGGCGAGCCGCTGCTGGTCGGCAGGATGAGCGGGGCCGGCGTTGCGAACACGGTGTAGGGCAGGCCGGTCTGCGGATCGGTCGCGGGATCGCGGTCGAAGGCCGCCCAACCGGCGTCGTGGTTCGCGATCGCATAGACCACGAGATCGAGCGGCGAGGGGGCTTCGAAGCGATCGTTGCCGAAGGCGCGTGCGATCTGGGCCGACAGCGCGGCGTGATCGTGCATCAGAACCGCGCGGTTGGGGTGCCCCGGCTCGGCAGACTGGATGAACATGGCCACTCCTCGCGATGTGCCGCGATCGATCCGCCGAGGATTCCACGCCGGGGCGTTCAGGAGAAGTCATAAAAGATGGGCGGGTCGGGGAGCGTGTCCCATACGCTCTAACTTACAATCACAAACCAATCCCCTTGCGTCCCCGGGCGGAGCGCGTGAGCGCGTAGACCCGGGGTCTTCCCTCGAAAATCTCTGGGCGAGACCCCGGCTCATCGCACTCCGACCTTTCGGTCGGAGAGCTCGGCCGGGGACGCAGGAGGAGAGGTTTGAAGCCCAACCAGGTATGTCAGCGCGTATGGGAGCGTGTCCCTCCCCGCAGGGCCTGGGACCGGTCCCAGTCGCGGCCTTGGCCCGCGAATTCTCCCTCGCTACGTCCGCACCTTGGCTGCAAGAAACGCCGCCGCCGCCCGCACGACGGGCGGTGCGTAGAGTATCGCGCGATGGCCGAGCCCGTCGAACGCGAGAAGGTCGGCGTTCGGCCGGGCCGCGTTCATGGCTTGCGCACAGGCGAACGGAACGTCCTCGTCGTCGCGCGAATGCAGCAGCAGTGTCGGCTTGTTCGTGGACGCAAGAAGAGTGCAGCCGGTGAAGTCGGCGATGCGGCGCTCGGCCAGTTTCTCGAGTCGTTTCTCGAAATCGCGCTGTGCGGCGGGCGAGAGTTCGAGCTCGGCGCCGAAGTCGCGGGTCACGTCCTCGAATCTGTCGGGCATCGAGACCAGCACGTAGCTTTCGAACGGATAGGCGCGGGGCAGCGGCGACTTGCCCTCGCCGGCCATGAGCACCGCCATCGCGCCGATAGAATGGCCGAGCGCGAAGCTGAACGGGCCCGCGGCCTCGGCGACCTCAAGCACAGAGCGTGCGCAGTCGACGAGATTGGTTTCGCGCCCAGTGCTACGGCCGTGGGCGGGCAGATCGACGAGCACGGCGCGAAAGCCGCGGCGGCGGAGGAACTCGGCGAAGGCTCCGAGGAAGGCTGCTTCCGCGCTCCAGCCATGGACGAGGAGGACGTCGGCGAGGGGCTCGCGGTCGGGCTCGAAGGTGTAGGTCGCGAGGTCGCCCGATGATGTGGCGAAAGTCGCGGTGCGGGCCGCTCTCAGGTGAAAGCGGGCGCGGTCGACGAGGGTTTCGTGGTCGGGACCGCGGCGGCTCGAAAGAGCGGGCGTGCAGAACAGCCGCAACGCTTGTGCACCTGCGAACTCAACCTGCGCATCCGCCAGCGAGCAGACGAGGCGGAAATCGGGTCGGCTGTCGAGTGTGCGATGCAACGGCATGACGGGTGCAATGCGAGACCGGGACCACGATGAGCCCACTTGCTGGCGCTATCACCGCAGATTCTCACGTGTGCACCGCACCCCGCCACCGTCGCTGCAAGACATGGTTAAGGGAAAATTACGCCGCCCAGTAGGGCGCGACCGTGTCGGCCAGCGTGGTGCGCCACATCAGGCGGGTTTCGTGGGCGGGGAAGTCGCGGCGGGCGTGGACGCTGGTGCGGTTGTCCCACATGAGCACGTCGCCCTTTTTCCAGACGTGGTCGTAGCAGAACTCGTCCTGCTCGATGAAATCGTAGATGCGAGAGAGGATCGCTTCGCTCTCGGCATCGGCCATGCCGACGATGTTCTGGCTCATCAGGCGGTCGATGTAGATCGCCTTGCGGCCGTTGTCCGGGCAGATGCGGACGGCCGGGTGTACGGCGTGACTGCGAGCGGCGACCGCGTTGGGATCGCCCTTCTTGGTACTGCCGTAGTTGAACGCGTTGTAGACCTCGCGGCCCTCGATCGCCTGCTTCAGGTCGGCGGGAAGGGCGTCGTAAGCGGCCATCAGGTTCGAGAACACGGTGTTGCCGCCCCAGCTCGGAATCTCGACCGAATAGAGCAGCGTCGCCTTGTGCGGGATCTTGCGGTGGATGGTGTCGTGGTGGAACCACATCTCGCCGTCCGGCAACGAACCGATCGGTTCGCCGTTCTCGCGGATGTTGGTGATCAGCATGATCTGCGGCAGCACCTTCTTCTGCCCGCTCGTGTGGAACGCCGCGGGCCGGTCGTACTCGCCGCACGCGCCGAATTGGCTCGTCGCGCGCACGAGATCGGGCTGCTCGAGCTTCTGGCCGCGGAACAGCACGACCGTGTGGTCGACGAAGATCTTCCAGATCTCCTCGATGGTCGCCTGTGGGATCTGGCTGTTGAGGTCGATGCCGAGGATCTCCGCGCCGGTGTGCTCCGACAGCTTGCGGTATTCGACCTTGGCCATGTGCGGTTTCTCCCGTCCGTCGTGGAACGCGCGTCGCCCGACTCCCGCGCGGCCTGCTCGCTTTGGAGTGGCGGCCGGGCGGCGCTCGCTTATGATGGACATCGTATGTGAAGCGAGGCGGCGGTCAAGGTTCTTCGCTATCTAAGACGCTTTGCAGTGGTGTCAGACCCGGAGGGTCAGACACCTTTTCAGGAGGGTGCCACATGATCGACTTCCACTACTGGCCGACGTCGAACGGCCACAAGATCACGATCTATCTGGAAGAGGCCGGGCTGCCCTACACGATCAAACCCGTGAACATTTCCAAGGGCGACCAGTTCAAGCCCGAATTCCTGGCGATCAGCCCGAACAACCGGATGCCCGCGATCGTCGACCACGCGCCGGCCGACGGCGGCGCACCGATCTCCGTGTTCGAGTCCGGCGCGATCCTCGTCTACCTCGCGGAGAAGACGGGCAAGTTCATGCCGGGAGACGTGCGCGGCAAAACCCGGGTGCAGGAGTGGCTGTTCTGGCAGATGGGCGGGCTCGGTCCGATGTCGGGCCAGCGCGGGCATTTCATCAATCAGGCGCCGCAGCCGGCGAACGCCTACGGCCTCGAGCGCTACTCGAAGGAGACCGACCGGCTGCATTCCGTGCTCGACCGCCAGCTTGCTGGCCGCGACTACATCGCCGGCGACTACTCGATCGCGGACATGGCCTGTTATCCCTGGTGCGTCTCGGCCGGCCGCTACGGCACGACATACGAGGCCTACGCCAATGTTCGCGGCTGGATGGCGAGGATGGCGGCGCGGCCTGCGGTCGCCAAAGCCTATCAGATCGGCAAGCCCTACGAGAGCCAACGTGCCTCCGACGACGAAGCCAGGAAGATCCTCTATGGCCAGTCCGCCGAAAGCGTGAAGAAGATGACCGGCGGTTGAGTAGGACGCGGGGTCAGACCCTGCGGGTCTGACCCCGACTTGTGATCTCGGCGCATCTGCCTGTTGTCTACGCAATCGATTTCGGCCATGGGGTCAGACCCGCAGGGTCTGACCCCACCGCTACCAACACCACACTATCGAGGCCACGCATGTCCGAACCCGTCACGATCCCCGCGCTGCAGCAGATGAAGCGCGACGGCAAGAAGAGCATCGGCGTCGTCGCGTGGGACACGCAGGTGACGCGCATCGCGGACCGCGCAGGCCTGGACTTCGTGTCGGTGGGCGACAGCGTCGGCGTCAATCTGTGGGGCCACGACAACCCGCTGCAGGTGACGCTCGACGAGATCCTGATCTGCTGCAAGGCGGTGCGGCGCGGCACGTCGCGGATGCTCGTCTCGTGCGACATGCCCTACGGCCCGCTGCAGGAGGGTCTCGACAGCGCCCTGAAGGCGGCCGTCCGCATCATTAAGGAAGGCGGCGCCGACATGATCAAGCTCGATGGCGCAGCCGATCATCCCGAAGCCGTAAAGGCGCTGACCAAGTCGGGCATCCCCGTGTTCGCGCAGTTCGGCCTGACCCCGCAGACCGCTCTGAAGTGGGGCATACCCTACAGCTCGCAGAATTCGTCCGCGGCGCAGGCGACGGCAGAGGCCGCTGCTCGTCTCGTCGAGGAAGCGAAGATGCTGGAAGCCGCCGGCGCGGTCGCGCTCGACTTCACCAACTCCGGCCCGGTGGCGGGCGCAGCCGTGGTGGCGGCGGTCAAAATCCCTTGCATCGGCGGCTTCGGCGGCGGGCCCTGGCTCGACGGCCGCGTGCGCCTTGCGCAGACCGCGATGGGCGCCACCGAGAAGTGGCTGGACGCCAAGGCCGACACCTACACCAACACGGCGAAATCGGCCCTCGCGGCCTTCCAGGCGATGGCCGAGGACTGCCGCGGCGGCAAGCAGATCAAAGGGTAGAAGGTGGGGCTCGTGCCCCTCGACCCTACTTGACCTGCTGCTGACGCTTCAGCTCGTCTTCGCGCTGCTTGTTGATGAGCGCGGTGCCCAGACCTATGGCGAAGCCGGTCGAGTAGGCATCGGCAGCCCGATCGCGCGTCGAAGGAGCGGCTGCGGCGGGCGCGGCATACGGATTGGGGATCGCGTGGGGCGAGGTCGGCGTCGCGGCGGAGGCCGGCCGGGAGGCGTCACGCGCGGACACGGCCGACGGCAGGAGGCCACCGAGCACCATCAGGCTCACCAGGGCCAGCGAAGAGATCTTCGACATCGGGCAGCCTCCCGCATTCGAGTTGGCGTGCGGAGCGGCCGGCTCCGGGTTCCGTCCGGTGCCAGCCGCTCGCATCGACAGGAGTTGGTCAGAAGGCCAGATCAGTAGCCGCGGTAATGGTTGCGGTTCTGGCTCGCGAGGATCGATCCCAGGATGACCGCACCGACACCGATCGCGACGCCAGCGGCGATCCGATCGCCCCTGCGGTCGCGGCGACCGTCGTAGCCGTGGCCGTAGTATGCGCGCGGGGCAGGTGCGTAATGGCGAGGCGCCGGAGCGTAGCCGTAGCCGTAACCGTAACCGCGTCCGCGCCAATCGCCGGCCTGAGCCGCAGCGCCGAGGGTGGTCAAGGCGGTGGCAGCGACGACAGCGGCAGTAACGATGTTCTTCAGCGTGTTCATGGCAGTGTCCCTCGAAACGCTTGCCGGGGTCTCGCCCGGGCCGGAGGCTTCTCCAGCAGTCTTGAAACAAGTTTTAGCGCCGCGTGGCTGAACGGCCCCGGAACGCGATCGACAGCCGCCGTTCATGTTCGCGACCAGCTACCGATCCCGGATGGTTTGCGATCTGTCGGTTGTTCGGGCACAGAGGGCGGCGATGGCTGGCTCACGTCGCACTGCCGGCGCCACGAACACGAGCGGAAGCGCACCCCATACATGGCAGGACCAATTCCGAAGCTCGCCCCAACCCTTCCCGGCGCTCGCGACTACGCGATGCTGTGCGCGCTCGGCATGATCTGGGGCGTCAGCTTCACCTTCATCAAGATCGCCGTATCGACGGTGCCGGCCGTCGCCATGACGATCTCGCGGCTCGCCATGACCGCCGTGCTGATGGCCGGACTGATGATCTACATGCGCGAGCGGCTGCCGCGCTTCGGGCGGATCTGGCTGTTCATCGCGGCATCGGCGTTGATCGGTAACGCACTGCCGTTCCTGCTGATCGCGTGGGGCGAGGAAAAAGTGGACGGCGCGCTCGCCGCGATCCTGATGTCGCCGAGCCCGCTGGCGGCGGCACTGCTGGCCCACGTCTTCACGCGGGACGACAAGCTGAACCGCTACAAGCTCGCGGGCATCGCGCTGGGCGTTGTCGGAATTGCGGTGCTGGTCGGCGTGGACAATCTGGCGCGCCTGGGCGGCGACCTGAAATACCAACTGATGATCCTGTTCGCGGGCTGCTGCTACGGCGCCAACGTGGTCATCAATCGCGGGCTGATCGGCGGGTCGGCGCTCGCCAACGTCACTGCGGTGATCGGCGTTTCAGTGCTCATGCTGGCGCCTCTCGCACTCGTTCCGGGCACGTGGGATTTCACGCCGTCCGCCGCATCGCTGGCGGCCATGGTCACGCTGGCGATCGTCTCGACCTGCATCGGAACCCTGATGATGCTGGCACTGGTCAAACGACAGGGTCCGGCCTTCACCGCGCAGGTCAATTTCCTGGTGCCGGTGTTCGGCGTCATCTCCGGCGCACTGATCCTCGCCGAGCGGCCCTCCCCGCGCGCCATCGCCGGGCTCGGTCTCATTCTAGCGGGCGTCTGGGTCGCGCGGCGCGGCTCGGGATTGCGGCCGATGCCGGCCGGGAAGAACGATACCGCTTGACCGATGCGTTCTTTCGTCCGTGCTTCCGGGGCAAATTCGTCCAGGGCGGTGTCTGAGCGGGCTGCCGCATCGGATCGAGCGACGTTGCGGGTCTTCGAGTTGCAGATCACCCGGGACCGCGACATCGGCAGCGGCATGCCATGCCGGTAGAAGTACGCCTCCTGCGGCGAAGGGTGCAGGGGAATGCGGCAACCCGCACACGCCGGACCGGTTGATGACGCGCTTCACCCGTGTTAGACGCACCGCGGATCGGGCTTGCGGGGGTCAGCGGCAGCATTTGTGCGCGTCCTCTCGATGTCCGTCTCCATGACCGTCCGGCGCCGCTTCCCAGCAGGCGTTTCCGTTTACCCGACATGACCGAATTGACGCACGAGAGGCGTTCGACGTGGCGACCGAAGATCCGATCATGGCCACTGTGGCCGGCCGCTACGCGGCGGCCCTGTTCGACCTGGCGACCGAAGCGCGTCAGGTCGCTGACGTCGAGGCACAACTGGCCAAGTTCCAGGCGATGCTCGACAGCAGCACCGACCTGCAGCGACTGGTCGCCAGTCCCGCTTTCTCGGCCGAGGAGCAGACCAGGGCGGTCAAGGCGCTGCTGGAGAAAGCGGGCATCGGTGGTCTTGCCGGCAATTTCCTCCAACTGATCGCGCGCAACCGGCGCCTGTTCGCCGCAGCCGACATGATGAAGTCCTTCCGGGCGCTCGCCGCTCGCGCCAGGGGCGAGGTCGATGCCGAGGTGATCTCCGCGTTCCCGCTCGAAGCCAAGCAGCTCGAAGCACTCAACGACACGCTGCGCGCCTCCGTCGGGGGTAAGCAGATCAAGATGAATTCGCGAGTCGATCCCAGCCTTCTCGGTGGCCTCGTCGTCAAGATGGGCAGCCGGATGGTCGACAGCTCGCTCCGTACCAAACTCGCATCGCTCAAGACACGCTTGAAAGAGGTCCGCTGATGGATATTCGCGCCGCCGAGATCTCCTCCATCCTGAAGGAGCAGATCAAGAATTTCGGCAAGGAGGCTGAGGTCTCCGAAATCGGTCAGGTGTTGTCGGTCGGCGACGGTATCGCTCGCGTCTATGGCCTCGACAAGGTCCAGGCCGGCGAGATGGTCGAGTTCCCCGGCGGCATCCGCGGCATGGCGCTGAACCTCGAGGCCGACAACGTCGGCGTCGTGATCTTCGGCGACGACCGCGGCATCAAGGAAGGCGACACGGTCAAGCGCACCGGCGCGATCGTGGAAGTGCCGGTCGGCAAGGGCCTGCTCGGCCGCGTCGTCGACGGCCTGGGCAATCCGATCGATGGCAAGGGCCCGATCAAGTCGGACAAACGCCAGCGCGTCGACGTCAAGGCGCCGGGCATTCTGCCGCGCAAGTCGGTGCACGAGCCGATGGCGACCGGCCTCAAGGCGATCGACGCGCTGATCCCGATCGGCCGCGGCCAGCGCGAGCTGGTGATCGGCGACCGCCAGACCGGCAAGACCGCCGTCATCCTCGACACGTTCCTCAACCAGAAGGCCCTCAACACGGGCAACGACGAGAGCCAGAAGCTCTATTGCGTCTACGTCGCGATCGGCCAGAAGCGCTCGACCGTCGCCCAGTTCGTGAAGGTCCTGGAAGAGCAGGGTGCGCTGCAATATTCGATCATCGTCGCCGCGACCGCCTCCGATCCTGCGCCGATGCAGTATCTGGCGCCGTTCACCGGCTGCACGATGGGCGAGTTCTTCCGCGACAACGGCATGCACGCCGTGATCGCCTACGACGACCTCTCGAAGCAG
>CAZNMY010000090.1:0-25032 GCA_964574325.1 uncultured Devosia sp. | reverse complement strand
CACCACTCACCACTCACCACTCACCACTCACCATCTCCCGGTCCCACATGCCCCGCCCAATTCCCAAAGGCACACGCCTCGTCATCGCAAGCCACAACGCGGGAAAGGTGCGCGAGTTCGGCGATCTCCTGCGCCCGTTCGGACTCGACGTGGTGTCGGCGGGCGATCTCGGTCTGCCCGAGCCGGAGGAGACCGAGACGACCTTCATCGGCAACGCGCGATTGAAGGCCGTAGCCGCCGCTACGGCCGCGCACCTGCCCGCACTCTCCGACGACAGCGGCCTGGAAGTGGAAGCGCTCGGCGGCGCGCCGGGCATCTACTCGGCGCGATGGGCGGGAGCGTCGAAGGACTTCGGCGTGGCAATGAGAAAGGTCCATGACGAGTTGCAGGCCAAAGCCGCGTGGTCGACATCGCCCGGCCCGCGCGCCAACTTCACCGCCGCGCTTTGCCTCGCCTTCCCCGACGGCGAAAACGAAGCGTTCGAGGGCAAGGTGTTCGGCACGCTCGTCTGGCCCCCGCGCGGCTCACACGGCTTCGGCTACGACCCGATGTTCCTCCCCGACGGCGGCACCGAAACCTTCGGCGAAATGTCCCCCGACGCCAAGCACGCCATCTCCCACCGCGCCCGCGCGTTTGCGATGTTGAAGGGAAGACTGGGGGCGGGGTGAGCACGATTTCAGAGCAAGATCGCGCGCGGAGTCGGGCAAGTCCGCCGCATAATTCTCTGAGTTTACAGGCCGAGGTCGCTCAGCCGTAGCTGCAACTCTGGCACGAATTCGGATTTCAAGAGCGCGGTGGGATCGCGCTCGTCGACCAGGGAATACGAGCTGCCAGACGGTGCGCGAAAGACCTTCATCGTCAACTCCCACGCATGCACGACCCAATACTCTCGCACCCCGAGCCCGGCATAGCGATCCCGTTCGATACCGGTGTCGAAGTCAAAGCTCGTGTCGGCGATCTCGATGGCGAGCAGAACATCGGAGCCGGGGAACTCCGGTGGCACCACCGTTCGCGGAACGATCAGGAAGTCGGGCTCCAGGTAGAAGGTCGATGCTGGTCGCCAGCCGCCTACCGGGAGCACGAACTTGTCGCGTCCAAGCTGGTCGTAGATCACCGTATTGAGCAGCAGCCTGATGCGTTCGTGCCGCACACCTTTAGCGGGCATAGGGAGGATCTCGCCATCGATCAGCTCGACATGCTCCTCCGGACCGAAAGGGCCGGCCTCGGTCATGCGGTCGAGGTCGTGGCGCGTCCAAGCCTTCCGCGGCCAGCAGTCGGCGGCGCGGGTCGTGGCAGGCGCAATGCGTGAAGGCAGAAAGCGCTCGCACGGGTGAGAAGTGCCGCGCCGGAACGACAACGGCCCCGCATCGCTCCTGCGTAATGCTGGGTCTCGGGCACGAGCGCGCTCACCGGCCAGCAGCTCACTCTTTACCCTTCTCTCATTCCGTCAAGAGTTCGCCACGGTCGGCTCGGCGCAGTATTACACCGACCCCGGCGGCAGCAGGTGGGGAACTACGCCGCCAGCAGACGAGACTTCGATGACCCGATTGACCATGTAGTCTTCCGGGCGGGAATCCAATTCGACAAACGCAATCGCGAGCATCACCTGTCGCCAGGCCGGCTCCTTCTCGAGCCCCTCGATGACGAACGCTCCGGGATGCAACGGCTCGCACGCGAGAAGCTTCTTGAAGTCCGCCCCATTGGCGGTCACCACGATGCGATCCTCGCTCAGCGCGCGGGCAACGATGACATGATCCGCTGCTCCCAGTAGGCCGACATGGATTGGATGGATCGCATCGGGGTAGCCGCGCTGCGCCAGCCTGCTCACGTAGTCGGGAGACAGGCACTCATCGACAAGAAATCTCATGCAGCATCGCTGTGCGTCTTGCGGCGCCATGGTCGACCATCGGGATGCTCGACGAAAGGATGCTCATTCGCATATCTGACCGCCGCCTCGATCTGCTCGACCGTCAGGTGCGGATATTCTGCGATCAGATCGGCCGGTGTCTCCGAGCGCAAACGCGCCTCGACTGCATAGACGGTCATTCGTGTGCCGCGAATGCACGGCGTGCCGCCCATGATCTCAGGATCGGAGAGGATGAGATGTTCGTTGGACATGAAGGACAAATAACAGAATTGCGCGGAGCTCTCAACAACTACGGCCCCGCATCGCTGCGGAGCCGTGCCAGTTCGAAGTGGTGCAAGGGGGTCAGACCCGCAGGGTCTGGCCCCGTATCGCCCACATCACATCACACCGAGTAATACATGTCGAACTCGACCGGGTGCGGGGTCATCTCGAAGCGAGCGACCTCGGCCATGCGCAGCTCGATGTAGGCGTCGATCATGTCGTCGGTGAACACGCCGCCGGCCTTGAGGAACCCGCGATCCTTGTCGAGGCTCTCCATCGCTTCGCGGAGCGAACCGCAAACCGTCGGGATCTTCGACAACTCTGCCGGCGGCAGGTCGTACAGGTTCTTGTCCATCGGGTCGCCCGGATGGATCTTGTTGAGGATGCCGTCCATGCCGGCCATCAGCATCGCGGCGAACGCCAGATACGGGTTGGCGGCGGGGTCGGGGAAGCGGATCTCGATGCGCTTGGCCTTCGGGTTCGAGGCCAGCGGAATGCGGCACGAAGCCGAGCGGTTGCGCGCCGAGTAGGCGAGCAGCACGGGGGCCTCGTAGCCCGGCACCAGACGCTTGTAGGAGTTGGTGGTCGGGTTGGTGAAGGCGTTGATCGCCTTGGCGTGCTTGATGACGCCGCCGATGTAGAACAGGCACATCTCCGAGAGGTCGGCGTACTTGTTGCCGGCGAACATCGGCTTGCCGTCCTTCCAGATCGACTGGTGGCAGTGCATGCCCGAGCCGTTGTCGCCGAAGATGGGCTTGGGCATGAACGTCACGGTCTTGCCGTAGGCCTGGGCGACGTTGTGGCAGACGTACTTGTAGATCTGCATGCCGTCGGCCATCTTCAGCATAGGGCCGAACTTGACGCCGAGCTCGTGCTGAGCGGACGCGACCTCGTGGTGATGCTTCTCGACGACGACACCCATTTCGGCCAGAACCGAGAGCATCTCGGAACGGATGTCCTGGCAGCTGTCGACCGGCGGCACGGGGAAGTAGCCGCCCTTGGTGCGCGGACGATGGCCGAGGTTGCCCATCTCGTACTCGGTGCCGGTGTTGGACGGCAGCTCGGTCGAATCCAGCTTGAAGCCCGTGTTGAACGGATCGGACGTGAAGCGCACGTCGTCGAAGATGAAGAACTCGGCCTCGGGGCCGAAGAAGATCGAGTCGCCGACGCCGGTCGACTTCATGAAGATCTCGGCGCGCTTGGCGATGGCGCGCGGATCGCGCTCGTATAGCTCTCCGGTCGACGGCTCGAGCACGTCGCAGAAGATGGCAAGCGTCGTTTGCGCGAAGAACGGGTCCATGTGCGCGGACGCCGGGTCCGGCATCAGCAGCATGTCGGAAGCTTCGATGCCCTTCCAGCCGGCGATCGACGATCCGTCGAAAGCGTAGCCGTCGGCGAACACATCCGCATCGATGCACGAGGCATCGGCGGTAACGTGCTGCATCTTGCCCTTGGTGTCCGTGAATCGCAGATCGACGAACTTCACGTCCTTGTCCTTGATGAGTTTCAGGACATCGGCAGCTGTCGTCATGGAGTGCTCCCTCAATTAGCCGCAGGTAGGTGGTGGTTGGAGTGACATCTGGTAGGCGTCAGGCAACTCGTCGCGGCGACGCGCGCAAGCCGGCGACAACCGGCCTCGCGCGCGGTGCAGCATTCGGAAAATGTTTCAGATGGCGTCGCGCCCCGTCTCGCCCGTGCGGATGCGGATGGCCTCCTCCACGTTCGAGATGAAGATCTTCCCGTCGCCGATGCGGCCGGTCTTGGCGGCCTTCTGGATCGCTTCGACGGCCTTGTCCAGCATATCGTCGGCGAGAATGACCTCGATCTTCACCTTGGGAAGGAAGTCGACCACGTACTCGGCGCCGCGATACAGCTCCGTGTGGCCCTTCTGACGGCCGAAACCCTTGGCCTCGATGACGGTGATGCCCTGCAGACCGACTTCCTGCAGCGCCTCCTTCACCTCGTCGAGCTTGAACGGCTTAATGATAGCCTCGATCTTCTTCATACACGTAGGCTCCATGCTGGCGCCCGCCCACCGGGGCAGGCGCCTCCGACAGTTGGTTAGCACGTGCCATGCCAACCTGTTTACAAGAATTAATAGGTCGAATAATCAGCTAGTTAGAATACCACCTCCTGACGCACGGGATGCCGACCCGAGGAATGGATGCATACTTTTTCGGCAACGTGCTCATAAATTCATCAAACCATGAGGCGGCGCATAGTGCATCCTCGTGGTTTTGCCGCGGTGCTGGGCAGAAGACCCGCCTCAGCTGCGCTCGGCTCCAGCGGTTGCTCAAAGGATAGCCATGACCGGCCTCGAACTGCTGACCACTGGCGAGATGAACCGCGCCGACGCGCTCGCGGTCGAGGCCGGCGTGCCGAGCCTGAGGTTGATGGAGAACGCCGGCCGCGCGGTCGCCGCCGAGGCGATGCGCATGACGCCTGCCGGGTCTCGCGTCGTCGTTTTGTGCGGACCGGGCAACAACGGCGGCGACGGCTCCGTTGCCGCACGCCTGTTGGCCGAGGCCGGCTACGGCGTCCGCGTCGTCATGCTCGCAGACCCCGAGCGTCTCGCTGGCGATGCTGCCGTGATGGCATCGCGTTGGGTAGGAGTTGCGTCGGCATGGAGCGAAGCCGTCACAGCCCTGGCCTGGGCCGATCTCGTCATCGACGCGATGTTCGGCGCCGGATTGAAGCGCAGCCTCGATGCGTCCGTCGCCGACGTCGTGAAAGCGTTGAATGCATCCGGCATTCCCGTGCTCGCCGTCGACGTGCCGAGCGGGCTCGACGGCTCGACGGGCGAGCCCACCGGCGCGGTCGTTCAAGCCACCCACACCGTCACGTTCTTCCGCCGCAAGCCCGGCCACGTGCTCCTTCCGGGCCGCGACCTCTGCGGCCGGACGATCCTCGCCGACATCGGCATCCCCGGGTCCGTCCTCGATTCGATTGCTCCGAGCACTGTCGCGAACGCCCCCGCGAATTGGCTCGGCTCGCTGCCGCGCCCCGCTTCGACAGGCCACAAATATACGCGCGGCCACGCCATCGTGGTCTCCGGCCCCGCGCATCGAACCGGAGCCGCCCGGCTCGGCGCACGCGGCGCACTACGCGGCGGCGCGGGTCTCGTCACCGTCGTTAGCCCCGCCGACGCCATCGCCGCGAACGCAGCGAATCTGACCGGCATCATGCTCGAACCCTTCGACGGCCCGCGCGGCCTCGCCGAAGCGTTGAGCGACCCACGCCGCAATGCGCTCCTGATCGGCCCCGGCACCGGCGTCGGCATCGCGACGCGGCTGCTCACTCAAGTGGCGCTCGATCACGATTGCGCCTGCGTGCTCGACGCCGATGCCCTGACCTCGGCCACCATCGATCAGGACGACGACGAGGAACCCGTCGTCTCGCATCTGTTTGCACAGATCAAGGAGAACGCGGAGCGCCCGGTGGTGCTCACCCCGCACGAGGGAGAGTTCAAGCGCGTGTTCGGCGACCTGACCGGCTCCAAGCTCGACCGTGCGCGGCAAGCAGCCCGCATCTCCGGCGCGATCGTGATCCTCAAAGGCCCCGACACCGTGATCGCCGCTCCCGACGGCCGCGCCGCGATCAACGAGAACGCACCGCCGTGGCTCGCTACCGCCGGCTCGGGCGACGTGCTCGCCGGCATCGTCACAGGACTCCTCGCCCAAAGCATGCCCGCCTTCGAAGCCGCCTGCGCCGCCGTCTGGCTGCACGGCGAATGCGGCAACGTCAGCGGCCCAGGCCTCATTGCGGAGGACCTTCCCGACGCCCTACCGCGCATTCTCACGACGCTTTGGCGCTGACACGGCTGGGCGGCCGCCAACGAGAGCCGCTTCGAGCGGGAGCCATTGTGTGACAGGCCAACATCTTACTCAGCCGCCATGGCCGCGGAGGCGGCCACCCACGACAGGTCACCGGGAGAGTTCGGACAGGGAAGGAAACGCTCTATCTTCAGAAGGTTGCGGCATCACCACTGGCGCTCCACTTCAGTGTGACGTAGGTGGCCGCCTCCGCGGCCATGACGACAGTATCGGGGCAGAGGTTGGGCAGATACCTCAGGGTTCGAGCCACGAAACCTTGCAGCCGGCTTCAGGCCACTACCCAGCCCGTCCCCGCAACGTGTCTTCCGCCGCGAGAAACGCCGCGACTTCCGCCGTCGCCTCGGGCGCCTCGGCATCAGCGCCGATCTCCATCATCAACCGCGCGATCGGCACGAACGAGCGCGCGCCCCGGTCGTAGATCCCGCCCTTGAACAGCGCGCGTGCGGCGACTTGCCCATCGCGCGGGCCGCCCTCGAGCACGAACACCTGTTCGATCACCACATTCGAGGCATCCCACGTCACCAGCCGCGTCTCGAGCCGGAACCGCTGGAATGGCCGGATCTCCCGGCGGTAACGGATGAGCACATTGCTGGCGATCGGCGTCCAGCGATGCCGCAGGATCGCGCGCCACAAGCCGGCGCAGACCATCAGATCGAGCCGCCCGAGATCCATCAGCGACAGGTATTTGCCGTTGTTGACGTGAACAGATGGATCGAGATCGGAGGGCCACGCCCGAAACCGCAGCACGGACACGCCCTCGGGCAGCACCAGCGCCGGCCGCCAGCGTGCGGTGATCAGGTAAGCGAAGAGCCGGAACCAGAGATTCACGGAAGGCAATCTCCTTCAAAAGGACCCGCGTTGCGCTGCTGCCACTCGCCCACAAGTTCACGCCGGCCCGGTCGCCGCCGCATTCGCGCCAGAACGATCGGCGCATGCTAGAATTCCGAATATGCTACACGATCGACCCAGACCTCGAATCGGCCAATGCCCGGACCCGACCCATCATGCTGAACCGGCATAGAGCGCATATATTGGCATGCTGGATCGCCGCTTCCATGGCATCGGCTGCGGTATCACCTGCGGCTTTCGCCCAGGACGGTCCGCGCCTCGCGCAGGAAGCTGCGCGCCTGCAATCCCAGGGCAATCTGGAGCAGGCCCTGCCGATGCTCACCGAAGCGCTCGGCGACACCCGGCTGACCAACGATCGGCGCGCGGCCATACTGACCGACCGCGGAGCGCTTCTCGCGCGCCTCAACCAGCCCAAGGCCGCGATCGAGGATTTCAATCGCGCGGTTCAGCTCTACCCGGAGTACCCCGCGATCTACAACAACCGCGGCAGTACGCTGCTGACGCTCGGTCTGGCGCGAGAAGCGATCAAGGATTTCGACCGCGCGGTAGTCCTCGCTCCGGGTTACGTCGCAGCCTACAACAATCGTGCCGGCGCGCGCCTGCTGCTGGGCCAGCACGACGGCGCGATCGCGGATTTCACCCGCGCCATCGAGCTCGCGCCCGAAACCGTCGCGGCCCTCGCCGGGCGTGGCCGCGCGCAGCTCGCGTCGAGCCGCCCCCATGCCGCCCTGCGCGATCTCACCCACGCGCTCGCCACAGACAACCGCTTCGCGCTCGCCTACCGCCTGCGCGCCGAGGCACGCATCGCGTCGGATCGCACCAACGAAGCGATCGAGGATCTGTCGCGCGCCATCGCCTTCGAGCCCAACAACGCCGAGATCTACATCGAGCGCGGCAACGCCTACCTGCACGCCGACAACACCGGCGCCGCGATCAAGGATTTCAGCCGTGCCATCGAGATCGATGCACAGTCGATACCGGCACTCGAAGCCCGCGCGTTCATCCACGTGAGAAGCGACGCCACCAACGAAGCCGAAGCCGACATCGCCCGCGCGCTGGAGCTGTCGCCGCGATCCACCGGCGCAATGGCTGCCCGTGCGCAGCTCTACCTCAACACCGGTCAACCCGATCTGTCGCGGAGGGAGATCGAGCGGGCGCTGAAGCTGACGCCGACCCGGGCCGACGTGCTGCTGGTCAAGGGGAACCTCGAGGCAGCCGCCGGCAAACGCGATGAGGCCGTCCAGACCTACCGCGCCGTCCTGACGGCGAACCCGCTGTCCCGCGATGCCGCAAATGCCCTCGTCCGTCTCACCGGCATCGACGACCGCACCGAGGCGATCGAGTTGCGCGGTCAGGGTGTGGACCATTGGCGCGTCCTGAAGCGCGGAACGCGTCACATAGCCGTCAGCGACCAGCACCCGCGCCTCGTCGTGCCGCTGGAAACGCTCGACAACGCTTCCCCCAGGCTCGTCGAGTACGAGGTCGCCAAGCCGCCGAATGCGCACATCGCCGTGCTGCGCTTCACGTCCGGCTCTTCCAGGCCGGCTGCCGCCGCGGAGAACTTCCGGCAGGCTGCAATCGTCGATCTGTCGCAGTCCACCGTCTTGGCGGTCTTGCCCGAACGCCGCGGACAGAAGCAGGCCAAGTGGACCTGGGAGGACAATCGCCTCGTCGTCTCCGCTGCCGACGGCCTGACCGACGAATTCCCGCTGCGCGGCAGTGGCCGCCCGGCAGCAGTCGCATCGGCCCCCCAGCAGCGCCGCTCGGGCAGCGACGCCGCACGCTATGGAACCCCGTCGTGGCTTCCGTTCGGCGCCGCCCCGCCCCAGCAGCAGCGACGTGCCGCCCGACAGCCAAAGACCCTGTTCGACATGATCTTCGGCAACTGAGCCATTTCCACAAGACCGGGAGCGCAGCAGCCATGCCCGCCGTCGCACAGCCGCTGCTGATCCGCGCGGTCGAGCTTGCAATCGCCGGCGATCGGGCCGCCGCACACGATATCGTCGATGACCTCGAGGACGATCAGACCGCGTGCTGGATCCGCGCCTGCCTGCACAAGATCGAAGGCGACGAGACGAACGCGCGCTCTTGGTATCGTCGCTCGCGGCAGTTCTACGAGAGCTTCGCGGACCCACGCGCCGAACTCGTCGCCATCAAGGCCGCGCTGACGTACTGATCCCGTCGCGCACGGCCTGAATGCCTCAGTTCAGCTTGATGCTGCCGAACAGCCGCACGTTGGCGCCGGGGAGGAGCACTTCGTCCTTCTTGAACGAGACGTGATTGCGCATGTCCTCGTTCAGCAGGTTGTCCCCTTTGATGCCGACGGTGAATTGCGGCACGTAGGTATTTCCGGCGAGCCGCTGCGTGTAGCTCAGCTCGGCGTTGAGCAACGTGTAGCCGCTGGTCGGCGTCTCCGCGAGGCCGACATGCTCCTGACGGAATGCATGGAGCATGCTGACCTTGGCGAGCCAATTGACGTCGCGGTAGTAGATGCCGGCACCTGCGCGATGCGGCGGGATGCGCGGCACGTACTCGCTCTTTCCGGACTGAGAGTGCCCGAACTCGGCGTGCACGAAATCGTACTGCCCCTCGATGCCCCACACGCCGCGCCACAACGGCGCGACGTCGAGCTGACCGATCACCTCGGCGCCATAGAACGTCGCATCGCGCTGGCTGAAACGCAGCTCGCGCAGCTCGTCCTCCTCGCTTGCCGCATCGACGCTCTGGCAGGTGGCCAGCTCGTCGCCGCAATTCAGACCCGTCAGGCGCTTGAAGATGAAGCCGTCGAATTTCGTGTGATAAAGGCTGGCATCGAACCGGAAGGCGCCTTGTGCCCGACGGAAGCCCAGCTCGAACGTCCTGGCCTTCTCGACCGTGAGGAACGGGTTGCCGATCTCGAAGGTCCCGGTCGCCTCGTGCAGGCCCTTGGAATAGAGCTCGGCGCTGTCGGGAGCCCGTTCGGTGTGCTGCGCCGTCAGCCGCATCACGATGCCCATCGGCACGTCGACGAGCAGGCCGCCGCTGGCAGAGACCGGCTTGAACGTGCGGTCGCCATTGACCGTAACGGGGGCTGTCGGATCGGCCATATCGAGGCCGGTGCCCGTGGCGTTGTTGTGCTCGTAGCGCACCGCGCCCTGCAGGCGGACACCCTTCGATATCTGCAGCTCCTCGAACAGGAAGGCCGCGGCGCTACGTGTGCGCGCCAGTTCCAGGATACTGTCGCCTTCGAAGCTCCGGCCCTCCTGAGACCGCCGTCCCAGTTGAACGCCGACCGCGCCGGTCAATCGTCCCAGCGCCGTCATGACCGGTGTGTGCTGCACCTCGACGCGGCCTTCCGTCTCGCGATTGGTGAACCGCGATCCCGTCTCGAAGCGTTCTTCATCCGCATTGAACGAAAGCTCGCTGTGCGCGTAGTTGGACTGGCCGAACCAGTAGCGCACGGCCTCGACGCCGGCACTGCGCGGCCGCCATTCGCCGCGCGACATCAGCTTCGTCTGCTCGAGGTCGATGCGTGTGCGGTTGGTCTCGGCTTCTCCGCCGGGAATGCCGTAGAGGCTCGCGTAGCGCTGCAGCGATACGCCGATGAAACCGTCGCGCCCGACGAACGAGCCGCCCGCAGCATAGCTCTCGGCATCGACGAAGGAGTTGCGCTGCAAGCCACGCGGCGTCCTGTAGTCGCCCGCATGGCGCGTGAAATGATCGGCATGCGCGACGAAATTACCGGCGCCCGCGGTCGCGGCAAAACCACCGTCACGGCCGCCGTCGACCGAGCTGACGCCGCCGCGCACCTCTGCGCTCACGCCGCCCCGTGGTATCGCCTCGGGTATGCGGCTGTTGGTGGCGCTGACGACGCCGCCGATGGCCTGTCCACCGAAGCGAAGGGTCGCGGGCCCGCGCACGACCTCGATGCGGTCGGCCGCCATCGGATCGATGGGTACGGCATGATCCTCCGACAACGCCGAGACGTCGTGGCTGCCGATGCCGTTCTCCTGCACACGGACGCGATTGTTGTCGAAACCGCGAATGACCGGGCGGCTCGATCCCGGCGCAAAGGACGAAGCTGAAATTCCCGGCCTGTTCTGCAGGACATCCGTCAGACTTGCGCCCTGCTGCTGCAGGATTTCGCGCCCCGGGACGACCGTGACGGCGGCGAACGTCGCAGGCGGCACGATCAGCACGCCGGGCGGCGGCAAGGCGTTCGGGTCGACGACCACCGGCTCGGCATCGACGGGGGGCTGTGGCTGGGCGGTAGCCGCCGTCGTCGGCGCTGCCTTGCGGGCAGGGGCCGAGGATTTCCGCGCCGGGGGCGCTGCTGCTGGAGGCGCTGGACGCGGCGCAGGCGTCGACACGGGGCTCGGCGTCGTCACGACGACGGTCGGCAAGCTGGTCTGAGCCGACGCGCTGCCGATCACACCAACCGCACCGATCGTCGCGAGGGGCACCACCGGGAGCAACCCGATGACAGACCATCTCTTATCGACACGAACCGCCATGACTTTCCACTCCCTCGCTCAGCGGGCCGGACTGCCCTCGGCGTATGTAATAGTATAACATTTAGAGGGTAGGAACAGGCCGCCGACGATTTCGCATAGACGTGGCATGAATGTTACAACATAACTTTGCGGAAATCTGACGCACCCTGTAGAGAGATCAGGGTGGGTGTGGGAAGCGTCTGGGATCGGCACGTGGACGGCAGCGCGTTCAAATCGAGTGAAGTCGATGCGGTGGTCTCCCCGGGGACCGGCACCGATGCTGCGTCGGTCATGCTGGAATTGGACGCGTTCGCCGCCGCAGCGCCCGTCGCCGTGCAGGACGGCCGCCGTCACTGGCTCAGCGTCGTTGCGGCCGCGGCGGCGCACGCCGCTTTGATCGTCGCGCTTCTGCCTGCACGCAGCGATGTCCTGGGCGACGACGGCGTGTCGCTCGAAACCATCGCCGTCTCGATCGTCGATTCCGTCCCCATGCTCTCCGCGCCCGAGACCGCGGCTTCGGAAGCCAGCGTCACGCAACCCGACGCAGAATCCGACGATGCAACGCCCGAGACGCAGCCAGAGGCCCCCGCGGCCAAGCCCGAGGAACGCCCCGCTGAACCCGAGCCGCAGAAGCAGGCTCTCGCCTTGGATCTGCCGCCGGAAACCGTCCCGCCTCCGCCCGAGGCCCCTTCCCTGCCCGCCCGCCAGCCCGAGGCGGAGCACGACCCGACGCCGGTGGTGACCGAGGAGGCGCCGCCGCTGCCAGAATCGCTACCCGAACCGCCGCGCAAAGCCGCCGCCGCAGCGCCGGCACCTCCGCCGACGCCAGCCGCCCCCGCTGCCCTGCCGTCGCAGTCGAGCGCGGAGGCGAACTCGGGCATCGTCCGCGCCTATGCCGGTTCGGTCTCCCGCGTGCTGGACCGCCGCAAGCCGCGCAATCGAGGCATCAAGGGGACCGTTCGCATCCAGTTCGTGATCGCCCCGACGGGTCGCGCCGAACAACCGACCGTGCTCTCGACGAGTGGCAGCGCAGCACTCGACGACATCGTCGTGTCAGCCGTCCAGCGCATGGAGTTCCCGGCACCCCCACCCGAGATGAGCGTGCGCCAGCGCACCTTCAACGTGCCCTTCGCGTTCCGTTGACCGGAGAGACGAACTCCGTCCGTCAGCGGTCGGCGAGGCTCAGCCCGTGAACGTACCAAGCCATGGCGCCGACCAGCAGTGGCATGCCGACGACGTGCACGAGCCACAACCCGCTCTTCACCCACCTGCCCTTACTGACCAGCCGGTTCACCATCATGATCGAGATCACGATCATCAGGCTGACCAGCATGTAGTTGAAGACGAAGATCCGGTCGGAAATCGTCGCGGAGTCGGCATCGAGCTTGGGCAGCGACAGATAGAGCGCAACGGCCGACAGCAGCGCCGTCACCTGAATCGTCACGATCGCCTCGAAATGCCCCAGACCGATGAAGATCGACAGATACGCGACGATCAGGATGAAGCCGAGCGGCACCACCACGCGCAGGTAGTAGTCGGTCGCCTGCCGCTTCATCAGCCACACGAAGCTCGCCTTGTAGAACGGCACCACGCTCGGCGTGTGCGTGAAGGCGTCGATCATCGGCACGAAATCCTCGTCATAGCCGACGTACTGCACGCGCGGCACCCAGCCGTCCGTCGCCACCTGCGTGTCGCGCAGCGAGGCCGGCGGCGGCTGCACGATGAACGGCGCATCGCCCCGCTTGGGTTGCAGATCGATGGAGAAGCGCTGCGTGTCGAAAGGATAGTTGCCGAGATCGGGCTCGAACACGAAACGCCCGGTCACCTTGTAGATCCGCATCCCCTCGGGAAACGCGTCGCTCTTGCCGCCGCCGTGTACCACCTCGATCGTGATCTGGCGGCCGTTTGTTCGAGGATCGAGATAGGCGTTGGTGAACTCGATCTGCTCGATCGGCGTCTTGCCGTCTCGCATCGACAGATAGAACTCCGCGAAGAACGTCTTCTCGTTGTCCTCGACGCGATGCGCTCGTACGAGATCGATGTCGACATAGAGCGTTTCCATCGGCCGGAGGCTGCCGTCCTTCACCCGCACGAACTGCAACGGCGCGAGTTGCGTCCGGCCGAGACCTCGCGGCAGGATGACGACGAACGGCGTTCGCACCGCGGCGCGCGATTCCGAATAGAACGACCAGTTCTCGAAGCTGCCCTTGAATGCCCCACGCCCCGCCGCGAAGCTCGTCGTCAGCCCGTTCAAGATCTCGCGCCGCAGCGTCTCGATGCCGGCCGACGGATCGGCGCTGCGGGCAGCCGACGCGACGAGCGCCACCATGTCCGCATACTGCGCACCGATCCCGATCGCGCGCATGTTCGCGCTCGACAACGGATTGGCCGGCTCGTCGGTGGGACGCGGCTTGCACTCGCCCTTCGCCCAGCCGGGCGCTGCGTCGACTTTCCTGCCTTCGAAGACCCACGTCTCCGGCGAGTCCTTCGCGACGAGCCTGCGGAGACGATCGTTGTCGGCCTCCGGTAAGCGGTCCCACGCCAACTGATAGATCGCGTTCGGGTACGACTTCGCCACGTCGGGCGGCAGCGAATCGATGCGGCCGGTCAGAAAGATCGCCGGGGCGTTTCCTGCAGCCCTGAGCGCCTTCATGACTTCCGCGGCTCTCGCCGTCCCGAGCCCGAGCACGAGGAGGTCCGGCCGCTTCTCGCGCACGTCGGCGACGACGGCATCGATGTCGGCCTTCTCGAGCGGCGCACTGCCTTTGGCAGACAGCCGCACATCCGACACGAGGCGTCCTTCACCGAGGGAACGCTTCAGACCATCGCCCATGGTCGTGCTGAAAACCGCGTCCTTCAGTCCGACGAATGCCGGCCTCTCCATGCCCATGCGGCGGATGAACTGCACCATGACGGGCAGCCGTTCGTCCTCCTGCGAGGCGCGTGTCGTGAACACGGTGGGGTATTTCTCGAACAGCCTGTTGACCGAAAGGTCCGACAGCAGCGGGATCGACGTCGTGCTCAACTCCTTGTCGAGCGCATCGAACGCCTCCTTGGCGCGGCCCGAATTCGAAATGCCGATCATCGCGACCGTCTGCGGATCGGCGAGAGCCGCACGCAGGTTGTCGGTCGTGCGCCTGGGATCGCGCTCGTCGTCGTAGAATTTCAGCGCGATGTGACGGCCGGCGATGCCACCCTGCCTGTTGACGCGGTCGCGCTCCAGGCTCGTGAGCCGGGTTATCGCTGCGATGTCACCGGGATCGAAGCACAGGTCGGTGCGCGAGCCCGTGAAGATCGCGATCGACATCGGCGGCCGTGTCGCAGCCTCCGCCTTGTCTTGCGCCGCGGCTGCAGGCGCGAGCCCCAAGCACGCGGAGACGACGACCAGAATTCGCGCAAACACGTGAAACGCCACAGTCGGCCCCCAAAGCTCGGTGTTCTCAACCCCGCAAGGAACCGGAAACCACGGCATTCGCAAGGCGGTGCGCACCAGTCGGCGATGGCAGCGTGACTTTCACGCCACCTTGCACGCCACTTTGCCGAGGCGCACCGGCTCCATCTCGCGGCCGATCACCTTGTGCTCGGCGACGGGAATGTTGGCCCGGCACTGCTCGATGAAGGCGCGGTCGATCCGCGCGCAGGCGAAACCTTCGCCGTCCGACACCTTGGCGATCACGTGCCCCCAGGGATCGGCGACCAGAGAATGACCATACGTGAACCGGCGCTCGTTTCCCGGCGCGATGAAAGAGCCGCATTGCCCCGGCGCGACGAAATACGTCTCGGTCTCGATCGCGCGGGCCCGGCAAAGGACTTCCCAATGGTCCTTGCCGGTCTGCAGCGTGAACGACGACGGCAGCGCGATGACCTGGGCGCCCTCGGCGGCCAAGGCCTGGAACAGCTCGGGAAAACGCAGATCGTAGCAGATCGCGCACCCGATCCGCAGCCCCTCGCACTCGTAGGTCACGACCTCGCGCCCGGGAATGACACCGGCACTCTCACGATAGGCCGTGCCATCGGGCAGCGTTATGTCGAACAGATGGATCTTCCGGTAGACAGCGACTTCGCGCCCTGTGCGATCGAACACCACCGTGGTGTTGTGCACCTTGGTTCCGCAAGGCGCGCGCTCGAGCACCGATCCCGAATGCACCCAGATCTTGTGCGCAGCCGCGAGTTCCTGCGCCGCCGCATAGGCAAGGCCACCGGGGATGGTGTCGCCGTTGGCGACCTTGTCGGCGGTCGTGCCCCCCGCCCAGTTCCAATGCTCCGGCAGACAGACCCAGTCCGGCCCCTCGAGATCGACGGCCCGCTCGACAAGTCTCCGCGCCTTCGCGATGTTCGCGCCGACGTCGGCGACCGAGTTCATCTGGATGACGGCGATCTTCATGGCAGCCTCGCAGAGCTATGGTGCGAAGCCCATGACTTAGCATGACGCGACGCGCGTGCTCCATGCTGCAACCAAACGAGGTCGGCGCCTTATCTCATTTCGCCCGACGTGCGGTGCCCGCACGCGGCTTGCGCGGCTTCTTCTGCGGCTTGGGTTTCGCCGGGACGTCGAGCGCGCGCTCGTACCGGATGCACGGCAGGATGATGATCTCGCACGGCACATGCCGCTCGACGGCCGCTGCCGCCTCCTGTCGCGGATTGCGCCGAGCCTCGAATTTCAGAATGATTCCCATGACCCGCTCCAGGGGTTCCCGCTCTGCCGCTGGACCAGGATTGCTCCTCGCGTCGCACGCGGCGCGCAGCCACAACGGCCCCGCGAATCAATTCGACTACAGATCCATTTAACAAAGAGTAAAAGACGCGGTCTTTGCGCCGCAGATACGCGCGGTTGCAGCCCGGAAGCCACAAACGGCATCGGCCGGCCTTCGCAACCCGCTATTCTTCATCGAGAAAACTGCGCCCGGCGCGGTCTTCGATTTCGACCACCCACAAGTCGGGATCGTACTCGACCTGCCGTGCGAGGTAAGCCTCGGCTTCCGCATCGGCGATCCCCTCGGGGTCGAGATGCGGCGCCATCTGCCCGTCGTCGGCGATCACGTCGAAACTCGCAGGCGGCGGACCGAACAACCGGGCACGCCCATCGAGCGTGGCGACCTTGACGTAGAGCGCTCCCCGCTCGGCGTCGCCACGCCGCATCACGAACCCGGAGGCGCCGCCCGCGCCGCATCGGCGAAGCAGCGCTTTCACCCGAAGCTCGGTTGCTATCCGCATGATGAAGCGATTAGGCGCATTCCCCGGCGAAGACAACCGTCGTCAGCCCGAACGCGACCTGAAAGCAGCGGTGCTGCGCTGGATCTGAAGCACCAGGTGCGCCGAGATCCGACCCGTCGGCGACATGCCGTTGTCCCGCTCGAACGCCCGGATGCTCTGGGTCAGGTCGACGCTCAGCCGGCCCTCCATCTGCCCCGCGGGATAGCCGAGCGCCACGAGCTTCTGGCGGATATCACGGATGAGCTTGTCGGCCGGCGAGCCGGCGACGACGCCGAGCCCGTGTGCCGACGCTTGAGTGACGCGTCCGGAAGGTCCCACGATCAGATCCCGCACGAGCGCCTGCGTCGGCTCTCCGGTGATCGGCAGCGCCTGCGCCTGCTCGTATGCGACGATCGCCGCGTGCACGAGTGGCGAAACCTTGCCATCGGGCTGGCCGGGATAGAGGTTGAGGTCTTTGAGCTCGCGCTGGATCGTCCGCACCGTATCGGCCAACTGATCGGCCGTGCGCGTCGCCGGGGTCTTTGCCGGCACCATGGCCGCGTTGGCCCGGAGCGGCCGGCTGTCGGCTGTCTGCGCCCCACTTCCGTCGGGCCGGGACTGGAACAGCAGCAGATTGGCGAGCACGCTCGCACTCATGGCCAAAAACAGCCAACCGTAAGTCTTCATCCTGTGGGGGGACATTTTGCGCTTCCTACTCGACACGACAGCGCAAGAGGCGGGAACCGTCTCTTTGCCAGTCTGGCACAGCCTTTATCGAAAGCGAGAGGTTAAAAACCCGTTAACCCGGCAATGCCGCGCGGAGTTCGATCGCATTTGAATCGATTTGCGGCACCGTTCTCGAACGCACCTTAAGCCAACTGCGCTAACGTTACTCCATCGTTGCAAAGCAGCCCGAACGGACAAACCCGGGGAAGCGAAATGTCGATGCTACGCACGTTGATCGTCGTTGGCGCAGCCGTGATGCTGCTTCCCGTCGACGCGAAGAAGCAGGCCGAATTCTCGGCGACCGCGTCGCGCGCTGCTGCGGAGACAGCGACGTTCTGCCAGCGAAACGTCGACACATGCGCGACGGGACGCGAGCTGTGGGGTCTGCTCGTGCAGAAAGCCGAATACGGCATCGAGCTGGGCGCGAGCTTGGTGCGCGCCGAGATTGCCCGCACGCGCTCCAGCGAGGAAAGCGCCACGCCGGCCGTCTACACGCCCTCCACGAGAGAGCCGCTTCATCAGCAAGGCAAGTGGCACGCGAACGAGTATGCCCCCTACGACCCGTTACCCCCCGCCGCGACGGCGAGCGCGCAGGGCCAAAACCGCCGCAACGGCGCCCCGTTCGAGCATTCATCGCGTTGGCGCTGAGGCCCTGGCACCGGCACGTTCCAGCCGGCCGGTCGCGATCCTCGCCCATACCCTTGCGGAACATGGGGCCGGCACTCTATGTGGGACCAGAGCGCTGCCGAGCCACGGCGGCGCACCTCGCCTTCCCAGCGGTCCCTCCATGTCGCTCGAAGAGATCAAATCGAATTTCGCCATCCTCGACGACTGGGAGGACCGCTACCGGTATGTGATCGAGCTGGGGCGGCAACTGCCGCCGCTCGACAATGCGTTCAAGTCGGAAGCGACGAAGGTCCGCGGCTGCGCCAGCCAGGTCTGGCTGATCTCGCGCCAGCAGCCTTCGTCCGACGGCGGTCCGGCTCGTCTGACGTTTCAAGGCGACAGCGACGCTCTGATCGTGCGCGGCCTCGTCGCGATCCTGCTCGACGTCGTCAGCGACAAGACCGCGGCTGAAATCCTCGCCGCTGATCTGCCTGCATTCTTCGCCGACCTCGGCCTCGAGGAAAACCTGACGCCGCAGCGCTCGAACGGCCTCGCGTCCATGATCGCGCGGATCAAGGCCGACGCGGCAGCGGCGGCGGACGCCGCGGCCTGAGTTTCAGCCCGCTTCGTTCAGCCCGCGTCTTCCGGCGCCACCCAAAGGCGCACGCGCGACCGCCCCTGGTCGTCGCCACGGTCGAGCCCATAGTGCCGCGCCAGATGGGCCAGCCCCAGTTGCAGGACGACCTTTCCCGCCCGCTGCGGCCATTCCCCGTTCCGCTCGGCCTGCTCGATTCCTTTGAGGAAGCAGCACACGTCGAGCAGCATACCCGACAATTCCGGCCCGACTGCCTTCAGCGCGAGTTCGACCCGCTGCCGCGCTGCGACGATCACATCGGACATTTCCATGCCCGCACCCGGAGCGCCGCGTGCCTGTCGGGACGGCACGGCTCCCGCATCCCACGACGCGGTGACCCGAGGCGACATCTGTCCCCGCTCGAAATCCGCCCGCAACCGCTCGCCTGCATCGAACTCGATCGCCGAAATCATCGGCTTGCCGGACTTGTCTTTCCTCTGACGGAGCCACGCCAGCGGGCTTTCGCGGCAGTTGCAGGCCGGCGCCGTGGCCGCTGCCGCTCGCTTGCGCGCAGCCGCGTCCGATCGGATGCCGCGCACGCCCGGGGCGGGTATACCAGCGCCCTGCGGCCGGTTGAGGTGATTGCGCAGCGCCGTCGCCCCGCGCCTCGAGATGACGAACAGGTCGGCCTCCGTGGCCCGGATCCATCCGGCATCGAGCATCTCGAGGAACTCGCCCGGCGCGATCCGCTCCCCGCACCGTCGCCGGTCCGAGTGCTCGATCATACCGGCGCCGTCCGCGCCGCGCCTCATCGTAGCGCCGCGCCGCGCCAGCGCCTTCATGCGCGAAACCAACAGGCCGGCGTTGCCGGAAGCAGCGTCTTCCATGCCCAAACTCCAGATCTTCGACTTGATGCAAGTGCGCGCGGTCTATTCCCCGCCGGCAAGTCCCCGCCTCACGACGGACCGAACCCGGGCGCTCCCGAGCCGGCTTCCTCGAACGAACAGGACCCGTCGATTGTCCGCACGATCATTTCCAGCAGCACGACGGCTGCGTCGAAATCCGGATCGTCCCGCCTGATCTCGACCACGCTGCACGCATGAGCCACGGTGGTCCGATCGCGCTCGAACAGACGGCCGACATCGGTCAGGTTCATGCCGTAGCCGACGTGCGCGATATACATTGCCACTTGCCGGGCGAGGGCGATCTTCGCGCGCCCCCGCGTCGCGCGCCGGAGATGTTCTGGTTCGACCGAAAACACGTTCGAGACGATGTCCTCGATCACCCCTCTCAACCGGTTCCGCGGAGCTGCAAGGGCGGATCGGTAAGGAGGTTCGGGGATTTCTGGTGCGACCGGCATGGCTTGCGATCGCGAACTCTGCACCAAGACGACTGTCATCCGGCTTTCCCGTTCATTGCGATGTGTCCCGCACTCCGCCCAGCGCCAGAACCGCACTTTCATCGTCCACGATTATAGGTCTGCAACACTGCGCCGCAGCGCCGTTGTAAAGCGACAGTGAACGACGGGGATAACTCGGCTCCACTTTGGAACGGCCGATCCAGCGACACAGTATTTTTCCGTATTCCGCCCCGGCAACATGGGCGTATCGCGCGCCGGGAAATACTGCCCCTCGTTCAATATCGGGCAGTCCGCTACGGTCTCCGAGAAATCCCCGCGGCCAGAACCACCCGTAGCCTTGCGCGCACGACACCCAAAACGGGCGAGGCGGGCACCGATGCAGAACGGCAAAAGCGACACACCGGGGCGCCGGACGCGCATCAGGTCGACGCGGTATTACGACTTGCCCCGCGATCAGCGCTATCAGCGGCTCCGCGACCTGCCGAGACTTCTACCCGTTCTGACGGAAGACCTCGAAACGGACAGCATCAGCGCCCACCGGCGCCTGATCGCAATGCTGAAACGTGCCTTGCGGAACGAGCGCGTGCGCTCGCGCCAGCGCCACTGGACCTACGATCCCGCCCGCCATGCCGCGCTCGCTCGTGCCGCCAGAATCGAAAGCGCCGCCCTGCGGCGGCGCTGTGTACGGCTCGGAATTCCCGATCGGCCGTGATGTGGAGCGGGCCCCACGTCGAAACTCCGCAGCCTACTTCTCGCGCCGCGTCCCCAGGCCCATCTTCTTGGCGAGATCGGAACGCGCGGCCGCGTAGTTCGGCGCAACCATGGGATAGTCGTGGGGCAGGCCCCACTTCTCCCGGTATTGCTCCGGCGACAGGTTGTAGTGCGTCCGCAGGTGCCGCTTCAGCGATTTGAACTTCTTCCCGTCTTCGAGGCAGACGATGTAGTCGGCAGTCACCGACCGCTTCACCGAAATCGCGGGCTTGGCATCGTCACGTTCGACCACCTCGACGGGTCCGTTCACGCGCGACAATGCCATGTGCGTCGCTGCGATGAGCTTCGGCAGTTCTTCGGCCGACAAGGTGTTGTTGCTGACGAACGAGGAGACGATCTCCACCGTATAATCCATGAGATCGCTCTTTGGCGTTTCATCCATGGCCGAACTCCTCGTGATCACATCCGGTGTCAGCAACGGCTGCACGCGCGCAAGCTCTTGAACCGCAAGGCGACCGGCGGATCGAAGTGGTTGTGACAATACATAGGCCAGACTGTCAATATAGATTAAAGAGAAAGCTTGGTTGATACTTGGAGCAGAGCATCGGCAACTGTAGTTGGCAACCAAGTCCGACAGCAGATTCCAAGTCGCCGGCCATTTCCGCCTTCCGGCCGACAGGTGCCGCCGGCCGCGGGTCGCCTCGCGCTGGCACGCGATCGGACGTGCAATTCGAGCCGATCCCTCCTATCTAACATCGAGGCCCGCAACCGAGGAGATGCACGATGACGAGCGCCCCCAAGGCTCCCGCGAACGACGGCGAGAAGTTCGTCAAGTCCGATGAGGAATGGCGGGAGATGCTGAGCCCCGAAGCCTACAGGGTCGCCCGCAAACACGGTACCGAGCGCGCCTTCACCAGCCCGCTCAACAACGAGAAGCGGCCGGGCATGTTCACCTGCGTGTGTTGCGGCGCGCCGTTGTT
This sequence comes from uncultured Devosia sp., assembly GCA_964574325.1. GTDB lineage: Bacteria > Pseudomonadota > Alphaproteobacteria > Rhizobiales > Hyphomicrobiaceae > CAMDPA01. Next base: position 3,600 of record CAZNMY010000090.1, on the reverse strand, counting down.
CAAGACATCGGACAAATTCGATTCCGGCACGGGGTGGCCGAGCTTCACGCGCCCCGCTGAGGAGGGCAAAGTCGGCGAGAGCGACGACAGCTCCTTTTTCATGCGCCGCACGGAGGTTCATTGCGCCCGTTGCGAGGCTCATCTCGGTCACGTCTTCCCGGACGGCCCCCGCCCCACCGGGCTGCGCTACTGCATCAACGGCGTTTCGCTGAAGTTCGAGGCGGAAGGCTGAGCCGAGCCGGTCGGCGCACGCGCAATGACACCGTGTCGCACCGGTTGCCGCACTGCACCACGATGCTCTGTCATCGGGCATCTCGACCGTCCGGAGCCCATGAATCCGGCTGAATCGGGGCAATATTACAGTTCAAGCCCTCAGCCATGCGCCGAGCGCATTGTGCAATGCAACATTTGATCTGGTAGGCAGCCGCCCTACGTATAGATTTGATCAACGTGCATGAGCCAACAGACAGGGGGCCGTAACAATGCGGTCGCAATCCATCCGCCGGCCTGCAAAGGCAGACAAGAACGTGAAGCTGCGGGTCAAGAACGAGCCGCCGACACTCGAAGAAGCGATGCTTGCCGCTTCCGGCATGAGCGATGAGCCGGCTCAGCAGCTCGAGCTGGCTGCCATGCTGCTCGGTCTGCCACTGGACGCTGCAAATGCAAAAGCACTGAGCGCTGCCAGGCCTCGCGGCAACGTCGTCGACATCAGCACACGCGGCGGCGCTTCGCGCACCGTCGTGGTCGAGAAGAAGCGCGTCGTGCGCTCTCCCGTCGCCCAGGGCTCCGCTCACGTTGCGCCGGTAGCGCCGCGGGCCTTCGCTGGAAAGCTCCGCCTCGGCGGACGCATCTGATCATTCCCGCCGCCCGTCGATAGGCATCGACGGGCGGCCGCTATTTTTCGCAGCGAATGTCTCAGGCGTCACGTGCCCTTGGCACTGGCGCGCTCGGCCGGAGTGAACGATGCGGCCTCGAGAGCATCCTCGGGGGCAGCCGACCGGAACCGTGTCATCGACGCTGCGGCCGACTTCATCGCCGGCGCGATGCTCGCCACGCTGAAGTCCAGGGCGGAATGAGCGGCGATGCCGATCTGTGCGCCCGCTTCCCAGGCATCCTGATTGGCGCCGAGGTACTGGACGAGCCAGTTCCGCCGTTCCTGCCGGTCGATCAGCATTTTACGGACGGCATCAGCCGTCATCTCGCGGCTCGAATTCTCCTGTCCGTCGGTCAGGATCGTCAGCGCCACGCGCTCGTCCGCCAGCAGATTGACCTTGTCCACCCGCGCGACCACGGCGGCAACCGCATCGAACAACGGCGTTCCCCCGCGCGGCACGAACATCTCGCGCGTCAGCTTGGGCATCTGGGCAATACGGACGGCGTCGAAAACGAGGTCGGTGCTCTCCGTGTCGAAAGTCGTCAAAGAAATCCGCGTTCCAGCCTGCGACTGCGCTTCGAGTGACGCCACGTAGGCGTTGAAGGCCTCGATGGTCTTGTCACGGCAGCTCTCCATCGAGCCGGAACGATCGAGCAGAACATGCACATAGAGTCGGCTGTCAGCCATGTCGAACATCCTTATGATCGCCGCTCCTTCCCCGCCACAGGACATATCGAAGGATTGTGGCGTCATGGCGCATCGTGCGATGGCTGCGCACTCCCCAGAGGTTGCCAACGCCCGCCGACTTGGCGACAAGCGCGCGAAAGCGCCGTCCGTCCCGAATTCCCGCCTGAAGAGTGTTGGAGCACATCATGCCCCTGTCGAAGCCCGCGGCTCATCCGGCCAAGCCCCATCTGATGCAATCGACAGGCCCCCAGCCGCCCGACGTCGCCAAGCGCATCGTCACCACGACGTGGCACGGCGTGGAACTCGTCGACGAGTACGCCTGGCTGCGGGCCGAGAACTGGCAGGCCGTGATGCAGGAGCCCGCTCAGCTCGCCCCCGACATCCGCGCCTATCTCGAAGCCGAAAACGCCTACACGAACGATAGGCTCGCCGGCCAAGCGCCACTCGCGGAGCGCCTGTTCCAGGAAATGAAAGGCCGCATCAAGGAGGACGACAGCTCGGTTCCCCAGCCCGACGGCCCCTGGGCCTACTACTCGAGCTACGTCACCGGCGGGCAGTATCCGCAGATCTGCCGCCGCCCGCGCGATGGCGGCGACGAGCAGATCATGATCGACGGCAACAAGGAGGCCGAGGGGAAAGCCTACTGGACACTCGGCGCCGTCACGCACAGCCCCGACCACCGCTATCTCGCCTATGCCGTCGACGACAAGGGCTCGGAGACCTACACGCTGCGCATCCGCGACCTCACGACCGGCTCGGATCTGCCCGACGAAGTACCCAACGTGCGCGGCGGCTGCGTCTGGGCCGCCGACAGCCGCACGCTGTTCTACATCCGCCTCGACTCCAACCTGCGACCGCTGGAGGTGTGGCGGCACATCGCGGGAACGTCGGCGAGCGACGACCAGCTCGTCTATGCCGAGGCCGACCACGGCTACTACGTCGGCGTCAGCCAGACGCAATCGGGCCGCTGGATCCTGATCGACATCCACGACCACCAGACGAGCGAAGTGCACATCATCGACGCGACCGCGCCCACGTCGCAGCCGGTCCTCGTCGCTGCCCGCAGCTTCGGCCACGAGTACAGCATCGACCACCACGGCGACCGGCTGATCGTCACGACCAACAAAGACGGCGCGGAGGATTTCAAGATCTGCGCTGCACCCGTCGCGTCACCGGGTCTTGCCAACTGGACCGATCTCGTGGCCCACAAGCCCGGCCGCCTGATCCTCGATACCGTCGCCTACGCCGGCCACCTCGTCCGCCTCGAACGCGAGGACGGCCTGCCGCGTATCGTCGTGCATCGCTGGTCCGACGGGGCAGAGCACGAGATCGCGTTCGCGGAGGAAGCCTATTCGCTCGGCCTGTCGAGCGGCTACGAATACGACACGACGATGATCCGCTTCACCTATTCGTCGATGACCACGCCCGCGCAGGTGTTCGACTACGACATGGAGAGCCGCGCCCGCACGCTGCGCAAGACGCAGGAAGTGCCGAGCGGGCACGATCCGGCCGACTACGTCACGCGGCGTCTGCAGGCGCCGGCACGCGACGGCGAACTCGTGCCGATCTCGCTGCTCTACCACAAGGACACGCCGCTGGACGGCACCGCGCCGGTCTTCCTCTACGGCTACGGCAGCTACGGCATCGCGATCCCCGCGGGTTTCTCGATCTCGCGTCTGTCGCTCGTCGACCGCGGCTTCGTGTTCGCGATCCCGCACATCCGCGGCGGCAAGGACAAGGGCTACCGCTGGTACACCGCCGGCCGCCACAAGACGAAGCACAACACCTTCACCGACTTCATCGACGCCGCCGAGCACCTGATCGCCGAGGGCTGGACGACGCGCGGCAACATCGTCGCCAACGGCGGTTCGGCCGGCGGCATGCTGATGGGCGCGGTCGCCAACATGGCGCCGGAGCTGTTCCTCGCGATCATCGCCAACGTGCCGTTCGTCGACGTGCTCAACACCATGCTCGACAAGGAGCTGCCGCTCACGCCGCCGGAATGGCCCGAGAGGGGCACTCCGATCGAAAGCAGCGAG
>CAZNMY010000089.1:0-25038 GCA_964574325.1 uncultured Devosia sp. | reverse complement strand
AACCGATTGAAGCGACAGGGAGATCATCATTGGCGGGCGGGGAACTTCGGCCTAACCCTGCTTGGACGCAGCCGCCGCGACAGCCTCGCGTAGAACCTCGAGATCGCCCACCTGGTTGGCCAGAATGAGCACCAGCCGCGCATTCAGAGCCGCGCTGTCGTCGTCGCTCAGCCCGCGATGCGCTTCGATCAGTAACCTGTAGGCCGCATCCGCATCGACGAAGCGGTTCTTGTCGATTTCCAGCCGCGCCATATCAGCCTCCTTGGACGATAGCCTTCTCAAACGATACCGGTGCCGGCACGCCGCATGGCATCGGCAACGCGAGACGCATCGAACGCCCTGAACCGTGCTGCCAGATGCTGGTCGGGCCGGATCACCCACGCCGAACCGGGCCGGGCGTCGAGCCGAGCCGCCAGCACCCCGCCCGGATCGACGAAATCCTCGCCCGCCACCAGCGCCGTCCCGCCCATCGCCGCCGCCAGCCGGCGCACCTCCGCCGATCGCGCGTGCTCGTCCCAGAACAGCACGGTCATCCCGTTGTGGGCGAGCCGCCGCAGCAACCAGTCCGCCTCGCCGTTCCGCTTCGTGACCGCGGCATCCGGCATCGGCGCTCCGAGCTTCGCAGTCCCGCCGAATGGCGCGGTGTCCGGCGTCGATAACGGCGTGTCGTAGACGGTAGCCGTCGAAAGCCGGCCCGAGTTGACGAACGCCCGCGCGAAGCCCGCGGCTCCGGCGAGCCCCAGCGCTGCGTTCCTGAAATGCCTTTCCGTCGCCGTGCGCGGCGCGATGAAATCCGTCGAACGGGTGGAATGCCGGATGTTTTCGTCCGCGGCTTGCCCTCGCTCGGTCTCGTAGCTGTCGATCAGACTGGCGGGCGCCTTCCCGGCGAGCACCGCTGCGAGCTTCCACGCAAGGTTGTCCACGTCCTGTACGCCGGAGTTCGCCCCGCGCGCGCCGAACGGTGAAACCTGATGCGCCGCGTCGCCCGCGAAGATCACACGGTCGTGCGTGAACCGCTCGAGCCGCCGGCATTGGAACGTATAGATCGACACCCACTCGAGCTCGAAGTCGCCGTGACCCAGCATGCGCTGGATGCGCGGGATCACACGCGCCGGCGCCTTCTCTGCGTCGGCATCGGCTTCCGGCCCGAGCTGGAGATCGATGCGCCACACGTCGTCGGGCTGCTTGTGCAGCAACGCCGACTGCCCCGAATGAAACGGCGGATCGAACCAGAACCATCGCTCGGTCGGGAACGCGGCCGTCATCTTCACGTCGGCGATCAGGAAGCGATCGAGAAACGCCTCGCCGACGAACCCGAGACCCATCATATCGCGGCACGGGGAACGCGCGCCGTCGCAACACACGAGCCAGTCGCACGACAGTCGATAAGGTCCGTCCGGCGTGTCGATCGTGATGACGGCGCCATCTGAGCGCTTCTCGACCGCACTCACGCGATTGCGCCATCTGATCTCGATGTCGTCGCGTCGTTCGATCCCGCGGATGAGTTCCTGCTCGACGTAGTACTGCTGCAGATTGATGAAGGCCGGCATCAGGTGCCCGCCCTCCGGCAGCAGGTCGAAGTCGTAGACCTGGGCGTCGGCGAGGAACACCTTGCCCTTCTGCCAGACCACGCCCTTCTCGACCATCGGCCCAGCGACGCCGAGCCGGTCGAAGATCTCGAGCGTCCGTTTCGACCAGCAGATGCCGCGGCTGCCCTCGCCGATGCGGTCCGCGTCGTCGAGGACGAGCGCCTTCACGCCCCGGCTTGCGAGATCGAGCGCCAGCGCCATGCCGACCGGCCCCGCGCCCACCACGATCACCGGATGATGTGCGGGCTCGCGCGCGGCTTGATCGCGATGCCGCCGATAAGCGAACTGCTCGACGATCCTCTTGGCGCCCGTCATCTCCCGTCCTCCGCTGTTGTCGCGCGGTTGCCTGCACCAGGATATAGTACCGCCACAGAACGGCATATGCGTGATTGGCCGAGTTGCCGCTTCGGGAGGCGCGTGAGTGATCGTGGTGGACGCCGGAGATGCCGATGGACAAAGCGAAGCTCGATGCCCTCCGCGCAAAATATGCCGGCGCTGCCGCGGGCGACGTGCATGATCCCGCCTTCAAGCAGGTCGTCGAGCTGCTGTTCTCGGGCGTCGATCGCCGTTACAAACCATACGAAGGAATACCGGCACTTCTCGATGCTCCCATTCGCCTCGACGCGCCGGGCTTGCCCGACTACGGCGGCCTCGATATCGCGCTGATCGGCGTGCCCATGGACCTCGGCGTCACCAATCGACCCGGCGCCCGCTTCGGCCCCCGCGCCGTTCGCACCATCGAGCGCGTCGGCCCCTACCACCACGTCCACCGCACCGTGCCGACCGCGACGATGAAGATCGCCGATGTCGGCGACGTACCGTTCGCGAGCCGCTTCGATCTGGCCCAGAGCCACGCCGACATCGAAGCGTTCTTCGCCAAGGCCGCTGCGGCGAACGTCGCGACGGTTGCGGTAGGCGGTGATCACTCGATCACACTGCCGATCCTGAAGGCGCTGGGCAGGGATCGCCCGCTCGGCCTCCTTCACATCGACGCGCATTGCGACACCGGCGGCCCGTTCGAGGGCTCGCGCTTTCACCACGGCGGCCCGTTCCGAGAAGCGGTGTTGGCCGGCGTTCTCGATCCCGAGCGCACGATCCAGATCGGTATCCGTGGCAGCGCCGAATACCTGTGGGAGTTTTCCTTCGACAGCGGCATGACCATGATCCACATCGAGGAGTTCATGGCCCTCGGCGTCGAGCAGACCATCGCACGTATGCGCGACGTGTTGGGCGACGGCCCCACCTATCTCTCGTTCGACATCGACAGCGTCGATCCAGGCTTTGCCCCCGGCACCGGCACGCCCGAAGTCGGCGGCTTGAGCCCGCGCGAAGCGATGGCGCTGATCCGCGGCGCTCACGGCTTGAACATCGTCGCCGGCGACGTCGTCGAAGTCGCCCCGCAGTACGACACCACCACCAACACCGCGCACATCGCTGCCCAGATGCTGTTCGAGATCATGTGCGTTATCGCTCACAATCGGGCCCTCACATGATCGGCACTTTTCCCCCTCCCCCTCGTGGGGAGGGGATAGGGGTGGGGGGAGAGAAGCAAGCTACCCGATAGCGAGACTCTGCCCGCCGTCGATCACGATCACGCTGCCCGTCATGTACCGCCCCGCGTCCGACGCCAGCAGCAGCAGCGGCCCATCGAGATCCGCAAGGTGCCCGACGCGCCCGAGCGGCACGCGCGCGATCATCTTCCGGCCGCCGTCGCTCGCGAGATAATCCGCGTTGAGCTCCGTCTCGATATAGCCCGGCGCCAGCGCGTTCACGCGGATGCCCTCGCGCGCCAATTCCAACGCCATCGCCTTGGTGAGTTGGATCACGGCCGCCTTCGAGGTCGCGTAGGGCGCGACGGCCTTCAGCACGCCGAGCCCAAGCACCGACGCGATGTTCACGATCGATCCACCGGCCTTGCGCGCGGTCATGCGCTTCGCCGCCTCGCGCCCTACGCGAAACACGCCGTCGAGGTTCACGTCCAGAACCTGCCGCCAGTCGTCGTCGGTCAGCTTCGTGAACCACGTACCCGTCGCGATTCCGGCATTGTTGACGACGATGTCGATCGGCCCGATCGCAGCTTCCGCCGCGTCGAATGCGGCTGCCACTTGTGCGCCATCGGTGACATCCATCGCGACCGGCAAGGCTACACCGCCGACGGCGCGGATCTCCTGCGCCAACGCCTCCAGCCGGTTTGCCCGTCGCGCCGCGACCGCGACCTTCGCGCCCGCCCGCGACAGCACCGTCGCGAAGTGCCGCCCGAGCCCAGACGAAGCCCCCGTCACCAGCGCACTTTTTCCAGCGAGCGTGAACGCACTCGGATCCATGCCGTTTCTCCTTCCGGCGCGAATGGAGTACCTCGCACATCCAATCGACACGTCATGGACCGCGCAGGCGGGCCATCCACGACACCTCGAAGGAGTCGAGCCGGGGTCAGACCCTGCGGGTCCGACCCCACGCACCAACCATCACCCCTCCGGGTTCTTGCCCAGGAAGTCGCGCTTGGCGAGTTCGACGCCGCCCTGCCGCATGATGTTGTACGCGGTCGTCGCATGGAACATGAAGTTCGGGATCGAGAACCACTGCAGGAAGTTCTGCGCTTTGAACTTCATCTCGTTGGCGCCCATCTTCACGCTGATGTCGCGGCCTTCCTGGCCGTCCACCTCGGCGGGTTTGATCGACTTCAGGAAGTCGATCGACTTTGCGATCCGCGCTTTCAGCTCGGGGATGGTCTTCTCGCTGTCCTCCATGACAGGCACGTCCTTGCCGGAGATCAGCGCGCCGCAACGCACCGCCGTCGTGCAGGCCGCCTGCACCTGCTTGCCGAGCGCCCACATCGTCGGATGCAGCCGCATGCCCAGCAGCACGGCTTGATCGATCTTCTTTTCGGTGGCATGGGCCTCGGCCTTGTCGAGCATCCCCGACAGCCCGGTCAGGGTCTGGATGAATTGCGGCACGGAAGCCTGATACAGCGACATCGGCATGGCGATGCGTCTCCGGTCGTGAGGTTGAGGCTGCTGGTGAGAAGTGATGAGTGCGGTGCCGCTGAGTGGGCGCGCGAGATGAATTCAGCACTCCCCCGACTTTAAGGCAAGTCAGAGAGGCGCAAGCGGCACACCGCAGTTCAATACGGCACGTCGCCTATGACAGCCGTGCGCTCCATGCGTCGCCTGTCCGGATAGTAGTCGTTCGCCGCATAGTGCTGCGTCGCTGTGTTGTCCCAGAACACGATGTCGCCTGCTTGCCAGCGATGCCGGAACTGATACTCGGGAATTTGAGCCTGCCGGAACAACACATCGAGGATCGCGCGGCTCTCGTCGTCCGCCAGCCCATCGATGCGGATCGTGAACTGCGGGTTGACGAACAGGATCTTCGCCCCCGTCACCGGATGCGTTCTGACGACCGGATGCAGCGGATTGGGATAGAGTTCTTCCATCCGCTTCAGCTTCTTCTGGTCCTCGTCGGTCTTCTTGAACAGCACGCGGAAGTTCTGGAAGTCGTGCACCGCATCGAGCGGCAGCAGCAAGCGCTGAAACGTCGGCGAAAGCCCGTTCCACGCCGCCGTCATGTCGGCCCACAGCGTATCGCCGCCCGTCTGCGGCATGATCTGGCAACGCAGGATCGTGTACTTGGTCGGCCGCGCGCGGAACGTCGTGTCCGAATGCCAGACGTCTGTCGACAGGACCGGGTTGTCCTTGTGGTTGTCGAGAACCATGATCTCCGGAAACTCGCCCTCGGGCCGGAACGGGTGCACCTCGAGCTCGCCGAACATCCGCGACAGCCGGACGTGCTCCGCGGTCGTGAGGTTCTGCCCGCGCGCGAACAGCACCTTGTGCTCGACGAGCGCCGCTTCCAGCGCCGCGAAAGAGGGGCCGTCGAGCGGTTGCCTGAGATCTAGACCATGGATCTCGGCCCCCAGATGCCGGCCGTGACGCTCGATTGCGAAGGCCGTCTTGGCGGTTTGCGGCAGCGGCTTTGCACTCATGGCTGCAGGGCTCATCGGATTCCTCCCGGTCTCGGCGGCGATTTCACGCGCGCTCCAGCCACTATGTTCTCGCTCCCATTCGCGATCAAGCTTCGGGGGCGAGACCGCGTGTCGGGCATCCCGAGGTTTTAACCAAACCAAGCCATATGGGGTTGTCTCTGCGCAATCCGATCGCCCATGCAACCCGTCGATGAAGGGTAACGAGGTCGATTGGATATGAGCACGAAGGTAAAGCGTGCGATTGCGGCAGGTGCTGCCGTGTTGGGCGTGATGGCGGGCGAAGCGAATGACGCCGCAGCGCACCCGCACGTATTCACCAAGGTGAGAACGCAACTGATCGCCAAGGACGGCGCGTTGGTCGGGCTCCGCCACACCTGGATTTTCGACCAGGTCTGGCTCGAAAACCAATTGCTCGAGCACGACAAGGACAACGACGGAAAGCTCACCCGCGAGGAGTTGGCCCCGCTCGAAGCAGAGAGCAGGCAAACGCTGGAGATGTTCCGCTCGTTCACTGTGGTGCGCACCGGCGGAAGTTTCGTCCGCGTCGTCAACCCGCGCGATGTCGTGGTCGAGTATCACGGCGCCGTCCTGGGCATGTCGTTCACGGCGACGCTGGCGAAGCCGGTCCCTCTGTCCGGCGGCGAGCTTTTGCTCGAGACCTATGATGCGACCTATTTTTCGAGCTTCGCACTCGATGGCGCCGACGCCGTGCGCTTCGCCGAGCCGGCGCCGGCCGGCTGCACGATCCAGGCCGGCGTTCCAGCCTCACCGCAACAGATGAACGCCTACCGCATGATCAAGAGGCAGATGGGGCCCGAGTGGAACGATGCCGGCGGTATCCCGAAAAGCACGTCGATCGCCTGCCCCAAGCCAAGACCCGACGCCAGCGGCGAACCGATGGCGATCCACCAGCCCGCCTCGATGCGGTAACTTGCCTTTCCCTCGTGGGGGACGTCGCCCGCAGGGCCGGACGGGGCAAAGCTTCAATCGTCCGGCGCGTCCAACTCGTGCCGCCAGATGCCGAAGTTGAACAACGCGATCAGGAACCCGATCGTCGCCAGCGTAGCGCCGAACGCGATCGCGCCGAAAATGCTCCACACGCCGACGACGATGCCGGATGCGGCGACGATCCCGACGGCGCGCCCATCGCTCGTCATGCGGCGTAAGCCGATCCGCGCGATCCTCCCGCCATCGAGCGGAAACGCCGGCAGCAGATTGAAGATTGCCATTGCCGCATTCAGATGAAAAAGCCAGATCGCCCCGCTGATCCATACCGATTGCAGTTGAAACGGTGCCCCCGGTTCCCGGACGCGTGGCATGTGAAGCTGCAGCCGAGTTCCGATCTCCGGCGCACCGAGCGCAAGCCATAGGCACGCCGCGATCATCACATTGGCAAGCGGCCCCGCCGCGAGGATCGGCACGATCGAACGCCGTAACGCCCCCGTAACCGGCATGATCGCCAGCCCGTAGAACCCGCCGATCTGTATCGAACTCGCCGTCACCCTATAGCGCCGCGCGACCGCCGCATGCGCCATCTCGTGCAGCAGGATGCTCGCAAAGGTCCCGAGCACCGCGATGGCCCACATCGTCATCCGGCGCGAGACGTACACCTCGGCCCAATCGACCGAAGCGAGTTCGGGCACGAGCCGCCACGGAAACAGCAGCAGCGGCACCAGCACGAACGACACGTCGACGTGAACCGGGACGCCTCGCCAACGGAACACCAGTATCTTGGGGAGGCCTTCCACTTGAACCTCCAGGCCCCGATCACGAAGGAGCTGCCGCGCTGATTTCCGCGCCCTACTTCTTCCCCTTCCGGTCGCGCCCTGCCAGCGTCCTGAGGCGCAGCGCATTGAGCCGGATGAAGCCGGCCGCGTCCTTCTGGTCGTAGGCGCCGCGGTCGTCCTCGAACGTCACGAGCGTCGTCGAATAGAGCGACTTGTCGCTCTCGCGGCCCGTCACGATCACGTTGCCCTTGTAGAGGTCGAGCGTCACCTCGCCCTCGACGTGTTCCTGGCTCTGGTCGATCAGCGCCTGCAGCATGCGCCGCTCCGGGCTTTCCCAGAAACCGTTGTAGATCAGCGCTGCATACCGCGGCATCAGATCGTCCTTGAGGTGCGCCGCGCCGCGATCGAGCGTGATGCTCTCCATCGCGCGGTGCGCCGTCAGCAGGATCGTCCCGCCTGGCGTCTCGTACACGCCGCGCGACTTCATCCCGACGAAGCGGTTCTCGACGAGATCGAGCCGGCCGATGCCATTGGCCTTTCCGAGCTCGTTGAGGCGGGTCAGGATCGTCGCGGGGCTCATCTTCTTTCCGTCGATCGAAACAGCATCGCCCCGAGCGAAGCCGACCTTGATCGTCGTCACCTTGTCGGGCGCATCCATCGGCGAGATCGTGCGCTGGTAGACGATTTCCGGCGGCTTCACGGCCGGGTCTTCCAGCACTTTACCCTCGGACGACGAGTGCAGCAGGTTCGCATCGACCGAGAACGGCGCCTCGCCGCGCTTGTCCTTGGCGATCGGGATCTGGTGCTTCTCCGCGAATTCGATCAGGTCCTCGCGGCTCTTGAACGCCCATTCGCGCCACGGCGCGATGATCTTGATCGACGGCTCGAGCGCATAATATGTCAGCTCGAACCGCACCTGGTCGTTGCCCTTGCCCGTCGCGCCGTGACACACCGCATCGGCCCCTGTCTGGCGCGCGATCTCGATCTGGCGCTTGCCGATCAGCGGCCGCGCGATCGACGTGCCGAGCAGATACACGCCTTCGTAGACGGCGTTGGCGCGGAACATCGGGAACACGTAGTCCCGCACGAACTCCTCGCGCAGGTCTTCGATGAAGATGTTCTCTTGTTTTATGCCGAGCAGCTCGGCCTTCTTGCGCGCCGGCCCCAGCTCTTCGCCCTGTCCGAGATCGGCGGTGAAGGTCACGACCTCGCACCCGTACGTTTCCTGCAGCCACTTCAGGATGATGGACGTGTCGAGACCGCCGGAATAAGCCAGCACGACCTTCTTGGGTCCCGCACCGCTGCTCTTTGCTGCTGCTTTCGTAGCCATCTGTCCGCCACCTTCGTGCGCCGATATATCCAACTGGCGCGCACTATAGGCATGGCGCAGGGGCGGGCAAGTGCAGCGCGGTATGGGCTGCTGCGACATCCCACCGTGCCATCGCGCAGGCCGCCAGAGCGATGCGCCAGAACGATGCGCCAGAACGATGATGGGACCATGCACGAGCAGCGCACCGATCCGGCACCCGCTCGGCGAGGACGCACAACTGTCGCAGCTACGTCTGCCGGATCGTCAGGTGGCTTTCGTACGTGGCGGCCGGATCACGCATAAGAGTTTCAACAGTCAGTTGTCGCTTATGAACATTTATTCACTGCCGGGCCATTCTTTTTGCTCGACTCGCTGACATGATGCAAACCGGCATCAAACCTCGGGAGACCCGCCGTGATCCATATTTCCAAGCTGACTCTGGCCGCATCCGCCGCAGCAGCGCTTTTCTTCACCGCCATCGCTGCACAAGCCCAGCTTGCACCACCGGCACCGAAAGCGGCCCCCGCAGCACCCGCCGCACCTGCGGCGAAGGCCCCCGTTGCCAAGGCGCCGGCAGCCGCCGCCGCACCCGCTGCTGCCAAGGCCGCCGCTCCCGCGAAGAAGGCCGCTGCACCGGCCTCGGCCTGCCAGGGGCTCGAGGAAAAAGCATGCGCCGGCAAGGCAACCGAGTGCCGTTGGATCGGCGCTGTGAAGCGCAAGGACGGCAAGGAAGTCTCGGCCTACTGCCGCGCCTTGCCGAAATCCGCTAAGGCAGCTCCGAAAGTGGCACCGAAGGCAGCACCCGCTGTAGCCCCGGCTGCGGCACCCACACTCAAGACGGCCCCGGCAGCCAAGGCTCCGCCCGCTGCGGCCAAGTGATAGCGCTGGATTGTCGTCGAAGCGAAGCGGCGCCCCTCGGGGCGCCGCTTTCATGTGTGCCGTCAGATTTCGATCGGGGCTTGTCTCACGACAAGCGCGGCGGCCATCCGAACATCGCGAACGGAAAACCCCAGATCGAAAGCCGCGCTTCCTCGGCTTCCGGCCCGCGGCCCGGTGTCGATGGACGCTGTGGCGCCCGTTGGATCTGCGCCGAGGCATGGCCGCCCGCGGTACGGTAGGCCGCGTAGGCGGTTTCGAAATCGACCACGTTGGCCGTCGCGCGCGCCACGGCGCCGCTACCCCCGGTCGAGGTCGGCATCATGTTGGCCCAGATCGTCATCGGCGACATCCACGCCGCGCTCTGCCAGTCTGGGAACGAACCACCGAACGGCGTCGCAAACGGCACGGAGAAGGGAGAGGCGAACGGATTGGCGAGCGCTGAGCCGGCGGCCATCGCGGGGCGCACCCAGTCGCCGACGTGATCGGCGGGATGCCCCGGGGTCATCCAGAACAGTGGATCATACGGCGACCGGTAGGGCGCCCGGTACCACGACTTGGCCGTCGAGGATCGCGCCGCAGAACCGTGGATCTCGGCGACGCGCGCTTCGTATGAGGCCGGCGCAACCTCGCGCCGCGCCGAACGGCTGTCGTCGGGCGCGGCCGCGGCGTTGCTCAGCAGCGATGTCGCCGCCGTTGTCGATGACTTGAAGAGTTCCATCGTGGCGGCCACGGCAGCCATGTTGGCTTTGGCCCAGAACTCGAATGGATTCAATGCGAATGGATTGGTAGCCTCGAAAGCCGTTTGCATGACTGAGCGCTCACCGGATTGCTGACGACACCCCATCATACGTCGAATGTTGCAACGCAGCAATAAATCTTGCGCTGCACCCAAAAACGGTGTGATCGCCCTTGGGACGACATTCAGGGAGCTGCGGCGGGGGAGAAGCGTGGCGCGCTCAGGGGACCATGCAACTCTATCGCGCGCAAGGGCGCCGCGAGCGCCGCGCCGTGCCCGCTTACCGGGGCCGTCTGGCTGAGCCGGATATCGATACGGTCAGACAGAAGATTGACCACGCCGACCGCCGTCCAGACGCCTGCGCTCGATTTCGCCTCGGCGGCTTCGGTCAGGATGGTTCCGTCCCTCAGCACCAGCCGAAGATCGAGGTTGTCGAAGTCCGTGGTGCCACGCGGCACGGTAGCCCAGCCGGTCGCTTCGTTCGATTTCACGGAAGCCGCGAGGCTGCGCAAGTCGAAGCCGATCTTTCCCGGTGATTGCGCGCGCACCGCGATCTTGCCTGCCATGCCGCGAACGAGATCGTTCATCGTCGCGCCGGAACCGAGCAGGTCCGCCACCAACCCGGCTTTGCCGGTTATGAACTGCGCGCTGGCGAGAGACCCGCTCATCATCGCAAGGTCGACCTGATCGAGTTTGCCGCGCACGGCGACCTTCGGCACGAACCCGGTGAAGTCCGCCGTAATCTGTCCGCCTCCTTCGCCGCCGTTGAACTTGACGTCGGCGATGTCGGCGAGCAGGCGCCCGTCCTTCAGCGCGATCGTTGTCGCCAACCGGCCGAGTTCGAACTTGCCGAGCAGAACCCGGTCCGCCGAGATCCTCATATCGGCGTCGAGATGCATCCCGAGCGGTACGGTCAGGGCACCGGCCGCGAGGGAGGACCAGCTGAACCCGTCGCTGGCGACCTGTTGCGGCATCGAGAGGTAAGGCCGCACATCCAATGTCTTGTAGGCGAGAGTGGCGGTGACGATCGGCCGGGGCTGCCCCATGCGGATTCCGAGCACGCCCGCGCCCTCGTTGCCATCCATCCGCACGGCCGCGTTCTCGAAAGCGAGGGCTTGCCGGCTGACCCGGACTTGACCCTTGATCGCGACATCTCGCAATCCGGGGCCGCTCGGCCAATAGGAGCCGAACCAGCGAGCCAGGCTCCTTCCGCTCGGCAGCGACAGGTCGCCTTGACCGCTCATCTCGATCTGATCTCCGCCGGGCATCATGCGCCCGTCGAAATTGAAATCGATGTGGTCGCCTTTGATCGACAGCTTCAGCGGCAGCTTGGCCAGTAACGGGCCGCGCCGCTCGCCTTGGCCGACGTTGGCGAGCGCTTCGACTTGGACGCGATTGCCCCGCATGACGGCGGAGCCTTTGAGCGAGACGTACCCGCGCCTGCGCAACGATACTTCGGCTTTGACATCCGTCAGGGCTTCCGGCGTCTCGAACAGTCCGTGCAGCACGACTGTCGTGCGGCGCAAGCTCAGCGTGTCGAAGCGGCCCGTTGCGAGAGCCTCAGTGAAGGGGGATGCGGGAAAGGCGGGCGCAGAAACACCGGATGACGACGCGGCTTCGGGACCGAACACGACGACGCCGTTGAACAGGCGCAGGTTCTGGCTGGCTTGAAGAGGCGTCGCGCCGTCGGCTGCCGACGCCGGCAGCACGGCTCCGCTCGCATCGACGAATGCTACGGTCCCGCGCTCGATGAGGATACGAGGTGCAGACGACAGCGACACCGGATGCGTGATCGAGAAGGCATCGCCCGGCGCAGCCTCGACGGCATCGCTCGCCAAGTCGTTCGAATACAGGCTCAGGACGATCGGCAACGCGAGGCCTAGGCACAGCCAGACGACCACCGCGACAACGACTGCGAACGTCCGAGCCCACCGCCTATGGGCCATGGAGCAGGCTTCCCCAATGTCGACACCACCACCCTCCGGTAGCGTCTCCCCGAATTTACGAGACTATCGTCACCCTGGAATCGTTTCCCGCCGAGACGTTTTCCTGCCGAGACGTTTTCCCGCCGAGACTGAGAGCTTCATTCGATCATCCGAGACGATCACGCACCCCACACGCACATGATCGGGCAACACGCATTGAACGCTCTCTTCCAAAAACCCTAGCCCCGTCACGTCGACCATACAAGAGCACTGTTGTATGATTCGCCGATGGCACTTCGCGATCTGGACGAATTGACCTTCGCCACACGGGAGTAGCTGAAAAGACGATGCTGGAGAGAAGCGGGGGCATACCGGGCCGCGAGGGGCGTCGCGATCCAACCCCCGGTTCCCGACGGCGTCCGCGCTTCCTATCGGATCGCCGCGCCCGTGCGCTTCTTCAATTCGTCGGCCGTGACGCCGGGCGCCATTTCGACGACGCGCAGACCATCCTTGCCGACCTCGAGCACGCCGAGGTCCGTGATGATCATATCGACGACGCCCACGCCTGTGAGCGGTAACGTGCACTGCGGCAGGATCTTCTGATCCTCGCCGCCATCTTTGCGCTTGGCCGTGTGCTCCATCACCACGACGACGCGCTCGACGCCTGCCACGAGATCCATCGCGCCGCCCATGCCCTTGACCATCTTGCCCGGGATCATCCAGTTCGCGAGATCGCCCTTTTCGGAAACCTGCATCGCGCCCAATATCGCGAGGTTGATGTGCCCGCCACGGATCATGCCGAAGCTGTCCGCCGACGAGAAAAAGCTCGAGCCCGGCAGCGTCGTTACGGTCTGCTTGCCGGCGTTGATGAGGTCGGAATCGACCTCGTTCTCCATCGGAAACGGCCCGATGCCGAGGAGGCCATTCTCCGACTGCAGCATCACGTCGATGCCTTCGGGGATGTAGTTCGCGACGAGCGTCGGCAGTCCGATGCCGAGGTTCACGTAGAACCCGTTCTGCAGTTCCTTCGCGGCGCGCTGCGCCATCTCTTCGCGTGTCCAGGCCATGTCATGGGCTCCTGCGTGAGGGTAATCGGAAGCCGGAAATCGGAAGTCGGAAGATGTCCGAACCTCCGTCCTTCTCGAAATCGATCGCCCTGCTTCGTTTCCGGTTCTTACTTCCGATTTCCGATTTCCGAATTCTGGCTCACGCCTTCCTGACTGTCCTCTGCTCGATCCGCTTCTCGGGCGTCGAATTCAGAACGACGCGCTTCACGAAAATGCCGGGGGTGTGGATGTGATCGGGATCGATCTTGCCGGGCTCCACCACGTTCTCGACCTCGACGATCGTCATCTTCGAAGCGGTCGCGACCATCGGATTGAAATTGCGCGCCGTCATCCGGTAGACGAGGTTGCCGTGCGTATCGGCTTTCCAGGCTTTGACGAGCGAGAGATCCGCGACGATGCCGCGCTCCATCACGTAGTTGTCGCCGTCGAACTGCCGCGTCTCCTTGCCCTGAGCGACGATCGTGCCGAAGCCGGTGCGCGTGAAGAACGCAGGTATGCCAGCCCCGCCTGCGCGCAGGCGCTCCGCCAGCGTGCCCTGCGGCGTGAACTCGAGCTCGAGCTCGCCCGCGAGATACTGCCGCTCGAATTCCTTGTTCTCGCCGACGTAAGACGAGATCATCTTCTTGACCTGCCGGGTCTTCAGCAGGATGCCGAGGCCGAAGTCGTCGACGCCCGCGTTGTTCGAGACGACGGTCAGGTCCTTCACGCCGGTGTCGCGCAATGCTGCGATCAGGGCTTCCGGAATGCCGCAGAGACCGAAGCCGCCGACGGCGATCGTCATGCCGTCTTTGACGACGTCCGCCAGGGCAGCAGCAGCGCTCGGATAGACTTTGTTCATCGTGCCAGATCCATGATGCGAGTTCCTTGCACTCCGGCCGGGTGCGTCCCGGTCCCGCTCCGGTTTCTTTTAGGGTGGCGGGCGCGGCGCACGCAAGCGCCTCATGGTGCGTTCGCCGGACCCATGGGGCGGTGCCCCGGCTGAAGCTCACCGTACAACGCGATATGGTGATGTAGAGTGCTGATAAAACTGGATCTTTTATGCATCACTTTCGCTGATTGAAGGCTTGCCGGGAATCATCGCTGCACACATCGTTTGCCTGTGGATGATCACGGGCGGCGCATGCGGAACAGAAAACGAGCGAAAACAGCGGGGCAGCCTGCCCCATCGAGCACGCCTCGTACCGGCGTGATCGGCGCGTGCGCCGCAGCCCTCGGCCGCATGGCTGCGACCCTGCGCGACTTCGGCTCGGCACGCCCGGTGCAAGTGGGAAGCGCGGAGAAAGCGTCGCCGCGGTCGGGCGAAGCGATCAGGATCGCGCCACACCTTTCCAGGCTGGGCTCCGTCGTCGAATCCGCGGCCCAGCATGTGGAGCGGGCCGAGCAATGCCATCGTGGTGCAGGCATCCGCATCGACGCGGCACTCTATGAGCTGGATCAGTTGCGTATGGAGCTGCGGTCGGTCGTCGATCCGGCCATGCTTCGAGGCACCAGCCGGCTTCTCGAAGCCTCCGCCGCCGAGAGAACCGGAGGCGGGGTAACGTCGTCGGATGAGCCAGAGCGGGCGCCGATCAAGGCTGGCCCAGCAAAATCAGCACGATCGGCAGCGTGACCATCGAGACGGCGGTGCTGAGCGCGACGCTGGCCGACGTCGTCTCCATCGCGATTCCATTCTGCGAAGCGAACAGGAACGTCGCCGTCCCCGTCGGCATCGCCGCGAACAGCGTGATCACGCTCGCCGGCAGCGGCGGCAACCCGAACACGTGGAACGTGAAGAACCAGGCGAGCACCGGCAGCGCCAGGTTTTTCAGGCCGCACGACACGGCGAGCGCCTTTGCCTCTCCCGCGATTCGAAATCCGGCCAGGGTGAACCCGACCGCGAACAGCGCGCACGGCACGCTCGCCTGCGTCAGAAGGTGCATCGCCCGGTCGGCCGTCACGTGCAGTCCCAGACCCGTCGCGCGCCACAGCGCCGCCGCCACGATCGCCACGACGATCGGGTTGCGGCCGAACTCGATCACGATGCTCTTCGCCATCTGCGCCGGCGTTCCCGCTCGCGTGCTTTCGGTGAGCGCCAGATGGATGCAGGCCGCCAGCCACAACGCCGCGACATGGACCGACACGACGATGGCCGCCGTCGGCGCTGCGCGTTCCCCGTAGGCACCGAGCGCGATCGGAATGCCGAGGAGCACGATGTTGCCGTAGCTCGCCGTCATCGCGAACACGGCGCCCTCCGCTTTCGGTCGCCGCAGGATCAGGAGCGTCGCGAGTGTGGCCAGTATCCAGATCACGGAAACGCTGGCGAAATAGCTGCCGAGCAGCAGACCGGGCTGCGCATCGCCCATGTTCGACACGACGATCGTGCGGAACAGCAGCGCCGGCATCGCGACCAGGAACGTGAACTCCGCGATGCCCTTGCCCGCCGACGCACTCAGCCATTGGAAACGCGCCGCCATGAAGCCGAGCGCGATAAGCCCGAAGATCGGTGCGACCGTCGTCGCCACTGCGTTCACGAAGGCCGCTCCTGCACGGAGAAGCTTCGGCTGGCCGCGGGTCTTCGGGCCGGCATCAGTTCACCTGCTCCGGCCGGTTGATCGCAGCGGAGGCCGGCGAGCCGCCTTCGCCGGCCTCGATCACGCGCGAGCCGAACGACTGCACCTCGTGGATGGCGAGCGCCCTCACGGCTGTTCCGTCGGCCTGGAACCGGACCGTGCCGTCCGAGCCCGCGAACCCGCCGGCCCGCGTGATGCCTGCAGTGTTGAACCGCACGGCTGACGGCGCGCCCGACAGCGCCAGCGCTATGCCGACAGCGTCGTATGAAACGCTCGAGATCCGCGGCGGCGGCGTACCGAATGTCTTGGAGAACTTCTCCGAGAACGATTGCCAGCCCTTCTGGTCGGGTGCGGGATACCACGCGCCCACGAACGTCACGTCGCGGCCCAGGTTCGGCGAATCCCAGCCGCCCGTGCCGAGCAGCTTCACCTTGGTCGGATCGATCCGCGCATAGGCGATCAGCGGCCCGATGCTCATCAGCGATTCCGGCTCGCCCGGGATCAGGATCGCGTCGGCGGTCGTCGTCTGCCCGTCCATCGTCGGGTTGTTGATCGCTTCGCCGAGCTTTCGCGTCGCTTCGAGCATGCCCGACGATCCGCCGCGGCCGTAGCGCTCGATCGCGACGACGTTGCCTTGCCGGCTGCCCACGGCGCGCGTGAACGCCTCCTCGACGATCTTGCCATAGGCATCGTCGGGGATCAGCGCGGCGTAGTTCCGCTTTCCCTGCGCCATGCCGTATCCGATGATGCGCTCGACATCCTGATCGGGCATGAAGCTCAACAGGAACGTCCCGGGCTTGATCACCCGCTTGTCGTTCGAAAACGCGATCACCGGAACCCGCGCGGCCGACGCGACCGGGGATACCGCGTCCACGGAAGCCGCGAGCAGCGGCCCGAGGATCATTTCGGCGCCTTCGCGGACCGCCTCTTCGGCGGCGGCCTTCGCGCCTTCGGGCGTGCCGCGGTCGTCCTTGACCATCAGCTGGAATTCGGCGTTCGGCTGGTCGAACAGGGCCATTTCGCCGGCCTGTTTCATCGCTTTGGCGACCACGGCGATGTTGCCGGGCCCGGAGATCGGCAGGATCAGCGCGACTTTGGCCTTGCCGCCCGCAGTCCGCAGCGGCGCGGCCTCGGCCTTCTTCGCAGCGATGCTTTCGCTTCCGATGGAGCCCGTCACGTCGGCCTGTTGCAGCGACGGTCCACTCACGGTGCAAGCCGAGCCGGCGAGTGCAACGCCGAGCGTCGCCAGCGCATTCCGCCAGGACTTCGGGCTTTGCTTCACGTATCTCTCTGCTGGCGCCAGTGTCATCTTGGACTCCCCGATCGTCTCGCCCGGCAGGGCGATTCAAGGCGAAGCGAATTACCCGTGGATCGTCGCCTGTGTTAGAGCTTCGGGCAGGCACGAGCCAGCACAAAGTTTCCCGTTCTGCATGACCGGACGGAATAGCGCTTTTGTGGCAGAGCGATGTTGTCTCGTTCTGGAGCAAGGGGTTGCGCAGCAGGACCGAAGGCGCGAAGTATCTCCCATGACCACCGATGCTCCCCCTGCCGTCGATCCGGCACCGCCCGGCCGCCGCCACCGCGTCGCCGAACGCGCCGCCGACGAGATCCAGCATCGCCTGACCGAGCCGCTGCGTCCGGGCCTCTATCTCGTAGCGACGCCGATCGGCAATCTCGCCGACATCACCTTGCGCGCCCTCGTCGTCATGACCCGCGCCGACCGCCTCTATTGCGAAGATACGCGCCAGAGCCTGAAACTGTTGCAGCGCTTCGGCATCGAGCAGCGGCTCGACAACTACCATGAGCACAACGCCGAACGGGAACGCCCGCGCATTCTCGCCGCGCTCGCCGCCGGCAAGATCGTCGCCCTCATCAGCGATGCGGGAACGCCCCTCGTCTCCGACCCCGGCTACAAGCTCGTCCGCTCCGCCGTCGAGGAAGGCCACGCTGTCCACGCGATCCCGGGCCCTTCGGCCGTTCTGGCGGGGCTCGTCGAGGCGGGCCTGCCGACCGACGAATTCCACTTCGCCGGCTTTCTGCCCCCCAGGAGCGGCACCCGCAAGAACCGGATCGCCGCGCTTGCCGCCATCCCCGGCACCATCGTGCTGTTCGAGGCCCCGACGAGACTTGGTGATTGCCTCGCGGATCTCGCAGAAGTCCTCGGCAGCCGCCCTGCGGTCGTCGCCCGCGAACTGACCAAGCTCAACGAGACCTGCCACCGCGGCACACTGGCCGAGCTGGCCGCCTGGGCCGAGGCCGCTTCCGTCAAGGGCGAATGCGTGATCCTCGTCGGCCCCGGAGAAGCCACGCTCGTCGACGATGCCGCCATCGAGCAGGCGCTCGCGAAGGCCCTCGAAGCAGGCTCGGTCCGCGATGCAGCCGCGACGGTGGCGGAACGACTTGGCGTGCCGCGCCGCCGTGTGTACGATCTGGCGATAGGTCTGAACGAGAAGAGACGCGGCGGGGAACACGAGTGATGCCGATCGCGAAGGCGAAGGGTGCAGGAGCGGAGCGCGGCGACGCAGTGGTGAGCCGCGCGTGCCGAGCCCCGGCGCGTGCTCGCCGCCGGGCCGAGCGCCGGGGCCGGATCGCCGAATGGCTCGCCGCGGCCCTGCTCACCGTCAAAGGCTACCGCATCCTGGCTCGCCGCCTTCGTGGCCCCTACGGCGAGATCGACCTGATCGCGGCACGCGGCCGGCGCATCGCCTTCGTCGAGGTGAAACAGCGTCGCTCGGCCGAGGAAGCCGCTGCCGCCGTCTCCGCTACTCAGGCCGACCGCCTCGCCCACGCCGCCGAACGCTGGCTCTGGCGCAACCCTGGTTATCGGGACTTCGACGTCGGCCTCGATGCCGTCCTACTGGGCCCGCGCATGTGGCCGCGGCACGTCGAGAACGCACTCAATGCCTGGTAGCCGTGTCCATGTAGCAGTGCCCATTTAGCAGTGCCCAGAGATCTGCCCTTCGGCAGTCCTTCGCACTTGATCTCGCAACAACAACGACGACCGCCGCCATTGCCGGCCGGCGGTCCGGCCGAACATCTCATCCGAGCATCCCGCCATGAGCCTGCGCATCGCCTGCCAGATGGACCCGATCGACCGCATCGACATTCGCGGCGACAGCACTTTCGCGCTGCTGCTCGAAGCGCAGCGCCGCGGCCACGAGCTGTTCTACTACACACCTTATGATCTCGCGCTGAACGGCAGGCATCTGATCGCGCGCGGTTCGCCCTTGAAGGTCGAGGACCGTATCGCAAGCCACTATCAGCTCGGCGAGCGCCGCATCGAAAACCTCGCCGAATGGGATGTGGTGATGCTGCGGCAGGACCCGCCGTTCGACATGGCCTACATCACGACGACGCACATGCTGGAGCGGATCCATCCGGGCACCCTCGTCGTCAACGATCCCTCCCACGTCCGCAACGCGCCCGAGAAGGTGTTCGTGCTCGATTTTCCCGAGCTGATGCCACCCACCCTCGTCACCCGCAATCCCGAGGACGTGAAGGCCTTCCGTGCCGAATTCAAGGACATCATCCTGAAGCCGCTCTACGGCAACGGCGGCTCCGGCGTGTTCCGCGTCCAGCCCGGCGACACCAATCTCAACGCGCTGATCGAGCTGTTCCAGACCGTGTTCCGCGAGCCGTTCATGGTGCAGCAGTATCGCCCCGAGGTGCGTTCCGGCGACAAGCGCATCATCCTGATCGACGGCGAAGTGGCCGGCGCGATCAACCGCGTCCCCGCCGCCGACGAATCCCGCTCCAACATGCACGTCGGCGGCACCGCCACGAGCACCGACCTCTCCGATCGCGACCTTGAGATCTGCGCAGCCCTCGCCCCCGAACTGAAGCGCCGCGGCCTCCTGTTCACCGGCATCGACGTGATCGGCCCCTACCTGACCGAGATCAACGTCACCTCACCCACGGGCATCCGCCAGGTGAAAGCCTTCGGCGGTCCCGACATCGCCGCCCTCTACTGGGACGCGGTCGAGAAGAAAGTAGGCAACGGGCAACGGGCAACAGGCAACAGGCAGTAGAGCGATTGGGCGGGCTGAGAAGCCGTCTTGTCGCTGTGCGCTTCGCCCGGCGGCATTTCGCGTGACAACTGATCGGTTGCCTGTTCCCTGTTGCCCGTTGCCCAACCCCAAACGAGGGACGATATGGCCACGAAGAAAATTCCCGGCCTGCAGGACCCGGAAATCGAAGTCCTGCACGAATTCGTCAAGCTCGCAAAGGCGAAGCTCGGCCCCGGTCCTTGGGATTATATCGCCGGCGGCGCCGAGACCGAGACGACGCTCATTCGCAATCGGTTGGCGCTCGACAGCCTCGCCTTCCGCCCTCGCGTCCTGAAGGACGTGGAGAACGTCACGACCCGCGCCCGCTTCATGGGCCGCGATCTGCGGATGCCTGTGATCCTGGCGCCGATCGGCTCGATCGAGGACATCGTCGAGGGGGGCGCGGTGACGCCGTCCAATGCCGCGGCCGAGTTCGGCGTGGTACACATGCTGAGCTCCGTCGCTCAGCCGGGACTGGAGGAAGTCGCCCGCTCCAACGACAACTGGAAGCTCTTCCAGCTCTACGTTCGCGGCGATGCCGGCTGGATCGACGAGATCGTTTCGCGCGCCATCGTAGCCGGCTACGCAGGGCTCGCGATTACGGTCGATCTAGATCACTACGGCCGCCGTGAACGCGATCTAGCCAAGCGTTTCAAGCCGACTGCCCGCCGGGCCGCGCCGGGCGTCCGCATGCATCAGGAGCGCTTCTCCTGGGCCGACATAGAGCGCATCAAGGCGAAGCACGAGATCCCGCTGATCCTGAAGGGTATCGCGACCGCCGAGGACGCCGCAGAAGCCGTCGAGCGCGGCATCGACGTGATCTACGTGTCGAACCACGGTGGCCGCCAACTCGATCACGGCAAGGGTACGATGCAGGTCCTGCCGGAAGTCGTCGCCGCGGTGCGCGGCCGCGCAGAGATCGTCGTCGACGGCGGCTTCATGCGCGGCGGCGACATCGTCAAGGCCATGGCGCTGGGCGCGAACGCCGTCGGTCTCGGCAAGCTCCAGGCCTTCGCGGCGGTCTCTCTGGGCGTACCGGGCGTCGTCCGGATGCTGGAAATCCTCGAGGACGAGGCGATCCGCTGCCTCGGCCTGCTCGGCGTGAAATCGTTCGACCAGCTCACGCCGCGCCACGTGGAAGCCATAACCCCGATCCCCGGCCGCCACGGCATCGCCAGCGCGTATCCGCTCCTCGGCGAAGGCTACTGAACACTTTTTGTTCTCAAATTGTTCTTGACGGGATCTGCGCGTGCAACTAGCCTCCTTCTGGTAAGGCGAGGGGCTGGGCGATGTACGGGCATATCTCCACGGTCGCATTCGTCGGCATCGAGGCGCGGCGCGTCGAAGTCGAAGTGCGCATCACGTCGGGCAAGCAGAGCTTCACCGTCGTCGGCCTCCCCGACAAGGCGGTCGGCGAAAGCCGCGAGCGCGTTCGCAGTGCGCTCCACGCGATCGGTCTCGGCTTGCCGTGGACACGCATCACCGTCAATCTCGCGCCGGCCGACCTGCCGAAGGAGGGCAGCCATTTCGATCTGCCCATCGCTCTCGCCATGATGGTGGCGCTGGAGGCGATCTCTCCCGAAACGATCGAGCGTTTCGCAGCCGTCGGCGAGTTGTCGCTCGACGGTTCGATCCGGGCAGTGCCCGGCGCGCTGCCGGCTGCGATCGGCGCCAACGCGATGGGTAAAGGCTTGATCTGTCCCGCCGCCGGCGGTCCCGAGGCTGCGTGGGCTGGCGAGAACGTCGACATCGTAGCAGCGCCTCACCTGCTCTCCCTCATCAATCATTTCCGCGGACTGCAGACCCTGCGCCGCCCCGAGCCGAACATGAACCGCTCGACGGCCAACCTTCCAGATCTACGCGACATCAAGGGCCAGGAAACGGCGAAGCGCGCTCTCGAAGTCGCTGCTGCCGGCGGCCACAACCTGCTGATGATCGGCCCGCCCGGTTCCGGCAAATCGATGCTCGCCGCAAGGCTTCCCTCGATTCTGCCGCCCCTCGAAACGCCCGAGATGCTCGAAGTCTCGATGGTCCACTCGCTCGCGGGCGAACTGCTCGGCGGCCAGTTGCGCGCAGAGCGCCCATTCCGTGCCCCGCATCATTCGGCCAGCATGGCAGCCCTCGTCGGCGGCGGTTCCAGGCCCAAACCCGGGGAGGCGAGCCTTGCCCACCTCGGCGTCCTCTTCCTCGACGAGTTGCCGGAGTTCACGCCGCAGGTGCTCGACAGTCTGCGGCAACCTCTCGAAACCGGCGAAGTGGTGATCGCGCGCGCCAACCACCGCGTGACCTATCCTGCACGGATGCAACTCATCGCTGCCATGAACCCCTGCCGCTGCGGCGGCGGCCCCGGCCACGCCTGCAAACGTGGTCCGCGCTGTGCCGACGACTATCAGGCGCGCATATCCGGCCCCCTGCTCGATCGCATCGACCTGCAGATCGAAGTGCCTGCGGTTTCTGCAGCCGATCTCGTCTTGCCCGCTCCCGCGGAGGGTAGCGCCGAAGCCGCCACCCGCGTCGCGGCTGCCCGTCGTATCCAGCGCAACCGTTACGGTAGCTACGGCCAGGGCGCGCCCCGCACCAACGCAGAAGCTTCCGGCCAGATCCTCGAGGCGGTCGCCATGCCGGACGAGGCCGGCGTCGAGCTCATGCGTCGCGCCGCTGCCGCGATGTCACTCTCGGCGCGCGGCTTCCACCGCACATTGCGCGTGGCGCGAACCCTGGCCGATCTCGATGGCGCCGACCGCGTCGGCCGTGCCCATGTCGCGGAAGCGCTGAGCTACCGCCGCGAAATGATGAAGCAGCGTCACGCAGCGTGAGGCCACAGAAATTGTGGCTGATCGCACTGGGCACACTTGACACCCGGCTCCTTTAGGCGTTCCCGCCTACCACTCACCACTCACCACTCACCACTCACCACTCACCACTCTCACCTCGTCGGAACCGGCTTTTCGCCGCGATAGTCGTAGAAGCCGCGCTTGGCTTTCCGCCCCAGCCAGCCGGCCTCGACGTACTTCACGAGCAACGGACACGGCCGGTACTTGCTGTCGGCGAGGCCTTCGTACAGCACCTGCATGACCGACAGGCAGGTGTCGAGGCCGATGAAATCCGCCAGCTCCAGCGGCCCCATCGGATGGTTGGCGCCGAGCCGCATCGACTTGTCGATCGCGTCGACCGTTCCGACGCCCTCGTACAGCGTGTAGATCGCCTCGTTGATCATCGGCAGCAGGATGCGATTGACGATGAACGCCGGAAAATCTTCCGACACCGCGATCGTCTTGCCCAGGCTCTCGGCAAACCGCCGCGCCATCGCGAACGTCTTCTCTTCGGTCGCGATGCCGCGGATCAATTCCACGAGCTGCATCACCGGCACGGGGTTCATGAAGTGCATGCCGATGAACTGCTCGGGCCGATCGGTCGAAGCAGCGAGCCGCGTGATCGAAATCGACGACGTGTTCGACGCCACCATCGCCGTCGGCTTCAGCGACGGACATAGTGCTGCGAAGATCTTGCGCTTGACCGCTTCGTCCTCGGTCGCGGCCTCGATCACCAGATCGCAGGTCCCCAGGTCGGCATACGTCGCGGCGTAGCTCATCCGCCCGAGCGCAGCCTTGGCGTCCTGATCCTTGATCGCGCCGCGCGAAACCTGCCGGCCGAGATTGCGATCGATCAGCGCGAGCGCCTGATCGACCCGCTCTTTCGCGAGATCGTTCATGCGGACCTCGTAGCCGGCGAGCGCGATCACGTGCGCGATGCCGCTGCCCATCTGGCCCGATCCGATGATGCCGACACACTTGACCTCCGGAATCGGCATGTGCTGCTCCGGCGCTTTGGTAATCACATGCGCGTTCATGGTCTCTGCATCCTCATCGACGTGTCAGTGCCGCAAGCTGCAGGTCGCACGGCGTGATTGCGGTGCTCTGCCATGGCTTCCGGCATAGTCATTCTTCTACTTCCCGGCCTTCGCCAGTTCGGCTTCGAGTTCCGGCACGAGCGTGAACAGATCGCCGACCAGTCCGTAGTCGGCGACTTGGAAGATCGGTGCTTCGCCGTCCTTGTTGATGGCCACGATCACCTTGGAGTCCTTCATGCCGGCGAGGTGCTGGATCGCACCCGAGATTCCGACGGCGACATAGAGTTCGGGCGCCACGACTTTGCCCGTCTGCCCGACCTGATAGTCGTTCGGCACGAACCCGGCATCGACAGCCGCACGGCTTGCGCCGACCGCCGCGCCGAGCTTGTCGGCGAGCGGCTCGATCAGCTTCTTGAAGTTCTCGCCCGATTGCATGCCGCGGCCGCCCGAGACGATGATCCGCGCCGCCGTCAATTCCGGCCGTTCGAGCTTCGCGATCTCGGCCTTCTCGAACTTCGAGATGCCGACGGTGCTGCCGGCGGCCACGCTCTCGATCGGAGCGGGGGCGCCGCTGCGGGCGGGCGTCGCCGCGAACGATGCCGTGCGCACCGTCACCACTTTCTTGGCGTCGGCGGACTTGACGGTCTGGATCGCATTGCCCGCGTAGATCGGCCGCTCGAACGTGTCGGGCGAAACGACGGTGATGACATCGGACACCTGCATCACGTCGAGTAGTGCGGCGACGCGCGGCAGCGTGTTCTTGCCCCGCGCCGTCGAAGGCGCGACGAGCGCATCGTAGCCGGACATCATCGGCACGATCAGCGCGGCGACTTCCTCGGCGAGCTGATGCGCGAGTTGCGGCCCTTCGGCGAGCAGCACCTTCGTGACGCCATCGAGATTGGCTGCAGCGTCGGCAGCGCCGCGAGCCGCCCCGCCGACCACCAGTACGTGCACATCCGACCCGATCGCGCGGGCCGCGGTCAGCGCCTTCTCCGTCGTGCTCGACAGCGCACTTTCGGAATGTTCTGCGAGAAGTAGGACAGCCATCAGATCACTCCCGCCTCGCCCTTGAGCTTCGCAACGAGCTCGGCCACGTCCTTCACCTTCACGCCGGCCTTTCTGGTGGCCGGTTCGACGGTCTTGAGAACGGCGAGCCGCGGCGCGATGTCGACGCCGAGATCGGCCGGCTTCTTGACGTCGAGCGGCTTCTTCTTGGCCTTCATGATGTTCGGTAGCGAAGCGTAACGCGGCGTATTGAGCCGCAGATCCGCTGTGACGACCGCCGGCATATCGAGCGAGATCGTCTCGAGCCCGCCGTCGACTTCGCGCGTGACCTGCGCCTTTCCATCGACCAGTTCGATCTTCGAGGCGAACGTCGC
>CAZNMY010000088.1:15347-25406 GCA_964574325.1 uncultured Devosia sp. | reverse complement strand
TGACTGAACAAAAAGGATGGTCCACACGGATTATCGGCGCGCTCGTCGCCGCTCTGGCGCCAACGACGTGGTCAATCCGGCGGCGGAAGAGGACAAGACATCGCCAATCTATGGCATGCCCGTGCTGCAGGTGTGGAAGGCGGGCACGGTGCTGTTCAACAAGCGGTCGCTTGCGTCGGGGTATGCCGGCATCGACAACACCGTTTTCTACCGCGACAACACCGTGATGGTGCTCGGCGACGCGAAGAAGATGACCGAGGAGATCGGGAAAGCGCTGGGGCATTGAGGCGCCCGGGCGCGTAGATAGATCCAAACTTCACCTGATGCACCGCGTCCCCGGACGAACGACCCGACCGACATGGTCGGAGCGTGAATAGCCGAGGTCTTCCCACCTCTCAGAAGGGTGAAGGTCCCGGATAGCCTCGAAACGCTCGGCTTCCGGGAATGCAAGAGTTCTATATGTTGGCGCGAACGGGCCATGCCCGGAGCCATATGCACGACCTGATCATGCGGCCGGAATCCGCCCCCCAGAAAAACCAACGACGCCGCCCCGGTTGCCCGAGACGGCGCCTGCTCGATCGGATCGCAGGGCGAGCCCGCGATCGACGACCGAAATTCCAGTGATGCTCGATCAGTGCTTGCTGCCGATCTTCTCGAAGACCTTGCGGGCGGCGATGTCGGACGCCATACCGCGATTGGTGAGGTCCTTGTACTCGCCGGCCAGATCGATACCCTCGCGGATCGCCGAGAACGTGTCGCCGATCGCCTTGAGCACACCGACGACGGCGCCCCCATTGCGAGCCTTTGCTGCGGGAACGAAGTCCAGTGCACTGTCGAATGTCTTGATGCTCATGATGATCTCTCCTTCGGGCGGTCGCTTCCGGGTTCTGCTCCGATGTCCTCACGACACCGATAGCAACGCCTCGTGCGCCGCTTCTGCAGTGCAATATGCCCGGTTCGCATGTGCAGCGTTAGCCCCCCGGACGCATGGTGAGCACTCGCAAAACGCATAGCTTGTTTGGCTGTTCATATTCCTGACAGAATTGTGCATGGTTAAAACGGCCAAATACCCTCGGACGATCGGCCTATATTCGTTGGAAACTACATATGAATCAGAACTCTATCACCATATCGCGAGCTGCCGAGTCGGGTATCAGTCATGCAGTTTTGTGCGATCTGGATGACATCTTCTTTTCCTCCAGCGGCACGTCTGCGTTCTCCAGCGATGCGGAGAAAGCAGCTTTCAGAGATCGCTGGCTTGGAAGTTATCTAACTGTAAATCCAGATGAAACTTTCATCGCAACGAGTGCCGACGGGCGCGGAATCGGATATCTTGTGGGCGCTCTCGACGATCCGGCGCCGGACCCACGGCATGCCGGGCTGGGGTATTTCAGCCACTTTGCGCCCCTGACGGCGCTCTATCCTGCGCACCTGCACATCAATGTTGCAGCGCAATATCGCTCCGCGGGAATCGGCGCGCGCCTCATCCAAGCCTTCCTCGAGCACGCAGGTCGCAGGGGCATAGCAGGCGTGCACGTGGTCACAGGCGAGGGCATGAGAAACGTCGGCTTCTACGCGCGGCTGGGTTTCGCGCGAATGGCTGCCGCATCCTGGAACGGCCACATGGTCGTCATGCTGGCCCGCCGCATCCCCTGAAGCCGAAGACCTGCTTCGTCGCCTTCCATCGCGAGGCCCAGCAGGCGTTCCGACATGCGGGCGCTGCGACGGGCACGAACGGCCCGGCAGCGTCACTGCGGGAGGTTTGCCGTGAGGACTTCGCCCCTCCTTATCCGATACATCGTCCATACCCCACCTTCGGCCGGCGCCTCGGCGCGGTAGCCGGCCTTGGTCAGCACTCTCGCCGATGGACGGTTTTCCTGGTGCACCCGGGCGATGATCGTCTCGAGGTTCGGGTGGTTCTCGAAGCAATGGTACGTGAACAGCTCCACCGCGCCGCTCGCGATGCCACGTCCCCAGTGCTGCTGCCCGAGCCAATAGCTGATTTCTCCGCTACGGGCTTGGGAGGTTCCACCGTCCAGGAGGAGACGCACTTGGCCCACGACGAGCCAATCGACCTCGATGGCCACGACATCGTGATGGGTGCCGGTGTTCGACAGCTCGATCAGGTCCGCTGCGATTTCCGCGGTCAAGGGAGACGGGAAAGGGTCGGGAAGGTAGCGCCAGACCGCTGGATCGCCGAGCAGCGCCACGAACGTCTGCACATCGGCTTCGGTCCAGCGGCGGAGCCGATACCGCCGCTGAAGCTGTTCGATGCGCAGCGGAGGTCTCGCCGCATCGACGGTCGCCTGGGCCGACCGGTCGAGCCAAGCACGCCCCATGTTCCCCGAGATCATGTTCCCCGAGATATGGTCTCCGGTTATATCGTCCTGGCAGTGGGCGGGCACGAGGCCGATTTGCACAGGATCGTAGGCGAGAGCGATTCCATTGGCTCTACAATAAGCTAAGCCTTCTGCATCGAGAAGGCTCTTGGACCGAGGCCCCCAGAGATCGAGCACTCGACCACTGGCAAGCACGACGACGGTTTGACCGGGGGCAGCGCCTTTTGCCATGACACCTCACGCGTACGGTGATCGAGTGACCGGGTTGACGATAGGCTGGGGCTGGAAATTCCGAGGCTACTGGAGAGGCACCAATGCAGTATATTTACCGACAAGTTGTTCCGTAGAACTTCTGATGGTATCCGACAGTATTCGAGGTCGCCGCGACGCCATAGAGCGCTCGGTAACTTCGACATAATCTTCCGGAACTCGAGTTCAAGATGACTCGGTGAACTTCGCCCGAAATTTTCTCTCGAGATCGCCGCGCGATTCTCGAGTCACGTAGTCGGGTGGCGTAGCGAGACGAAAGAATGGAGCGGGCCATGGCCGAAGAGCTCGATACCTACGACTACGTCATCGTCGGCGGCGGCACCGCCGGCTGCCTCCTCGCCAACCGGCTGTCGGCCGACAGCACCGCGCGTGTGTTGCTGATCGAAGCCGGCGGCAAGGACGACTGGATCTGGACGAAAATTCCGATCGGCTATCTCTTCGCGTTCGGAAATCCCAAGGTCGACTGGTGCTTCCAGACCGCGCCGGAACCCGGCTTGAACGGGCGGAGCCTGGGATACCCGCGCGGCCGCGTCCTGGGCGGCTGCAGTTCCATCAACGGCATGATCTACATGCGCGGCCAGGCCCGCGACTACGACCTGTGGCGCCAGACAGGCTGCGAGGGCTGGGCCTGGGACGACGTGCTGCCGTACTTCCTCCGGCACGAGGACCAGTGGGCGATGTCGGAATCGGACTTCCAGGGCAAGCACGCCCGGGGCGGCGAATGGAGGGTCGAGCGGCCACGGGTGAAGTGGGAGATCCTCGATGCCTGGGCAGAGGCTGCCGAGCAGGCCGGCATCTCCAGGGTCAAGGACTTCAACCGTGGCGACAACGAGGGCTCCAGCTATTTCCAGGTGAACCAGCGCTCGGGCATGCGCTGGAACACGTCGAAAGCGTTCCTGGAGCCGGCACTCGATCGCCGGAACCTCACGATCCTGACCAATGCGATGGTCGAGCGGCTGATCGTGAAAGACAGGCGCGTCACGGGCGTGCTCGTGAAACGGCGCACGTTTCCGTTGCGGATCGGGGCGCGGCGCGAGGTGATCCTGGCGGCCGGCGCCATCGGGACGCCGCATCTGCTGCAGCTGTCGGGCATCGGGCCGGGCGAGCGGCTGCGGCGGCTCGGCATCACGGTGCAGCACGCGCTCGAAGGCGTGGGTGAGAACCTGCAGGATCATCTGCAGGTGCGGCTCGCCTACAAGGTTCGCGGTGTGAAGACGCTCAACGAGCGCTCGCAGAACCTGTTCCAGAAAGGGTTGATCGGGCTCGAATACGCGATCCGGCGCACGGGGCCGATGACGATGGCGCCGTCGCAACTGGGCACCTTCGCGAAGTCGGATGCTTCGCGCGAGACGCCCAACCTGCAGTATCATATCCAGCCACTGACCCTGCCGAAGTTCGGCGAGCCGCTCGATCCGTTCCCGGCCTTCACCGCGAGTGTCTGCAATCTCAGGCCGACATCGCGCGGGTTCGTGTCGATCTCATCGGCCGACCCCTATACGCATCCGATCATCCAGCCGAACTATCTGGCGACCGAGGCCGACCGGCAGGTCGCGGCGGAAGCGATCCGGCTGACGCGCCGCATCGTGACGATGCCGGCGCTGGCGAAGTTCACGCCAGAAGAGTTCCGCCCCGGGCCCGAAGTCGGCGACGACACGGAAGCGCTCGCCAAAGCCGCAGGCGATGTCGGCACGACGATCTTCCATCCGGTCGGGACGGCCAAGATGGGCCCGGCCTCCGACACGAGCGCCGTCGTCGATCCGGACCTCGCTGTGCACGGCCTCGACGGCCTGCGCATCGCCGATGCCTCGATCATGCCGACGATCACGTCGGGCAACACGGCGGCGCCGACGCTGATGATCGCGGAGAAGGCCGCGGAGATGATCCGGCGGAGCTGGAAGGGCTGACATCGCCTGCCGAGACGGCGCGCTCATCAAGCGGGCTGCAGACCCTTCAGGAATCCCCCGAACGTCAGCAGTCCCTCCGGCCACGGACCATGTCCGGATGCGGTGTTGAGATGGCCGGCATTGGCGACGATCGACACGTCCGCACCCCAGGCAGCGCCCAGAGCCTGTGCGCGCGGAACCGAGCAGAATGGATCGTCCGAGCTGGCGATCACCTTGGCGGGAAATGGAAGCCTCGCCGTCGGCATCGGAGCGAACGTCTCGACGATTTCCTCCCAGTCCTGGGCTTCGTCGCGAGGCCAGTTCTCGACCGCATCGAGGTCCGACGGCGCAACGAGCAACGCACCGGCGACGCGGGCGCGATCGAGCAGGGGAGCGGCATGCAGGATCGCCGCCACACCGAGGCTGTGGCCGACCAGAACCGCCGGGCGCGTCGACGCTTCCACAGCCGCGAGAATTCGCGCGCCCCACGCCTTGCGATCCGGATCGAACCAATCCGCCTGCTCCACCCGCCGTGCGGTCTTGAGGTTGCGCGCCCAGCGTGATTGCCAGTGATCCGGTCCGCTGTCGGACCAGCCGGGTATGATGAGGATGTCGACGTCGCTGGTCTTCATGATCGTGCTCTCGTGTGCGCGGGGCGGCGTCGGGCGCCTTGTCCCTGCAGCATTGGAGTTCATTCGGGGTGCGGGCCAATTCCGACAGCCGAGCGTAAGGGCGGGACAAGCCTCTATCGCGCCGTAAAATGGGGACGCGGCGGCAGGAAGTCAAAGGTGCGGGGGTGGAGTGGGAGAGCATCGTTCCGTCTGCCGCGGTGGTCGATCACGCTCGCTGGCCACCGCAGCACGACGTCACGTCGCGCGTTCGCCCGGCTTCAACATCCTGATCAGCGGCTCGAGCTGGCCCCAGAAGAAATCGGCCCCGCCGTAGCCGTTGACCCGGCCGATTTCGCGCCCGTCCTGTATGAGTACGAACGTCGGTGTGTAACGCACCGGCGAAGCAAGCGTAACGCCTTCGGGCCGCCCTGCGCGGACTTGAACGACGCGCAGCGGCGCCTGCCGGCCCTCGGGCGAATTGCGATAAGCCGGTCCGACCTCGCTGTGCCATTTGCGGCAGTAGGGACAGCCGGGATCGTCGAACATCAGAAGCTCTGCACGACCCGTATTCGCCCGAACCGACGACGGCGTGACGCAAGCCGACCCCGTCAGAGCCGCGGCCCCGAGCAGTTGCAGCATCGCAGAACGCCGGTCGATCACGATCTTCTTCCTTTCGCCGGACAGGCCCGAGAGCGCCGCCTGCACATGACCGACAGGATATGCAGGCGGATGCACCGCGCGGCAAGTGCCGGCCGGATCACTTATTTGTTCACCGGGCTTTGCGGATCGAACAGATAACCGACGACATCCTTGATCTGCTTTTCGGTGAGCCCTTTGTGGAGCCCGAACCGCGGCATGTTGGAACATGGCAGGACGGACTGCGCATTGTAGACCTTGGCGTAGGCAGCCTTCGCTTCGTCGGGCCGGAACTTCCGGATCTTGCCGTACTCGGTAAGGCTCGGTCCCATCGTTCCGTAGCTGAGCTCCGCCTTCGACAACTGATGGCATGCATAACAGTTGCCCCCGCCGACGGTATTGGGCCCGTCGGAGAACTGCCCGCCGCGCCCGTTCTGCGCAATCTTCGCGCCTTCCTTCCAATCGCCGACGACGTTGCCGTCTGCGGGGAAGACGACGCTCGCCTTCTGCGCCTCGAGCACCTTGGGAACGAGAGCGGCCGGCAACTCGCCCTTGTGCTCCGAACACAACCGCTGTGCTTCATCCTGTTCGATTCGCTTCTTCCACTCGGGCGTTGCGCCCTTGAACGTGGCGGCGACGAATTTGTCGACGAGCGCGGGATCGGCCTTCGGCTTCTGTTGCGCACTTCCCGTTGCGGAAAGCCCGGCGAATGCGACGACGGCGGCGCCGAGAAGAATTGTAGCTCGCATGATCTGTCCCTCTCAGCGCTTGATCGAAGGGACTTCGATGGCGGCCCCCTCTGCGTTCTTGTTCAGATATACGGTGAGTGCCGTCAGGCCGTCGGAAAGGTAGTCGGGCGCCGGCCAGCGCATCTGCCGATAGCAATCCCACAAGCGATGCTGCATCGTGCGCACCTGGCTCTGCGACACGCGATAGGTCGGCCAAGTGCCCATGGTTTCCTGGACCTGTTTGCCGGGCTTGCTCAGGTTGGGAAGGCCCTGCAGACGGATGCGCTTGCCGTCTTCCGAATGGCACGTGGCGCACGAGAAATCCCAGGTTCCGCCACGTCGGAAGAACATCGCCTCCCCGACCGCGTACATCTCCTGCTCTTTCGGGTGCACGACCGGCGTCGCAAGTTTCATCCCGCTCGACTTGTTGGCGATGAAGGCCACGAGGTCCTGCATGTCGGAGGTCCGGCCGGGACCACTGAATTTCCGTTTGACGACGTCGGCGGTATCGAAGCCCTGCAGGTTCTCCATGCACGACAGCAGCCGCTGCTCGAGGTCCATGACCCTGTCGACGTCCTTGAAATAGCGCGGCAGCTTGGCGAACGCGCCCTCGAGCTTGCCCGGACCTTCGCCGAGATCGCATTGCTCGAGACTGACGTTCTTCGAGCCGCGCTTCAGCTTCCACAGCACTTCGCCGCGATCGACGAACAGGAAACCGGGGTTCGACATCGGGTCGGAAATCATCGCCCGGTAGCGCTCGATCTCCTTTTCGCTGTCTGCGGTGGGGGCCTGTGCAGAAGCACCGGCGGCTCCGAGAGCCACTCCCAGTGACAACGCGGCGCCGATGGCAACAACTCGGAGGCGCCACTTCCCCGTGGCGTATGGCTTGGTCGGCATCTTCTCCCCTTTCGGCTGGCGCTGCGGAGCATCTCTCTAGGATGCCTTGGCGCGGATCTGCACGTCGCATTTTGTTGAACTACGCAGCCAATTGCAACTGAGAATTCGAATATGCTAATACTATTCCATCGACGCACGTCGTGCGCCGATGGCCGAAGACCGATCGATGCTCGACAACAAGCCGTGATGATACGGCCGCGATCCCCGAGGAGACGCTACACATGTTCACCCCCGACTCCCAGTCGCGGCGCGACTTCATCGTCGTAACCGCCGTGACGACAGCAGCTGTCGCATCAGCCCCGATGTCGGCTCTCGCCAAGCCCGACGACGTGACGGCCGAGATCAAGAAGCTGTTCGGCGACAAGCCCATCACCGCCGGCCGCATCAAGCTCGACCTGCCCACGATCGCCGAGAACGGCCTCGTCGTTCCCCTGAACTTCAAGGTCGATAGCCCGATGACCGAGAAGGACTACGTCAAGACGATCCACTTCTTCGCCGACGGCAACCCTAACCCGCAGGTCGCGAGCTTCAACTTCACCCCGATGACACCCCGCGCCGAGGCCCAGATACGGATTCGCCTCGCCCAGACGCAAAACATCGTTGCCGTCGCCGAGATGTCGGACGGCAAGCTGTTCACCGCGAAACAGGAAGTGAAGGTCACCATCGGCGGCTGCGGCGGCTGATGACGGAAATCGGTTCTCGGAAATCGGTGCTGACCTGCAGCCACTCGACTTCTGATCTCCGACTTCAGACTTCCACCATTCCCGACGATGCATAAAGTTTGCGAGAAACCACCATGTCCACACCTACGCCGCGTGTCCGCATGCCCACCACCGCCAAGGCTGGCGATGTGATCGAGGTCAAGACGCTCATCAGTCACGAAATGGAGACGGGCCTGCGCCGCGACAGCGCCGGCAAGCTCGTGCCGCGCAAGATCATCAAGAAGTTCACTGCCACCTTCAACGGCAAGGAAATCTTCAGTGCCGACTGGCACTCCGCCGTCTCCGCGAACCCCTATCAGGCGTTCTTCGTCAAGGTTCCCGAGACCGGCACGTTCGAGTTCTCGTGGCAGGACGACGACGGCTCGATCTACAAATCCACCCACAAAGTAACGGTTGGCTGACCGGCGACCCGCAGCACACACCGGGCGAAAGCCGAGGGATTGATTTGAGGCGACGTCGCTTTGCAACTTGCGGCGCCGACAGTGGACTTGCGTCCAGGGGAAACGAGGCGAGGAAGCATTCTCATGATCACCCGGCGTGACTTCCTCGCAGCGACGGCCGCTACCGGCGCGCTTCTGGCCGGGACCGGAACGAGCATCCGCCAGGCAGCAGCGCAAGGGCGCCTCAGTCAGGAGCAGTTGCTCGCCTTCGAGCCCGTCGGCAACGTCACGCTCCTCCACATCACCGACATTCACGCCCAACTCGTTCCGATCTATTTCCGTGAGCCCTCGGTCAACATCGGTGTGGGCACCGCCAAGGGCGTCGTGCCGCACCTCGTGGGGCGAGACCTTCGCCGGGCTTTCAATCTAGCCGACGGCTCGGCAGAAGGTCACGCGCACACCTTCGACGATTTCGCCGAGCTTGCACGAACATACGGCCGCATGGGTGGTCTCGACCGCATCGCCACGATCGTGAAGGCCATCCGCGCCCAGCGCGGCGACCGCACGCTGCTGCTCGACGGCGGCGACACCTGGACCAACAGCTGGACCGCGCTGCAGACCAAGGGGCAGGACATGGTCGACGCCATGAACCTGCTCGCACCCGACGCGATGACGGGCCACTGGGAGTTCACGCTCGGCGAAGCCCGCGTGAAGGAGATCGTTGAAAAGCTGCCGTTCCCTTTCCTCGCGCAGAACATCCGCGACAGCGAATTCGAGGACAAGGTTTTCGAAGCGTCGAAGATCTTCGAGAAGGGTGGCGTGAAGATCGCCGTCATCGGCCAGGCGCTGCCGTTCACGCCGATCGCGAATCCACGCTGGATGTTCCCCAAGTGGACGTTCGGAATTCGTGAGCGCGAACTGCGCGAGGAAGTCGAAGCGGTGCGCGCGAAGGGCGCTGATCTCGTCGTGCTGCTGTCGCACAACGGCTTCGACCTCGACCGCAAGCTCGTGCAGCAGGTGGCCGGCATCGACGTCGTGTTGACGGGCCACACCCACGACGCCGTCCCGCAAGTGACCCGCGTCGGCAAGACGCTGATGGTCGCCTCGGGCTCTCACGGCAAATTCGTTTCACGCCTCGATCTCGACGTGCAAGGCAAAGCGATCAAGGATTTCCGCTATCGCCTGATCCCGGTGTTCTCAGATGCAATCAAGCCGGACGCCGAGATGGCCGCCTTGATCGCCAAGGCGCGGGCACCCTACCAGAAAGATCTCACGCGCGTCCTCGGCCGCGCCGATACACTGCTCTATCGCCGCGGCAACTTCGACGGCACGCTCGACAACGTGATCTGCGACGCCATCCTGACGGAGCGCGACGCGGAAATCGCGCTGTCACCGGGCATCCGCTGGGGCACCAGCATTCTCCCCGGCGATCCCATCACCTTCGAGGACATCACCAATGGCACGGCGATGACCTATCCCGCGTGCTACCGCATGACCATGAAAGGCGACCGCCTGAAGGACGTGCTTGAGGATGTCGCCGACAACATCTTCCATCCCGATCCCTACTATCAGCAGGGTGGAGACATGGTTCGC
>CAZNMY010000088.1:0-15337 GCA_964574325.1 uncultured Devosia sp. | reverse complement strand
TCGCACCGGCGGCCTCGGCTACACCATCGACGTGACGAAGAAGGCGGGCAGCCGCATTTCCGATCTCAGGCTGATGAAGTCCGGCGCTGCCATCGACCCCGGCAAGGACTATGTGGTCGCGGGCTGGGCTAGCATCAATCAAGGCACCGAAGGCCCCGCCATCTGGGATGTCGTCGCCAAACACATCGAAGCCCGCAAGACCGTAAGCACCAAGGCTCTCGACAGCATCAAGGTCGTCGGCGGCGAATAAATTCGAGCCACGCGTGACGATCTCACTATAGTGCCGGATCCATCGCGCGGCCTGGAGGTACGCGATCGAAGAATCATTGGACAGGAAGCCGTAAAGGCCCGTCCGGAAGTCAACTCGGGAGAAGAAACATGACCGGCATCGATCGTCGCGACGTACTGACCGGCCTTGCGATAGCAGGCGCACTGAGCGCCGCGCCCACCGCTGCGTCGGCGCAGGCCCCCAATACGGGCAGAGTTCTCGACCTGAAGTCCGTCAAGAAGGACACCGACGTCGCCTGCGTCTATCACTGCGATTTCGGCGACCCCGGCCGGGTCGGCCAGATGATCACCAACATCGACAATCATCTGTCGGTTTACGACTACGATCCGTTCAAGGCCAAGATCGTCGTCGTCGCGCACGGCCAGGGAATCAAGCCCTTCCTCGACAACTTCGAGGGGACGCCGTGGTTGAAGGACGCGCCCGCGCCGGCCCTCATCGAGCGCTACAAGAACCTCGCGAAGCTCGGCGTCGAGGTCTACCTCTGCCAGATCACGTTCAAGCGGAACAAGATCGACACCGCCAAGGCGCGCACCGACGATTTCATCCGGCTCGTGCCCTCCGGCGTCGCGGCACTCGGCGAACTGCAGGCGAAGGGCTTCGGCTATATCAAGGTCGGCTGACACAAGTCCGTTCACAGTGTCTTGGAGGACCAATGCCAGATCTCGATCGCAGATCGTTGCTCGCAGGCACCGCAATGCTGGCATTCGCCGCGAAGGCGCCCTCTACCGCGATGGCGCAAGCGCCGCCATCCGTGCACACCTTCAAGCTCGGCGACGCCGATGTGACCATCATTTCCGACGGTACGATGTCGATGCCACTGGACTGGGTGCTGCCCGGCCGGCCGCGCGAGGAGATCGCAAGCGTATTCAAAAGCGAGGGCAGGACGCTCGGGGAATTGTCCCTTCAGGTGAACACCACCGTGATCCGTCGCGGGCGTGAAACGATCCTCGTCGATACGGGCGCCGGACCCGACTTTGCTCCGCAGCGCGGCAAGCTTGCGGACAATCTGGCGAAGGCCGGCATCAAGCCCGAGGCCGTCACCCTGGTCGTGTTCACGCATGCCCACCCCGATCACTTCTGGGGCGTCGTCGATCCGCTCGACGGCAGCTCGATGTTTCCCAACGCTCGCCATCTGATGACGTCGATGGAGCGCGACTACTGGCTGAAACCCGGCGTTGAAACCGGCGTACCCGACGCCGTGCGGGGAGCAGCCCTCGGGACGCAGCGGCGCCTGAAGGAACTCGGCGCGAAGATCGAAACGATGAAGCCCGGCGCCGAGGTCGCGGTCGGCCTCTCTGTCGTCGACACCTCGGGACACAGCCCCGGCCATGTGAGCCTCCACCTGCAGGCAGGCAGCGAAAAGCTGCTGATCGGCGGTGACGTTCTGGTCGACCCGATCATCTCGTTCGCACGCCCGGCGTGGCCATGGGGCCCCGACTGGGATACGGATCGCGCCATCAAGGCGCGCCTGCGCACACTCGACATGCTCGCCAGCGAACAGACGCGCTTCGTCGGCTATCACCTGCCCTGGCCCGGTCTCGGCCGCGTCGAGCGCCTCGCGTCAGCCGCTCCGTCCTACCGCTTCGTCGCGGGGTGAGTGCGCCAGGGGCAGCCGACATTCGTCCACGCCTGATTTTTGGCCTCTCCACTCGGCTCGGCTCCATGCTAGAAACGCCCCGTTCTGAGGCGGATGGCCGTCGGCCGAGACGCCTTCAATCGGGAGGTCGGGAATGAAGCGACTGATGATCGCGGCTGCTACTGCCGCACTTTTCTCAGCCGGTGCACCAGCCGGCGCCCAGGCGCAGGGGACCATCCCCATCGCCGCCGTTGGACCGATGACCGGCCAGTACGCTGCTTTCGGCGCGCAATTCAAGAATGGCGCCGAGATGGCCGTCGCCGACATCAATGCCGCCGGCGGCGTCAACGGAAAGAAGCTCACCCTCGCCATCGAGGACGATGCCTGCGATCCCAAGCAGGCCGTTGCGGGTGCGGGCAAGCTCGCGGCGCGCAAGGTTCGCCTCGTCGCCGGCCACTTCTGCTCGGGCTCGTCGATCCCCGCATCGAGGGTCTATGCGGACGAGGGGATCATTCAGATCTCGCCGGCATCGACCAACCCGAAGCTCACGGACGAACGCGCCGGCCCCGGCATCTTCCGCGTCTGTGGCCGCGACGACCAGCAGGGCAGCGTTGCCGGCAAGTACCTCGCCACCCGCTTCAAGGGCAAGCGCGTCGCCATCCTTCACGACAAGACGACCTACGGGAAGGGCCTCGCCGACGAGACCCAGAAGGCGATGAACGCGGCCGGCCTCAAGGAAGCGCTCTACGAAGCCTACACCGCCGGCGAAAAAGACTATCGCGCTCTCGTCTCGAAGCTGAAGGCGGCCAACATCGACGTCATCTTTCTCGGCGGCTATCACACGGAAGGCGGCCTGATCGTGCGCCAGATGCGCGAACAGGGCATGAAAACGACGCTGGTGGGCGGCGATGCGCTGATGACCCAGCAATACTGGCAGATCACCGGCGAGGCCGGCGCCGGCACGCTGATGACGTTCTCGCCCGATCCGCGCAAGAACCCCGCAGCCAAGGACGTGGTCGCCCGCTTCAAGGCCAAGAACATCGATCCGGAGGGATACGTCCTCTACACCTACGCCGCGATCCAGGCCTGGGCGCAGGCCGCGTCAGCCGTGAAGTCGGAAGACAGCAAGGCTGTCTCCGCCCAACTCGCCAAGGGCAAGTTCAAGACCGTCATCGGGGAGTTCAGCTTCGACAAGAAGGGTGATCCCGATCTGCCGCCTTACACCGTCTACGAGTGGAAGAACGGCACCTACGCTCAGCTCGAGTGAAGCCGCATTCTGCTCACGATGCAAAAAGGGCTCGCGGAAAGTCATCCGCGAGCCCTCCGATTTTCTGAACCCCGGTGGCCGTTCAGCGGCCCTGGCTCTGCGCTGTCAGGTCCGTCATCAACTGACGCTCGACCTTGATGAGGGTCTCCGGCACGTCCCGGCCGGCTTCCTTCATCGCCCTGATCCGCCGGAATACGACACCCCACGCCACGCGCGGATCTTCCTCGGCTGCGATCCTTTCGAGAACCTCGATCGTCCTCTCGTCGACACGGTCCTTGCGGCCCATCGATCTCTCCTGTCTTTCAATTCAGAAATGCGCCACGGTCCCGATGACGCACAGCGACAGCCGTTGTTCCGGGCTTCAGAGCGCCCACTGAGGTACGTACCGCCGATGGTCGTTTCGCGGCGCCATCTTGGCTATGCTCGCCTACGTCCGGCCTTCATTCGACCGCGAATCAATGGAGCGACTTACATGCTCAACCTGATCACGGACGTGGCAGGCATCAGAGTAGGCAACGCCCATGACGCCGATATGATCAGCGGCACCACGGCACTGGTTTTCGACACCCCCGTGGTCGCATCGGCCGCCGTTCTGGGCGGCGCGCCGGCCGGACGCGATCTCGGCTGCCTCGAACCCGATGCGATCGTAGGACACATCGACGCCATCGTGCTGTCCGGCGGCTCCGGCTTCGGTCTCGACGCCGCCGGCGGCGCACAGGCATGGCTGCGCGAGAACGGCCGCGGCTTCAAGGTCGGGCCGGCTCACGTTCCGATCGTTCCGGCCGCGATCTGCTTCGATCTCAACAACGGCGGCGACAAGGATTGGGGCCGCCATGCGCCCTATCGCGACCTCGGCTTCGCCGCGACGGCAGCCGCTACGCCGGGTCACTTTCCGTTGGGAACCGTGGGTGCGGGCTACGGCGCCAGCACCGTCGACCTGAAAGGCGGACTCGGCTCTGCCAGCGCGACGACCTCGAGCGGTCACACGGTCGCTGCCATCGTCGCGGTGAACGCGCTCGGCTCGGTGCTGATCGGCGATGGCCCGCACTTCTGGGCGGCCG
The DNA here is from genome assembly GCA_964574325.1 of uncultured Devosia sp. GTDB lineage: Bacteria > Pseudomonadota > Alphaproteobacteria > Rhizobiales > Hyphomicrobiaceae > CAMDPA01. The sequence continues at coordinate 11,144 of CAZNMY010000088.1, read as the reverse complement.
CCCTCGAGCGCGGCACGGAATTCGGCGGGCTCGGCTTTCCTCGGCATCTCGACGCCTCGATCGCAGGCGCGAGCTGGAAAGGGCGCGCCGCCACGACATCAGCCGGCGAGACGCCGCCCTCGACCACCATCGCCTGCGTCGCCACGGACGCCACCCTCGACAAGGCGCAGGCGAAGCGCCTCGCCATCGCCGCGAACGCGGGCCTCGCGCGCGGCCTCCGACTGTCCCATGCGGCGATGGACGGCGACACCATCTTCGCCGTCTCGACCAGCGCGCGCCCGCTGGCGGGCGGCATCCAGGATCTGATCGAGATCGGCGCCCTCGCCGCCGACTGCCTGTCCCGCGCCATCGCGCGCGCGGTCTACGAGGCACGTCTGCCCGAGACGCGCGCAGGCGATGGCGCCCGCTGGATGGGACCTCCGGCATGGCGCGATCGTTTCACCTCGGCGTCGTCGCCCTCGTGATCCATGCCGGCGATTCCGTCTGGTCGGATGACGTTCCAGGCAAGCGCGGCCTCCCCCGATCATGACAAATGCGCGGCACGGTTAATTCTGCCGGCATCGCGGCACACATTTCGCGTACGGAAAACCGCCGAAACTGAAGCATTTCGGCTCAGTCGTGCGCAATCTGCATCGGACCTCCACGAGCCCTGCGGCAGACGCCCGAATCCCACCTTAAGCTGACTTGTCGGCAGAGATTTTGTGGTCTAGGGGAGGCCGATGCCGGCAAATCCGAATCGACGGTGAGCCAGCACGCGCCTTCGGGCGTAAGCAGTTCGTACACCATGCGGAACAGCCGCCATTTCGAGCGGAAGGACAGGGCTATGAGCGCCGACAACCTCAAGGCAACAGATGCCGCCTCCACCGGCAAGCAAGCCACCATCTCGCTGAGCGGAAACCGCGTGGTTCAGATGCCGGTTCGTTCGGGCTCGATCGGCCCCGACGTCATCGACATCGGCCGCCTCTATGCCAACACGGGCTGCTTCACCTACGACCCCGGATTCGTCTCGACCGCCAACTGTTCGTCCAAGATCACCTACATCGACGGCGACGAAGGCATCCTGATGTACCGCGGCTACCCGATCGAGCAGATCGCGGACCACTCCAACTTCCTCGAGACCTGCTACCTGCTGCTGCACGGGGAGCTTCCGTCGAAGGCGCAGAACAACGATTTCTGCACGACGATCTCGCGCCACACGATGCTGCACGAGCAGATGACGCGCTTCTTCACCGGCTACCGCCGCGACGCCCACCCGATGGCGATCATGTGCGGAACCGTCGGCGCCCTGTCGGCCTTCTATCACGACAGCACCGACATCAACGATCCCCACCAGCGCATGGTCGCCCAGCATCGGCTGATCGCGAAGATGCCGACGATTGCGGCGATGGCCTACAAGTACTCGATCGGCCAGCCCTTCATCTATCCGCGCAACGATCTCGACTACGTCTCGAACTTCCTGCAGATGTGCTTCGCGGTTCCCTGCGAGCCCTACCAGATCGACGAGGTCCGCGCCCGCGCGCTCGACAAGATCTTCATCCTGCACGCCGACCACGAGCAGAACGCTTCGACCTCGACGGTCCGCCTCGCGGGCTCGTCGGGCGCCAACCCGTTCGCCTGCATCGCCGCCGGTATCGCCTGCCTCTGGGGGCCCGCGCACGGCGGCGCCAACGAGGCGTGCCTCAACATGCTGAAGGAGATCGGCACCGTCGACAAGGTTGCCGATTACGTCAAGAAGACCAAGGACAAGAGTTCCGGCGTCAAGCTGATGGGCTTCGGGCATCGCGTCTACAAGAACTACGATCCCCGCGCCAAGGTGATGCAGAAGACCTGTCACGAGGTGCTCAACCACCTCGGCGTGAAGGAAGACCCGCTGCTCAAGGTGGCTCTCGAGCTCGAGCGCATCGCGTTGCAGGACGACTACTTCATCGAGAAGAAGCTCTATCCGAACGTCGATTACTACTCCGGCATCACGCTGAAGGCGCTCGGCTTCCCCGAAGATATGTTCACGGTGCTGTTCGCCGTCGCACGCACGGTCGGCTGGATCGCGCAGTGGAAGGAAATGGTCGAGGACCCCGAGCAGAAGATCGGCCGCCCGCGTCAGCTCTACATCGGCCCCGATCGCCGCGAGTTCGTGCCACTCGACAAGCGGGCTTGACGGCGCGGGCAGAGCGCGCCGCACAAGCCGGCCTTTTCGAGACTGAAATGAAATCAGGGGAGCAGGTACGCCTGCTCCCCCTTTTATTGATCCCGTCGGAACCCGAAGCTGACGCCAGCTACTTTTTCTCGGCTTGCGGGTTCACGCCGGCGTCTTTCACCATCTTGGCGATCGTGACCAGCTCCTTCTCGAAGTGGGCCTTGTGGATTGCCGGAGAACGCATGTCCTTGCCGAACGGTACGGTACCGGTCGCCGCAAAGCGCTCTACGATCTTGGGGTCGTCGATGAACTTCTGCAGGGCATCGTGCAGCTTGTCGAGTATCGGCTTCGGCGTGCCTTTCGGGGCATAGAGGCCGTTCCAGATGGTCATCTCGAAATTGCTGATGCCGGCCTCGACGAACGAAGGCACGTCCTTCAACGCGGCCAGTCGCTGCTTCGAGGTGACGAGATAGGGTTTGATATTGCCCGACAGAACCTGCGGCGTCGCCGTCGTCGCCTGGTCGCACAGCACGTCGACCTGACCGCCGACCAGATCGTTCATCGCCGGTCCCGTACCGCGGTAGGGAACCATGCCCGGCTTGGCCTTGGTGTTCTGAATGATCAGCAATGCGCACATATACGAGTTCGAGCCGACGCCCGCGTGCGCGATCGTCACCTTGTCGTTGAGCTTCTTGATGTGGTCCAGAAGATCCTTGGCAGTCTTCGTCTCGAGCGTCTTCCGGCTGGTGAGCACCATCGGACCGGTGTTGATCAGGCCGATGTATTCGAACGAAGTTTTCGTATCGTACTTGAGATTGGCGTAGAGTGAGGGCGCGGCAGCCAGCGCACCATGATGCTGGAAGATCGTGTAGCCGTCGGGTGCTGCGCGCGCGGCGCGCTCCGTCCCGACAGTTCCACCGGCACCGCCGACATTTTCGACCAGCACCTGCTGGCCCAGCGTCCGGCCCAAGTGCTCCGCAGTGAGCCGCCCCAGGGTATCCGACGGTCCGCCCGCTGCGAACGGAATGATCATGTTGATCGGTTTGCTGGGATACGTCTGAGCATCGACGCCGGAAGGAACGACAACGAAAGACAAACCAGTGGCCGCCAGTGCCACCCCAGCGGTACAACGGTGTCTTTTCTTGAAAATCATCCTGAAAGTCCTCCCTATTTCGCTCGGCTTCGGATGCACTTGACGGCTCCGCTCAGCGCACCGCAACTGATAAGCTTTCTACGGCGAATTGCCAATGTTCCATCAGAGAGCGCCGGCGAAATCCGGGAAATCCCGCGGGTAACGCCCGACCGCTCGACAGAAGGTCGGGCAATCTACGACCCCCGGGCCTCTCCTGTCCGAGATGGCCCCTCGCGTTCGCTACATCCTGAGAACGCCCTGCAACACTCTGTCGTCCAGCTGCCTGGATCGCCCACCGTCGTCTTTACCGGCGGCGGCAGGGGGCTGATCGGCGTGGGTGAACGACAGCAACAGACCGTCCGCCCGCCGCACGAGCGTCCAAGTGATATTCCGGTCGTTGCCAGCGAGACGACATGCCACCGCGATCTTACGCACGATAGAGCCGTCAGAAGTCGGAACAGCCTTCTCCATCGTGCCGAGATCGCCGCCCTTGCAGTCGGAGCGCGCCACCTCCGTGACGGCGGCAATCGCCTGCTCGATCGGAGCATTCCAGTTGCGATACGCGAAGAACGAACCGCGTGTGCCATCCGGCAGATACCACGTGATCGTATTGCCGCGCGGCGTCTCAAACTGGTGGCCGGAGATGCCCGCCTTGGCGAGCATGTTGTTGAGCATCGCCATGGCCTCGGCGGCGGGCACCGGGGCCTGCTGGTTGCGCGACGTCGCGGGCGGCGGCGCGACCGACGGTTGGCGCGACGTTCCGCGATTGTTGCGCGCGCAATCGATCACAGCATCCATTCCCACTCGTGTTCCCGAAAGGTTGAAGGCTCGATTGCTGATCGCACCGATGCTCGTGGTCACTCGCATGGCATTACCGGCCTGCAGTGCCGCGTAGGCCCCCGCGCCTTGCAGCGGCATGAGAATGAGACTCCTGCCGAGGATTTTCGCAGTCCCCCTCGCCACCACCAGACCATCGACGTTGACCGTCGCAGTGATCGCCTCGCCCTCCCGCAACCGCCAGCGAGGATGCCCGAACACGAGACCCCAATTACCTTCGGCATTCATCATCACGCCGATCGTCGTGCCACTATCGTACTTCGCCGACATCAGACAAGCGGTGAAGCGCCCGTCTGCGCCGTGCATCGGACCGACGTTCCAGCCGCCGACTTTCTGCGCAACCGCTGGAGCCGACGCCAAACACACGGCCGATGCAACGAGTCCAAAAGCCTTCGATGCGTTCAACAGCATGCAAACTCTCCTCCACCGAGGAGAGATCGCCGAAACGGAAATCCCGCTCGGCTTCCACCACCCGGCAATCCGGTGACATGAAACTGGCGCTTTCGCCCGAGGACGGTGCAAATGGCCACCTCGCATGTGACGCTGCGCTTGCAATTCTTGGATTATGCAGCAGCCAACGCCGAGGCCTCAAGCCAAAACGGCGGCGGCTTGCGATGTGCTGCCAGCACTCAGGCCGCGACAGCCTCCGGCTCCGTCTCGCTCTGGACGTCGCGCTCCGGCAGATAGGCCTTCCACGTCACGAGTGCCGCACGTCCCGTCGGTGTCAGCCCGTAAACGCCGCGCTCCAGCCGCACGAACCAACCGTAGACGTTGCGTTGCAGGATCTTCGAAACATCGGGCGCGTCGGCTTTCAGATCGCGTGGCCGCGATGGCGCTACCGCGAGAGCGGCTGCACAGATCAGCGCCTGCTGGCGATAGGCCGTCATGATCGGCCGCCGGGTGCTGCCGCCCAACGCCGGATCACCCTGACGTCGGCGATGCTCCGACACGATCCGAGAACGCCGCTTGGCGTCTTTTCGCGGACGCCACGGCTCCGGCTCGACGAGCACATCGACCTTGCCGCTCGCGAAAACCGACAGCAGCCCGAAACCGAGGTACCGGCACAGCTTCTTGACGCGCGGATCCCCTTCACGGCCACGCCCGCGGCGCGACGCACGCACCGCCACCCACACCTCGTCACACACGGCCGTGCGATCGACCGCCTGCAGCAGGAGTTCCAGCGTGAACGTGAGTTTCAATTCGGCAATGACCACGGCTGCGGGTTCGCCCTTGTCGAGGGCGACGATATCGCAGCCGCATATCTCGCCCTTCGCCTCGAAGCCGAGGGACTCGAGGAAGCGCTTCACCGGTCGGTAGAGAGTAGTCTCCAAGCGCTGGCCCCCGGCTCGATGTGCAGGAAGCCACCTCACTACAGGATTCGCCGTTCCTCCGCTGCCGCGAAGTCAGAACGCGCGCGCTCAACTCGATGCGGCGTCGGGTCCGGCCACCGTGCCGATTTCGGCGAGCGCCCGGCCCACGAACTGCGGCGCGATCACCGCCTCGCGCTCCACCTTCGTCATTGCCGGATTGAGTTCGTAGAATAGAGCCATCTGCGCCGACCAATGCTGCTCCGTCAGCTCGCCGTTGACCGCGAACCCGCCGGACTCTCGCTCCTGCGTCCAGATCCGGCGCACCTGCTCGTCCGGCACTTTGACCGTCACGTAGTGATCGTAGACCTTGCGGAACGCAGCGTAGTCGTCGTGCAGCAGACGCGACGCCTGGATCATGCCCTGCGCCAACCGGTGCAGTTCCTCCGGATGCGAGGCTTCATAGTCGGCGAGCGTGGCGAGCACGCCGTGCGGCTGCACCGGCACGAGCCGCTTCAGGTCCGCGAACCCCAGCAGGTTGTGCAGCGAATTCGAGGGATCGAGATCGAGCGACAGCGCTTCCTCGACGCGGATCAGCGACACGTCGATCGTGTCGGCGAGCAGGCGCGAAATGCGCTCCGGCGGCGGCCCGACCGCTTCCCACCTGATCTCCGTCTCGGCGATGCCGAGCGCGCGCACGAGCAGTCGCGCCATGTGGTGGCTCAGCGCGCCGAAACCATCCAGCGCCCATGAGCAGCCCCGAAGCTGTTCGGTCGACGTGATGCGCTTCTGCACGACGAGGTTCTGCGCGAGACCCCGCGCCATCGACACGACGATCCGCACCGGCTTGCCCTCGGAGCGAAAGCGCAGCACCGGTCCCAACCCGCCGTAAGAGGCGTCGACGCGCCGGTCGAATACCGCCTGCATCGCAGCCACGCCGCCGTGCACCGGCGTCCACGACACATCGAGGCCGAGGTCCGACCACGTTCCCAGATGCGTCGCCGCCGCGCAGGCGAGATCGTCGACGCCGAAGGTCGGCCCCGAACCCGCCGCAAGCCTGATTGAAAGTCGCGTTGCCATGGAGCGCCTCCGGCCAAAGAGAAAGGCGCGCCCGGAGATGAGCGCGCCTCTGATCATACTGCATTCCGATGCCGCCGGATCGCAAGTGCGACCGGTCGGAAAAGCTCCCGACTACCGCGTGAGGACGATGAAGTCGGTGCCCTTGCCGGTCTCGTTACCCAGGCCGTGGTCGGAGATCACGATCGAGCCGTTGACCCACAGCCGCTCCGAAATCCGCTTCTTGACGTCTGCCGACATCTCGACCCGCTCCAGCGCACTTCGGGCATCGGAGGGAGGCCCCGAGGTCTGCGGCTCGCTGCGCTCGCCCCGGCGCACCGGCCCGCGGTTCTCCAGCGTTCCCCCGGTGCTGGTGTTCTCCGGCACCGTCACGACCTGCCAGCCGATCCGGCCGGTCGACGTGTCCGCTGCCATCGCCTGGAACAGATGCGTCCCCAGCGGCCGGCCCGGCTCCTTGAAGGTCACCGGCGCATCGAACAGGGGCACCATGCCCTGCCGCACGAAAACCTTGCCTTCCTTGCGGCTGATGAACACCGCGATCGGCGCCGTGCCGCGATCTGCGACCTTTACGGCCGCCTCTGCCGCCGCTTGCGCTTCCTCCGCATCCCGCGACGCGGCAGCCGCCGCATAAGCGGCCTTGCTCTTCTCCGCTTCGATCGACGTCGCAAGTTTCAGGTTCTGCTCGGCTTCGGCCAATTGAGCGGCGAGGGGCGCGCGGGCTTCCTCCGACGCAGCGGAGACGCGCGACTGCGCCTGCTCGGCCTGCACCTTCGCCGACCGCAGCGCGGCGGTTGCCGCATTCGCTTCGGCGGAAGCACGCAGCGAAGCCTCGAGCAGTTCCTTGTTCGCCTTCGTCGCCTCGATCACGCGGGTGCGGGCCTTCGATTTCTCCAGCGCTGCGTTCTGCATCGGATTGAGGAAACGCGATGCCACTTGTGCGCTATCGGGCACACCATCCACCGCTGCAACCCGGACCGGAGCGGCCTCGGCCTTGTCGGCCCGCTGCTCATCGGGTGCGGGCGCTGCGACCATCAAAGGCTCGGGCAATTCCGGATGCGCGAACACACTGGGCGAGGGCTCGTGCGGCGCGACGACGACACGCATCCCCATCTTGCTGATCGCGAACATCTTGGCAGCTACGGGATAAGGGAGACGGATGCAGCCGTGCGAGGCGGGATAACCCGGCAGAGCCCCGGCGTGCATCGCGATGCCGGACCAGGTGATCCGCTGCATGTACGGCATCGGCGCGCCGCTGTAGATGTTCGAGACGTGGTGCCGGTTCTTCTGAATGACACTGAAGATGCCGGTCGGCGTCCGATGACCGGCCGTGCCGCTCGAAATGGGCGAGCGCAGGATCGCGTTGCCTGTCGAGTCGTAGACGGTCATGCGCTGCGAGGCGAGCGACACGACAGCCATCAACGGCCCGCTCGGCGCAGCCTTCGAAGCCGCCACCTCTTCCGCCGACGGCTTTGCCGACCGCCCGACCACGCGCGGAACATTGCGCGTGCCCCGCGCCTTTCCCGCCGCCGTCCGCGAACGGTAATATCCGGGGGCCGGCTGGTTCCACCAGTATTGCGCCTGAGCGGCTTCGATCCCCATTCCTGGCACCCCGCCGGCTACGCCAAAGCCGGCTACGCCGAAGAATGCGAGTGAGCCCGAAACGGCCCGGAAGCTCGAATTGGAAGACCCTGACACGTCAAAGGACTCCTGTGCGCATGTGACAATACCGCCACCACCTGTACCGCTTCCGATATCGCTTGTGGTGACCCCGATGCAACGCCGAACCCGACTTTGTCCACACAGCCTACCCCCGCATCGTCCACACACAATCCGTTTTCGAGTCGGTTTCAGCAGACAAAGTAAAAGGCCGGCGCGGGCGAACCCGGGACCGGCCTTTTGATGTAGAGACCTTCGAACGCCGAGCAAGTCAGGCTCAGAGGTTTTCGAGGTAGCCGATCGGATCGACCGGCTTGGAGCCGACGCGGACCTCGAAGTGCACCAGCGGCTGATCCGCCCCGCCACTCTTGCCGGCCTTCGCGACGGCTTGGCCGCGTTTGACCCGGTCGCCACGCTGGACGAGCAGCTTCTCGTTGTTGGCATAGGCGGTGACCCAGCCGTTGTCGTGCCTGACGAGCACCAGATTGCCGTAGGTCTTAACCTCGTTGCCGGCATAGGCGATCACGCCGTCCTCGGCCGCCAGCACGTCCGTACCGGCCGGAACCGAAATGTCGACGCCATCGTTGTGCGAGCCATCCTTGCGGAGGCCGAACCCCTGCACGACGCGGCCCCGCACCGGCCAGCGCAACTTCGACGTCTTCGCAGCGGCGGGGATCGCCCCAGGTGCGGCCTCCGAGGGCGCAGCAACGGCCTTGGCGGCAGCGGCATCACCGCCGTTCAGAACCTTGACCCCGTTTGCAGCCGTCGAACCCGACGTCGAAGCCGGCGCGGCGATCCGCACGATCCGATCCTCGGGTTGTATCGTCTCGCCATTGATCGCCGACGAGGGAGCCGACGCTACGGCGCTCTGGCCGCCCGCGACCGGCAGCTTCAAAACGGTGCCCGGCTTCATCCGGCTCGCGTTCGTGATGTCGTTCGCGCGCTGAAGATCGAGAACCTTGATTTTGTGCTTCGCCGCGATCGCAAACAGGCTGTCGCCCGGCTTGACGACATAGGTATTGCCGCCATCGACAGCCGCGACCGAAGGCGCGGCAACGGCGGTCGGCTCTGCGGCCTGCGGCTTCAGCGATGCCGTTCGCTCGGGCTTCACCTTCGGCGGTGCGCGGCCCCCGGCGCCCGGCAGATAGAGTTTCTGGCCCGGTTTGATGGTCGGGTTGCGCAGGTCGTTCACCGCCATGAGATCGGAGATCAGCACCTTGTAGCGCTTGCCGATGCCATAGAGCGTATCGCCGGGCTGAACTTCGATCTGTTCGCCCCGGGCCGCGATGGCGATAGGAGCCGGAGCCGCTGCCGGCGCTGCCGGCGTCGGGGTCTGCTTCGTCACCGCCATGGCGCGAACGGGCGCCGAATTGGATGCAGCGCCGGGCGGAACCGGCCGCTCCTTGATCGCCGGCAGTGCGGCGATCTCGACATTGTCGCCTGCCCGCGCCGGTGCGCCAGCGGCCGACCTGGGCGGCGGATCGAGCGAGAAGCCCGAAGACGAGCGCTTGGAACCGGTGCCGGCACCTTCGCCCAGCGCGAAGCTCGGATTGTCGAAACGGGTGATGCTCGCGCTGCAGCCTGCGAGCACGACGGCTGCCGAAGCGCCGATAAGGCTCGCTGCGCGAATGCGATAGACGATATGAACAGGGCGGGTACACAACTGAACTGACATGGAACACCTCTCAACCCACAATTACCCCTAACCGCTGGTAGGTTAAGAACGCCTTAACGGCTGTGAGCTTTTCCCCATCCGGCCCGATCGAAATCCAATCTGTGAGCCTCGGCCGCCCGGTCCATGTCCGCCGGAAATCCCAGCGCGAACGCATGCCGATCGCTTCCCGACGACCGGCCCGCACCAAAGTCCAAGCGGCGCACCCCAGTTATCCTCAGTACTCCCCGATTGTGGGGCGAGGTGGGCCGGTTTGAGCCGAACTTGTGACGATCCGGGCATCGCAGCGTCGGCGACAATTCCGCCTGCAAGCGCAATCCCGGCTTTGCACGCGGGGTCAAGAGCGGCCGAGCGCCTTGCGCGTCGCTGCCAGCACCGTGCGATGAGACAGATCCATGCACAACGGCGTCACCGAAATGCGCCCCGAAGCGATCGCCGCCAGATCCGTGCCGTCGGCCGCTTGCGAACGGCTCCGGCGATAGGCCAGCCAGAAGTAGGGATTGCCCCACGTGTCGCGCCGCTCGTCGAGGCTGAGGAGGCCTGCGTCCCGCCGCCCCTGCACCGTCACATCGACGCCGCCGACGTGCTCCGGCTCGACATCGGGGAAATTCAGCGAGAACAGCATCCCCGGGGTCCATTCGAGGGTGAGCAACGAGCGGATGATCCCCGGCGCATGCGCGATCGGCGTCTGCCACTTCGGCGCGGGCTTGCTCTCGACCCCGAACGCCTGGCTCAGCGCGATCGAGCGGATGCCGAGCAGCGTGCCCTCGAAGCACGCCGCAATCGTGCCCGAATACGTCACGTCTTCAGCGAGATTGGAGCCGCGGTTGATCCCCGACAGCAACAGATCGGGCTTGCGTTCCTTCAGCACGTGATGGACGCCCATGATGACGCTGTCGGTCGGCGTTCCCCGGACCGCGAAGGCGCGCCCGTCGAGTTGACGGATGCGCACCGGCTCGTTCAGCGACAACGAATGCCCAGCGCCCGAATGGTTCTGCTCGGGCGCGCAGACCCAAACCTCGCCATCAGGTCCGGCCAGTTCCTCGCCGATCTGGCGAAGCGCATGCAGGCCGGGTGACTCGATGCCGTCGTCGTTGCTGATGAGAATGAGCATGATGTCTCCCGCCTTCGCCCCAGATTGCCGGATGGCTCCGCAGACGCGGCACTGCGATCGGCTACGCGAGTTGCGCCAATAGCAGATCTGCATGACGACTTCGACCCCGCCGGATGCGCACCACCAGGGCGCGCCGAATTGTCGTGCAATCGTCGAAAGAATAGGCGCTGTTCGGCGTTCATGTTGGCGCAGTGCACTGGCCCCGAAGGGGCCGC
>CAZNMY010000087.1:0-25575 GCA_964574325.1 uncultured Devosia sp. | reverse complement strand
GTCTGATCGGTGAGCTCGAACCGAACAGGTCGGCCGGTCTTCTTCTGCCGGATCGTCGCGCGGTCCATCGAGTAACCACTCGGCGCGACATCATCGACGCGCACAGCGACGACGTCGCAGCCGCGCAGCTTGCTGTCGATCGCCAGGTTGAAGAGAGCAAGATCGCGCTTCTTGCCCTCGATCTGCAGCTTCGTTCTGATCGACCAGACGTGGCTGGGACGCAGCGGCGGCTTCGCGCCGACAAGTTTGCCCTTGTTCCAAGGAATGCGGGGCAGCTTTGCGCGTGCGGTGGTAGCGACTGGTTCATGAGCATGGTCTTCCATGGACTGCCTCCTTTGCTGAGAGACGAACCAGCATGCTCTCGGTAGCGGCTAACCGGTAGCGGCTAACCGATTGACTTCACGGCTGCTTCCTGGTCACTTCTTCCATAGGATGGTTACCGCGTGCCCTCCTTGCCTGCGCCGGCAATGTACAGCTTCCTACGCGCCGCTTCGCGGGCCGGGCGGATTGCGAAGCGCTTCGATCACGTGGTCGCGGGGACCATCGGCGGCGATGCGGCTGCCGTCAACTACGATGAGGCGATCAACGAGCTGCAGCATGCTGTGCCGATGCGTTGCGATGACGACCGTTTGCCCCGGTACCAGCGCCGATTTCAGGCGCTCGATAAGCTGGCGCTCGGACTGCAGGTCCATCGAGCTCGACGGCTCATCCAGGAACAGCACCCTGCTTTCGACCATGAAGGCGCGGGCCAGCGCGATCGACTGGCGTTGACCGCCCGACAGGCGCGTGCCCCGCTCGCCCACCTGCATCTCGAAGCCCATCGGATGGCTACTGACGAACACATCGACGCCGGCAAGCTTCGCCGCACGTACGATGACGTCGTCGCCTGCCGTCGGATTGGCCATCAGCAGGTTCTCCCGCACCGAGCCGTGCAGCAGATCGGCATCTTGCGCAACGAGGCCGATCGCCGAGCGGATCTCATGCGGGTGGTATTGGCGGATGTCGATGCCGTCGACCAGCACCTCGCCGCGTGTTGGATGATAAAGGCCGGTGAACAGGCGCCCGAGCGTCGTCTTGCCGGATCCGATCCGGCCGATGATACCGACGCGTTCGCCCGGGCGGATCTCCAGATTGATGCCGGTGAGCACGGGCGACGTCGCGCCCGGATAGGCAAACTCGACATTGCGCAAGGCAATGGCCCCGGCCTCGACCCGGCGATTGACGAAGCCCGGACCCGAGACCGTCTCGTCAGGCTTCTTCATGATGTCGTTGAAATGCCGGAACGACAGGCGGACGTAGTGCAGACGGGAGAACATCATCGCGATCTGACTCAACGGCGCGACGAGTCGTCCCGACAGCATCGTCGTCGCGATGATCGCGCCCATCGACAGGTTGCCTTCTGCGAACATGTAGACGCCGGCCATGATCACGGCGACGCTGACGAGCTGCTGGATCAGTCCCGTGAAGTTGAGTGCGACCGACGTGATGTGCTTGGCCGCCTCCGAGGTCTCGGCGGCAGAGCGGGCGAGCCGTTTCCATCGGCCGAGCATGTAACCTTCCGCGCGCACGGTCTTGATGGTTTCCAGCGCCGAGAGCGCCTCGACCAGCACCGAATGTCGGAGCGCCGATTCATCCTGGGCCTTGCGCACGAGGGTGGCGAGCCGGAACTGTAGGACGAAACCCACAATGAGCACGATGACGAGCGCCGCCAGCGGGATCGCAACCAGCCAGCCGCCGATGGCATAGATCACGGCCGTGAACAGCAAGAAGAATGCCAGGTCTACGAACAGCATCAGCGTGCTCGACGACAGGAAGTCGCGGATCGCCTCGTATTCCTGCATGCGGTTCGCGAGCATGCCGGACGTGGCACTGCGCTCGGTCAGTCGCGTTGCCAGGATCTTGGCGATCAGCGTCGAGCCGACCTCGATGTCGATCCGCCGCCCTACGCGGTCGACGAGTCGAGAGCGCGCGACCTTGAGCTGGTAGTCCATGACGATCGCAAGCGTCAGGCCCGCGGCGAATACCCATAACGTCGCCAGGGCCTTGTTCGGCAGCACCCGATCATAGACGTTCATGACGAAGAGCGGGGATATCAGCGCGATGATGTTTATCGCCAGCGAGCCGATGATGACGGCGCGGTAGCTCTTCGCGTAACGACGCGCCACCGGCCAGAACCACGAATTACCGGAGTAGGTCGGCTCGGTACCGGTTGCGGCAATCATCTGCCGGAAGATCACACACGTGCCGCCGTAGGCCGCTGCCACGTCGGCGAACGCCATGTCGCGGCTCTCGTCCTCCTCGGGGACGTAGACCCGCAATAGGTCGCCGACGTACTCGACAAGCACCAGTGCCCGGCCGTCCCGGCGCATGATCAGTGCCGGGAAATCGAGCGGACCGATATGCTTCAGGCGCCGCTCCGCGACCTCGACAGTGAGCCCGATGCGTTCGGCCGCACTCGCCAGAAGATCCGGAGTGAGCCGCCCGTCGACGAGCGGCAGGCCCGCCGTAGTCACGGTCTCGGAGGTCGAAAGGCCGTGATGCGCAGCAACGATCTTGATGCACCGCAACAAGGGATCGCTGCTGTCGCGTTCGAGGTGTCCGATCGCCTTCTGCATGGTTCTCCGAACACGACGCTCACAGCTGAACCGACAGGAGCGCAGGTCCGAACTCTTTGGCGCTAGACCGGCGTCTCCGGATCGGTCCCGAACAGGATACCGACAACTTCGAGCCCGGCCGGTGCCCCTGCACTCCCTTTGTGATCATCATACACCACTTCACTGCCCGACCGGGAGGGGGGCAATGGCTCATGCTCCGATGCGTCGAGAGGAAATACCGCCACTTCGACGAGGACGTCGAGCAGCGACAGCACTCCGAGCGACCCGGCGATCTCGGGCGAGAGAGCGTACGCCTGCCCAGCCTCGGGTGCCGGCGCCGCCGTATCGCTCGGCAAGGGAGCCGCAGGCCACGGCAGATCGGGCTCCAGCAGCAGCGACACCTCGAGGCCCGGGGCTGTGGGCTCCGCGGGCTCGGCACTCTCAGGTTTCGGCGTAATCGGATCGCTCGACATCGCTGCTTCGACTCAGGTCACCACTGCCGTACGATCTTGCTCGGTCGTGGTGTCGAACAGGATGTTGACGGAGGATGGCGCTCCAGCAGTGAAGGTGGCGACGACGGTTCCGCCGGCCCCGACATTACCGCTGGTGCTGACGAGCATATCCGTACCCGAGAGGCGGACGTAATCCGAGACCGTCTTGCCCGCCGACATGTCCACCGTGAACAGCTCGGTGAGATCGAGCCGGTCGTCGCTGCCGAAGTCGGTAATGAAATCGCGGATGCTGGCATCCGTGAGCTTGAAAGTGTCGGCCCCGGTGCCGCCAGTGAGCGTATCGGAACCGCCACCGCCGACAAGTGTGTCGCTGCCGGCTTCGCCGAACAGTCGGTCGGCACCAAGGCCGCCGAGCAGGACGTCGTCGCCGTCACTGCCGTTGAAGGTGATCACCGGGGCGTCAGCCGCAGCTGCGACGGTGATGGTCGTCGACCTCGATGCCGACGCCAGGGCGCCGGTCGCGATATCCGCGGCCGCGGCAGTGAAGGAAAGCGTGAATGTGCCGTTGTAATTTGCGGGCGGCGTGACGGACAGGCCGCTGAGCTGAGCAGCGGAAGGGCTCGTAATGAGCCAAGTGCCATCCAGCTGCAGGCTTCCCGCGTTGAACGTGCTCCCAGCCGGGAAACCAGACAGCTCCACCGAGGCGACCACTTGCGTCGCCGTGTGTACCGACACCGAAATCGGCGTCGCGATAGCCCCGTCCTCCGCGCCGTCATAAGACAAATGGAACGCACGTGCGCGGACCTCGGAGCCAACGCCGAATGCATTGTGTCCTGGATTGTCGCCGTCGCCCCAAACGAAAACGACGGTGCCATCCGCCAGTTGCGCCAGAGGCTTTCCTCGCCAGCCGAGAAAATTCTGATCGTTGGCAAGGCCCGAGTTGACGATGAAGTTGTCGCCGATCGCCTGCCCCGCGGCGTCGTAGCGCTGAGCAATCACGTCGAGGCCGCTGCCGCCGGCCGTCTGCGACGACCAGGCGATGAGGAAGCCGCCGTCCCGCAACTGCAGAACGGAAGGATAGGCGTCCGACGAGCTATCCGCGCTTGCCTGCCGGTCGGCGGCATCGATCGCATTGCCCGAGCTGTCGAAGCGACGGAAGTTGGTCATGTAGCGGCCGTCGGTGCCCACGTCGATCCATGCCACCACATGCCCGTCTCCGACTGCGGCGACCGAAGGGTAGAGCTGATTGCCGGCCGTCACGGTATTGACTTGCGTCTCGGCCGCATCAAGTGCGGTGCCAGTGGCGTCGTAGCGGCGCTGGTAGATGCCGAACCCCGAGCCGTCCTGACCGTCCGATATCCAGGTGATGACGAAGCCGCCGCTGGCAACCCGCGTCACGGCCGAGAAGTCCTGCCGTCCGGCAGTGAACGTGTTGACGACAACGTCTGAGCCGACGGGACTGAAGCTGTCGTCAACGATCCGGAAGAAAACGTCCTCAGCGTTGCTGGTCCCCTTGAAGGCTGCAACGAACGAACGGACGCCATGGGCTCCGCCAAGAGGCGCAAGACTGACGATATGCTGTTCGCCGGATGTAGAGGACGAGAGTTGCAACTCGCCCGTCTGCGGTGTGCCGTCGGCTGCGAACCGACGCGCATAGACACCCCAGTTATTGCCGTCCTGGCCATTCGACGACCACGCAGCAACATAGCTGCCATCAGGCAAGCCAATCGTAGACGAGTAGATCTGATAGCTGTCCGTGTAGGCGTTGGCGCGTTGTTCGCCGGCTCCGACGTGCGCTGCTGAAAACACACGTCCGTGGACATCAGTTCCAGTGCCCGACTCCGACGACCAGTTGACGGCATAGCCGCCGCCCGTCAAAGCAGCGATGGTCGGCCAGGATTGCGTGCCAGCCGTCTGAGCATTCACAGTGAAGTCCGTACCGACAGCCGTCGCGGCGACGAGCGCGATGACCGGCGGCTCGTTGACGTTGGTGACCGTGACCGCGATCGCTTGGTCGTCGATGCCGCCGGCGCCGTCTGCGGCCCGCACGGTCACGTCGTAGACGTTGTTGGCGCCCGTGTCGATCGGTGCCTCGAAGTCGGGCGCCGAGACGAACGACAGCGCGCCGGTTGTCGGGTGTATGGTGAACCGCGCCGCATCGGCGCCGCCGACGATCGAGTAGGTGATCACTGCGCCCGTGTCGGGATCGGTCGCGGTAACAGTCGTGACCGCGGTGCTGTTCTCCGCAACCGAGACCGCCGCCGTCGCGCCGCCGCCGTTGGAGGTGATCACCGGGGCGTCGTTGGTGGGCGTGATGGTGATGGTCGTGACGCCGCTGGCGCGCAACGCACCGCCGGTGCCTTGCGCGCCGGTATTGCCATCCGAGAACGTCCAGGTGATGGGCGCGGTGGCTGTCGGTGCGTCCGAGGACGTGTAGTAGGTGATCAGACCCATGGCTTGGTCGAGCCGGGCCTGCGTAGCGTTGGCGTTGAACGTGACCTCGAGCGTGCCGGCGCTCTGCGTCGCGGTTCCGATTGTGATGCCGGACAGCACGAGCGAACCCGCGACCGTCGACAGCGCACCGGTCGTGCCGAAAACGTCGGTCGCGACGGCACCGCCCTGACGGGTGAGCGTGAGCGTGGCGCCGTCGTAGCTGCCCGAGGCGCTGAGTTCGGCATCATACACCGAGACCGCGGCATCGAGGATGACCGGAGCGCCGCCCTCGACATGCGTCGGGGCGCCATTCAACGCAGCGACATTGCCGAACGAATTGTCCAGCGTGCCATCGGCATTCAAACGAGCGACCAGGAAATCCAGGTCGGTGCCGTTCGACGCCGCGCCGCCGATCACGATCCTGCCGCCGGCCTCGATCATGATGCTGTGGACGATGTCCAGGCCGGAACTGGCCCGGAGAATTACGGTGCCGCCGGCACCGAACGACGCGTCGAGGCTGCCGTCGGCGTTGAGGCGAACGAGCGACAGGTCGTCGTCGGTGCCGTTGAAGGTGCGGCCACCGATGACAATCTTGCCGTCCGGCTGCAACGCCAGACTATGGCCCTCGTCCTTGTCGTTGCTGACGTGTACGACAGCCTTTCCGCCGCCGCCGAAGGTTGTGTCGAGGCTGCCATCGCCATTGTAGCGAGCGACCCCGAAATCGTAGTTGGACCCAATCCACGTCGTACCGCTGACGATGATCTTGCCGTCGCTCTGGAGAACGGCGCTGATGCCGAAATCGGAGCTCGACCCAACCGGGGTGAAAACCTTTCCGGAGTCTCCGAAAGACGTATCGAGCGAGCCGTCCTCGTTGTATCGCACGACCGAGAAATCCTCTGACCCGCCGACAATGCTGTAGCCGGCGAGCACGATCTTGCCATCTGGCTGGGTGATGACGCTGCGGCCGAAGTCACCGCTTGCCCCGACCGGCGTGACGAGCTTGCCACCGGTTCCGAAGCTCGCATCGAGCGAGCCGTTGGAATTGTAGCGGACAAGCGCAAAGTCCTCGCTCCCGATTGTCACATAGCCCGCGAGCAGGATCTTGCCGTCGGGCTGGAGCGCCATGTTGAGAGCGATAGATCCACCACCTGCAACCGTCGTCACCACCTTGCCGGCGCTGCCGAACGTCGGGTCCAAAGACCCATCGGCATTGTACCGATGAAGCGCGAACTCGGAGACCGAGCCATTGTGGCTGTATCCGCCCAACAGAATTTTTCCGTCGGGCTGCAGCGCGAGGCCATAGGCGTTGTCTTCATAGGCTCCGGCTATGGTCGTGACCTTGCCGGCGGTGCCGAATGACAGATCGAGCGAACCATCGGGATTGTACCGCGCGAGCGCAAGATCTGCGAACGGCCCATTGTACGTCCATCCCGCGAGTACGATCTTGCCGTCGGGCTGCAAGGCCCCTCGCTGCGCATAGTCCGTGCCTGTGCCGATCTCCGTCGTGAGCCGGCCCGACCCGGCAGCGAACTGCGGTGCGGTGTTGACCTCGGCGACATTCGTCACCGTGACGGCAATCGCTTGGTCGTCGACGCCGCCGAAGCCGTCTGCGGCCCGCACGGTCACGTCGTAGACGTTGTTTGCGCCCGTGTCGGTCGGTGCCTCGAAGTCGGGCGCGGTGACGAACGACAGCGCGCCGGTCGCCGGGTTGATCGTGAACTTGCCCGCGTCCGCGCCGCCGGCGATCGAGTAGGTTGGAACCTCTCCTGCATCGACATCGTTCGCGGTGATGGTTGTGATGGCCGTGGCGTTCTCGGTAATCGACACGGCCGCCGTGCCGCCGCCGCCGTTTGCGGTGATCACCGGCGCGTCGTTGGTGCCTTCGATGCGGATCAAGATATCCTGTATCGCCGTGGCGCCGTGACCATCGTTGACGACGACGGCATAGACTTCGGTGACCACTGTGCCAGCCTGCAGGAGTTGCGCAGCGGCGTTGTCCAAGGTGTAGGTGAAGTCGACACTCCCGTTCGCCGCATTCGGCGCCTCGGTGACCGATGAAAGCGCGAACGTTCCGAAAGCGTACGGATTGCCGGGTCGCAGGAAAAAGCTGGCGGCATGCGTGTCGGAGAGATCGACGTCGCTGAACGTGATCGTGCCGGCGGCGCCGAGGGCCGTGTCCTCCTTGACGGTGGCCGTCTGCTGGCCGCCCGTGCCACTGGTTATGATCACGCCATCATTGCGGCCCGCGATGCGCACTGAGGCCGTAGCCGTGGCAGGGACATTGCTCGAATCCGAGATCGTATACGAAAAACTGTCATCCAGGCTTTCACCTTCGGCCAGAACCTGGATGGCGGCCGCCTGGCGAGGGTCGTAATTGCGATATTGACCATTCTGCACGATGGCGGCGCCACGGGCGCTCAGTGCATCGGCATACTCGAACTTGATGGGATCGCCATCCGTATCGCGATCATTGGCGAGCAGCGTCGCGATCGGTATCGCCGTCTGATAGTCCTCGTCGAAGACAAGCGTCGGGACGGTCGTCAAGTCGTCGTTCTGCGCCACCGGCGCGTCGTTGACGGCGGCCACCTGCACCTTGACGGGTGCGGATACCAGCGAGGAAAGCACGCCGTCCCAGGCCCGAACCGTGAACGCGGTCAGCATGCCGTTCGCATCGGCATCCGGCGTCCACACCACGCTGTCGCCGGCCGACACCAGCGTGCTGCCGGCGACGACAGGCATACCGCCCTTGGTCAATGTGCCGCTGCCGATGCTCTCGATCCGGAACGAGATGGCGTCGCCGTCGACGTCGGCCTCGCTGAGCGCCGCGGCCAGCTCGGCGTAGGTGATGGTGCGTGCATTGTCCTCGTTGCCGCCGGCGATCGTTGCGTTGCCCAGTGCGGCAGCGCTCATCTGCACTGTGCCGCTCCCATGATCGCCGACGATGAAGACACCGTTGACATGGTCGTGCGTGATGAAGGTGGGGTTGCCGAGATCCGGACCCGTGCCGGAATCGCGCGTGTTGACGCCGCCGTTGTAGGCGAGCGCGCCGGTGGCGATGTCGTAGGCGCGGTAGGTATGGGTGCCGAACTCCAGGATGTAGAGATAGGTGCCATCGGCGGCCGCGCCGTGATTGTCGCCTGGAAACCCTGCCGTCTGGATGGTGCGGTCGTCGCTCCAGGTCAGGCTACCGCCGCCGGCATTGACCGTGTAGAGCCGCAGCGTCGTGCTGCCGTCGCCATTGGCGCCGAGCACGCCGATGCGCCCGTCAGGCAGGCTCAAGAGATCGCCGCTTACCCAGGCTTTGCTGGTCAGCAGTGGCCTGTCGCCCGGCACGGACACTGCGGTGCTCGACCAATCCGTGGTCGAGATGCGGTAGAGCGCGCCGAAGTTGCGGGCGTAGAGATGGCCGTCCGCGAACGTCATCTGGTTGTTGTCGCCCGCCAGATTGGCGACCGAATGCGAGGACACGAACGTGCCGGCGACCGTGTACTTGTCGATCTGCGTGCCGCCGTCGTTGACGTAGAGATACTCGCCGTCCGAAGCGAGGCCGCGGATGCCGCCTGATTGGCTCAGCGACCGGCCCGTCGACGTCGCGGTCTGGATCTGGTCCGCCTGGACCCCGGAGCCCAATGTCGGTGCCTCATTGACGTTGGTGATGGTGACCGCGATGGCCTGCGTATCCGTCAAAGATCCATCGGAGGCACGCACCGTGACATCGTAGACGTTGTTTGCGCCGGCATCGGTCGGGATATCGAAGTCGGGCGCAGAAACGAACGAGAGCGCGCCGTTTGTCGGGTTGATCGTGAACCGCGCTGCATCGGCGCCGCCGGCGATCGAGTAGGTGAGCGATCCTCCGGCATCCTGGTCGGAAGCCGAGACGAAGATGACAGGCGTTGCGTTCTCGCTGAGCGTGACCGTTGCCGTATCACCGCCGCCACCGCTCAAGATGACGGGCGCCTCGTTGACGTCTTGGACCGTGAACGTCTTCTGCGTCTCGTAGGTGGCGCCCGCCGCGTCCGTGACGCGCAGGCGAATCGAGTAGCTGGCCTTTGCTTCGAAGTCGGCCGAGCCATTGAGCTGGAGCTGATTGCCGACGATGGTGAACGCAGCGTTGTCGGAATCGCCGGGACCGGAAACGAATGCAAAGGTCTGCGTATCTCCGGCATCCACATCACGCGCCACGAGCAGCGCTACGGTGGCGCCCGCGGCATTGTTCTCGCCGATGACGGACGGATCGACGAACCCTGCCGTCACGGCAAGGCCGCCATTGCCGAGATCGCCGATCAGCCGGAAGCCGCTGTTGAAGGAGGTGTGCGTGCCGGCCTGGGCAAACAGCTCGACCAGCTCGCCGCCGCCATGCTCGAAGAACACGAGTTCGAGCGTGTGCGTGCCGCTGCCGAGTGTGATGGTCCCGAAGCGATCGGTGCCGCCATGGTTCGAATCATCGACGATCACGGGGATGCCGTCGATCAGCAGTCGAACGCCGTCATCGGAATGCGTGCCGAATGTCCACGCCCCCGAGGTCGGGATGGTGATCGTGCCGCGAGCGCGGAGTGCGAAGTTCTCGCCGCCCCCCCCCGGGAAGCCTTGGTCGCTGCCGAAGTTGCCGAAGCCGCCGAAGTTGACGGTCGGGGAGCTGGTGACCGTATAGGACGAACGATTGGTCCCGGAGAGCACGGCGTCGGCAGTGGCAAGCGAGTTGACGACGCCTGACGAGCGGGCCAATTCGACCTGGAACCCGGCAGCACCGGTCGGTGCGCCAAGCCCCGCCGCGAGATCGATCGCTGTCGGCCCGTCGTTGACCGGCAGAATGACGATGGTGGTCGAGTTGGCGGTCGAAGCGGTCGCGCCGTTCGAGGCCTCTAGCGACGTCGCGGTCACATTGAGTGTTGTCGAGCCGTTGTAATTCAGCGGCGGCGTGATCGTGAGGCCGCTGATCTGCGCCGGCGTCGGATTGGCGATGAGCCACGTGCCGTCGCCCTGCAGGCTGCCGGCGTTGAACGTGCTCCCGGCCGCAAAACCGGTAATCCGCAGCGCGGAGATCGATTCCGAGCCGTCCGTGTCAGTGAGTGCGACCGAGATAGCCGGCACGGCGGCGGTGGTGTCCTCGGCCATGGTGTGACTGGTGGTGCCGAAGTCGCGGTACCCCGAGATTGACGACGGCCCCTCGGACGACAGGAAGTAGACGCGGAACGTGCCATCCGCGTTGACCACGATCTCGGGATCGAATTGGTCGCCGACATCGTTGGCCACAACGAACTCGGCGCCGACCGGCGAGCCGGTCGCGTCGAAGCGGCGTCCGAGCAAGTCGAACTTTGTGGGGCCGCTGTTCGTCGAGTTCATGTAGACCAGTATGAAACCACCATCCGGCGTCGCGGCAAGGGCCCTTCCGAGATCGAGGGCGCCGGACTCGCCGGTCAGAGCGACGGTCGGCCCGCCGAGCTGTGCGCCGTTACCGTTGAGGAACTGGGCATAGAGCTTACTGTCGTACGCTTGGACGAAGACGACAACATCGCGGCCGTCCGCCAAGGTGGTGACCAGCGGCAGCATGCTGCTGGTGCCGCTGCCGTACTGCGCCGCCACTAGCCCACCCAAGGGCACATTGCTGTCGGCGCCACCGATCGGCGTTCCGCTCTGGTCGACACTGGTGATCCGCAAGTGCACATTGCCGATCGCTTCCGCAGGAACGGCGGGCGACCGCCAGATCACGGAGAAGCCGCCCGCGTCACGCTCGTGAATGGCCAACGGAATTCCCGCCGCGACAACCTGCTCTGCGGAATCTGGGACCAGCGCGGCGCTGAATATCTGCGCCTTCGTAATCCCCCACTGATCATTGACGCTGCTGCCCGAACCCCAGGCTATTGCGATGCGACCATCTCCAAGTTGCTCGACTAGGCCATGGCCACTGAAAATCGAGAACGGCACATCTTGTACCGCGACGAGCACCGGGGCGCCGGTCATGGCGCCGGTGTCATCGAAGCGCGCGACGTAGAGGTACGCATCACTGCCGATGCCCGCGACAGAGTAAGCTATGACGAAGCCGCCGCCGGCCGTGGGTGCGGCATCTAGCAGCGATGGCACGCCGCCGCCTTGGACGTCGCCGATCAGAGTCTGAATGTCCGCGGTCAGCTTCTGGCCGCTAGCGTCGAAGCGCTGCAGCATGATGGATTGATAGGCCGGATCGCCGCCCTGGGCCGGGCTCTGGGCGTTGACGAGCAGCGCCTTGTGGCCGTTGGAGAGATTGAGAAGTTGCTGATTGAATTGCACCGACATCGTGTTGACGGGCGACGTCGTCGCGGTGTCGACCACTGTATAGGGTGCGGCCACGCCCGCGCCCGGCGTCGCGATAGTCACGCTCGGTGCGTCTGCGACGGCGTTGACGGTAACGACGAGCGAGCCTGGGGCGCTGTTGGCTGGCGCCGCCGAGCCATCGACGGCCGTCGCGGTGACGGAAAGATTGACCGTGCCGCTGAAGTTCGGCGTTGGGATGAACGCGAGGCCACTGAGCTGGGCCGGTGTCAGCGTCCAGCTGCCGCCGCCATGGTTGGTGCCGGCCGACAGTGTGCCGCTGACGACGCCCGTGACGGTGATGGCCGTCAGGGTCTCAGGCGTGCCGACGAGGTCGGCAACAGCCGCCGTGATCGAGAGCGGAATGCCCGTCGCATCCTCGAGGCCGGAGGCCGGTGTCGTGGTCACGCTCGGCGCGTCGGTGACCGCGACAACGTCGAACGCGAGCGCTGCCGGGGTGCTCGCCGTCCCGTCGCTGACGGCGTAGTTGAGGGTGACAGGGCCCGAGTAGTTCGAGGCCACCGAGATAATGTAAAGACCGCTGGCATCGGGTCCGGACACCGCTCCGGGGCTCGTCGTCAGCCCGACGACGGACATCGGTTGACCGTCGGCATCGCTCCATCCGGCAAGAAGTTGCGCGGTCGTGACCGAGTAGAGCACGTCCTCCGCGCCCGTGGCGAGAACCGCAACCGCTCCGGTGATGACCGGTGCGTCGTTGGAGCCGGTGATCGTCACGTCGATCTGACGCGTAAGCACGCCGCCGTTCTGGTCGTTGAGTGTGATCGAGAAGCTCTCGACCTTGGTCTGGCCGGCAGCGAGGTACTCCACGGCGGACGCGGCAACGCTGTAGGTCCAAGTGAGCGAGCCACCTGTGCCGGTGCCCGTGGTATCGGCCGTCTTCACGGCCGTGAGCGAGCCCAGCGTCGTCCCGATCGGCGTGCCGGTGCCGCTCACCAGATGCACGTCGGTGAGATCGACGTCGGAGAACGCGATCACGCCGCTGTCAGTCAGATTACCGGTGGGCGTGACGAGCTCTGTCACTGCGCCAAGGAGGTCTTCTGCGGTGATCACCGGGGCATCGTTCGTGCCCGTGATCGTCACGTCGATCTGACGGGTGATGACGCCGCCGCGCTGATCATCGAGCGTGATCGTGAAGCTCTCGACCTTCGTCTCCCCGACCGCCAGATACTCGACAGCTGTCGCCGGCACGGAATAGGTCCAAGCGAGCGCACCACCCGAGCCGGTGCCCGTCGTGTCGGACGTCTTCGCCGCCGTAAGGCTGCCCAGCGTGCTGCCGACCGGCGTGCCGGTCCCGCTCAGCAAGTGGACGTCCGTGAGGTCCACATCCGTGAACGTGATCACGCCGCCGTCGACGATGCTGCCGACAAGCGATACGGCTAGACCGCCGTTGATGGTGTCGCCGACCAGCCTGAAGCCGGCGTCGTATCCACCGTGCGTGCCTTGCCGTGCGAACAACTCGACGTGCTCTCCTCCGCCGCGCTCGAAGAAAACCAGCTCCAGCGTGTGCCTGCCCGCGGACAGATTGATGGTGCCGAGCCGATCCTCGCCGCCGTGCGTGGTGTCGTCGACGATCACCGGCACGCCGTCGATCAGCAGGCGCACGCCGTCGTCGGAGTGCGTGCCGAACGTCCAGGGCCCGGCCGTCGGGATCGTGATCGTACCGCGTGCGCGCAAGGCGAAATTGTCGCCGCCGCCGCCCGGGAACGCCTGGTCGCTGCCGAAGTGGCCGACGCCACCGAAGTTAGCTGTCGGCAACGTCGTCACGGTGTAACCGATGCGACCGGTGCCGGCGAGCACCGCGTCGGCCGCCGCCAGGTTGAAGACATCGCCGGACGAGCGCGCAATCTCGATCTCGAAGCCGGGAGTGCTGGCTGCTGACATTTGCTCGGTGACAGCGCCGATGAGGTCCTGTGCTGTGATCACCGGCGCGTCGTTGGTGCCGGTTACCGTCACGTCGATCCGGCGCGTGACAACGCCGCCGTTCTGGTCATTGAGCGTGATGTCGAAGCTCTCGACCTTGGTCTGGCCAGCCGCGAGGTATTCCACCGCCGACGCGGCAACGCTGTAGGTCCAGGTGAGACTGCCGCCCGTGCCGGTTCCCGAGGTGTCGGCGGTCTTCTCGGCAGTGAGATTGCCGAGCGTCGTACCGACTGGAGTGCCTGTCGGGCTCACCAGATGCACGTCGGCGAGGTCGACGTCGCTGAACGCGATGACGCCGCTGTCGGTGATGTTGCCGGTGGGTGTACCAAGCTCGGTCACTGCGCCGACAAGGTCTTGCGCGGAGATCACCGGCGCGTCGTTGGTGCCGGCTATCGTCACGTCGATCTGGCGCGTAATTACGCTGCCGTTCTGATCGTCGAGCGTGATGGTGAAGCTCTCGACCCTCGTTTGGCCGGCTGCGAGGTATTCGACCGCCGACGCCGGGACGGAGTAGGTCCACGTCAGGCTGCCACCTGTGCCGGAGCCCGTCGTATCGGCTGTCTTGGTCACTGTGAGCGAGCCGAGCGTCGTCCCGATCGGCGTGCCGGAGGCGCTCACCAGGTGCACATCCGTCAGGTCGACGTCACTGAACGAAATCACGCCGCTGTCGTTCAGATAGCCCGCTGGTGTGACCAACTCGGTCACCTCGCCGGCGAGATCCTGCGCCGTGATGATCGGCGTGTCGTTGGTGCCGGTGATCGTCACGTCGATCTGGCGCGTGATGACGCTACCGTTCTGGTCGTCGAGCGTGATGGTGAAGCTCTCGACCCGCGTTTGGCCGGCTGCGAGGTATTCCAACGCCGACGCGGCAACGCTGTAGGTCCACGTCAGGCTGCCACCTGTGCCGGAGCCCGTCGTATCGGCTGTCTTGGTCACTGTGAGCGAGCCGAGCGTCGTCCCGATCGGCGTGCCGGAGGCGCTCACCAGGTGCACATCCGTCAGGTCGACGTCACTGAACGAAATCACGCCGCTGTCGTTCAGATAGCCCGCTGGTGTGACCAACTCGGTCACCTCGCCGGCGAGATCCTGCGCCGTGATGATCGGCGTGTCGTTGGTGCCGGTGATCGTCACGTCGATCTGGCGCGTGATGACGCTACCGTTCTGGTCGTCGAGCGTGATGGTGAAGCTCTCGACCTTGGTCTGGCCGGCGGCCAGATACTCCACCGCCGACGCGGCGACGCTGTAAGTCCAAGTGAGCGCGCCACCCGCACCGGTTCCGGTCGTGTCGGCTGCCTTAGACGCCGCGAGCGAACCGAGCGTACTGCCGATCGGCGTGCCGGTGCCGCTCACCAGATGCACGTCGGTGAGGTCGACGTCGGAGAATGTGATGACACCGCTGTCGGTGAGGTTGCCCGAGGGTGTCACCAACTCGGTAGCTGCGCCGACGAGGTTCTGCGCAGTGATGACTGGCGCGTCGTTGGTGCCGGTGATGGTTACGTCGATCTGGCGGGTGATTACGCCGCCGTTCTGGTCGTCGAGCGTGATGGTGAAGCTCTCGACCTTGGTCTGGCCAGCCGCCAGATACTCTACTGCAGATGCGCCGACGCTGTAGGTCCAGGTGAGCGCACCACCTGTGCCCGTCCCTGTCGTGTCGGCGGTCTTGACAGCCGTTAGACTGCCGAGCGTCACCCCGATCGGCGTGCCCGTCGGGCTCACCAGATGCACGTCGGTGAGATCCACGTCGATGAACGCGATCGTTCCACTGTCGGTGAGGTTGCCCGAGGGCGCCACCAACTCGGTTACCGCACCACCGAGGGGTTCCCCGATAACGATCGGCACATCGTTCGTACCGGTGATGCGCAACCTCACGACTTGCGTGGCCGTGGCGCCCTGGTCGTCGGTCACGGTGGCGGTGAACGTCTCGGTCACCTCCTGCCCGGCGGCCAGTCCCTGTGTCGCCGGACGCGCGTTGTCGAGCCTGTACGTCCACACGCCGGCCGAGGTGATCGCCATCGCCCCGTAGCTGCTGGTGCCGGCGATAGACCATGTCGCGGTGGTGCCGAAGTCGACGTCTGACGAGGTCAGCGTGCCCGTTGCGGATTGGATGCCCGGCACGATGATGCTGCCGTCGTCGAGACTGCCAGCCTCGACCACCGCGCCACTGGCAGCTGCTGCATTCGAGGTGACCACCGGGCTGTCGTTGGTGCCAGTGATGACGATTGTGACGTCGACGGAGTCCGTGCCCCCTCTTCCGTCATCTATGGTGAGCTTGTAGGTCTGGCGGACCACATCGCCTGCTCGCAACAGATCGAGCACGCTGTCGTCGACGGCAAAGCTCCACGACACGGCACCGGCCCCCGGACCGGTCGCCGGTGTGGCGATCGCTACGGTCAACGTGCCGAAACCAGCCGGTGGCACCGGCAGCCCCGTCGGCGCGCTGATGACGGGGCGCGCTTCCATCGTGAGGGTATGGCTGTCGATTTGGTTCTGATCGTCGAACTCGATCGTCCCGCGAACGACATGAGTGACGCGCGGAGCATCCGAGACGAGTTCGGACACGCGGGGGCTAGGGGAGGGCTGCAGGAATGCGGGCGGTGCCGGGGCCTCGATCGCGGACTCGCGCGCACTCGAGGTGAACAGGTCCGCGCTGCTGTTCTGGCCTTGAAGGCCGCCGTTCGAGCCGGAACCCGAATTGCCAGAGCTTCCGCCGCCCCCCACGCTCGGCAAGCGCGCGTTCTGGGAGTTATCGTCGAACATTCCCGAGCCGACCGGGGCGCCTGCCGCCACAGGGTTGGGATCAAGACCGAGTGCGGCAGCCAGGGTCGTTGCGGGCAATTGTACGCCGTCGAGGACGACCGAGTGGAACGCGAAGTTGCGGTCGGCCCCGATCGCCTCGTCGATCTCCACCGTGCTGCCGTCGGGTTGCACGAAAATCACTCGCCGGCCGGCGACCGTAGGTCGTGCGATCGATGTACCGGACGGCAGCGTCACGACGCCGTCGACTATGGCAATGACCACCTGGCGCGCGCCGGTTGCTCCGTGGGCGCCGGGGGCCTGCGCGAGACGAACCTGCGGGGGGGGGCGGACGCAGCGTCGAGCAATGGACCGGGCGCGCTCACTTGTGTCGATGGGACTTCGGAAACCAGTTCGTTGCGCCCGAGCAACCGCGCAATCCATCCACCGCGAACCGCCATCTATGCCCCCTCACGCCACATCCGAAAATGATGCGGTCTCCAGCGCTGCGTCGCAGCGCACGCGAACGGCGAGACGTTAACGGAACGTTTCCAACAGCGTCCAGGGTCAAATTCGAGCATTTACATACTTGAGTATGCATTGTCGTGATTTGTGCTGGTGCTGAAGCTTCATTGCCCCCGCACTGCATTGTGCCAGAACCGAGGCGCCCATTAGCGGGTTGGTTACCAACGCCACAGATCCCTGTGCGACGTGAGCTTTGTTTTTAGCTCTCGCGATCGATGCTGTTCCGCGGTCACAGGTGGCCGCGGGAATTGGTCATGTCTTATCGATTGTATCGGGTTGCTACGCGCTCTCCGGCCCTGTTGCTGTGGGCGCTGCTGATCGGCAGCGCATCGGCCGGCCCCAGGCCGACGCCGGGTCTCGCCGTGATGGATACGGTGGCAATCCCCTTCCAGAGCGCGTGGCTGGCCGGACGGGCGGCCGAGGGCGGCCTTGCCGATCGCGACATGCTCTGCCGCACCACGGCTGATCACGACTGCGAAACCTGGGAGCACCTCGTTCTTGCTGCGCGGGAGGCCGGGCCGCTCGAGCGCCTGCGCATGATCAATGGCACCGTGAACCGGCGCATTGCCTATCGCAGCGATGGTCCCGATCTGATGAAGGACCGCTGGCAACCGGCACCGCTCACCATTGCCACCGCATCCGGGGACTGTGAGGACCTCGCGATCCTGAAGCTGAGGCTTCTCATGGAGGCCGGCGTGGACGGTGCGGATCTTGCGATCGTGGTGGTGGAGCGATCGTTGTTCGCCGATCGGCACGCGGTCCTGGCGGTTCGGCTCGAAGGCAAGCTGCTCGTGCTCGACAACCTCGCCGACGAGATCGCAGAGGATGTGACCCTTTCGTACTATCGCCCACTCTACTCGCTGAATGTCGAGGGGAGCTGGCTGCACGGCAAACGCTTGCCGGATCTTCGTCAGGTGGCCACCCTGATCGACGATTCCGACTGAAACGTCACCAGCAGGCCGAAATGTCCTCCGGCTGGCGTCTCGAGCCCGACGATCCGTCCGATCCGCTCGATCGCGCCCTGCTCGGCCTTGAGCACCAGCAGATCCTCGACGAACTTTTCGCGCGATGCCGCAATCGCGGCGCGCAGCGCCTCGATATCGCGCCGGAAGCTGATGGTGAGGCGGACGCTGGTCGAGGTGCCGTCGAGGTGCAGCTCGCGGCGGGCGAACCGTGTGAAAGCCTCGTTCGAGGCCGTGATCCGGTTGCCGGCATCGACGATGAAGCAGGGGGCGGTCATGGCGCTGGCAATGCCGTGCAGCGACCGCGGGCCGAGTGCCGAGCGCGATGCCGCGGCGAGCTGCTGACGCAGCCAATCGACCACATGCACTCGCGCCAACGAAGCGCGATTGCCGTCGGTCGGATCGCGCTCGAGGAGTGCGCCGACATACTGCGACAGCCGCTGCTGCCGGCTCTTGGCGGCGATCTCCAGCACGTTCCAGAAGACCGGCTCGAGCTTCATGGGATAGCGGATGCCCTTGTGCATGAGCGCCCGGAACTCGCCGGCCGGCGGCCGCGACGGCGAGGCGGCGCCGGCGTCTGCGGCAGGAGGCTCGCGAGGGTCGGCACTCATCGCTCGCGCAGCGCCTCCTCGCGCACTCGATTGATCGGCTTGAGGAGGTAGTTGAGCACCGTCTTGCGGCCGGTGAGGATGTCGACGTTGCACACCATGCCCGGGATGATATCGAAGCTGCCCTTCGCGCTCGCGAGCGTCGTCGCACGGGTGCGCACGATGACCGTGTAGTAGGGCGCCTTGGTCACCGGATCGACGACCGTATCGGCTCCGATGCTCTCGACTGCCCCTTCGAGGCCGCCGAAGATCGAGAAATCGAATGCCGTCACTTTCACCATTGATTTCTGTCCGGGATGGATGAAGGCGATGTCGCTCGGACTGATGCGCGTCTCGATCAGCAGCGTATCGTGCACCGGCACGATGCTGAGCAGCCGCTCGCCGGGACTGACGAAGGCGCCTTGTGAGTTGACGATCACCTCGTTGACGACGCCGTCGACGAGCGAGCGAATGTCCGTGCGGCGCAGGCGCTCGTTGGCACCGCGGCTGGTCTCCGCGATCACGGACAGCTCCGCCCGCTTCTCGGTGAGCTCCCGCAATACCTCCTGGCGGAATACCAGGCGCTGCTCCTCGACGAGCTGCTCGCTCTCCCGCTCACCCGCCTTCAACTTGGCGATCGTCTCGGCGATCGCCGCCAAGCCGCCGCTCGCTTCGGCATAGGCGCGCTGTGCCCGGATCAGCTCGATCCTGGCCACGACATCCTTCTCGGCGAGCGAGCGAGTCAGCTCCAGCTCCTGGAGAACGAGCGCCACGGTCTGCTGCAATCGAGCCTGGTTGGCCTGGGCTTCAGCCAGCTCGCCCCGTCGCTGCTCGGCCTTCTGCCCCGCCACGGTGAGCCGGCTGGTCAAGCTCGCCGCCCGTGCGGTGCGCAGCTTCGCCTCATTCTCGCAAACCTCGGGGGCCCGGGTTCGCACCTCCTCGGGGCACGCGAACGACTGGTCGAGATTGCCGGCAAGCTCATGCTCGAGCCGGGCGATCTGCGTGCTCAAGGCGCGCTGTTTGGCCTCCACCTCGCCGACATTGACCGACGTCGGCGTCTTGTCGAGGCGCATGAGCAGGTCGCCCTTGACAACTCTCTGGCCGAGGCGGACGAGGATCTCCGACACGGTGGCTGCTTCGGAACTCTGGGCGACCTGTGTCTTGAGCGCGGGGATGACGCGACCGTCGCCCCGCGTCACCTCGTCGATTTCGGCTAAAGCAGCCCAGCCGACTGCCGCGGCGAGCAGCGCGGTGCAGAGCCGGATGACGCCGTGCCCTGGGGCGTCATGTTCGAAGCCGAGTTCACTAGCCATGATCAATCGTTCTAAGATCGACACATGGACAGATGGACCATGGGCCGAGTGCCAATTGATGCAGCGTAGTGCAGTCAATCGACAACGGCAAAGCTGATTTGCTGTGGCGGCAATGTCACGCGCGCGTCCCGATGTCGCCCGAGGGGATGCCGTCGAGGGAGAGTTCATGCCACGGATCGATTTTGGCCGGTCGGTTATCGAATGCACCGACTGCCCGCAATGAGGGCCGTTGTTGTGCGTTTTGGAGGCGATGGGTGTTGCGTATTGGTGGGGTAGCCCGATCATTTCGTTCCGTCGGCTTGTTCGCTGCGGTTCTGGTGAGTTGCTCCATGACGCATGTGGCCATGGCAGGCTCCCTCAGGGATGCCGTTGCCGCAGCCCTTTACTCCAATCCGGAGATCGGCGAGGCCATCGCCAACCAGCAAGCCACGGAGTTCGAGCTGCGGCGCAGTCGCGCCGATTATCTGCCACGCGTGGACCTGCAGGCATCGACCGGACGGCGTGAACTCAACAACGTGACCCGGCGCGCGGCTGGCACCGACCATCAGACACTCGAGATGGCAGAGGTCGGCTTGACGGCCTCGCTCAATCTCTTCGACGGCTTCGGTCGGGAGGCTGAGATCGAGCGGAATCTCGCTCGTGTCGACCGGGCGGCCAATCAGCTGCTCGACCGGTCTGAGGGTATCGCTCTCGCCGTCTCGCGCGAGTACATCCAGATCGTGCTGCAAGGTCGTATCATCGCGCTGGCCGAGAAGAACCTAAGCTTTCATCGCGCGGTCAGGGCTCGCATCGAACAGGGAGTTGCCGGCGGCGGGCTGACGACGGCCGACCGGCAGCAGGCGGGGGAGCGTCTCAAGGCGGCCGAAGCGCGGATCATCCAGGCGAAGGAGGATTTCGAGCGCGCTCGCATCGCGTTCTTCCGGCAGGTTGGGCTGCCCCTCTCTGTCGCGAGTTCCTATCCGAGGCTTTCTGGAAGGCTGCCCACCGGCAATGGCCGGGCGCTTGAGGAGATGATTTATTCCGCGAGCCCTCGCATCAAGGCGGCGGAGGCGGATGTCGAGGCCGCAAGAGCGGCACTCCGGGGTGCCAACGCACCGTTCCTTCCCAGGGTCGGCGTCGAAGGCAACGTTCGCAGCGGCCACGACATCGACGGCAGCGAAGCGCGCACAAAGGACAACCAGATCAGGGTCGTTGGCAAGTGGAACCTGTTTGCCGGCGGCGCCGACGTCGCCCAGAAAAACGCCCAGGCTCAGCGCCTGGCCGAGGCCAACATGCGGCTCGAGGCTATACGGCGCGAGGTCCGGGAGGCGATGGCGGCCTCGGCGAGCAGCCGCTACCGTCAAGCGGAGCTTGCGCAGACCCTGGCCAGTCAGGCCACGCTGGGCAAGGACGTCGTGGCGCTCTACGACGAGCAGCAGAAGGCCGGGCGCCGGACATTGCTTGACCTGCTGTCCGCGCAGAACAATTACTTCAACGCCCAGGTTCTGGCCGTGACGGCCGAGCACTCACGCGACCTTGCCGAGTATCGGATGCTCGCAGCAGCCGGCCGCCTCGTCGCCGCACTCGGTCTTGCCGCACCTCAGGCCAACTCCGGAGCCAATGCCCTCGTGCCCGGTTGGCGCACGACCGTCGCGCGGCCTTAAGGTCGGTCGGTGCTTGGCGGTCGTTCCGGGCATCACGAGTGACCGAAGGACCGGAGCCGGTGGTCAGTTGACCAGCAAGACTCCGCGGTTGGATGTCGAGCGGCCCGGTCAGCTCGATCGCGAGACGATGATGGCAGCGCGCGCGAGCCGGGCTGCATCTGTGGAAAAATGCTGTCTCTGCTCAACGACATCACCGCTGGGCGGAGTCATTGTGGATGACTAACTGACACAACTGACAGCATGGCGGAAAGGTCGAAGCTCACAGTTGACCGTCTCGCAAAGCTGGGTGCCAAGCGGCTCGCCGAGATCCTAGTCGCGGAGGCCGGGCGCAACCGCCAGCTCAAGCAGGCGGTGCAGATGGCGCTCGCCGCCGAGACCGGGTCCACTGAAGTCGGTCACCAGATCCGCAAACGGCTCGCCCAGCTTGCGCGCTCGCAAGCCTTCGTCACTTGGGCGAAGGCGAAGGAGCTGGCCGCCGAGCTCGAGCGGCTGTGGCAACGGCAACGTGCATGCGGCACTCGCATTCCTGATCAACAGGCCAGCGCTGGATCGCGAGGCCCGCGTCGTCGACGCCAGCATCCAGGAGATAGACGGGGATCTTCACGAGCTGATCGACCCTGCTGCGTCAGCATTTGAGGGCGAGCATCCGCTGGCAGCGGTGCTGCGCGCCGGCGCCTGATTGATTTCACGCTGCAGAAGGCGCGCTCGTCGCTTTACCGCCATGCCGTGAGGCATGTGCGGGAGATCGAGAGCCAGCATTCCGACATTGCCGACTACGGGCGGCACGAAAGCCATGCCGACTACATGTCTCGCCTCAAGCGCGAGCATGGACGCAAGCCGGAGTTCTGGTCGTTGCTCACGGCGTGAGGAAAGGGCATTGTGCAGCAATGTCCGTTGATCGAGGTATCGCGACCTAGCCTCGATGCCGATCATTAGGCTGAGCATCACGCCGGCTCGAGGTCGGCTTCCTCTGCATCAGAGACGTCAGCGGCTAGTCCACCCGTCCGTCAGGCTTTCGCCCGCACCGCGCGTGCGATCAGACTGCCAACCTTGGCGTTGACCTCCCGCACGCGATCATCGGTCAGGTGCGAGTATCGCATAGTGGTCTGCGGCTGGCGATGGCCGAGCAGTTTCCCGACCATGGCGAGGGATGCGCCGGAGTTGATGGCAATCGACGCGTAGGAGTGGCGCAGATCGTGAATGCGCACGTCGGGTATGCTGGCCAGCGCGCGGATGCGGCGCCACGGCTTCTGCAGGTTGATGAGATGACCTGTACCGTCGCGGCCGACGATGACGTAAGGGCTCGCTCCGTCGTTGGGATGGTGGCTCAGGACGTCGAGAGCTTGCTCGCTCAGGTGCAGTGCCTTCTTTCCCGTCTTGGAATCCGGCAGCCAGGCGGTGGCGCGCTCCCGATCGATGTACTGCCACTTCAGGGTGAGGATCTCATTGAGCCGCGCGCCGGTGAGCAACAACAGCCGGATGGCTGTCGTGACAGATGGCATCTCCTCGTTCGTGGCATCGAGCTGATCGAGGACGGCGAGAAGGCGGGCGAGCTCATCGGTGGAGAGAAAGCGCTCCTTGGCGTTCTCGCGGAACTTGCGCAGGCCGACACAGGGATTGACGAGATTGTCGGGACGAAGCCGGTGCTCGGTTGCCCAGGCGATGATCGAGGAGAGGACGGCGATCGCGAAATTCGCCTTGCGCGGTGTCTTGGCAAGACTGCTGTGCAAGCGTGAGATATCCGACTTCCAGATCGCATCGATAGTGTGCGTGCCGAAGGCAGGGAGGATCGTGGTGCGCAGAAGTCGCTCGTACTCCTCCCGTGTGCGCGGTTTCAGCTTGGGACCGTGCTGCTCGAGATAGAGAGCAGTGATATCGGCGAGTGTTCCGCGCTTGCGCGCTGCCTGCCGCTCCTCGGCGACATCGGTGCCGTGGCGTGCCGCCGTCAGCAATCGCAAGGCTTCGTCGCGCGCGGTCTCGACGGTCCATGGCGAACCCATCCTGCCGATCGTGATGAAACGTTGCCGGCCATCGATACGGGTCTTGAGGAGAAAGCTCGGCACGCCGTCGACAGCCTGACGACGGACACCGAAGCCCGACACCTTGTCGTCCCAGAGGGTGCCCGGGCGCATGCGATCGACGAGCGTCTTGGTCAGGCGGGGCATGGTCGCGGCTCCCAGATTCTAAAAGTGAGTCTGTGGGTCTCGAGGGTTGGAAATCGCCTCGAAATTAGCTACCAATAGCTACCACGATCGGGCAAAATTATGGCGGGAGCGTCGCATTCGTGACGCAATAACACATTGTAATTAGGTATATTTTAGAAACCGTGCGCAACCCTGTCGGCGCCTGAAATCAAACTACGAATCTGGGGGTCGTGGGTTCGAATCCTGCCCGGTGCGCCAATTGCGAACAAAACTGCGAACCCCGGGCACGGGACCGCCGTTCGCCATAACGGCCTGCTCCAAAACGTCTTTCCGGCCAAGGATACGGATCTGATGGTCGTCGACCTCGATGCGGTCGATAATCGCGCCGATGTAGGCCTTGCGGAACGGGATCTCGCCGGAGGTCAGCTTGTCGCGCATGGTCAGGCCGATGCGCTCGGTCAGGGCCGGGTTGATATCGACCGCCGGACGCGTACCGGCTCTTGCTCGTTCCAGTGCTGCGTGCGCCCGGTCGCGATCGGCCTTCAGGGCGACGAGACGGTCTTTCAGGATCTCGTCCTGTTCCGTGACGCCGTCCTCGACGAGCTTGTAGAGGCGGCGCAAGCGCTCGTCGGTGTCGTAGACTTCCTTTTCCAGGATAGCGATGCGCTCATCGACGGTGGCGGCCTTCGCCGCCCGCCGACTGGCCAGCGATGACAGCATGGTGCCGAGACGCTCGGGATCGAGCAGCCGATCGATAATCTGACCAGTGACGAGGCCGTCGAGCCTGTCCATGCGGATCGAGCGCCCCTTGCAGGCGGACTTGCCGGCGCGCACGCAGGTGTAGTAGCGATGGATAGCTCCGGTCTTGGAGGTGCCGGTACGCAAGGTCATGGCGCCGTCGCAGGTCGCACATACGGCGAGGCCGGTGAGGAGGATGGGACCGGTGACGATGCGCGGCGCGGTCACCCGCGGGTTGCGGTCCTTGAGCAAAGTCTGAACCTTGGCGAACAGTGCCGGCTCGATGATCGCCGGCACCTCGGCAAATACGTGCTCGTTCTCGGCCTTGCGGCGACCAGTGCGCGCCTCGTGCTTGTTGAAGCGCATTCTGCCACCATAGACCGGGTGGGTCAGCATGGCGTGGACCGGCCCGATGCCCCATGTTGCGCCGACGCGGGTGCGGTGGCCGCGCTCATTGAGCCACGTCACGATGCTCTTCACGCCCTTCGGCCCGGAGCCCCCATTTCCTGCAACAGTGTCGCCTTCGACGAACAGGCGAAACATCAGCCGGACGATCTCGGCTTCCACCGGATCGATCACCAGCCGCTTCTTGACCCTGGCGCCGCGCTTCTCGACCTCTACCGCCGCGTATCCGTAGGGTGGCCGCGCGCCATTCCAGAAACCCTGACGCGCATTTTCCTTCATCGAGCGCAGAACGTGCTTGGCGTTCTCCTTCGACTGGTATTCGTCGAACAGCGCGATCACCTGGCGCATCATGACCTGCGCCGGGTCGTCGCCCAGCTCCTGGGTGATCGAGACCAGCTTGACGCCGTGCTTGGCGAGCTTGCGCAGGTAGAACTCGAGCCCAAAGGCATCGCGGAAGAAGCGCGAGAACGAATGCACGACAATAACGTCGAACGCGCTCTCGCCATCGCAGGCGCGCTCGATCATGCGCTGGAACTGCGGGCGCTTGTCGTCGGTCGCCGAAGCGCCGGGCTCGACGTACTCGGCGACGACGCTCCAGCCGCGCTGCTCGACCCATGCCTGGGTCTGCGCCTTCTGGTCCGGAATCGACAGGTCGTGCTCAGCCTGCCGGCCGGTCGACACGCGCAGATAGATCGCGGCGCGCGCGGCAGCCGCGGTTGGCGTCCCAAGACGTGGTGTAGGAGGCGGGGCGCGGCGGCGTTGGCGCGTAGGGAGGCCGTAGGCCGACCGGAGAGCAACGCCGCCGGGACAATTTCTT
>CAZNMY010000086.1:0-26492 GCA_964574325.1 uncultured Devosia sp. | reverse complement strand
GCGCGGCGGCGGCGCTCGGTGAAGGCGCGGAACGGCGCCGATCCCGTGCCCGTGCAGATCATGATGATGTTGGCCTGCGTGTCGTTCGGCATCAGGAATGTCGCGCCGAACGGACCGGTGACCTCGACTTTGTCGCCGACCTTCAGGTCGCACATGAAATTCGAGGCGACGCCGCCTTCGACGCGTTTGATGGTGAGCGATACGTTGTTGGCGTTGCGCTTCTCGCCGTCACGGGCCGAAGCGATGGAATAGAGGCGGATGTCGTGCGGTTTGCCGTCGGCGCGGGTTCCCTGAGGCACGATGCCGATCGACTGGCCTTCGAGAACGGGGAAGGCCGTCGAGCCGAACGACAGCACGATGTGGCGGATGTCGCTTTCCGTGCCCGCAGCGGTGATGCGGAAATTGCCCTGTACTGTAGCGATTGCGGGCTTCGAGCGGCGGTAGATGTGGATGGCGGGCTTGGAGGCGGAAGCAGGCGCTATCGTCTTGCCACCGACGCCGGAGTGCGCGGTCGCGAGAATCTTCTCGACCTCGTCGTCGATTTCCTGGGCCGCTGACTCGGCATCTTCACCGAGGTCTTCCTGTGTGGGCAGCTCGTTCCAGCCGAGCTGGGCTTCGATCGAGTAGGCAGCCTTCACCATCCGCCAGTTGTCGATGGAGCCGGTGGGGCAAGGCGCGATACAATCGAGGCAGTAATTGCACTTGGCGGGATCGACCACGTAGTTGTTGTCGTCGTGCGTCACCGCGCCGACCGGGCATGTCGCCTCGCACGTGTTGCAGCGGATGCAGATCTCGGGGTCGATGAGATGCTGCTTCTTGATCGAGGTCATATTTCCGTCGGCGCTCATGTCTCTTTATTCCGTAGGTTGGGTCAAGCGGAGCGCGACCCGACATTTCCCGGCATTCCGTTCAATGTCGGGTCGCGGCCGGCAGAGCCGACCTTGATCCGACCTCGCCTCGCCGGTGTGAGGCTTGGTGGATCGTCACCCGGTCGAAAACACCGGGCATGCTTTCGATGTCGACCTTGCACGGCTGCGAAGTTTCATTCGGCCGCCGTGGCTTTGACTTGGGCCTCGAGTTGGTCGTGGAGCCACTGCGGCGACAGATCGGCACCATTCGGCCAGACGATCGTATCCAGATCGGGATCTATGTGGAGTTGCGCGAAGAAGCTCTCATCCTTCAGCGGCTCGAACATCGGCCCCCACAACTCGGAGGCGAGATCAATCTCTCCGCTGAGACCGTCGGCGAAGCGCAACCACACGCGGTGCTTGCCAGCGTAACGGGCATCGATGATCTTCGGTAGCATGGCTTCACTCCAGCGGGGCAATCTTGTCGTAGGGCTGTCGATTGCAAATCTGCTCCCAGGTGGCCTCGAGCTCGCCTTGGCGTAGTAGGCGCCACTCCTCTACCAGAGCGAGCACGCGGCTAGGCATATTACCGTCGAGAATGGCACCTGTCGCGATGTCGAACTTGGCCTTGTGCTCGCCGTATCTGGCGTGAAAGTGGGGCGGCGGGTGATCGTTGAAATAGATCGCGATCACGATGCCGAAGAAGCGACTTATCTCCGGCATCTCATCCTCCCCACCGACCGAAGCCTCTTCATGGTGTCAGACCGCGAGGGTCTGACACCGATCAAAGCGTCAGGCCTGATGGATCTTCACATATTCGAAGTCGCCCGACTTGCTGTCGATGCCGATCTTCGGGGCCGAGATCCAGCCGGCGTACTGGCCGCGCTCCCAGCAGGGCTGCATCAGGCTGTCGATGAAGTCGCCGTCGTCCTTGGACGGGAGCCACTGGTCGCGCATCTTGATCCATTCGGTATCCGAGAGCAGCTTCGCATCGGGCGAGGCGTTCACATCGCGGAACTCGCCGATGTGGCGATTGAAGGCCACCGATGGCAGCGTCAGCTGGAACTTGATGCCGAGCTTTTCGATGATCTTGTTCCAGCGGTTCACGCCGCCCTGGCAATCCTTCACGTAGTCGTCGCGCAGGCGCATGTTGAGCG
Source organism: uncultured Devosia sp. (assembly GCA_964574325.1). GTDB lineage: Bacteria > Pseudomonadota > Alphaproteobacteria > Rhizobiales > Hyphomicrobiaceae > CAMDPA01. Next base: position 24,487 of record CAZNMY010000086.1, on the reverse strand, counting down.
CGGTGAGTGCCGGCTCCTCGACCATCCGGATCTGCCCGTCGACCAGCTTCAACACCGGATAAGTCGCGCTGGTGAGGCGGTGATCGTCCTCGATCTTGTTTTCCATGAAGCGGCCCTTGAGGCCGGCGTTGTAGAAGTTCGCCGCGTTGGTCGAGATCTCGGAACCGAACAGATCCAGCGTCAGCGGGAAATGCATGTTCATCTTCTTCTGGATCGTCGGCAGATCTATGACGCCGAGCGCGCGGACTTTTGCGACGTCGTTCGGGTCCTCGATACCGGCGGCCTTCATCGCCTCGCAGGTGCGCTCGATGACGCGGCCGACGCCGGTCTCGCCGACGAACATGTGATGCGCTTCTTCGGTCAGCATGAAGCGGCAGGTGCGCGAGAGCGGATCGAAGCCGGACTGCGCGAGGCTTTCGAGCTGCATCTTGCCGTCACGATCGGTGAAGAACGTGAACATGAAGAACGACAACCAGTCCGGCGTCGCCTCGTTGAACGCGCCGAGCATACGCGGCTTGTCCTTGTCGCCGGAGCGGCGCTCGAGCAATCCTTCCGCTTCTTCGCGGCCATCGCGACCGAAATACTTCTGCAGCAGGTAGACCATCGCCCAGAGATGGCGGCCTTCCTCGACGTTGACCTGGAACAGGTTGCGCATGTCGTAGAGCGATGGCGCGGTCTTGCCGAGGTGGCGCTGCTGTTCGACGCTGGCGGGCTCGGTGTCGCCCTGGATCACGATCAGCCGGCGCAGGGACGCGCGATGTTCGCCCGGCACGTCCTGCCATGCCGCTTCGCCCTGGCTCGCGCCGAAGTGGACTTTGCGCGCCTGATCCTGCGGCGCGAGAAGGATGCCCCAGCGGTACTCGGGCATCTTGACGAAGCCGAACTGCGCCCAGCCTTTCGGATCGATCGAGACGGCGGTGCGGAGATAGACATCCGAGGTCTGGAATCCGTCGGGCCCCATGGTGTTCCACCAGTCGATATAGCCCGGGTGCCACTGCTCGAGGGCCTTCAACACACGGGCATCGTTCACGAGGCCGACGTTGTTGGGGATCTTGGTCGAATAGTCGACGGCGCCGATGTCGGCGGAGGCGGATGATTGGGACATGTGTTGCCTCGTGGGTTGGAGGTGCAGGTAGGGTCGAGCCTAGCGAGGCCCAACAATTTCCGATGCGCCGTGGAGCGTTGGGCCTCGCGCACGGCGCTCGACCCAACCTACGGTCACACCCTCTTTCGATCGAACTCGGCTTTCACGCCGGAGCCATAGCGGCGGAGCGCGCCGTTCTCGCCGACGGCATTGGCGCGCTGGAAGATCCAGTTCTGCCAAGCGGTGAGCCGGCCGAAAATCTTGGTTTCCATCGTCTCGGGGCCGGCGAAGCGGAGATTGGCTTCGAGGCCAGTGAGACCGTCGGCGGAGAAGCTCGCGCGCTCTTCCAGAAAGATGCGCACTTCGTCGTCCCAGTCGACCTCGTCGAAAGCTTCCGTGACCAACCCTAAGCGATCGGCATCGGTGGCATCGAGCGCCTGTCCGATGGCGGCTTTCGCCTTCTCGACGGTTTCGGGCTCGCCGAGAAAGCGCGTCTCTAGGCGCGTGATGCCGTTCGACATCGGGTAGGCGCCGAAGTTCAGGGGCGACAGCGTGACGTGAGCTTCGGGGCGGTTGCCGCCCTTCATCTGGCCCGCGAACATATAGGCACGGTCGCAGGCGAAGATGATCTCGGCCAGCGTTCCGGCGAAGCACGAACCCGGCTCGATCAGCGTCACGAGCGAGCGCGAGGTGACGTCGATACGCTTCAGGACGCGCTTCCAGTTGTTGAGAATCTCGCGGACGAGCCAGTTCGACTTGTTCGCTTCCAGCACCGCGTCGTACGCGAGGACCTGGGCCGGATCGCCTTCCGACTTGAACACGAGCGTGCCGACCTCGAGTTCGTTCAGGCGGAGATGGAGGATCGCGTCGTCGAGTTCGCGGGCAAGGCGCAGCGGATAGAACTGCGCGCCTTCGGAGTGGATCCCGGCGGCGTCCGCGGGCGGAACCGACGTGGGGCCTGATATCGTGATGGTTGCGCGGCGGCCGGCGCGGTCGATTTCGACCTGCACGGCCGAATAAGCGACGGCATCGGCCGAGATGGTGCGCTCGATCGGCGTCAGCGTGATGCCCTTTGCGTCAGTGGGCCGGTCGGACGTGGCCGCCAACTCCGCGGCCATCTCGGCGACGGCTACATCGAACTTCGAGCCCGGCACGACCTTGTCGACGAGGCGCCACTCGACGGCGCGCTTGCCCTTGACACCTTCCTCGATCGTGCAGAACGCGTCCGCGCGATCGCGACGCACCTTGCGCTTGTCGGTGACGCGGGTGAGGCCGCCCGTTCCCGGCAGTACCGCGAGAAGTGGTATCTCCGGCAGCGACACGGTCGAATTGCCGTCGTCCGACAGAACGATCTGGTCGCAAGCGAGCGCCAGCTCGTAGCCCCCGCCGGCTGCCGTGCCCTGCACCGCGCACAGGAACTTCTGGCCGGAGAATTCGGACGAATCCTCCATCCCGTTGCGTGTTTCGTTTGTGAATTTGCAGAAATTGACTTTGTGCGCATGCGCGCTGCCGGCGAGCATGCGGATGTTTGCGCCGGCACAGAAAACGCGCGGCTTGCCGGACTTGAAGATCACGACCTTCACCTCGGGGTGCTCGAAGCGGAGGCGCTGCAGCGCGTCGGCCAATTCGATGTCGACGCCGAGATCGTAGGAGTTGAGCTTGAGCTGATAGCCGTCGAACAGGCCGGCATTCTCGTCCACGTCCATGACGAGCTCTGCCACGCCGCCCGCGAAGCGAAGCTTCCAGTGGCGGTACTTGTCCGGAGAGGTGAGGAAGTCGACGAACCCTTCGGAGCCTGCCCCGCTCGTCCTCGACAGTGCATTATAAGTCATCAAAACCTCCCTACCGGCAGTTTAAGGCTTTATATTTCGGACAAGTATCGCCAGCCTCGACATGAGTCAAGGAGAATTTGTCGATTTTGATGCACATCAATGCGTAAAGTAGGCTTGATGAATCATTTCATGGGCAATATAGTTCCTTGGCACTCGATCAAGGGAAGGACAGCCGGCTCGTGCTCACTCGGGATGACATCACCACCACCATCGGAACGCGAGTGCGCGCGGCGCGAGCGCAAGCGGGCATGTCGCGGAAGAAACTCGCAGAGGCGTCCGATGTATCGGAGCGCTATCTGAATCAGCTCGAGAACGGCGACGCCAATGTCTCCATCGGCATTCTCTCGCGTGTCGCAACCGCCCTGGCGCTGGACCTCACGGAATTGCTGCCGACTGAACGCACCGATTTCGCCGCATCGCATGGCCCGCTCGCCGCGCTGATCGGGCAGATGAGCCCGCGGGAGCAGGCAGGTGCCGTGAGTGTTCTGGAGAGCTATCTGCGCGACCGGCGCAAGTCGCACCGGGGCATCGCACTCCTGGGGCTCAGGGGAGCGGGCAAATCGACGATCGGTGAGCTGATCGCCAGGCAGCACGGAATGCCGTTTCTCAGCGTCACCCGCGAAATCGAGGCTCGCGCCGGGATGACACTGCCGGATCTGTTCAATCTGGGCGGTCCGGACGCCTATCGCAATCTTGAGAACGAAGTGGTGAAGGACCTCAGCGCCCGAACCGATCGCATCGTGCTCGAGACGGCCGGCGGCATCGTGAGCAATGCGGCCGCGCTGGAAATGATCCTTTCCTCGTTCCGGACGATCTGGCTCAAGGCTGCACCGCAGGAGCACCTGCAGCGGGTGATCCGGCAGGGTGACATGCGGCCGATGCGGGAGACGCCCGAGGCGCTCGATCACCTCAAAACCCTTCTGGCGCAACGCGAGCAGGAATATGCCCGCGCCGACTACGCGCTCGATACGACTGGCCTTTCACCGGATGTCTGCGTGCAACGGCTCGAAGCGATTGCGGGTCTTCCCGCGCCGGTCGAGACGGCTTGAACGGGGGCGCCAGTGTGGCGCCGCGCCGCTCGGGCCGCCGATGCTCAGAAGTCGCAGATATTGATGGTGATGTAGGGCAGGTCGAGCTTGCAGTCGCGGCTCGCGGTCTTGCGCTTCGACTGGCGCTGTGCGCGGCGCTCGGGCTGCGGCTTCGTTTCGGCTGCCGCCTCGGGTGCCGAAGTGGGTGCCGCATTGGGCGCTGGTGTCGGCTCGGTCGCTGCATAGCGATCCGGGGCCGGCGTCGGGGGGGCAGCTTCGATGACGGGCGCCAATGGTGCCGACGGTGCCGACGGAGCGACCATGGGCGTGGATGCCTCGCGCTGCAAAGGCAGCGGAGTAGCCGGTCTCGACGGCACAACCGGCGTCGCAGCGGGGGCGTCAGGGGCCGGCGGGGCAGGTGCTGCAACCGGGATCGTCGTGTTCTTGCCGTCGCAACGCTTCAGGTCCGCGGGGGCGCGCTTCCACATCATGGTTTCGCTGAACAGCTTCGATCCCATGTAACCGGTCACCCGAAGGCGATCTTCCCCGACAGGCTTCAGCTCGACGCTGTAGCGGGCGTTGTCGTCGGGGTCGACGATCCAGCCGCGATCCCAGGTGTTCGTGCCGACCGCCTTGACGTTGCCGATGATCTGATCGCGGCACGCCTTCGCGTTCTTTGCGTCCTTGACCCACACGACGTGGCCGCACAGGCCGCCGCCGCATTCCGCTATCTCGACCGCGCCGCGGCCGGTGTGATCGATCCAGATGCCGACGGGTGACGCAGCGTGGGCTGCGGAAGCGGCAAGCCCCGCGGCCAGGGCCGCCAGACGAAGAGTGGTGTGAAACAAGGTCATGGATGCCTCCCGGCATTGATCTGAGTGGGCCCATTCGCGGCCCGGTTCGAGCACTATCCCGAATTTGCGCCGATCCCGCTGTTCCGCGGGTGACACCGCCGGCGCCAGGGCAGTTCCAAGGCGGCAGGCCAAAGGCTATTCTGGCGTTATCCTGGCGTTTGCCGCCGACGTTGCGCGCGCTATAGGTGCGCCATCGCGGTCGGCGGGACCGAGGTCGGCGAGACCGCCCAGGATGCTCACTTTTTCTTCCAACAACCAAGCTCAGCATCAAGCAAAGAATGGCGAAATCATGAACTACTCCACGAGCTTCAAGTCGCTGAAAGACGAGGTTTCGCCGGAGGAGTGGCAGGCGCGGGTGGATCTCGCCGCCTGCTACCGGCTGGTCGACGCCTACGGGATGACCGACCTCATCTACAATCACATCACGCAGCGCATTCCCGGCACGGAGCATCTGCTGATCAATCTCTACGGCCTGCTCTACAAGGAAATCACTGCGTCGAGCCTCGTGAAGATCACGCTCGACGGCGAAATCGTGCAGAAGCAGGACACCGACTACGGCATCAACAAGTCGGGCTACGTGATTCACGGCTGCATCCATGCCGCGCGGCTGGACGTGGCGTGCGTGCTGCACACGCATACGCGGGCGGGCATGGCGGTCTCGGCGATGAAATGCGGCCTATTGCCGATGTCGCAGACCGCGATCCGGTTCGTGGGACATCTGGGCTATCACGACTACGAGGGGCCGGCCGTCGATCTCGCCGAGCGCGAGCGCCTCGTCCGCGATCTCGGCACCCACAATGCGATGGTGCTGCGCAACCACGGCATGCTGACCTGCGGGCCATCGGCGGGCGAAGCGTTCAACCTGATGTACCAGCTCGAGCTGTCCTGCCGGGCGCAGGTCGACGCGATGGCGGCGCGCACCGAGCTGACATTGCCCGGCGAGAATATCCTGGCGCACACAGCGCATCTCTATCAGCCGAACGCGCGACGCCCCTACGGCGTGCTCGAATGGCCCGCGATGCTGCGGCGGCTCGAAGCCGAAGGCCGCCACAGCGGCTATCCGCCGTATTGGAGTTGAACGGCAGTGTCACGCACGCCGGACGAGGCGGGTAGGCTGGCCGGTTGAGCGCCCATTTCCGATCGGGCAGGCAGCCTGGAACGAGAGGCGCGCGGCCCACTCCTGCCAAGCTACGGATGATCGTCATCACGCCCCCCTCGCGAAACCCGAGCCCGCTGATGCATGATGGATCGTTCTGGCGCGCAGAGCAGCCGGAACCGGCAGCGATGAGCGGCACGCTTCAGAGAACGCGAGGCGCGGATCTCTGCCAGAACACCACCCGATCGCGGAATGCGAGCAAGCCACGATCGAGGCAGAAACCGACGATGCCGATGGCGAACAGAGCCGCGATAGCGCGCGCATAGTCGAATGAGGCCGTCGAGTAAGTGACGAGATAGCCGAGCCCCCTGCTCTCTCCGATGATCTCCGTGACGATGGTCACGATGAGCGCCACGGGCAGCGCGATTCGAAGGCCGATGAACAACGTCGGCAAGGCGGCGGGAACGAGCACGCGCCAGAAAACCTGCTGGGTCGAGGCGCCCATGTTCAGCGCCGCCCAAACCAGCACCCGGTCCACCGATCGCATTCCCGAGTAGACGTGGATGGCGACCGGATAGACGCATTCGAGGAAGACGAGCGCCACCTTCGATTCGGTCCCCAGCCCGAACACCAGGATGAAGGCTGGATAGAGTGCAATCTTGGGGATTGGATAGCCGAACGTGAAGATCGGCTCGAGTATGGCTTCCGCAAGCCGCGAACGAGCCATCGCCGCGCCGAGCAGCGCCCCGACGACGAGGGCCAGCACGAACCCCAGCATTGCCCGCCAAAGTGACACCGCTGCGTGCTCGATCAAGAGCCCGCTGGCCGTCGTCCGCCAAAGTTGGTCCGCAATCGCGACGAGGCTCGGCAGAACCTTTTGCGAGACGAGCCCGAGGCGTCCGAGCATCTCGTAAACCACGAGCAGCAGCGGTATCGAGTACCAGCGCGATGCCCACGCGAGGAAATTGCGCAGCGGTTGCATATCAGTGCCGAAACTCCGTCGAAGCGAGTTGGCCGACGAGCGCGCGGCGGCGCACAGCGAGCAGCAGGCGGTCAGCCGCGAACCCTATCATCCCGATCGTCACGATCGACACGAACATGAGATCGAAACGGTGATTGTCGCTTGCGTGGACGATGAGGTAGCCCAGCCCCTTGTTGGACGAGACCATCTCCGCGACGAACATCACGACGAGCGAGAGCGCGAGCCCGATCCTCAATCCGTCGAACAGCTGCGGCAAGGCGCTGGGAAGCAGGACGCGAAGGACGATCCGCATCGGGCTCGCCCCCATGTTTCGCGCCGCCCAGATCTGGGCCCGCGGCGTGGATTTCGCGCCGCTCAGCATCGATACATAGAGCGGATAGAACACCGACACGCAAATAGTGACGATCTTGGATGTGTCGCCGAGGCCGAACCACGCGAAGATGATCGGCAGCGCGGCAATCTTCGGAATGGGATACGTCAAAGCCACGATCGGCTCGTAAAAAGTCTCCATGGGTCTCAGCGCAGCAGCCAGAAGTCCAGCAAAAGCGCCGCACGTAGCGCCGATCACAAAGCCCGCCATAGAGCGCCAGAGCGACACGAGCGTGTGCCCGAGCAGCGAGCCGTCGGCCGCCATCGCAAGCCACTCACGCATGAACAGTGACGGCGGCGGAAGATAGTCCGGGAGTTTTCCGGCATTGCCCCGATATTCCCAGATCGCCACCAACAGCACCGGAAGCAGGAGGCCGAGAACGGCATTGCGCGCGCGCGTCATGTTCTCACGCGTTCTCCGCCCTTGCTCGCAGGACTTCGTCGCGGAGCAGATCCCAGATGTGATTGCGATACGCAGTGTACTCGGGAGACTTCTTGATCTCGATATCGCGGGGACGAGGCAGGTCTATGCGTATGTCCGCTTTGGCGCGGCCAGGACGCGCGGTGAAGACGATCACCCGATCGGCGAGGTAGATCGCCTCGTCGATATCATGCGTGATGAAGATCGCCGTCTTGCGCGAATCCTGCCAGATCCGCTGCAGCTCCTCCTGCATCAATTCCCGGTTCTGCGCATCGAGCGCGCCGAAAGGTTCGTCGAGCAGAAGTATCTTGGGATCGAACGCCAGCGTCCGCGCGATTGCGACGCGCTGCTTCATGCCCCCCGACAGCTCTGCCGGGTAGTGATTGCGGAAATGCGTGAGCCCGACCTTCGCCAGGAGCCGTTCCGCAACTGCGGTCCGCTGAGCCTTGGGCATCCCCTGTACCTCGAGGCCCCAGGTGATGTTCCCCTCGACAGAACGCCAGGGGTAGAGCGCATATTCCTGGAAAACCACGCCGCGATCGGGGCCCGGCGCCGTCACCGGCCGATCGTCGACGAGTAGTTCGCCGGAGGTGTGATTCTCGAAGCCGCCCAGAATGTGCAAGAACGTGCTCTTGCCGCAGCCGGAAGGCCCGACGATCGCGACGAACTCGCCTTCTTCGATTTCGAGATCGAAGCCGCGGATCGCATCGACTTCGAGCTTCCCGCGGCGGAATGTCTTGACGAGTTCCCGCACCTTCACCAGCGGCGCCATTGCTTTCCCTGTCATCACTGGGCCGGCAGGAAGCTCAGATCTACCAGCTTGGCGAGATCGACCTTCTTGTCGATGAAACCGGCCTGCACCAGCGCATCCTGCTGCTTGGTGAAGTTCGCCAGGTCGATTCGCAGATTGGGGTCTCGCAGATATTCCGGTGAGGACAGATAGATATTGGGCGGCAACTGCACCAGCTTGGCGTCCAACAGGGCCTTTCGCGCCGCTTCCCTGTTGGCGATGAGATAGGTCGTCGCGGACTTGAGGTCGGCGAGGAAGCCGCGAACCGCAGCAGCATTCTTCGCCAGGAATGCGGGATTGGCGCTCACGCAGATCAACTCCTCGTCGAACGGCATACCCGTCTTCGAGCTGAACAGAATTTTGAGGTCGCCTTTCGCGAGTTGCGTCGGAGCGAACAGGTCGGGGACGGCACCCACCGCGATGCGGTCGGAGCGTACCGCGTCGCCGACCGAGGCGAACGGCACTACGGCCCACTGAACGTCCTTGTCGGGATCGAGCCCGCCGGATTTCAGCGCCATGCGCGCCCACAGCTCGGTCGCCGTGCGATGACCGACGATCCCGACGATCTTGCCTTTCAGGTCCTTGATCGCCAGCGGACCGCCTTCCTTCTTGGCGAGGTATTGCGTCCGCGCGCCAGCCTGCGTCTCGCGGCTTGCGCTCGCGACCACCTTGATCTCGACGTCCTTCGATGCGGCGGTGATCACCGAATTGCACGCCGTGGTGAGCATATCGACCTGGCCGCTCTGGTAGGCCTTGAACGCGACATCGGATGCCCGGAACTGATTCCACTCGATCTTGTAAGCCTTGTTCAAATTCGGCGTCAGATCCGCTTTCGCGAGCATCAGCCAGACGTTGTCCTCGGCGGCCGTTTGCCGGCCGAACCGGATCGTCGGCACGCTCTGGGCGCACACGGCTTCCGCGAAAGACATTGCAGCAACCACGGCCAATGCTGCCGCACGTGAAAAGGACCTGTGCATCAACTCGCTCCCTTTGTTCTTGATTGATCGTCGCTAGTGTGGCGTCGCGCCTTGATTGATCGGTGGGTGCGGCAAGGTTGGCGTCGATTGCCGTTCAAGCCTCCGACAACACGTCCTCGATCCAACCAAGTCCTGCGGAAAGCTCTGTGAACGAAGTCGTCGCGGCGAACGTGACGAGTACGGCCTGCCGCAGCGCTGCGGGATCGACCTTTTCCTTGAGCAGGCGACGTGCATGCGTCTTGAAACTGGACTCGTGCCCCGCGGTCACCATCGCGCCCAACACGATCAATTCGCAAGTATGATTGTCGAGCGGTCCCGCCGCGAGCACGGACTTTCGCAGGTCCTGGAAAGCTTGCGCAGCCCCGGGGCTGATCGCGGCGAGCTTTTCGACAGGGGTCGGTTTCTTCGCAACGCTCATGTTCAGCCGCCTTTCTTCAGGTAGGGAAATGCGCCGATGTCGGTACCGATGCCGCGGGCCTTCGCGTTGCGAAAGACGAGTTGGGCGAGGGCGATATCCTGGATGCCGGTCCCGACCGACTTGAAGAGTGTGATCTCCTCCGAACTCTGACGCCCCGCAGCCTTCCCGGTGACGAGTTCGGCAAGTTCGGCCACGTCTTCAGGCTTCACGACATCTTTTGCCGCGACAGCATCCCCGGCTTCACCGAACACACCTTCTCGCGTATCGACGACGATACGCGATGACCGCGCGAACGTCTCCGGATCGATCTCACGCTGATCGCGTCGCGCAGTGCCGACCGAATTGACGTGCATTCCCGGTTTCAGCCAGCGTCCCCAGAATACGGTCTCGCTCGACTTCACGGCGGCCAGCACGATGGTTGCGCCGGCGACGGCCTCTTCTGCCGTCGCCACATCGGTGATCTGCATAGCATGACGCGCACGGAAATCTTCGGCGAGCGCACGCCGGTTCGCGGCGGTTGGACTGAACACTTTTGCGGACTTGACGAAGCCAGCTGCCTGCATCGCCTCGAGTTGTGCCTTGGCCTCGGCGCCGGATCCCAGCAGCGCCACGTCCGTTGCGCCGGAGCACGCCAGGCGTCGGGTCGCCACGGCGCTGGTCGCCCCCGTGCGCAACGTCGTCAGAAACTGGGCGTCCATGATCGCTTCCAGCGCGCCCGTCTCGATGCGGTAGAGATGGACTTGGTAGCGCACGCCTTGGCCGGGCGTGAGGTTCATGGCCTTGAACCCCATCCAGCCCGACTGTTCCATCACGACGGGGCCGACGCGCAACCACCCTTTTCCAGCTTTGATGTTGATGCGTTGCGGTAGCGCCGTCCCGCCTTCACCTTCCTCGCGGAAGCCGACCTCCATCGCCTCGATCGCGTCGGCCATGGTGATACTGTTCTGCACATCGTCATGAGTGAGGAGCAATGTCATGAGCGGTGCCTAAGCCGGGTTCCGGCCACGATAGAACGCCGTGGCATCTTCGTCCTTGATGTCGAAGCCACACCGCGGGAGAGGATCGCGGACTGCGCGCATCTGGTTGTCGCCGATCTTCATCACCGGCTGGCGCATCGGGCCGCCGTTGTAGCCGTGCAGCCAGCCCTGATACTTCCACAAGTAGCGGTGAATGAACTGGGCGCCGGCGAACGTCGTCTGGATTTGCACCCGCGCCTGCCGCGCTGGATTGATCCGCCAGTAAATCTCCATCGCCTTGTCGAACTTGCCCTCCAGCAGCAGGCCGAAATACTGCGGAACGGCTCCGCCCCAGTACTCGTAGTTGGACGTTCCCATCCACTGCATCCCGAGCATCTCGACCATCATCGGCGAATGCGCCTCGAGCGGGTCGGAGAACAGGACGCGCTTGCCCGCGAGCTTCTTCCAGATTTCGAGATTGCCCGCGACGCCCGGTCGGCCGACCTCGTACTTGACGGCGACCACGTTCTCCAGCCCGGCAACCTTCTCGATCACGCCCTGCGGATAGCCCGAGGTGTGGAACCTCGAGAAATTCATCTGCGTGGTGCAGAACATGCAGACGGCGAGATCCGTCTTGCCGGCGACCCCCGACAGATATCCGAACAGCTCGTCCTCGGTCTTCGGATAGAACGAATTGGGCTGCCCCAGGAGAATGCCGGAGACGCCGATCGACTCACCCGCCTTCGCCATCGCCAGAACCTGCTCGGGCGTATCGAACACGCCTTGGATCAGGAAGTGATGCTTGCCCTTCGCCTCGTCGACGGCGATCTCCATGAAGCGCTTGTACTCATCGAGCGAGGTCGCGCATTCCGACACCAGCAGTGCGCCCCAAAATCCCAGCTCGATGTTCTTGCGGACGTCGTGGCGGATCGCTTTCTCGTTGAGCTTGGATAGATCCGACGTGAACGAGGGCATGATGACGTTGCAAACGCCTCGCCAATGTTCCTTTGCGTAGTCCTTTGCTTCGGCTCGCTTGTAGGGCAGCATGCCATCGTCCTTTGCGGAAGGCCGACGGGACTGGCGCCGTCGGCCTGTTCGAGATTATCGAAGTCGAAGTCGAGATTGTCTGACACTTTGACCCAAGTCAAGTTGTCAGACAATATGTGCGCAGCGTTCGAGAGTGGCGCCGGCTTCGGGACGGGTGCCGGTTGGTCAGCCTGCTCGAGCAGCGTCGAGCAGCGAGAGAAGGGGATCGATCGCCGTGTCCAAATACGAGCTCAACAAAATGATCCGGAACTACAATCGGGACGCCTCTTGTCGGGAACGATATGCGAGCGCCCCGCAGGAGTTCGTAGGGGGCTACGATCTCACCCACGACGAAGCGCAGGCGTTTCTCGATCGAGACATCCGCAAACTGTACCAACTCGGTGTGCACGGGCTGATACTCAGGCCCTTCACGATCATCAACCGCGTCAGCGAAATCGATTACCTCCAAGCCATCCGAGGATAACGACATGCCCATCGTATTTGCCTGCGCCGCCTCTCACGCTCCCGGCATCACGGCGTGGACCGAAGCCGCTCCGCGCGAACAACTCGATGCGGTCAATGACGGTTTCGCCCGATTGGCAAGTTCATTTCGAGATTCCCGTCCGCAGACCGTACTGCTGCTGACATCGGAGCATTGGAACAACTTCTTCCTCGATCATGCGAGCGCGTTCTGCATCGGTCGCGGCAACTCCTTCGATGGGCCGGTGGAGCCGTGGCTCAAAATCGCCCGGACGAAAGTGCCGGGCAATCCGGCGCTGGCCGAGCGCATGCTTTCGCATTGCTACGAAGCAGGCTTCGAGCTGTCGCATTCGCATGAATTGAAACTCGATCACGGCTCGATGATACCGCTGCATTTTCTGACGCCCGACATGGCGACGAGCATCGTGCCGATCTTCTTCAACACGCTGGCGCCGCCGCGCCCGCGTGCCAGCCGCTGCCATGCGCTCGGCCGGCATCTGCGCACGATGCTCGACGCGTCACCGGAGCGGATTGCCGTCGTGGCGACGGGTGGCTTGTCGCACGATCCCGGCGAGGTCAATCACGGCGTCATAGATGTCGAGTTCGACAGAACGTTCATGCAACGCATGTCTCAGTCGGACGAAGCGGCGTTGTGTAGCTATTCGGACGCGGAGTTGCTCGCGGCGGGAGCGGGAACGCTGGAATTGCTCGCCTGGATCTGCCTCGCCGGCATCATGGGGCGTGAGCGGCCCTCCGTAGTCGCCTATGAAGCAGTGAAACCTTGGGCGACCGGGACGGGAATGCTCGCATACCAGGGCGGCCTGTAGTATCGATGCGGCCCAGAAGCACCCTTGGCGCTGCGCTGGTGAGCATGCGCTGGTGAGCAATCGAGACGGATGCCTGCCGAATGGACCTTCAGACCGTTGTGAGAGGCGCGACCGTTCTGCGAGAAACCGCCGACAAGAGCCCAGCGAGCCTTGTCAGTGAGGCGGTTCGCAAGGTCCGCACCGAGATTATGACAGGCCGCCTGCGGCCGGGGCAGAAGCTCGTCGAAGCAGACCTCGTTGCGGCACTCGGCATCAGTCGTGCCTCGGTTCGCGAAGTGCTTCGCGCACTGCAAGGCGAACGTCTCATCGAGCTGGTGCCGAACCGGGGCCCCTCGGTGGCGAGCCTGGGGCTTCAGCAGGTCGACGAAATCGAGCAGGTCTGGACACTTCTCACCTCCGATGCGCTGTCGCGGTTCGCGACCACACGCAAGCCCGAGGATTTGGACGCCCTTCGCAAGCGATTGCGGCTGGTGCGCAAAACATTGGGAACCGATCGCAGTGTGGAAGCGATCGACGCCATCAATGCGTTCTTCTGGTACATCATTCAGCGTTGCGGCAATTCCGTGCTGCTCGACGTCGTGGTCCTGCTCGTCAGCCGTCTCAACTTTTTGCGGGCGCAGTCGATGCGAAGCGCGGGATGGCGCAAGCTGTGCGGCAAAGAGATCGGCACCATCCTGGCCGCCATCGAGGCTGCCGATCCCAAGGCGACCCGTGTCGCTACCGAGATGCACATCGGATCGACGTGCCGGGCCGCGCGCGGAGCGGCTGATGTTATCCAGACGAGCGATGGAAAATCAACGGAAGGCGAGCCCATTCGCGCGCTCCCTCAAATACCGTTGGAAGAATACCTGGATCGAGGGCTGGCGCCGAGCAGGCGACGCAAGGCCGCTGTTCGTCGAAAGTAGTTGCTGGAACCGGCGCACCCATGGCCGGAGATCGGCGCACTCGGCACTGCCTTCAAACCGCTCCTGATCGCGCGAGGTCAGATGCGGGCTCCGCTCTCTTTCCCAGGACAGCTCGTGTCGCCGCCGCTTTTGTCTGACAATTCTTGACTTGCCGCTGGCTTCAGCCAGTATGATCAGAGTTCGATCTTCACGTTCGCGGTTTCGCGACGTGCCGATGATGCTGTCGGGGTTCAGGCTCCGACTCCTGAGGTTCTTGGACTTGTCCCAAACAATCGCGGATCGATGACATGAAGATTTCGTTCACGTGGATTGGCTTGTGTGCGATCGGTTTCATCCATTGTACAGCAGCCTTTGGACAAGGCGCTGCCTATCCCTCGAGGCCCGTAACTCTGCTGGTTCCCAACCTTCCCGGCGGGAGTTCCGATCTGATCGCGCGTGCCGTGGCCGCGCGCCTGCAAACCACGTTGGGGCAGCCAGTCGTGGTCGAGAACAAGCCGGGCGCATCGGAGTTGATCGCAACCGAGTTGCTTTCCCGCGCTTCTCCCGATGGATACACGATCGCCATTCTGTCCAACGCAGTTTCGATCAACGAGACGTTGGCTCCGGCCCGTAGTTACGCCGCCGAGCGCGATCTCATGCCGATAGCGCGGCTTGTCGAACTTCCTCTTGCACTCGTCGTTCGAAGCGACGTACCCGCGACCACCCTCAAGGAGTTCGTCGACTACGCGAAGGCCAATCCAGGCAAGCTCAACTACGGTCACGTCGGGCAGGGCGCGCCTCACTTTCTGACGATGGAGTGGTTCAAGCGCGCCGCCGGTATCGACGTTGCTGACGTGCCCTACAAAAGCACCCCACCGGTCTACGCCGCATTGATCGGGGGAGAAATCCAGCTGACGCTCACGGCTTTGGGCGGTGCGACGCAATTGATCGAAGGCGGGAAAGCGCGCGCACTTGTCTCGATGTCCCGCAGGCGTCCGATCTCGCAAGCCAATCTGCCGGCCCTATCCGAAGTCGGATATTCAGAGTTCGACTTGGTGCCGTGGATGGGGATATTCGCGCCGGCGAAGATTTCTCCCGAACTCGCAGCCAAGCTCGAGACCGAGTTCATGGCAGCTGTTGCCAATCCGGACGTCAAGGACAGGCTGCAACGCGTGGGGCTGGGACCTTCCCCATTGGGCTCCACCCAGTTTGCCGAAATCGTCAAGCGCGACATCTCGAATTGGTCGCGCATAATCCGCGAAGTGGGTGTGAAGCCTCAATAGTCATCTGGCGGGTGCATGCAATAATGACCGTTCTGCTGATCGCGCATGCACAATTTCCAAGGGTCTGGCGCGAGGCTTTCGAGCGCGTGCTCGGCGGCGAGGGCCTCGTCGTCTGGCCCGACGCCTTCGACCCGGACACCGTCGAATGCGCCATCGTTGCGCGGCCCGAGCCCGGCGTGTTGGTCAAGCTGCGCAATCTGAAGCTTGTCTCCTCGACAGGCATGGGTGTCGACCACATCCTGTCGCTCCCGGATCTGCCCAAGCATGTCCCCGTCGCCCGCGTCGTCTCGACCGTCATGGTGGATCAGGTTGCCGAATACGTTTCTCTCGCCGTGCTGCGTGTAGAGCGACAGAGCGATCACTTCGATGCCCTGCAGCGGGCCGGCCGATGGGAACGCCGACTGACAGGCAGGACGCAGGGGCGTCTCCGCGTGGGCCTGCTGGGCTACGGAAACATTGGCCGTGAGATCGCGCGCAGGCTGGTGTTCATGGGCTTCGAGGTCCACGCCTGGGCGGCGTCAGCCCGCCGAGCGGGTGCCGTCGAGATCTCCGCTGGTACCGATGGGCTGGCGAGGGTGCTGGGAAGCAGCGATATCCTGGTGTGCGCGTTGCCCGGATCTGCGGCGACCGAGAACCTGCTGGACAGGTCGGCATTGAACCGCTTGCCGGCCCATGCACACGTTATCAACGTCGGGCGCGGCGAGCACATTGTCGATGACGCGCTTCTCGCTTTGCTGGACGTAGGCCACATCAACGGGGCGACGCTCGATGTCTTCCGTACCGAACCGTTGCCGGAGCACCACCCTTTTTGGAAGCACCCAAAAGTGAGGATGACGCCGCACTCCGCCGGTCTGCTCGATCCCAGCGACAGTGCGATGGCCATTCTTCGGAATCTGCAGCTTGTCCGCGCCGGCTCGGTCCCCGAAAACGCCGTCACAGTTCCGACCAAAGCAGGGTAGCCGCCGATGAACAACGCGCCCTCCCGCCCACCGCTGCGTAATGTTCCGGAAGCTGAATGGCGCTGCCGTGTCGACCTCGCCGCCGCGTACCGTTTGATGGACCATTTCGGTGTGCGCGATCTCACCTACAATCACCTCTCCGCCCGCGTGCCCGGTGAGCCCGGCGCCATTCTCCTCAAGCCCAGCGACTTCATGTTCGGCGAAGTAACGGCAAGCGGACTTCTCAAGTACGACCTCGACGGAAAACCGCTTGCGGGCACCGATCGCAAGCTCGCCGGGGGCGCCCTCGTCATTCATGCGCGCCTCGCACAGTTGCGGCCCGAAGTATACGCGATCTTTCACACGCACACGGTAGCGAACATGGCCGTGTCAGCCCAGAAGCGAGGGCTGCTGCCGATCACCCAGCAAGCGATGCTGTTCCATGGCAGGATCGCCTACCACGACTTCGCGGGGTTCGAATTCGAGGCGGGTATGGAAGAACGGCTGCACGTCGACCTGGGGCCTCACAAGTTAGCCGTGCTGCGCAATCACGGGCTGTTGATCGCAGCCGGATCGGTCCCGGAAGCCTTCGTGATGCACCACTTCTTCGAGATCGCTGCGCAGGCGCAGGTCGCGGCCCTGAGTGGCGGTGAGACAATTGTTATCCCGGATGCTCCCACCTGCGAAGCGGCCGCAGCCACGATGGATTTCATCGGAGCGACCCGCGACGGCGGCAAAAATTGGAGTGCTTGTCTGAGGCTGGCCGACCGTTTGTTTCCCGACTACGCCACATGACGTGTCGCGGCGGGCACAGCTGATCACCGATAAATCGGCCCCTCGCCCGCCACGTGCTTCAGCTTACGGCAGAGATAGTCCCACGTATGCTCTATGTGGGCATCGGTCATCATCTGCGCTCGGCGCTTCTCGCGCATGGCGCGAGACGGCATGGTCGCATCGAAACCCGCGCTCCCACCCGCGAGGTGCGCGCGCGCGGCATGCTCCAGGAATCTGCCGACGCAAGTGGCATGAGCAATCGATCTGCCGCAGAATACGACACCGTGGTTGGCCAACAGGATCGCCCAGTGCCCGCCGAGCGCACGGGCGAGCGCCTCGCCTTCCTCTGGCCGCTTGATCAATGCCACCTCGACCTCGTGTCGGGGAACGTCGATCAGATAATCCGCATCGAGAGTGTAGGGCTGGATCGGTTCCTTGGTGGCCGAAAGCACGCACGCATGGAAGGGATGGGTGTGGGCGACGACGTTCACGTCTGGCCGCGTTCGAAAGATCTCGGCATGGATCGGCCATTCCGAGTGCAAACCGCCGCCGCCCGCAAGTTTGGTCCCCTGTCCGTCGACCAGCACGAAGTCTTCAGGCCCGACGATTTCCCCCAGCCCGACCCGATTTCGCTTCAACCAGAAACCGGCGCCTGCCGGATCGCGCAAGGAGACGTGGCCCAGCGAAAAATCGCCATGTCCCTGCATCTCGAGAATACGGCAAGCCCGCGCTGCATCCGCGAGTTCGTCATCTGGCCGGAGCACCATCTCGGAACCTTTCCTTCCGTCGATATCACGACGATCGTAACTGGACCACTTGACTTGGCCCCGTGTCCCACTAGCCTGCGGATTGTCAGACAATAGTCAACCGAGACGATGCCATGACCACTTTCCCGTCTGCCGATCCGAATGCCGGTCTCGCGAGGCAATCCCTCAAGCGGCCGATCAGTGATGGTGAGCAGAAGCTTGCTGCCTGTCTCGAGCAGATCTTCAAGAGCGACGTAACGGACTTCGCTCAGGTCGCGCTGCTGTTGCAGCAGAACGGAATCCGGCCGCCCTCCGGATCCAGCGAGACGTGGTCGCCTGCTCTGTTGGAGCGCGAGCTTCGCACCATCAACGAGTCCCTCGACAGAGCTTATACGGACAAGTGACCAAACCTCGACGGGAGACATCGTCATGAACCTCGAGCAACGCATCGAGAAGCGCATAAATCAGGGGCTTCTGGGACAATGGTACGTCGTTGCCAAGTCTGCCGATCTGAAGCGGGGCGTACCGTTGGCAGTTACGAGACTTGGTCGAAAGTTGGTGCTCTGGCGTGATGCACAAGGAAAGGCGCACTGCGTCGAAGACTATTGTCCCCACCGCGGCGCTCCCCTGTCTCGCGGCCTGGTGATCGAGGGCCAGCTTTCTTGCCGCTATCACGGCGTCGTAGTCGATGGCGATGGCCGCATCGCCAAGGTGCCCGCGATGCCCGACTGTCCACTCGAGGGCCGCAAGGCGATCGATTCCTACACGACCCGCGAAGCAGCCGATGGAATCTTCGCCTACTTCCCGAGCGTGGAGAAGCCGGAGCCGCACGACTTCGACCCGCCGCACGAGTTGACCGGTGAGGGCTACACGCATTTCCTTTGCACGGCGACATGGCAGTCCAATTATCGCTACGCCGTCGACAACCTGGCTGATCCCATGCATGGCTGCTACCTGCATGCAGACACCTTCACCTTGGCTTATGGGGTCAAGCAGGACACGATGAAAGTGGAACGACTCGACGACGGCGTCTACGTCTCGCGCGTCGGCCAGAAAGGTGAGAATTTCGACTATGTCCACGGTCACATCGACCGGGCATTGCCATTCTTCCGGGTCGACATCCCCTACCCCAAGGCTGCCGGCCCCGGCGGCCTGCTCAGGATCATCGCCTGCTCCACGCCGATCGACGAGCACAACACCCAGATCTTCTTCTGGCGCTGCCGGGAGGTATCTGGCCTGGAGCGTGAAGTGTGGCGGTTCATGTTCCGCGCGGTGTTCGAGCCGCGCCATTGGCACGTTCTCGAGCAGGACCGGGAAATGGTGGCCGCGATGCCCGACAACGCGCGCAAGCGCGAGTTGCTATATCAGCACGACGTCGGAGTCGGCGCCGTTCGACGGCTTCTCGCCCAACGAGCCAGAACGCAGGTCGAGGCCGAGATCGCATCAGAGCAGCGCGCCACGGCGGCAGAGTGAGAGGCTGACGTGCTGGCTGGAAAAACGATCGTCGTCACCGGTGCTGCCCGTGGCGTTGGTTTCGCAATAGCTTCGGCGTGCGTCGCACACGGTGCTCGGGTTGTCTTGGCGGACGTGCTGGCCGAGCAGGGCCGCGTCGCTGCCGAGAAGCTCTCGGTAGCGGGCGCGGCTGCACGCTTCGTCGCTGTCGATCTGGCCGACCCGGCCTCGATCGAGCGCTTCGCCGCCGACATCCGCGCAGTGGAAGGCGTCGTCGACGGCCTCGTGAACAACGCGGCGATCGCCACGAACGTGGGCGGCGCGGGCTTCGAGGATATCCCGCTTGATTTGTGGGACCGCGTGATGACGGTCAACGTGCGCGGCACATGGCTCGTCACGCGCGCGATCGTTCCCTTGATGCGGCCTGAAGGCGGCGGGCGGATCGTCAACCTCGCCTCCGATACCGCGCTGTGGGGGCCTCCTCGACTGCTCGCCTACGTGACGAGTAAGGGCGCGGTCATCTCCATGACGCGCTCGCTGTCCCGTGAACTCGGACCGCGCGGCATCGGCATTGCGGCGGTGGCGCCGGGCATCATGCGCAACGAGGCCACCGATTATGTTCCAGCCGAGCGCCACCACCACTACGAAACCGGCCGCGCGGTGCCGGGCGCTCAGATGCCGGAGGACATCGTCGACGTCGTCGCCTTTCTCCTCACCCGCGGCGCACTTGCACTGACGGGCCAGGTAATCCCTGTGAACGCAGGCTTTGTATTCACTTGAAATCGGCACAGCCGTAAAATCGAACTGAAGGATGCCGTCAGCCGTTTCGGCAGTTCGGCGCCCTTGCTGTGCGTGCCCAACCAGTCCTCTGCCGAGCAGACTGCCGGAACACGCGGGGACCCGACAGGCGATTGCCGTGGTTGCGGCAGCGCGCTCGGCCAGAGGCATGAAGTGTTGGTGCTGACGTTGGCGAGGTGGTGCGATAAGGCGAAGTTGGTCGGCACACTTCAGCTCGACGGGTCGTCGATGGTGGGGGTTGGCTGGGCGAGCTTGGTGAGAGCATCGACATCGCGAATTTCTATCGTCGCACCCGACACCTTCACTTTGTAGGGCACGAGTGCGGAAAACGATCGGGACAACACTTCCGGCGCCATCCCGAGGCGGGCAGCAAGCACCTTCTTCTCGAATGGGAGATCAAATCGGTTCGCGTTGCCATGTTCGGCTCGGTGGGCAAGCAGCCAATTCGCCAAGCGTTCCAAGCCAGATCGCAGCTTCTGGTTCTTGAGTTCTTTCACGACGGTGCGGTAAGCCCCCGCGAGATCGGTCGCAAGACAGCGTGCGAACGCGGCATCTTCCCAGAAGCAACGTCGAACCGCATCGGCTGGCAACAAGAGGACTCTTGCTGGCGTCAGCGATCGAGCGGACTTGAGATAGACTCGGTCCAGTACGGCAGCCGCGGTGATGAAGCAATTGCCTGATCCCACCACGGATATGGTCGTCTCGCGATCGCGATAGGCCGAAAAGACCTCGACCTTTCCGTCGACCACAACGTGAAGAAAGTCTGCGTTGTCGCCCTCGTGAACAAGCACGACGCCGGCAGGGAATTTTTGCAGGAAGGACGCGCGCAGCATCGAGACGACGTGGGCGTCTTCCACGTCCTTGAAGATGCGCAGCTTCCGCATCTGCTCGACTTCGTCGGCTCGCAGCATGATCCCTGACCTCTCTTTTATAACATCAAGCCTTCGCTTGATAAAAGTCAAGTATTGGTTTGTTGAAATACTGCCGATCGGTTGAAGCCGTCCGGTCGCGCGCATGACGACTGTCGTGATGCCTTTTGAAAATCCGGAGCGAGCGTGAGTTGTTGACGCGCATCAATCATCTCCGGCCGCAACTCGCTGAACCGTGATCCCGAGCTTTTCGCACGGGGATCAACATGGCTGTCGATGTCGCGAATCCATCCGACCAGAGCCGCGCACTCTGGCTCTCCACAATTGCCTTCACTGTCTGTTTTGCCGTTTGGACGATCTTCGCGATCATCGGGATCCAGATCAAAAAGGATCTCGGGCTCAGCGACACGGAATTCGGACTGCTCGTCGGCACGCCCATTCTTACCGGCTCGCTCGTCCGGTTGATGCTCGGCATCTGGGCCGATCAGTATGGCGGCCGTGTCGTTTATACGCTGACGATGCTGTCGGCCGCCGTCATGACCCTGCTGCTGACGTTGGCCAACAGCTACGCCACCTTCCTGTTGGCCGCGCTGGGAGTTGGCATTGCCGGTGGTTCGTTCTCCGTCGGTGTCGCCTATGTCTCCAAGTGGTTCCCGAAGGAGAAACAGGGCACTGCTCTGGGCATCTTCGGCGCAGGCAACGTCGGCGCAGCTGTCACGAAGCTCGCCGCTCCCGTGATCATGGTGGCTTACGGCTGGAAGACGGTGGCTATGGTATGGGCCGCGGCTCTCGCGATCATGGCCGTCGTATTCTTTCTCTTCACGAAGGACGATCCCGATCTGGCTCGCCGCCGGGCGACCGGTGAGCAGCCCGAAACGCTGGCGGCCATGTTGGAGCCGCTCAAGAACGTCCAGGTCTGGCGCTTCTCGCTCTACTACTTCTTCGTGTTCGGCGCGTTCGTCGCGCTTGCCGCTTGGCTGCCGCGATACCTCATGGGCGTCTACGGCCTCGACATCGCAACTGCCGGCGTGATCGGCGCTGCGTACTCGATCCCAGCATCTCTGTTCCGAGCTTATGGCGGACATCTCTCCGACCGCTATGGCGCGCGCACCATCATGTACTGGACCTTTCTCGTCTCGGTCGCGTGCACGTTCATCCTGTCGTATCCGCCGACGCAATACGTCATCGAAGGCATCCGAGGGCCGGTCGAGTTCTCGACGCGAATGACGCTGCCGGGCTTCGTCGTAATTGCGTTCGTCCTGGGCTTCTTCATGAGCCTCGGCAAGGCAGCCGTCTACAAGCACATACCCGTCTACTATCCCGATCGTGTCGGCTCGGTGGGTGGCGTGGTTGGACTGGTCGGCGGCCTGGGCGGTTTCGTTCTGCCGATCGCATTCGGGGCGCTGAACGATCTGACGGGCGTCTGGCAGAGCTGCTTCTGGCTCCTCTTCGTCATCGTATCGGTCTCGCTGATATGGATGCACTTCGCGGTGCGCGCCATGGAGCAGGATGCCTTGCAGGCAGGTGTTCCTGCGTCGCAACTTCCGCAGTTGCCCGAGATGGCACCGATCCACGGCCCCGCACAGGAAGGAGCGTTGGCGCCGAGCGGCGTGATAACGGATTGGCGGCCTGAGGATCGGGAGTTCTGGCAGACGACGGGACAAGCGATTGCCCGGCGCAACCTCTGGATTTCCGTTCCGTGCCTTCTGCTCTCGTTCGCCGTGTGGATGGTGTGGTCGGTCGTCGTCGCGCGTCTGCCGAGCGTCGGCTTCAACTTCACGACGTCGCAACTGTTCTGGCTCGCCTCACTTCCAGGCTTGTCGGGCGCGACATTGCGCATCTTCTACAGCTTCATGCCCGCAATGTTCGGTGGGCGGCTTTGGACCACGCTGTCGACGTGGTCACTGCTGATCCCAGCTATCGGCATGGGCTACGCAGTGCAGAGCCCTGGAACACCCTATTGGATCTTCCTGGTGCTTGCGCTGTTGTGCGGCTTCGGCGGCGGCAACTTCGCCTCATCGATGGCCAACATCTCGTTCTTCTTCCCAAAGGCGGAGAAGGGCAATGCGCTCGCCATAAACGCGGGGCTCGGCAATCTCGGAGTCAGTGTCGTCCAGTTCGTCGTGCCGCTCGCCATCACGGCCAGCGTGTTCGGTTGGCTCGGCGGCGAGCCTCAGACAGCAGTGGCAGGCACGGTCACGACCACGCTGTGGCTCCAGAACGCAGGCTTCGTGTTCGTACCCTTCATCATCGCCTCGGCCTTCGCTGCCTGGTTCGGCATGGACGATATCGCGACGATGAAAGCGAGCTTCGCGGATCAGGCCGTGATCTTCACCCGCTTCCACAACTGGGTGATGTGCTGGCTGTACACGGGCACGTTCGGCTCGTTCATCGGCTTCTCTGCAGCGTTCCCGCTGTTGTCGAAGATCCTTTATCCCGAAGTGAATGCGCTGCAGTACGCCTTCCTCGGGCCTCTCGTCGGCGCAGTGTCACGCGCTGCGGCAGGAAAGCCATGCGACAGGATCGGCGGCGGTCGCATCACCTTCTGGGTGTTCGTCGCGATGAGTATCGGCGTCGTCGGCGTCCTCTACGCCATCGGCATGAAGGGAAGCCCTCAATCCTTCCAGATCTTCTTCGCAAGCTTCCTGTTCCTGTTCGCTGCGACGGGAGTGGGAAATGCGTCCACCTTCCAGATGATCCCCGCCATCATGCGCAAAGAAGTCGAGCGACTGGAGCCCGGAATGACGCCCTCCGAGCGTGTCCGCCAGTCCGACAAGGAAGCTGCCGCCATCATCGGCTTCACTTCGGCCATCGCGGCTTACGGCGCGTTCTTCATCCCCCAGAGCTTCGGCGCCTCGATCGCAGCGACTGGCGGCGCACAACTCGCGCTCTACGCGTTTCTCGCCTTCTACGTCACTTGCATCTTCGCAACCTGGTGGTTCTACACGCGCCCTGGCGGTCTCCTGTTCGACATCGAGCGGGGCGGCACCTCGACGCCCTCCCCCGCCCAAAGGCCGGCTGAATGAGCAAACTCTTATCGATCACAGGCTGAGGCACCATGAGCACTTTCATCGATCGCTTGACCTTCTTCCGGCAGGCCAAAGAGCCGTTCTCGAACGGCCACGGCATCACGACCAACGAGGATCGCAGCTGGGAGGACGGCTATCGCAAGCGCTGGCAGCACGACAAGATCGTGCGCTCGACGCACGGCGCGAACTGCACGGGCTCTTGCTCGTGGAAGATCTACGTGAAGGGCGGAATCGTCACGTGGGAGACGCAGCAGACGGACTACCCTCGAACGCGACCGGATCTGCCCAATCATGAACCGCGCGGCTGCTCGCGCGGAGCCAGCTACAGCTGGTATCTTTATTCCGGAAACCGCGTGAAGTACCCGCTGATCCGCTCGCGACTGCTGCGCCACTGGCGTGCAGCACGCAAGACGTTGTCTCCCGTTGCTGCATGGAAATCGATCGTCGAGGATCCGGCAAAGCGAAACGACTACACGCAAGTGCGCGGCCACGGCGGCTTCGTCAGGGCGAAGTGGGATGAAGTGACCGAGTTGATCGGCGCCGCCAACGCCTACACGGCGAAGACGTATGGCCC
>CAZNMY010000085.1:0-26533 GCA_964574325.1 uncultured Devosia sp. | reverse complement strand
GTCTCAGACATTTGCTCGGAACCTAGCCGCAACGGGAAGCAAATGTCTGAGACGGAACACTAGAGGGGATTGCCTGAAATGAGCGACGACGAGGAAGCCCAGGGCGGACGGATTTTCTTTTCGAGCGCCGGGCGGAGCCTCGAAGGTGAGGACGAGATCCGGCTGACCAGCGTCGGCGTGGATATCGGCTCCTCGACCTCGCATCTGGTGTTCTCGCGCCTGCTGCTGGAAAGGCTCGACAACCGCTACGTCGTGACCGAGCGCGAGGTGTTCCACGAGAGCGACGTGCTGCTGACGCCCTACGCGGCGGACATGACGATCGACGCGGGCAAGCTCGGCGCGTTCGTCGATGCGCAGTACAAGGCAGCCGGGATCAAGCCCGACGCGATCGATACCGGCGCGCTCATCCTGACGGGCGTCGCCGTGCGGCGTCGCAACGCGCGGGCGATCGGCGAGTTGTTCGCCGCGCAGGCGGGCAAGTTCGTGTCGGTGTCGGCGGGCGATGCGCTGGAAACGACATTGGCGGCATTCGGCTCGGGGGCCGTGGCGCGGTCGATTCGCGATGCGGCTGTCGTGATGAACATCGACATCGGCGGGGGTACGTCGAAGATCGCAGTCGCGTCCAAGGGGGACGTGGTCGAGATCACGGCAATCGACGTCGGGGCGCGCGTGATCGCGCTCGACGCGAACCGCAACGTCGAGCGGATCGAGGAAGCGGGCAAGCGGTTCGCGGCTGAGGCCGGCGTGCCGCTCGAGATCGGCAAGCCGCTGTCGAGCGCGGACGCGGCGAAGATCGTGGAGCGGATGGCGGACCGGCTGTTCGAGGCGTGCTCGGCCCCTGTGTTGTCGAAGGAGACGGCGGCGCTATTGCGGCTCGACGGGCTCGCGAACCGTCAGCGGCCGGAAAAGGTGTCGTTCTCGGGGGGCGTGTCGGAATACATCTACGGACGCGAGCCCGCTGCCTTCGGCGATCTCGGGCCTCTGCTGGGGGCCGCCATCCGCAAGCGCGTGGAGGGCTGGCGCGGCGTCGAGATCGTGATGCCGGACCAGGGTATCCGCGCGACGGTCGTCGGGGCGTCTCAATATACGGTGCAGGTGTCGGGCTCGACGATCTTCGTGACGCCGGCATCGACCCTGCCTCTGCGCAGCGTGCCGGCGATCACGCCGGATCTGCCTCTTTCTGTGGAGGAGCTGTCACAGGCCGAGATCGCAGCGGCAATCCAGGCATCGCTGCGCAAGCTCGATCTGCACGAGGGCCAGCAGCCCGTTGCGATGTGCTACCGCTGGGACGGCTCGGCGACGTGGCAGCGGCTCGACGATTTCTGCCAGGGCGTGGCGAAGGGGTTGAAGGCGATCCTGGATCAGGGCCATCCGCTGGTGCTGGTCGGTGACAGCGACGTGGGTGGTCTCGTCGGCATCCACGCGCACGAGGATACGAAGCTGCCGAACGCGATCGTTTCGATCGACGGGGTCAACCTGAAAGAGTTCGATTTCATCGATATCGGCGCGATGCTGCCCGCGTCCGGCGCGGTGCCGGTGGTGATCAAATCGCTGGTGTTCCCGACGACGACGGCGCTGGGGAAGGTCGAGTAACTGCGACGCCGGGTGTGTGAGTGCTTCGCCCGGCTGAAACCGCGTTTCAATTCCACAAAGCTGCAAACGGCGCAGAATTCGGTCGCCCGGTGATGGCCCCAAATAGGGCCATTGCGCAAGTGCGCGCGCAGTGTAATCTGCCGATCTCAGCGAGAAAAAAGAGAGTCCATAGCCAGGGAGGAAAGCTACATGTCCGAGAAGCATGTCGCAGCCGCGCTCGCGTTTCTTGCCGCAGTCGTACCGTTCACCGCGGCTCGATCCGAGGTATTCAAGGACAAGACGATCACCATGATCGTCAACTACGGTGCGGGCGGCAATGTCGACACCGAGGCGCGCATCTTCCAGCGCCATCTCAGCAAGCATCTGGCCGGCAAGCCGACCATCATCATCCAGAACATCATCGGTGCGGCGGGGCTCAATGCCATCAATCAGCTCGGGCTGCAGATCGGGATCAAGGAACCGTCGCTCGCTGTCGGGTTCATGACGTTCAACGCCATCGCACCGGTCATCGACGACCCGGCGCTCAAAGTGAAAGTCGACGTGTTCAAAGTGATTGCCGGCGTCGGAAGCTGGTATGCCGCCTATGCGCGCAAGGACATTCTACCGGCTCCGGGAAGGCCACAGGACATCTCCAAGGCGAAGGGCGTCTATGCGGCCGGCTATGCGCGCTCGTCCAACCACGACATCCGGTTGCGGCTGATGTTCGAGCTGATGGGGACGGACTTCAAAGTCGTGACGGGATTCCAGTCGGTCGGAGCCATCAACAAGGCGATCGCACAGGGCGAGATCAACTTCATGCTGTCGACGCTGCCGGGCTACGAGACGCAAGCCGTGCCGCAGCTCATCGATACGGGAATCGCCATTCCGATGTGGCAGCTCGGCGCCACAGCCGATGACGGCAAGCAGCTCGGCAGTCCCGAACTCGCCAAGCGCGGGGTCAAGCACTTCGAGGAGGTCTATCAACTTGCCCACGGCAAGGCCCCGTCGGGGCCGAAGTACGGTGCGCTGCAGCTCAGCAACGACGCCAGTGCGAAGCTCGCACGGATGGTGATGATGCCGCCGGGCGCATCGAACGAGGCGGTCGCGGAGATGCGCAAGGGCTTCATGGCGCTGCTCAAGGACGCGGAATTCCTGGCCGAGCACAAGAAGATCATCAAGGCGGACCCGATCCTGTTCCCGGCCGACCAAGCCACGAAAGCGCTGTCGAAGGTGATCAACAACGTCGACCCCGCGGTCAAGACCGAGCTCAAGGAGGCGGCGGGCGTGAAGTGAAACCGCAGCGTTCGCCAGTCCGCTGACGAAGATATTCCGCTACGAGATTATGGAGGTAGCAACAATGCTGATCGACGAGTCGGCCTACAAGGGTATGCCGCCGGAGAACAACCTCGAGCCCGTGCTGCTCGAGCAATACTTCCAGGCGATCGACAATATGCAGAAGGTGTTCGCCATCCGGCCGGACGACAAGTTGCTGTTCCTGTCGGATCACCTGATCGACCAGCGGGTGTTCCACGCGATCGCCGGCATCGCCAAGAGCCGCGGTGTTCGCGCCGAGCAGTACATCTCGGCGAGCTGGAACAGCGGCGTGTTTCCGCAAGAGCTGAAGCCGGTCTACGAGAAGGCGACGCTGGTCGTCTCCACGTGGTTCGCCTCGATCGGCGATCCCTACTGCCTCAAGGTGCGCCGCGACACCGGGCAGCGGACGGTGAAGATGACCTACTTCCGCAATATCGACGTGCTCAAGGGGCCGCAGGCGCGCTTTCCGCACGAGCTGGTCGGCGAGATCACGCGGGCGACGCGGGATATGTACCCGACGGCGGAGACGTTCGAGCTGAAGATCACCGATCCGCGCGGCACCCATTTCCGCGCGAAGTTCACGCCGGATATGCGCGAGAGCATGCTGAAGTCGAACCGGTGGCGCGGCCAGACGACGGCGGAGGAGAACGGCGCCTACGTGCATTGGGTGCCGACGCACGGGCCCAACGTCTACGATCGCACGACGCTCGGCATCAAGGGCGAGGACCACTCGATCCGCAACGAGGTCAACGGCGTCGTCTATCCAGAGTGGGCGGTGGGATTCCCGCGTCCGTTCAAGGAGAAGATCGGCGTGGTGTTCGAGGACGACCGGATCGTCGACGTCAAGGGCAAGACCGAGGAAGCGGACATCCTGCGCGACATGCTGGTGGGGGGCATTCTCATCGAACTCGGCTGCGGCTTCAATCCGAAGGCGCCGCGGCGAGGGATCTATCCGGCGGGGTCGAACTCGCCGGGCGCACTGCACTACGGGATCGAGCTGCCGAAGCCGTGCGACTACATCAAGCGCGTCATGCCGAACTGGGAGGAGCCGCCCGTCCACATGGACCTCGTGGCGCTCGATTCCACCGTGACGGCGGGAAACAACGTCCTCATCAAGGACGGGTTCCTCACCGCTTTGCGGTCGGAGAAGGTTCGGGCGGCGGCGTCGAAGTACGGCGATCCCGTCGATCTGCTCGAGGGCTGGCCGGCTTGACGACTGCCGACGGTTCGCCGTTCCGTCGTGCTGCCCGGCGTTCCATCGGCTCACGGGTGGAGCGCTTTCGACGGTAGAGAGACATCACAATTGCAAGTCGGGGCAGCGGAACGGTTGCTCCGAACGGGAAGCCGATGACCGAAAAGGACGCGAAGGCACATCGCCAACTCTACGCGAAGATTCCGCACTTCAAGTGCATCGAGGGGTGTACGGACTGCTGCGGTCCGGTCCCGTGGAGCCGCTATGAGCTGGAGGCAGCGGGGCTCTCGGCGCCGCCACCGGAATTGCAGGACAAGCGATGTCCGTTCGCGCTCAAAAGGGGCTGCGATATTCACGAGCGGCGGCCCTTGATGTGCCGGCTGTTCGGCACCGTCGAGGATCTGCGCTGCCCCCATGGCCGCGGTCCGCTGCAACTGCTGAAGGTCGAGGAGGGGCATGCCATCGTGCGGCGCTACAAGCGGCAGGATGGCGTGTAGCGCAGATGCGCCCGGCGTTCGATCGGTCGGGCTGGGTTCGGGCCGGCGGCTGAGTCTGAGGTCGAATTTTCCAGTATATTTACGGTGGTATTTCTTCTCATATCCTGACACAATGGGAGGACCGCCCGTTCCTCGGGCCGTCACACGAAGGGTCACTCCCATGGCCATCTTCTCCCCTGCCGGGTTCGATGCGCGCAGAGACGGCGATGCCCCGGCGCACGACCACATCACCCGGCCGACCGATCGGGTACTCGGAGTCCTTGAAGCATGGATCGACATGCGCACGCGCCGCGAGCGTGCGCGGCTCGATGCCGTCATCTCGGGCACCCCACATGCTGAGGGTCCCGAGATGTACGCTCGCACCGCGTGGTGGCGCAGTTGGCGTGCGCGCACGCGACGCCGGGGCTGACCGAGCGGGTTGCCACTCTTGCAGGTTCAGCGGCTTACGTTCGTCGCCGGTCGATAGTTGGGCGACCACATGCCCATGGTGCCGGTGGCGTTGAACATCCGATAGTCCATCTGACCGGCCTGCATCTCGAATTGCAGGGCCGTGCTGTTGCTGGAGTTCGTGCCGCCGCCGGCAACGTCGAGCGATAGCTTGAAGGTGTAGCCGCCCGCCTCGAGGTCGAGGATTCGGGGCACGGTCTCGCCGACGCGGGGTTCGAACTGCAGGGCCTGGCTGTAGGTTGCCTTGCCGGTCACGACGGCTGGCGCGAACGGCTTCAGCGGCGCTTCACCCCAGGAGCCGAGGCGGGCGGCATAGAATGTCTTCGACTGTTTCGTGCGTGGATTGGTCACCTCGAGGTTGACCGACATCACGGTGGCTGCGCGCGCGCCCTCGTTGGCAATCGTCACCGGCATGATGAAAACTTCGCGCACGGCTTCCGGGCGGTCGGGGTCGGTGTAGTCGATCCGCGGGGCGACGAAGATCGACAGGTCGGCGCTCTTGAGGGAGGATTCATAGAAGCTGTAGGCGGAGACCAGTAAGGCCACGGTCGACATGAACGTCGTGACGGCGTCCTTGAGCTGCATGTGGCTTCGTCTCCCTCTCGCGTGGCCTCTCGCGGCTGTTCAATCGCCTACCGTCTGGCAGCGGAAGGCGACCGAAACGAGGCCGACGAGGTCGAGGAAGGCCGTCTGCATCCATTCCCCGTGCGCCACAGAAAGGATGCCGCATTGGCAGGAACTTCTTAGAGGTATAATAAAAAGTCCAGATCCCAAACCTCTTGCGAGACGATCAAAGGAAGGGCAGCGACATGAACTACCTGCCGGGTGATACCGAGTTCCACGTCGTGGACGACAAGGAAAAGCAGGCGTTCTTCGTCAACCGTGAGGTGTTCGTCTCGCAGGACATCCACGACCGGGAGCAGCGCCGGATCTTCGACCGGAGCTGGATCTATCTCGGGCACGCTTCCGAGATCAAGAATCCGGGCGATTATCACACGCGGCCCGTCGCAGGCCGGCCGGTGATCTTCTGTCGGGACCGGAAGGGCGAAGTTCATGCGCTGTTGAATTCCTGCCGGCACCGCGGCGCGATGGTCTGCCGCGAGCGCAACGGCAATGCGCGCCAGTTCTACTGCATGTACCACGGCTGGGCCTACAACACGGACGGGTCGATCAAGCAGATCCCCGGCGAGGAAGCCTATCCGCCGAGCTTCGACCGCGCACAGATGGGCTTGACGCCGGTGCCGCGGCTCGAGAGCTACCGCGACTTCTATTTCATCAGCTTCGATCGCGACATCGTCGATCTCAAGACGTATCTCGCGGGGGCGGCCGATTACATCGACCTCGTCGTCGACCAGTCACCGTCGGGCCGGATGGAGATCATCTCGGGCGTCCAGGAATACGACGTCAAGGGCAACTGGAAGCTGATGGTCGAGAACAGCGTCGACGATTACCATCTGCTCGCGACGCATTCGACGTGGCTCAACTACATGCGGAATTCCGGCGTCAACATCCAGCCGCCGAAGGGCTCGGGACTGCTGCTGCCGACCAAGGGCTTCGGCAAGGATCTCGGCAACGGGCATCTCACGACGGACAATCCGAACTTCCGCGGCCGGCCCGTCGCGAAGTGGATCTCGGTCTACGGCGAGGAAGCGAAGGCGGACATCGATACGATCCGGGCGGAGCTGGTGAAGCGGCTGGGCGAGGGCCGTGCGGCGCGGGTCGCTGATACCAACCGGAACTTGTCGATTTTCCCGAACCTGATCATAAACGACGGCTCGGCCGTGACGGTGCGCTTCTTCTATCCGATGGGGCCGGACCGGATGCGCGTGACGGCGTGGGCGCTGGGCCCGGTCGAGGAGACGGAGGCGCAGCGCGCGCGGCGGCTCTATGCGTTTCTCACGTTCTACGGGCCGGGCGGGTTCGCGACGCCGGACGACGTGGCAGCGCTCGAAGCGGCGCAGCAGGGCTATCAGGCCTACCGCGAGGTGCCTTGGAACGACATGTCGCGCGGCATGGCGAAGGGCCCCGACGAGGAGCAGCTTCACACCGACGAGGGGCACCTCAGGGTGTTCTGGCGCAAGTGGAGCTCGATGATGGAAAAGCGGGGCTGAGCGTTGCGAGCACTCAAAGTGGGAGGGCTAGGTCGCTCATGTGGCAGTGGTGGGTACAGAACGCCGAGGCCGTGAAGAACCTCCTGCTCGTTCTTGGTGGTGGCGTCGGCGGTGTCTTTGGTCTCTACCTTGCGTGGCTACGTGTAACAGCAGCCAATCGTCAGGCTGAGGCGGCCGTGAGGCAGGCTGAACTTGGCCGGAGAGCACATGTAGCAGAGTTGTTCACCAAAGCGGCCGGTCAGCTCTCAGACGAGAAGCTAGAGGTCAGGCTTGCAGCGATTTATACACTGCGGGAGATCAGCAGGGACTTTCCCGACCTGGGAGGCGTTGTTTTCGAGCTGTTGAGCGCATACTTCAGAGACCACAAGCAGGTTTATCCGTTGGACGCCGAGCCACCAGCAGATATCCGTGAAATCCTGCGCATACTGCCAGAGCAGTTGGAGAGTCGCGATGACTAGCACTGGAACGCCTCATCAACGTGACAAGTTGAGATTAGACCTGCACGGGGCTTATATGCCCCGTACGACTTTGAGCGGCGCGAACCTCATCCGAGCGAATCTATCTAGAGCGAATTGTACGGGTGTGGATTTTTCGTTCGCCGTCCTCAAGGAGGCCAACCTGATGGGAACCAATCTGACGATGGCCAACTTGCGTGGTGCAGATCTGGAAAATGCGATTCTCAAGGGGGCCGACTTGCGAGGGGCGGACTTGAGTGATGTGCTCAATCTTACCGACGCTCAGTTGAGCGACGCCATCGTCGATGAGGATACGAAGCTGCCGGCGACATTACATGCAGCGACAGTTTGAGCCGGCTTAGAGAAGTGTATTCCTGGGGAACCCGTGCCGTCAGAGCCGAGGGAAGTGTCGATGGATGCAAAGTCGAACCGCGCCGAGTTCACGCGCGACAACGTGGAGGATCTGTTTTTCCACGAGGCGGAGCTGCTCGATGCCTGGAAGCTCGACGAGTGGCTGGGGCTGCTGACGCCGGATGCGACCTACTACGTGCCGCCGAACGACAGCCCGAACGCGGACCCGCGGCACGCGCTGTTCACGATCGCGGACGACATGTTGCGCCTGAAGGAGCGGATCATCCGGCTGAAGGATCCGAACTGCCATGCCGAGTATCCGCATTCGCGGACGCGACGAATGGTTTCCAACGTGCGCATCAAGGACATCGATGGCGACAAGGCGACGGCGACGGCGAATTTCCTCGTCTACCGTCACCGCCGCTCGGAGCCGCCGCGGGTTTTCGCAGGCCACTACATCTACAAGCTGAAGCGTGTCGGTGCGGAGCTGAAGATTGCGGAGCGTCGGGCGGTGCTCGATGCGGAAGAACTCGGTGCGCTCGGTGCTGTGAGTTTCATTCTTTAAGCCCGTAGGCTGGGTCAAGCGCAGCGCGACCCAGCGTGCTGGGATTGCCGGGTCGCGGTTCGTGAAGTTGCGAACCTTGACCCTGCCTTCGAGGTTTCCATGTCCGAGATCGACCGGCTGTTCGCGGAACGCGAGGCCAAGCGCCTCGAAAAGGAGCGGGAACGGCGCGAACGGTTCGACATCGCGATGGGCTTCCTGCGGGAACTCTACGAGAACGATGTGAAGCCGTCGAAGACGCTCGTGGCGCACGAGGTCGATGGGCAACTCGACGAGAACCGTCTGCTGCTGCATCGCCGGAATGCCGGCATCTATGCCGACGCGTTCCAGATCGCGGTCGGGCCGGACGGGGATCTCGACATCGCGGGTCGGTCGCTGGGGCAGTATCACCCGGACCATAAGGTCAGGCTGCGCCGCGAGATCATCACGGAAATGCTGACGTATTTCGATCTCTGAGTGGCTGGCAAGTCGTCTTTTTTCCAACGTCGTCATGGTCCGCGAAGGCGGGCCATCCACGGCTCCAGTATTTCCAATGCAATGCCAAGCGCTCCGCCAAGACAACTTCAAGGCCAATCACGTGCCGTGGACGGCCACCTTCGCGGCCGTGACGACAGATGTTGAAAATCGCGTAGAGTGGAATGCGATTTCATCGGGTGGATCGAGAGCTGGTTGGCTTCGATCGAGAATTCCCGATAAGGTGCGGCATCCCATTCAGGAGGACCGCTCATGCCGCGCTTTCAAGGCGATATCCCTGCCGGTGTCATTCCCGCCTGCATCCTGCCGTTTCACGAAGACCTGAGTCTCGATCTCAAGTCGTTCGCCAAGCACCTGCAGCATACGGCGGCCGTGCCCGGGCTTTCGGCCATCACGATCAACGCGCATTCGACGGAAGTGGCGTCCTGCACGCTCGACGAGCAGCGCCAGGTGATGGAGGCTGCCGTCGATGCGATCGGCGACAAGCTCCCGATCGTGCACGGTGTCTATGCGGAAGGCAGCATGGAGGCGGCGCGGATCGCCAAGCAGGCGACGAGCCAGGGCGCTGCGGCGCTGCTCGTGTTCCCGCCGGGGCCGTTCACGATGGGGCAGAACGCGGACATGGTGCTTGCGCATTTCAAGCGCATCGCGGACGCCAGCGATCTGCCGATCATCGCGTTCCAGTATCCGCTGGCCGGTGGCCAGGGCTATCCGCGCGAGACGCTCGACCGGCTGCTCGACGAGGTGCCGACGGTGCGCGCGATCAAGGACTGGTGCAACAACGTGCCCCAGCACGAGCGCCAGATCATGGATCTGCAGGGCCGAGCACGACAGGTGAACGTGCTGTCGACGCATTCGTCGTGGCTGTTCTCGTCGCTCGTGCTCGGCTGCAACGGACTGCTGTCGGGCTCGGGTAGCGTGATCGCGGATCTTCAGTCGGAGCTGTTTCACGCGGTGCAGGCGAACGATCTGGCCAAGGCGAAGGCGGTCAACGCGCGTATCCGGATCATGACGCAACTGTTCTATTCGAACCCGTTCGTCGACATGCACAACCGCATGAAGGAAGCGCTGGTGCTGCTCGGGCGCATTCCGCGGGCCGTCGTGCGGCCGCCGCTCGTCAAGATCAGCCAGGCCGAGATCGAGCGGATCCGCCAGGGGCTGATCGAGGCGCAGTTGCTGCCGGCGGGCAAAGCCATGGCGGCGGAATAAGTCGCTCGCGCAGTAAATGCCGACATCCAGGGAGGATGCGATGAGGCGGTTGATGCGGCTGCGGCTGCCGGGGGCGATCACCTGTGCGATTGCCCTCGTCGTTTGCGGGCACGTGGGTGCGCGCGCGGACGACATTGCAGCGTTCTATGCGGGCCGAACCGTGACTTTCGTGTCGGGCTCGTCGCCGGGGGCTTCCTACGATGTGCATTCGCGGCTGGTGGCGCGGCATCTCGGCGGATTCATTGCGGGCAAGCCGACGATCGTCGTGCAGAACATGCCGGGCGCGGGAAGCAAGGCGGCGGCCAATCACCTCTATACCGCGGCGGCGCGTGACGGCAGCGTGATCGGCATGTTCGGACGTGGCATCTATCTCGATGCGGTGTTCGGGATCGAGGGGACACGGTTCGATCCCTTGAAGTTCGGTTGGATCGGCAGCCACGGGCGTGAGACCAGCACCCTGGTCGCGGGCATCGACACGCCTTTCAAGACGTTCGCCGACGTGCAGAAGAACGAAATGCTGGTGGGGACGCCGCCGGCGGGCTCGGACGTGCATTCGTTCGGGATGATGTTCAACGCGCTTACCGGTGCGAAGCTGAAGCTGATCAGCGGCTATCCGGGTCTTGCCGCAGTGGCGCTCGCGATCGATCGCGGCGAAGTGCAGGGCTCGCCGGGGCCATCGATCGCGTCGTTGATGGCGCTCAGGCCGCAGTGGCTGACTGAGCCGGGAAAAGCGCGATTCCTCGTGCAGCTCGGTACGAGCCCGCATGCGACGCTGCTTCAGGGCGTGCCGATGGTGCATCAGTTCGCGCGATCGGACACGGACCGGAAGGCGCTCGATCTCATGCTGGCGCGGCTGGAGATCGCGTATCCGCTGACGGCGCCGCCGGAGGTGCCGCCCGCTCGTCTCGCCGCGCTGCGTGCGGCATTCGCCGGGATGGTGAAGAGCCCGGATTTTCTGGCTGATGCCCGGAAGCTGAACGCGGAGATTTCGCCGGCCAGCGGTGAGCGCGTGCGCGAGCTGATCGTGCAAGCTTATGCCGCGCCAGAGGACGTCATCGCGCGGGCGAAATCGGCGTTCGAGCAATAGATGCGGGTCGGTCGCTTTGCTTCCGTGTGCGGGTGTCGTATGTGAGCCTGCCATGATCCGATGATCTTTTCCGGTGTCAGACCCGGAGGGTCTGACACCACAAACACTCGAGGAATCCGATGAGTTCGAAGGCCAAGACGCGCGATGGCGTCGAGATCGTGTACGACATCCACGGCGACAAGAATGCGCCCAAGCGCATCGCGCTCGTTCATTCACTCGCGATGGAGCGCGGGTTCTGGGATGGCGTCGTGGCGCAGCTCGCGGGTAAGGCTGCGATCCTGACGATCGATTGCCGCGGGCATGGCCAATCGGGCAAGCCTCAGGGGCCCTACACGGTCGAGCAATTCGCTGACGATCTCGCCGACGTGATGACGCATGTCGGCTGGGACAAGGCGACGGTGGCGGGCTGCTCGATGGGCGGTTGCGTGGCGCTGGCGTTCGCGATCCGGCATCCGCAGCGCACGAAGAGCCTCGGCCTCATCGACACCACGGCCTGGTATGGCGCGGATGCGCCGAAGGCGTGGGGCGAGCGCGCGGATGCGGCCGTCAACAAGGGGCTGTCGTCGCTCGCCGACTTCCAGCTCACGCGGTGGTTCTCGGACGCCTACCGCACGAGCGGCAACGCGGTCGTCAAGAAAGCGCTGGACGTGTTCCTGGCAAACGAGATCCCGGCCTACGCGGACACGTGCCGGATGCTCGGGGCGGCGGATCTGCGCGACAAGCTCGGCGGGATCGACATTCCGACGCGGATCATCGTGGGCGAGGAGGACTACGCGACCACGGTCGACATGGCCAAGGCGATGAATGCCGGCATCAAGGGCTCGACGATGATGGTGCTCGCCAAGGCGCGGCATCTGACGCCGCTCGAGGTGCCCGAGAAGATCGCGCCGGAGTTGGAGAAGCTGCTGTAGAGCCAATTCGGTCAAGTTCTGGCGCTTGTTTCGTAGGTTGGGTCGAGGGCCGCTCTTCATGCGGCCCAAGGCCCAACAATCCACGGCACGCATTGGGAGTGTTGGGCCTCGCAGTGCTCGACCCAACCTACGTGACTGGGCTTGTGCACGGCAGCAACCGGTAGCAGTATTTCTCCGGACAAGCGCGGCGGTCGGATGCCGCGCGAGCGAATTGGAGGATCCCATGCAGTCTGTAACCTCGCAGCTCAGAATCGAGCCGATGAGTCCCGTGCTCGGTGCGCGCGTTCACGGGCTCGATCTCGGCAAGCCGTATTCCGAGGAGACGAAGCGGGAGTTACGCGAGGCGTTCGCGCGCCATCTCGTGTTGTGCGTCCCCGGGCAGGATCTCGAATACGACGATCAGGTGCGGTTCGCGGCGGTGTTCGGGAAGGCCGACCAGAAGAAGCTCTCGAAGGACGAGAAGGGCGAGGGGAAGGCGCGCGAGCGTGGTGTGATGTACGTCACCAACATCCGCGAGAACGGCAAGCTGGTCGGCTCGCTGCCCGACGGTGAGATGCAGTTTCATTCGGATGGTTCGCATCGCGAGATCCCGTATCGCGCGACGACGCTCTACGCGATCCAAGTGCCTTCACGCGGCGGCGAGACCAAATTCTCGAACCTGTACGCCGCCTACGATGCCTTGCCGGAGGCCACGAAAAAGCTGATCGACGGCCGCATGTGCAAGTACGTTTATTCAATCGACGCGACGTTCCGTACTCAGACGGACGAGAGCGATCCCTCGCTGTCCAACGCCGAGCATCCGATCGTGAAGGTGCATCCGGACACGGGTAAGAAGTCGCTTTACCTGAGCCGCCTGATGACGCGCTACATCATCGGCATGGACCGCAAGGAGAGTGACGCGCTGCTGGTGGAGCTGTTCGATCACGCGGAGAAGCCGGAGTTCGTGTACGCGCATTCGTGGACGCCGAAGGACCTGCTGATGTGGGACAATCGCTGCACGAACCACGCGCGCAACGATTTTCCAGCGAGCGAGGTGCGTCAGTTGCGGCGGATCACGGTGTCCGAGCCGGGGGATATGAGCAAGGGCGGCGGTTATTGATATAACCCCTCCCCACAAGGGGGAGGGGGACGTGCGATACGGGGCCGTGACGACAAGGTTCAAGCGAACGCGATCGCGGCTTTGACGACGCGGTAGTTGTCCATGTCGTCCATGGCGGTGTTGATGGCTTCGAGCTTGTAGGTCCTGGAGATCATGTCGTCGAACGGGAAGCGCCCCTGACGCGTCGACAGGAAGTCGATGGCCTGGAGCCAATGGCGCGGCTCCGCCGAGCGGACGTGCAGGAAGTCCATCTGCTGCGGCATGCTTTCGACGGGGATGGAGCCTTTGCCGCCCGCACCGATGTGCAAATAGCGCCCGCCGCCGCGCAGCATCGTCAGGCCTTCGGGAACGGCTGCGTTGTTGGCCACCTGGATGACGACGTCGGCGCCGCGGCCGCCGGTGTGATCGCGCACCCACTGGCGGCGCTTCTTCGGATCGGGCTCGTCTTCCATGTCGAGCACCTTGTCGGCGCCCATGCGCCTGGCGACTTCGAGCCGATGAGCGGGCGCGCCGATCATCAGCACCTCTTTTGCGCCGTGGTCCTTGGCGACGGCGGCGGCAAAGCTGCCGAGCGGGCCGGAACCCTGGATCAGGATCGTCTCGTGGGCCTTCACAGCGCCGAGGCGGTCGAAGCCGTGCATGATCGTGCGATAGGCGCAGGCTGACGCTGCTGCCGATGCGGACGAGACGTTGTCTGGCACCTTGATGATGAGGCACGGCGGGGGCACGTACATGTATTCGGACACGCTGCCGAGCAGGTACGGGAACTGGTCGGCGCGGTTGTGGCCCCACGATGCGCGGTCGGGACAGATGCACGGCTGCACGGCGACGCTGCAATAATAGCAGGAGCCGCACGCGACGTAGCTCCAGACGATGCGGTCGCCGGGCTTGACGGGTTGGCCGAGGATGTCGGTGCGGCGGCCGTTGATCTCCTGCACGATGCCGCAGGGCTCGTGGCCGGTGATGATCGGGAGCGTGTCGCCGCCGCCGAGGGGGCCGTGCCAGCGGTGGACATCCGTGCCGCACAGTGTCGAGCAGGTGATCTTGACGAGTAGCGCCCCGGGCTCGAGATCGGGGATCGGCACCTCCTGGATCGAAAGCGGCTTGTTGTGCTCGGTAATGACCGCGGCGCGGCTGGTTCTCATCTCGGCTTTCCTCCCGCTGAATTTTCTGAAATGCCGTTTCAATTTCGCGTGGCTTCTGCTGTCCCGGCGATCGGCTTCTTGGGCCGCATCGTCATGGCGACGACGCCGACAACCACCAGCGCCATCCCAGCCAGCATAGCAAATGTTACGCTCTCGCCCAGCAGGATGGCGGCGAGAAAGACGCCGATCGGCGCGCGCAGGTAGGATTGCGCGGTCACGCCGATGGAGCCCAACGAGCGCACGAGCCGGAAATAGAGAATGTAGCCGAGGCCGGTCGATGCGAGCCCGAGGGCCAGGACGGCAAGGATGCCCGATGTGGTGGGGCGGACGGCCCAGGGTTGTTCCAGGATCAGCGTGCACGGCACGATGATCGCGGAAGCGGCGGTCAGCGAACCGGCAGCACTGACGACGGGATCGGCATTGCGAAGTTGGTGGGAGTTGATCGCGCTCATCGCATAGCACAAGGCAGAGGCGACGATGGCGATCTGGGGAAGCACGGACGAGCCTATCGTACCCAGAGCGTCTGGTCCCATGACGACGACAACGCCAGCGAGGCCGGCGATGACGCCGAACAGTTTGAGCGGCGTGGCTTGCTCGTGGCGGGTGATGCCCCACGTGATGATGAAGGCGAACACCGGCGAGATGGAGTTCAGGATAGCCGTGGGGCCAGCGTCGACCCACTGCTGGCCCCAGGCGACGAGGGCGAACGGCAGGACCGTGCCCAGAAGGCCCTGTACTGTGTAGATCCGCCATGTGGCTGCGTCGGTCGGGAGGGAGAGTTCGCGCCATCGCATGACCGCCAGCAGGAAGAGGCCGGCGATGCAGATCCGGCCGCTCATCAGGGTGAGTGGCGGGATCGAGGCGAGGCCGATCTTCACCCAGATGTACGAGCCGGCCCACAGGGTCGCTACGAACAACAGCAGTGCGTAGTCGAACATGCGCGAGGGGATCTGGTCGCGGATGACGCCGGCCGCGGCGCGCGCGCGATCGATCTGCTTCCACGGCAACGGCAGGGGGCGGTCCGCGGGCCAGGTCATCGCCATCACGCCTGCGACGACGCAGACGAGGCCGAGACCCGCCGTCGACGTGAGTTCCTCGCCGAGCAGCCAAACGCCGGCCATGACGCCGATGGGCACCCGCAGATAGGATTGCGCCGTCGTCCCGAGCGAACCGAGTGTGCCCAGCAGGCGGAAGTACAACACGTTGCCGCCGGCTGTGCAGAACACGGCGAGAATGGTCAGGGCGACGAGCGAACTCCACGTCGGGGTGCTGGTCCAGGGCTGCTCGATCACGATCGCCATGGGGGACAGGACGGCGGCACCGAACAGCAGCGAGCCGCAGGCGGGCACGACCGGGTTCATGTTGCGGAATGCACGCCCATAGATCGCGGATGTCGCATAAGACACGGAGGCGAGGACGATGCCGAGTTGGGGCAAGAGCTGCTGGCCGAGGCCCGACAAGGCCGTCGCGCCGACGATGAGGGTGATGCCGGTCAATCCAGCGATGACGCCGAACAGCCGGCGTCTAGTCGCGGCTTCCTGGCGCGTCACGAAATAGGTGATGAGGAACGCGAAGATCGGTGTCGTCGAATTGAGGATGACGGCGAGGCTGGCGTCGACGGTTTGAAGGCCCCACGCGATCAGGATGAATGGGAACACCGTGTTGACGGCTGAAATGATGATGAAGGTCTTCCAGCTCTCCCAATCGCGCGGCAATCGCCATCCCTGCCAGCGCATGATGGCGTAGAGCACGAGACCGGCAATTGCGGTGCGAACGGAGATCGCGGTCAGCGGCGGCACGGAGGCGACCGTCAGCTTCAGGAACGAGAACGACGAGCCCCACAGCGCCGACAACAGGAGCAGGAGCCCATACTCGAGCAATGGGGGCTGCTTCGGTTTGGCGTTGGCTTGGGATGTCATGCGATGGAGGGACTCGCTGCGGCATTCGGTTGGCAGGGATTGCGAAATCATGTTGAAACGGCGTTTCGCAGGTCCGTGATTGGCACGAGCCCCCTCGGGGCTGTAACTTATGCGGCGGAGCCTGTCACAGCAAACAACTTCCCCTCGGAGACGCACGACATGGGTACGAAGATCACGTTCAAGCGGCCGGACGGCAAGGATGCGGCCGGATATCTGGCGAAGGCCGGCAACGGGAACCGGCCGGCGGTCATCGTCATCCAGGAATGGTGGGGCCTGCAGGACCAGATCAAGGGCGTGTGCGACCGGTTCGCGCTGGCCGGCTACGATGCGCTGGCGCCCGATCTCTATTCGGGCGTCGTGGTGCCCTATCACGACCGTGATGCCGCGGGAAAAGAGATGGGCTCGCTCAACTTCCTCGATGCGACGGAGCAGACCGTGCGCGGGGCGGCGCAGTATCTCAAGAAGAACGCCGTGAAGGTGGGGCTCACCGGCTTCTGCATGGGCGGGGCCGTGACGATCATCGGCGCGTGCAAGGTTCCGGAAATCTCGGCGGGGGTGTGCTTCTACGGTCTGCCGCCGGATTCCATCGCCAAGGCAGCCGACGTCAAGGTGCCGCTGCAGGGGCATTTCGCGCTGCGCGACGATTGGTGCACGCCGGAGGCGGTCGACAAGTTCGAGGCGGCGTTGAAGGCGGCCGGCAAGAAGCCGGAACTCTATCGTTACGACGCGGAGCACGGTTTCGTGAACGAGCAGCGGCCGGACTCGCACGATCGTGCGCACAGCGAGCTGGCGTGGGAACGCACACTCGGGTTCTGGAAGCAGCACCTGGGGTAGGTGGGTTTCTCGTAGGTTGGGTCAACCCCGGACGCGCGTAGCGCGAGCCGGGGGCGACCCAACATTCAACGCATGTCGGGAAATGTTGGGTCGCGGCCAGTGGCCTTGACCCAACCTACGTCGTCGCGTTCGACCATGAAGGTGAGTTCCATGCCGGATTTCTGGACGACGTTGAAGAACCGCTTCGGAGCGGGTGCGCCGGTGAGTTCCGGGCGTGTCGAGCCCAACGAGGCGTGGGTTCGGATGGCGTCGCGGGGTGTCGTGCGAAAGTTCACGGGTGAGGCGGTGCCGGCCGACCTGGTCGATACGCTGTGTGCGCTGGCGCTGTCGTCGCCGACGAAAAGCGATTTGCAGCAGCGCGACATTCTGATCGTCGAAGATCAGGCGAAGCGGGCGCGGATCAACTCTCTGCTGAGCGATCAGGAGTGGATTCCGACCGCACCGGTGTTCATCGTGTTCCTCGGGAACAACAGGCGGCATCGACAGGTGCACGAATGGCGGGCCAAGCCGTTCGTGAACGATCATCTCGATGCGTTCTTCAATGCGACGGTCGATGCGGCGATCGCGCTGTCGGCGTTCTGCACGGCGGCTGAGGCGGCGGGGCTCGGCTGCTGTCCGGTGAGCGTGCTGAGGGATCACGCGGCGGAAGTGAGCGATCTGCTCGGCTTGCCCGATCACGTGTTTCCGATCGCGGGGCTGGGCGTCGGCTGGCCGGAGCGGCCGGGTTGGACGAGTTTGCGCCTGCCGCTGACGCATACGGTGCACCGGGATACGTTCAAGGAGGATGGTTTGCGCGAGGCGGTCGACGCCTACGACGCGCGCCGGCGCGGGGTGGCGCCGTACCGTTCGCAGCGTGACGTCGCGCAGTGGGGCGAAGATCCGGCATACGGCTGGTCGGAGGACAAGGCGCGGCAGTACGCGGTTGCACAGCGGACGGATTGGGGCGCGTTCGTCAAGTGCAAGGGTTTCAAGCTGGAGTAGGGCGGCGTGTCGAAGCAGGAAGTCTGCCCTTGCGGCTCCGGAAAGGCTTACGACGCGTGCTGCGCGCTGGCGCATGCGGGGATGCCGGCGGCGACCGCGGAAGCGCTGATGCGGTCGCGGTATTGCGCGTTCGTGATGCGCCGCGAGCCTTATCTGTTCGAGACGTGGCACAAGAGCACGCGGCCCAAGGACATCCGATTGCTGCGTTACGATCCGCCGCCGAAGTGGCTCGGGCTCGATGTGAAGGCGTGTACGACGGACGGGGATAAGGCGACAGTCGAGTTCGTGGCGCGCTATCGCACCGGTGGCGGGCCTGCGACGAGAATGCACGAGACGAGCCGCTTCGTTCGCGAGGGCGGCCGCTGGTACTATGTCGATGGCGTGCATCATCAGGACGGGTGTCAGACCCGGAGGGGCTGACACCGAGGGAGACGTCCATGGAATTCTCGGTTTTCGATCACGTCGATGCGGATGGGCAGCCGCTCGACCGATTCTTCGAGACGCGTCTCAAGGTGGTCGAAGCCTACGACCGGCTCGGTTTTCGCAGCTATCATCCGGCTGAGCATCACTTCACGCCGCTCGGCATCGGTGCTTCGCCGAGCGTGTGGCTGTCGGCGGTGGCGCAGCGCACGAAGCGATTGCGGTTCGGGCCGATGATCTACGCCGTGCCGTTCTCGCATCCGATCCGGCTCGCGGAAGAGATCGCGATGCTCGACGCGCTCAGCGGCGGGCGGCTCGAGGTCGGCTTCGGTCGCGGGGCGTCGAACATCGAGCTCGAGTATGTCGGCTACACGCCGCACGAAGCGGACCAGACGTTCCGCGAAGGGCTCGAGGTGATCCTGCAGGCGATGTCGAAAGATCGCATCGACTTCGCGGGCGAGCGGTTCCGGTTCGACAATGTGCCGAACCATCTCACGACGATCCAGAAGCCGCATCCGCCGATCTGGTACGGGCTGCACTCGAGCCCAAGCGCAGAACGTGTAGCGAAACTCGGCTGGAACGTGGTGTGCAACGAGAAGCCGTCGGCGTCGGGGGCATTGCTCGCGCGATACCGGGAGGTTTGGCGCGAGACGAGGGGCAAGGTTGCTCCGCTGCCGCGGATGGGGCTCGCGCGGCACATCGTCGTTGCGGAGACGGACGAAAAGGCGCTCGCGATCGCGCGGCGCGCCTACAAGGTCTGGCTCACGAGCTTCCTGTGGCTGTTCAAGCTGCACGGTGCCGCGCCGACCCACTGGGAGCAGTCCGTTTCGTTCGACATCCTGCGCGATGCGGAGGAGCGCGGCGTGGCCGGCAGTCCGAAGACCGTCGTCGAATGGCTGTCTCAGCATATCGAGGCGACGGGCGCGAATACGCTCGTCGGGCAGCATCAGTTCGGAGACATGACACTCGACGAGACGATCGGATCACTTGAACTCTATGCTGCCGAGGTGATGCCGGAGTTGCGGCGCAGGTTCGGATGAGATCGCGTCTCAAGGCCAGCGCCAGGTGAGCAGGGATCTCGTCCAGCCGGGAATCGGCAGCCAGCTGGCGACGAGGTCGGGCGGTAGCGTGATGAGGATGGCACCGGCGACGGAAATCACGGTTCCGACGATGACGTTGCGATCGAACACTTCGTATTCCCGCGTCAGCATCCAGGAGAAGTAGATCCGGAACAATGTCTGGATGCGCAAGATCGGCGCGACGACCGTGACCGGCACCAGAGCCAACGCCATGTAGCGGACCATCTGGCTCAGTCCGACGAGCAAGCCGGC
This sequence comes from uncultured Devosia sp., assembly GCA_964574325.1. GTDB lineage: Bacteria > Pseudomonadota > Alphaproteobacteria > Rhizobiales > Hyphomicrobiaceae > CAMDPA01. The sequence continues at coordinate 6,622 of CAZNMY010000085.1, read as the reverse complement.
GAACAGGAACCAGCGGCGCGGATCGGGTTGCAACTCGGTGACGTGGCGGACCTTGCCCGATGCCACCACCCAGACCACGACGACGATGGTCGCAGCGATGTAGGATGCGAGGCCGGCGGCCATGCTGGCGCCGATGCCGGCACCGTCGAGTCCGGCGCGAACGAAGATCGGACTGACGCCGTAGCCGAAGATCGAGAGGAACGCCCAGGTGTAGCCTTCGCGGTAGCGCGGCTCGAATTTCGCGGGCGGTGCCTCTGCCGATGACGCTGCTGGTGCGTTTTTCGCCTTGCGAGCCTCGATGCGGGCGGCGATGGCGGGGCCGAGCAGCAGCAATGCAATCGCGATCACGGTGATCGGGGTGAGGCGTTCGCCGAGGAAGACCATCGCAAGCGCGAGCGTGACGAGCACTTCCCACTGCTGGATGGGGCTCGACAGATTTGTGCCGATGGCGGCGATCGCGCGATAGTTGCAGTAGCGGCCGATGACGAAATGGGCGAGGCCGGCGCAGGAAAACCAGAGCAGGGCGAGCGGAGAGAAGCTCCATAGCGGCGCCAGCGTTCCAGTTACCAGGCAGGCTGCCAGAAACAGCAGTGCGCCCATCGGCACGGTGATCGCCATGCCCTGGACGACGCTGCCATTGAGGACGCCGCGGCGGGTGGCTGCATTGTTCAGGCCGAACAGCGCGGCCGACAGAAATGCGAGAAATCCGCCCAACATGCCGTCTATTGCCTCCCCGGCCACGATGCCGTCCAGTCCCGGAGGGAGGCTTGCGGCACAGTCAGCTTCTTAGCGCGGTTCGCTCGCCCGTGCGACTTGCAAATCACGTTGCAAATCGCATTGCCAAACGGGGGGCGATCGAACACAACACGGCCGAATGCTTGCAATCCGTGGCGAGAAGAGGTTTCACCGTGGCTCAATTCCTGTCCCTGGCCGAGGCGATCAAGGCCAATGTGCGCGATGGCGATACGCTGGCGCTGGAGGGCTTCACGCACCTCATTCCCTATGCAGCAGGGCACGAGATCATCCGGCAGGGGATCACGGATCTCACGGTCATCCGGATGACGCCCGATCTGATCTACGACCAGATGGTCGGCATGGGCCTCGTGAAGAAGATGGTCTTCTCCTGGACGGGCAATCCTGGCGTCGGTTCACTGCATCGTGTGCGCGACGCTTACGAAAAGGGTTATCCGCGGCCTCTCGAGATCGAGGAGCACAGCCACGCGGCGATGGCCAACGCCTATGAGGCGGGGGCTGCGGGTCTGCCGTGCGCGATCTTCCGCGGCTACATCGGCGTCGATCTGCCGAAGGTGAACCCGAACATCCGCTTCATCGAGTGTCCGTTCACCGGCGAGCGGCTGGCGGCGATCCCGGCGCATCGGCCGGACGTTTCCGTAGTGCATGCGCTGCGGGCGGACAAGAAGGGCAACGTGCTGTTCGAGGGCATCGTCGGGGTGCAGAAGGAAGCTGTTCTGGCGGCGAAGCGTGCGGTCGTCACGGTCGAGGAAGTAGTGGAAGAACTTTTTGATGCGCGCTCCGGGGAGCACCCCGACGCGCGTGGCCCCCGAAACGCCAACGCGGTGATCCTGCCGTCGTGGACGATCTCGGCGATCGCGGTGGTGCCGGGCGGCGCGTTTCCGAGCTACGCGCACGGCTACTATAAGCGCAACAACAAGTTCTATCTCGATTGGGACGAGATCAGCCGCGAGCGTGACACGTTCAAGGCGTGGATGGACGAGAACGTGCTGGCGAAAGGGCCCGAGGCGTACGCAGTGCACGCGAGGCCGGCGCGCAAAGCGTGACGATGAGCGCGGCGATGGCGGAGTTGGATCATATCGCGGTGGTCGCACCGGATCTTGCGACGGGGATCGCGTGGGTGCGGGAGACGCTCGGCATCGAACCGCTGCCGGGCGGCAAGCATCCGGAAATGGGAACGCACAATCATCTGCTGCGGCTCGGCGATGGTGTGTTTCTCGAAGTGATTTCGGTCGATCCGGGCGCTGGCAAGCCTTCGCCGCACCGGCGCTGGTTCGGGCTCGACGATCCCGCGCAATTGCGCCGCGACTGGCGCGAGGGGCGGCGGCTGCGCGCGTGGGTCGCGCGGTGTACGGGGCTCGAAGCTCAGATCGGGACACGCGGGCCGACGTTCGGTGAGCCGATGACGGTGAGCCGGGGCGAGCGGAGCTGGCAGTTCTCGGTGCGTGCGGACGGTTCACTTCCTGCCGATGGCGCGCTGCCGCACCTGATCGACTGGGGCGAGGCCGGGCCGCCTGCCTCAGCTATGCCGGACATGGGCTGCAAGCTGCAGGCGCTGGTGATCGAGACGCCGGAGCCGGCGTTCGTGCGGTCGACGCTGGAAACGCTGGCGCTGCCGTTCGCGCCGAACGTGCGCGACGGCAAGGTCGTGCGGCTGATCGCGGCGATCGAGACGCCGTTCGGTGTGCGCATTCTGACGTGAGACGACGGACGGCAAGCAGCTTCTTGCCTTCGTTTCGACGCGAAGCTGCCTGCCCGAGTGCGGTCGTCGTCAGTTGGCCTTCAACTGGCGCAACGCCGTTCCCCAGTCTTCGACGTGAAACGAGCGCACGATCTTGCCATTCTCCACGGTATGGATGTCGATCGACATGATGTCGAAGCGCTTGCCGGTATGGGGAGCGCCGAAGAATGGTCCGCTCGGTGTACCCGTTGCGCGACCGCGGACGACGTAACGGTTGCCTTGTTGCAGGACCTCCTCGATGTTCCACTTCAGATCCGGGATCAGCTTGCCGAAGCCTTCGACTTGGGCGACGAACTGATCGCGTTTCTTGGCGACGCCGGAGTAGTCGCCGAGGCTTTCCCAGGCTGGGGCGAGTACGACCGAGGCGCGTTCGCCAAGTCCGGCGGTCGACGCTTTACCAAGGATCTCCTTGTAGAAATTCTCCACTGCGGCGCGGTCGTCTGCCCACACAGGGCTTGCCGAAATCGTAACAGCGGCGGCGCTCATCAAAGCGATCAAGGCGGATTTCATTCGATTCCTCCAGTTGTGCTGCAAATTGACGGGGCTTCCCAGGCCCCGAGGACTATCGCAGCATCGCGACTGGAGCATAATATCGTATAGATAGGTTTTAATGTTCCAGGGAATCGAACAATGATCGATCAGCTCAGGCTGCTGGCGGTGTTCGCCAAAGTGGTCGAACTCGGTTCGTTTCGCGCGGCCGCGACTGCATTGTCGATCTCGCCATCGGTGATCAGTCATCACGTCGCGCATCTCGAGCAGCAGCTCGGCGTAGCATTGATCTATCGGTCGACGCGGCGGCTTTCGCTGACCGAGCATGGAGAGCGGTTGTTCCAGTCGGCGACGGCAATGGTTGAAGCTGCGGAACAAGGACTCGATGCGATCGCAGGCAACGCGCGGCTGCCGGTGGGCAGGTTGAACGTCACTGCTCCGGCGGTGATGGCGCAAGCCCACCTCGTCGAGGATATTGCTGAATTTGCGAAGCAATACTCCGGAGTTGTGCTGGCGTTGAATTTCACGGATGTACAAAGAGATCTGATTCGGGAGGGGATCGACGTGGCGATCCGGATGAGCCGGGCGCTAGAGGACAGCAGCTTGAAGGCGACGCTGATCGGTGATGTGCCGGTCAAGCTTTATGCGGCCAAAGCTTATCTCGATGGACGGTCACGTCCCCGTCAGCCATCCGATATTGCCGAATGGGATTGGCTTCAGTTGAGTCCGGTCAACAATCGGGCGAGGTTTCGCGGGCCCGACAACGTCGCGGCGGCAGTCACCTTCACCCCAAGGCTGGTGACAGACAACGCAGTTGCTCTTTATGGTTTTGCGCGGGCCGGACTGGGCTTGGCGATGGCGCCCGAGTTTCTTGCCCGTAGCGATGTCGCCAGCGGGTTGATCGTCGAGGTACTTCCGTCCTGGAAGCTGGAGGCGATCAAGGTGCACGCCGTGTGGCCGGCAAACGCACGCCGCGGAAATCTGACGATGCGGTTCGTCGAATTCCTGACGGCGTGCGAACGCAGAAGGGGGCGTTTGGTTCGAGGCAATCGGGGCAGACCGCGCAGTACCGGCCCAGTTGTCTGCCCGAATGTGCGGTCCGTCAGAACTTGAAGCTGATGCCGCCGCGGACGGCGTGGCTGGTGATCTCGCTGGTTTCCCGCATCCACAGCTTGGGGCTGTAGTAGCTGACCTCGCTGAAATCGGTGTAGCGATACTCCATGCGAACCGTCAGGTTGGAGGCGAGCGCGTGCTCGACGCCGGCACCCGCCGTCCATCCGGTCTTGCGCTGGGTGTCGATGCTGAACGGCGCGAGGCTCGTCTGCTGGTACTGCTCCGTCGACACGCTGCCGTAGGCGAGGCCGCCGGTGATGTAGAGAAGCGAGTTGCCGGTCACGACGCCCATGCGGCCGCGCAACGATCCGATCCAATCGAGTGAGGTGGTGTGAACCGCGCCGACGGTACCGACATCCGAGCCGTTGAGGCCACCCGTTTCGAGGTCGGCTTCGATGCCGACGACGAGTTGGTTCACCTGCCGGTTGTAGCCGAAGTGGAGACCGCCGATGGCGCCGCGCGATGTGTATTCGAAGATCTCCTGCGGGCCGCTCGCCTGGCCCCACAGCGCGGTGATGTCGTTTCTGGCCCAGGCGTATCCGGCCTGCATGCCGGCGTAGAAGCCGGTCCAGGAGTGGGCACCGTAAAATGCCGACGCCGCTGGGGGCCGTTCGTATGGCGGCTGACGTCCGCCGAGATCCGCTGCCTGTGCGCCGGCTGCAAACGCGGTTGCTGCAAGGCCAGCTCCTACCAGTCCGAAGACCGGCGTACTCGAACTCCAATGCATGTGATACGCCCTCACAAACTCAAAAAGGTTAAGCAACTCTCGAGGTCAGTCCCCGGTTAATCGTTAGTTAGAACTGGTTAAGCGATCGTTAAATTCATGCGATCTTCATGCCGCGCGCTGCCCCGAGCGGGGAGGCTTGCTCTGCGCGACGGTCCGCCATATTCCACACGTGTGCTGCCACAGAACGGAACGACGCGATGACCACCGCCAGCTACACGCCTTCCGAAATGATGACGATCGCGGCGGCGCGCGCGTTGAAGTCTACCGACGTCTGCTTCGTCGGGATCGGCGCACCTTCGGCGGCGTGCAATCTCGCGCGGATGACGCATGCGCCCGATATCACGCTGATCTACGAGTCCGGCACGCTCGAGACGAAGCCCACCGTGCTGCCGCTGTCGATCGGCGATGGCGAGTTGTGCGATACGGCGCTGACGACGGTGTCGGTGCCGGAGATGTTCCGATACTGGTTGCAGGGCGGGCGGATCACCGTCGGCTTTCTCGGCGGCGCGCAGATCGACCGCTTCGCCAATCTCAACACAACGGTCGTGGGCGACTATCACAATCCGAAGGTGCGGTTGCCCGGCGGCGGGGGTGCGCCTGAGATCGCGGTGCACGTCGGCGAGGTGTTCATCACGATGGCGCAGAGCCCGCGTGCGTTCGTCGACAAGCTGCCGTTCATCACCTCGCTCGGTCACGGCACCGGCGGCGACGACCGTCTGAAGCAGGGTGCGAAGACCAAGGGGCCGACGAAGCTCATCACCGACATGTGCGTGATGGAGCCCGATCCGGTGTCGAAAGAAATGACCGTCGTGACGATCCACGCCGGCGTGACGCGCGATCAATTGCGAGCGGCGACGGGTTGGCCGCTGAAGTATGCGGCCGATGTGGGCGAGACGCCGGCGCCGACGGCGCGCGAACTGGACGTGCTGCGCGATATCCAGGCGCGGACGAAGAAGGCGCACGCGGGGGCTTGAGGGCGCTGGCGGCGAGTGTAGGGCGCTGCTGCGGCAGCTGTTGGGTTGCGCGATCAACCTGATGTGCCGGGATTGGGCCGGGCCATTGGCAGATCGCTTGTATCGGGGCCGGGCCGACGCGCGCGACGCTCGTACCGCCTGTGTATCGACACTCACGGTTTTGCCGAATGTGCTGATGCATCCGACGTTTACGACACTGCTGTGTCGCCCCTCCACAGGCTTGACAGTCGGTCGAACCGGGATTACATCCCGCAGCATCTGCTAGCACTCGACCAATGAGAGTGCTAACCGATCGCCAAATTACATCCTCCAGTGGCTTTTCAGCCCCCAACTTCCGGGAGTTTCCTCCGCATGAAGTTCCGTCCCCTCCACGACCGCGTCGTCGTCAAGCGCACCGATGCCGAGACCAAGAGCGCCGGTGGCATCATCATCCCCGACACCGCTGCCGAGAAGCCCCAGCAGGGCGAGATCATCGCGGCTGGCCCGGGTGCTCGCGACGAGGCCGGCAAGCTCGTTCCGCTCGACGTCAAGAAGGGCGACAAGGTGCTGTTCGGCAAGTGGTCGGGCACCGAGGTCAAGATCGACGGGCAGGACCTGCTGATCATGAAGGAAAGCGACATCATGGGCGTTCTGGACAAGTAACGCCGCTTCGCGGCGGTGAATGGCGAAATCGCGAATGGCGAATGGGGGCAAGGCTCCAGCGCTTAGCTTCTTCTCCCCATTCGCCACTGGCCATTCGCCACTCGCGCCTTACACCTAACCCACTCACGAGGTTCCCCCACATGGCAGCCAAAGACGTAAAGTTCTCCATCGATGCCCGTGATC
>CAZNMY010000084.1:0-27496 GCA_964574325.1 uncultured Devosia sp. | reverse complement strand
AGGCCCGCGGCGACGGCGAGCGACACGACGGTGATCGACAGGCGGTAGAGCGGGTAGGGGACGCCGGGCAGGATCTCGATCTTCTGGGCAAGCCAGGGCGGGAGCGCGATCGACAGGCCGGCCGGTCCCCAGATCACCTGGACGAGCTTGTTGAAGAACAGGATCAGGCCGAAGGTGGCGAGCACCTGGTCGAGATGGTCGCGCTGGTAGAGCGTACTCAGCACAAGTTTCTCGAGCACGATACCGAAGGTCAATGTGGCGAAAAACGCCAGGAACACGCCGAAAATGAACGAGCCGGTCGTCCCGATGAGCGTGTACGCGAAGTAGGCGCCGATCATGTACAGCGAACCGTGCGCGAGGTTCACCATGTCCATGATGCCGAACACGAGCGTCAGCCCGGCAGCCAGCAGGAAGATCAGCAGCCCGAGCTGGATTCCATGCAGCGTGTTTTCGATGAGCAGTGTCGACAAGGGAGATCTCGGAACGACGGATTGTGTTGGGGCGGACGAATGCCTGCCCGGTTCAGATGTCGGCGTTGCACTCGCGGCTTGCTTGTCCTTCGACGCACTATGACTCAGGAGACGGCGACTGACACTAGGCTAGCCGGTCAGTGACATTGCCGATGAAGCTCAAAAAGAAGGCGGTGTGCACGAATTCGCGCACACCGCCACGAACGGGCTTCGAAGCCCGATCACCACTTCATCTTGCAATCCTTGGCGAACGGATCGACGTGACCTTTGAAGATCGGCGCACCGTTCTTGACCATCAGGCGGCCCTGGGCATCCTTGCCCACTTCCTGCGCGTAGAAGTTCTGGATCGGGAAGTGGTTGTGCCCGTACTTGAAGTCGCCTCGCGTCGACTTGAAGTTTGCCTTGCGCAGGGCGTTGCGGAAGTCGTCCTTCTTCGACATATCGCCCTTCACCGCGTCGACGGCACTCGCGATCAACATGATCGTGTCATAGGACTGCTGGCCATAGAAGCTCGGGTAGGCATTGTGCTTCTTCAGGAAGTCGCCGACGAACTTCTTGTTGGCCTCGTTGTCCATGTCGGCCGCCCAGTGGCCTGCCGTCCGCACGCCGAGCGCGGTTTCCTTCTGTTGCGGCAGCGACAGCGAGTCGATCGAGAACACCTGCGACAGCGGCACCTTGCCCTTCAGGCCGGACTGCTCGTACTGGGCCAGGAACTGCACTCCCGACGCGCCGGGGTAGAACACGTGCAGGGCTTCTGCATTCGAGGCGCGAACCTTGGCGAGCTCGGCGGAGAAGTCGAGCTGGCCGGGCCACTTGGTGTAGTCCTCGCCGACGACTTCGCCCTTGAACGTGCGCTTGACGCCGCTGAGGCTCTCGCGGCCGGCGGCATAGTTCGGCGCCATCAGGTAGACGCGTTTGACACCGCGCTGGTTGAGCTGCTCGCCCATCGCCATCGCGGGCTGGTCGTTGGTCCAGGAGGCGTTGAAGAAGTTCTGGTGGCAGGCAGCACCAGCCGGGGGCGATGCGCCCGCGTTGGAGGAGATCACGAAGACGCCTGCGTCCGCGGCTTCCTTATAGGAGGCGAGCAGGACGTTCGACCAGATGTAGCCGGCGACCAGAGGCACCTTGTCCTGCTGGACGAGCTTGTCCGTCTTCTGCTTGCCGACATCGGGCTTCTGCTGGTCGTCCTCGTAGATGATCTCGACGGACTTGCCACCCATCTTGCGGCCGAGATGATCGAGCGCGAGTTCGACGGAACTCTTCATGTCGTTGCCGATGACGGCAGTGGGGCCGGACAGGGTCGTCACGAAGCCCATGCGGATCTTGTCCTGTGCCGCAGCGGATGTGGCGGTCAGGCCGAGCGCGCAGAGCAGCGCGGTCGTGTGCTTGAACATTTGTTCTTACCTCCCAATGCGCGCGGACTGGCTGAGACGCTATCCGGCTGATGACCGGACTAAAGTGCGCGCAGGCGGGTCGAGACTATCAAGGCTGAGCATGGACGGCAATAAATGCCGCGACATTGTCACCACTGGCCTTTCGTCAGAGGAACTATTGTGCCCAGTCAGCTCGCGGCCGACAGCAGGGCGAGCGCTGTGGCAGGATCGATCCTGCCGTCGTAGAGGGCGCGGCCGGTGATCGCGCCTTCGAGCAGGGCGTTCTCGGGCAACAGGAGCGCTTTCACGTCTTCGATCGAGGCGAGGCCGCCCGAGGCGATGACGGGGATCGACGTGGAACGCGCCAGCTCCACGGTCGAGGGGAGATTGAGGCCTTTCAGCACGCCGTCGCGGTCGATGTCGGTGTAGATGACCGCGGCGACGCCGGCGTCCTCGAATCGGCGCGTGAGGTCGATCGCAGTCAGCTCGCTGGTCTCGGCCCAGCCTTCGACGGCGACCTTGCCGCCCTTGGCGTCGATGCCGACGGCGATGCGGCCGGGGAAGCGCGCGCAGGCCGCCTTGACGAGCGCTGGATCACGGACGGCGACGGTGCCGAGGATGACGCGGCGGATGCCCTTGGCGAGCCAGGCTTCGATGGTCGCCATATCGCGGATGCCGCCGCCGAGCTGAACGGGAATCTTCACGCGGGCGAGTATGGCATCGACGGCGGCGGCGTTGACGGGCTTGCCGGCGAAAGCGCCGTTCAGATCGACGATGTGCAGCCAGGTGAAGCCTTGGCGCTCGAATATCTCGGCCTGGGCCGCGGGATCGTCGTTGAAGACGGTGGCGCGGTTCATTTCGCCGAGCTCGAGGCGCACACAAGCGCCGTCCTTCAAGTCGATGGCGGGGAAAAGGATCACGCGGGATGCCTCTGAGATCGGGTTGGCGGCGACGGCTCTGCGCATGTCTTACGATGCACAGGTCGTGAACAGGTCGTACACAGGCCGCCGGGCTCGAGTTGCCGGCTCAACGACGGCCATGGAATTGCTGCTATCGTGGGGCCTCAATCAAGCGTAGTGGCCTTGCAGTCAAGTGTACGAGTGACCGATGAGCATTCACGCCGAGTTCCAAAGTGAAATTGCCGCGAGCCGGCCAGTGCCCGGCTCCGCTGGTTTTGCACAGCCCGTCAAGACCCGTCATCTGACGGAAGCGGATGCGATCGACATCTGGATCGCGCGCTGGCTGCGGGTGCGGCGCGCGGATCTGCTCACGCGCTACGGCTGCGATCCGCGCCGCCTCTACGAGGTGTGGCAGGAGGAGCGGTTCGTCGGCTCGCGCAAGAAGGCGATCGAGATCTTCCAGGCGCGGCATCCGGGGCTGGTCGACCGGATCGACTACGGCCGGCACCAGCGGATTTCGCGTACGGTTCATCCCGATCAGCTCAGTCTGTTTGAATAGTGGGCTGTTCGAATAGCGGGGTGCGATGACGCCGGAGGTCGAGCGGATCACGGCGAGGTGGCGCGAGCTCGGGGCCTGCTTCCGGGCGGACGAGGCGCAGTGCAGGGAAGCGCTGTGTGTCATGCTCGACGCGTATTCGGGCGCCGGCCGCCATTACCACGACATCGGCCATATCGATTCGCTGCTGGAGCTTTCGCGTGCGCATAGGGCGGCGCTGGCCGATCCCGTGGCTGTCGATCTGGCTATCCTCTATCACGACGCGGTGTACGAGCCGTCGCGTACCGACAACGAAGCGGCGAGCGCTGCGTTGGCTGCCGAATGGTTGCGGCGGCTCGGGGTACTCGATGATGTGGTCGGTAAAGTCTGTCGCTGGATCGAAGCGACGAAGCATGCCGGTGGAGCGCCGGAGGCTGGTGTGGCCGACCCGGATCTCGACCATCTCCTGGATTTCGACCTGTCTGTGCTGGCGGCGGAGCCGGTTGTCTATGACGCCTATGCGGTTGCGATACGGCGTGAGTATTCCGTGTATCCGGATGTGCTCTACCGTAGGGGCCGCGCGGGCGTGCTGACAAAGCTGCTGGCGATGCCGTCGCTGTACCGGACGCCTGCGTTGAAGGCGCAGTGGGAAAAGCGCGCAAGAGAGAACATCGCGCGAGAACTTGCAGGGCTTTAGTCCGTCTCGATGCCGGCGGCTTTCACGGTGGCGCTTGCTTGGATTGCGCCGTAGCGCATAGCCTCACCTCGAAGACGCCTCTCGAGAAAGGAGTACGCCCGTGCTCAGCGCCGATCGGAATCATCTTGTCACGCGGACGGGGCCGGGAACGGCGTGCGGACGTTTCATGCGGTGCTATTGGCAGCCGGCGGCACTGATCGAGGAACTCGACGGGCCGCGTCCGGTGAAGCCGGTGCGCCTGCTCGGTGAGCATCTCGTCGCGTTCAAGGACGACGAAGGGCGGTTCGGATTGATCGAGCGGGCGTGTCCGCATCGCGGCGCCGATCTCGCCTATGGCCGCTGCGAGGACGGCGGGTTGCGCTGCACGTTCCACGGCTGGCTGTTCGACGTGACCGGGCAATGCCTGGAGACGCCGGCTGAACCGGAGGATTCGACGCTGCACACGAAGGTGCGTGCCCGATCTTATCCGGTGGTCGCGCGCAGCGGCATCCTATGGGCGTACATGGGAGAGGGCGAGCCGCCACCGTTTCCTGCATTCGATTGTTTCCAGGCGCCGGATACGCACACGTTCGCGTTCAAGGGTCTGTGGGAGTGCAACTGGCTGCAGGCGCTGGAGGTCGGTATCGATCCGGCGCACGCGTCTTTCCTGCACCGTTTCTTCGAGGACGAGGATCGGGCGGCTGCATACGGCAAGCAGTTCCGCGATACTTCGCTCGACAGCGATATTCCGATGACGAAGCTGTTGCGCGAGAAGGCGCGGCCAGTGATCGGCGTGGAGCCGACGGACTATGGGATCAGGATCACGTCGACACGCAAGCTCGACGAGACACGAACGCATGTTCGGGTGACGAACCAGGTATTTCCGCACGCGATCACGATCCCGCTGAGCCAGGAAATGACGATCACGCAGTGGCATGTGCCTGTCGATGACGAGAATTGCTACTGGTACACGATCTTCACGAGCTTCACGGGGCCGGTCGACAAGGAGCGGATGCGCGCGGACCGGCTGAAGGTCTACGAGCTGCCGGAGTATCGCTCGAAGAAGAACCGGGGCAACGACTACGGTTTCGACGCGCACGATCAGGCGACGCGCACGTACACGGGCATGGGCGAGGACATCAACGTGCACGACCAGTGGGCGGTGGAAGGGCAGGGCCGCATCCACGACCGGTCTCGCGAGACGCTGGGCACCACCGATCGTGCGATCGGCGCCTACCGGCGGCTGCTGTTCCGCGCGCTCGAACAGGTCGAGAAAGGTGAGGCGCCGCTGTTGTGTGGTGGTGCCGGTGAGGTCGAGCGGATCACGGGGCCGGTGACGGTCGATGGGATCTGCGAGACCGCTGACGTGGAGAGCTACGCGGCGGATGCAGACGCGCGACGGCGTGCGGGGGCGGGGTGGAAGGTGAGGCGGTAGGGTCGGGCAGTGGCGGGGGGATCGGATGGCTGAAGTCAGCGGCCCACCGTGGACCGACGCCGAGACCGTTGGGTAGCGCTCCGTTCGAGCTAATTTTAGGGAGTAGCGAGGTTCCCCGACGGGGCGGGCTGTGAATTTCCATGCGCAGGGGGCAGGCAGCATTCGATTCGAACTTTACGCAACCTGTTTCGGTTTTTGGGGGGAGGTTGATCGAAATTTTTTTCAGGAGTGCAACAAGTTGAAATGGTAACTTGTCGATAAACCAAGACGGATTTGTGAACGATCGATACAAGGATCGATATTGCACGACGTTTAATTGATGGGCGAATTGTCGAGGTGGAGTGTGTTTTGAATTCTGATTTGGTGTGGTGCCTGCTCGTGTCTGTTGCTCTTTCGAGTGTTCATATTGCCTTGTTTGCGGTGAAATGTAAGCGGGAGCATGAAAAGCGTAAGAGGCTCAGGCTGGAGGCCGACGAGTGTAAAATGAGAATATTTCGAGCTTGAGTGTGGCGGGCACTCCGAATTGACGGCGTGCCCGCATTTTTTTGATCTGCAGGATGTTTTCGACCGCTGCGTCTGAAAACTGGTTATATTTCATGGTGAGGAAATGGAACTGTTCGACGAAGCCGAGATCAGCCTGTGCAACGCGCTGGGTGCCGACGAAGAATGCCGGAAGCTCGAGATGTCAGCCCAGTTGGGTTTCTATATCGGTGCGATCGTTTCACATCGCGACAGGACGGTCGGCGCATGGTTCGCAACCGACGGGCGATTGAAGTTTCGGAGCTGGTTGTCGGGTCGCATCGTCCTCGATGCTGCTGATGTGAAAGAGGCGATGGCCGCAATGAAAAGAATGGTTCGCTCCGATCATGCGTTCGCTTGACGGCCTGTGGTTGGCGAAGTTTATCGGATCTATTTTCCATCAATATTCTATGGCGATCGATCGGTGGCGCCAAATCAGTCGTTTTATTTCAATTCGGAGAATGGTGAGATGAGTAAATCTCCTCGCCGAACAAAGTTGAATCCGCGTTCGGCCGGAAAGGGCGGCGTTTCTTCCCATCGGCGATTGAGCCTTCGTTTGGGCGAGCAGTTGATGGAGGCCGCGGAAGACTTGGTCAATCTCGTGTTGTCGTCCGATTTTTCAGTGCAAGATCGAGAGCAAATGCGCGATCTCAGTCGGGAGATACTTACGCTGCTGAACTCAGTCGGGAGTAAGTGACCCGGTACACGATTGCGAGAAAATGCGTGATTTAAGTGTCGTGGCGTTGGGCAAGCGAGCGCCTGGCGCGGCGCGAGCCCACGGTGAAAAGGGCTCGATCCTCGAGTCGCATGTCAATACCCGCGTTGGAATTCGGTTCAACGGACCCTATCGACTATGCAGCTCGGCGATAGTTGAATTTGGGGCGCGCTCCGCTCGGCCTGAGCTACGGCAGGATGAGTGGCTCCAATGGCGCGCCAGGGTTGGGGGCGATCGAAAAGTGGGGCCTGTGCTGGCCAGCACAGCTCTCGGATGCGGGGTGCGGCATTGTCCAGTCATCGGTCGCGGCGAGACGCCGGGCCGGACGAGACACCAAGCCAACCCTGCAAACCTTCGGGAGCCCATCATGAACAAGTCGATCTCTGCCATTGCCGCCGCCGCCATGCTGATCGTGACCAGCAGCACCGCTTTCGCCAGCGACTACGGACGTCCGGTCAAGCCGTTCGGCGGCCCCTCGCATTCTTCGGGAAAGGTCGGCAAGTTCGCAGTCGGCCTTGCGATCGGGGCTGGTCTCGTCGGGGCAGCGATCGCGGCCAACCGGGCGCAGGCCGGGCAGAACTACTATCATGGCGGCGGTGGCGGCGGTTATCGCCCGGCCGGTTATGGCGGTGACGGCGGGATGTGCCGGGTGTGGCGCGCCGACTGCCGCAGCGGGATCGAGAGCGGTTGCTGGAAGTACGAGCGCCGCTGCTAGGGCCTCGGTGCTCGGGGTCAGACCCGCGGGGTCTGACCCCATTTACCCGCGGGAAATTGGGGACACACACAATTTCCATGAATGATGCGGAACAACATTGAGCTTCGGTACTGGGAAATTGTGTGTGTCCCCAATTTCCTCCCACGAGGGCGACAGGTCGGACGGGGGAGGCTATAAGCGGCCAAATCAAGGGACAACGAGAGCCGCCGGAACCGCCATGAGCGCCCCTGCCCAGCCTGCCGCAAAGCCTGCCTTCACGCCGGAAGTCATCGCCGCCCATGGCTTCAAGGGCGATGAATATCAACGACTTCTGGACATTCTCGGCCGGGAGCCGTCGATGACGGAACTCGGCATCTTCTCGGTGATGTGGTCCGAGCACTGCTCCTACAAGTCGTCGCGATTCTGGCTGAAGACGCTGCCGACCAAGGGGCCGCAGGTCATCCAGGGGCCGGGCGAGAATGCGGGCGTGGTGGATCTCGGGGACGGCTGGGCGGTCGTCTTCAAGATGGAGAGCCACAACCATCCGTCTTTCATCGAACCGTTCCAGGGGGCAGCGACCGGCGTCGGCGGCATCATGCGCGACGTGTTCACGATGGGGGCGCGGCCGGTCGCGAACATGAATGCGCTGCGGTTCGGCGATCCGGGTCATCCCAAGACGCGGCATCTCGTGGCCGGCGTCGTGTCCGGCATCGGTCACTACGGCAATTGCACGGGCGTGCCGACGATCGGGGGCGAGACCAACTTCGACGCCGGCTACAACGGCAACATCCTGGTCAACGCGATGTGCGTTGGTCTCGCGCGCACGGACAAGATCTTCTACTCGGCGGCCAAGGGCGTCGGGCTGCCCGTCGTCTATGTCGGCTCGAAGACGGGGCGCGACGGGATCCACGGCGCGACGATGGCGTCGGCAGAATTCGACGACAAGAGTGACGAGAAGCGCCCGACGGTGCAGGTCGGCGATCCCTTCACCGAAAAGCTGCTGATCGAGGCGTGTCTGGAGCTGATGGCGACGGACTGCATCATTGCGATCCAGGACATGGGCGCGGCAGGCCTCACGTCGTCGACATCGGAAATGGCTGACAAGGGCGGGGTCGGCATCGAACTCGAGCTCGATCACGTGCCGCAGCGCGAGACGGGCATGACGGCCTACGAGATGATGCTCTCGGAAAGCCAGGAGCGCATGCTGATGATCCTGAAGCCGGGATCGGAGCCGCAGGCGCAGGCGATCTTCAAGAAGTGGGGGCTCGATTTCGCGGTCATCGGCACGACGACCGACACGGGCCGCATGATCATCAAGCACAGGGGCGTGGTGAAAGCCGACCTGCCGGTCGACAAGCTCGCGAATTCAGCGCCGCTTTATGAGCGGCCGTATGTCGAGACGGTGCCGCCGAAGCCGATCCTGCCGCAGTGGGTCGCCGGCCCGAATTCGATGACGGGTGCGCTCAAGACGATGATGGCGCATCCGTCGTTGTGCTCGCGCCGCTGGATCTGGGAGCAGTACGATCACATGGTGATGGGCGACACGGTCGGCCGTCCCGGTGGCGATGCGGGTGTCGTGCGCGTGCACGGGACGAAAAAGGGCATCGCGGTGACGTGCGATGTGACCCCGCGCTACGTGTTCGCGGACCCGGACATGGGGACGCGGCAGGCGGTCGCCGAGACGTGGCGCAACCTGACGTGCGTCGGCGCCGATCCGCTGGCGATCACGGACAACATGAATTTCGGCAATCCGGAGCGGCCCGAGATCATGGGGCAGTTCGTCGGCAGCGTGAAGGGCATGTCGGCTGCATGTACGGCGCTCGCGTATCCGGTCGTGTCGGGTAACGTGTCGCTCTACAACGAGACGAAGGGTGTGGGCATTCCGCCGACGCCCGCGATCGGCGCCGTCGGGCTGGTGCCGGACACGGATTACATCAGCGACATCCGGCTGAAGAAGGCCGGCGACCTGCTGGTGTTGGTGGGAGCGGAGCAGGGCTGGCTCGGTCAGTCGCTCTATCAGCAGATCATCGTCGGCAAGCTGGAAGGCGCGCCGCCGCCGGTCAATCTCGGCGAGGAGAAGGCTGCGGGCGATCTCGTGCGCGGGCTCATACGCGAGCGGAAGGTCGAAGCGGTGCACGACTGCTCGGACGGCGGGCTCCTCGTTGCGGTCGCGGAAATGGCGCTTGCGGGAAGGATCGGCGCGGAGCTGCACGCCTACGAAGGCAAGCTGCCGGCGCACGCGATCTGGTTCGGCGAGGACCAGGGGAGGTACGTGCTGGAAGTGAACCCGAACGCGGCTGACGATATTCTCGCGCGGGCCAAGGCTGCGGGCCTGTCGGCGCGCGTGATCGGGAAGGTCGGCGGCGATGCCGTGTCGATCAAGGGCGAGCCGGTGCTGGCGCTGGGCGAGCTTGCGGCGGCGCACGAGGGGTGGTTTCCGGGGTATATGGGGAAGACGATCCAGTAGGGGCACGATCGAGATATCGAGCAGGTATCGGCTTCCCGTTTTGTATGCCATCCTCTGCCTGCTTTATGATGCATTGCCTAAAACGCGAGCAGCAAAATTTTCAGTCACTTCTTCGCGATCTGCTAAGCCCCTGATCATCCATCCGATCGTGCTCAAAGTTTGGACTGGCATCGGGCTTGCTCTGAATTCCTGAACAACAGGATCAAGGGGAATCCAATGAATCGTCGCAAGTTCATCAAGACGAGTGCCGTCGCTGGAATCGGCGCCGGCAGCGTGATCGCAGCACCCTCCATCGTCACCGCTCAGGCGAAGACGTTCAGCTGGAAGATGACGAACGCTTACGGGCCGGGCTCGCCGTTCTACGTGCAAGGTCCGGGCTCGCCGACCGATTTCATCAAGATGGTCGATGCGATGTCGAGCGGCAGGCTGAAGATCCAGCACTTCGCTGCGGGCGAGCTGATCCCGGCGCTGGAAGGTTTCGACGCGGTGTCGAAAGGCACGATCGAGATGAACTGCGCCAACGCCTATTTCTGGGCGGGCAAGACGTTCGCCGCGCAGTATTTCACGGCTGTCCCGTTCGGTCTCAATTTCCAAGGCATGAACGCGTGGCTCTACCACGGCGGCGGTCTCAAACTGTGGGAAGAGGTCTACGCGCCGTTCAATCTGGTGCCTCTGCCGATGGGCAATACCGGCGTGCAGATGACCGGATGGTTCCGCAAGCCGATCGAAAAGGTCGAAGACTTCAAGGGCCTCAAGATGCGAATACCGGGCCTCGCGGGCAAGGTCTATGCGGCGCTCGGTGTCGACGTGAAGTTGCTGCCGGGTGGCGAGATCTTTCCAGCGCTCGAGCGCGGCGTGATCGACGCGGCCGAGTTCGTCGGGCCCTATCAGGATCGCCGTCTCGGCCTGCACAAGGCGGCCAAGTTCTATCACACGACCGGGTGGCACGAGACTTCGACGGTCACCGAGCTCATCATCAACAAAAAGGCGTGGGACAGCCTGCCCGCCGACCTCAAGGAGATCGTGCGCGTCGCCGCCGCGGCGTGCAACGTGATCAGCCAGAGCTGGTGCGAGCAGACGAACGCCGAAGCGCTCGATGATCTGATCAAGAACCACGGCGTGCAGGCGCGCCCGCTGCCGCCCGAGGTGATCGCCAAGCTCAAGGAAGTCACCGTCCGGACGCTCAACGAGGCGGCGGGCAAAGATCCGCTCGTCAAGAAGGTCCACGACAGCTTCATGACCTTCAAGGCGACGGCCGACAAGTGGGCCGGCGTCTCCGAAGCCGTCTATCACGCGCAGATCCGCGGCCAGATCTGATCGGCTATAGTCTTATGGGTGAAATGAGCACCGTGCTTCCGCCTCTCGGGGCGGGGGCACGACGCGCGTCCGGGATATTCCATCGATGACATCGCTGACGACACTCGCGGATCGGCTCGACAGGCTGATCGACGTCATTGGACGGATCACGGGCTGGAGCGCGTTCGCGCTGGTGCTGGTGATGTCATTCAACGTGCTGCTTCGCTACATGTTTCGCACGGGCTCGGTCGGCATGCAGGAACTCGAGTGGCACCTGATGGCGCCGATCTGCATGCTCGGCCTATCTTACGCGATCCTGCATGACGGGCACGTGAAGGTCGACATTCTCTATGGGAAATTCTCGCCGGCGCTGCAGCGGTTGGTCAACCTGATTTCGACGCTGCTCGTCGTTGCCGTCGTCGGCATATTGCTGTGGCTGTCGATACCCTACGTCGAGCAGTCCTATTCGATTGGCGAGAAGTCGCCCGATCCGGGTGGGCTCACGCATCGCTGGATCGTCAAGGCGATGCTGCCGGTGGGTTTCGCGCTGCTGTTCATCCAGAGCTTTGCCGCTGTCTTGCGCGCCATCGTAGCGTTTCTCGCGCCGAATGAGCGCCGCCATGACAATCCCGGCGAAGGGAGCGCGTCATGACGCCCAACGAAATCCTCGCGATCCTGTCGATCGTCTCGTTCTTCGCGATGCTGTCGATCGGCATTCCGGTCGCCGTGACGCTCGCGGTGTCGGGGCTGGTGTTCGGCTATCTCGGCTTCGGTCCGATCCTGTTCAACTTGCTGCCCGCACGTATCTACGGCGTGATCGCCAACTATACGCTGATCGCGATACCGCTGTTCGTGTTCATGGGGGTGATGCTCGAGAAATCGAAACTCGCCGACGAGTTGATGGACGTGATCGGTCATCTAGCCGGCGGTCGCAACGGCGGCATGGCGGTCGGCATCATCCTGGTCGGCGTACTGATGGGCGCGACAACGGGGATCGTCGGCGCGACGATCGTGACGCTGGGCGTGATCACATTGCCTGCACTGATGCGGCGCAATTATCACCTGCCTACTGCCTGCGGCACGATCTGCGCTTCGGGAACGCTGGGCCAGATCATTCCGCCGAGCACCATCCTGATCCTGCTCGCCGACATTCTCGGTCAGTCGGTCGGCACGCTGTTTGCCGCTGCGCTGTTGCCCGGACTTCTGCTGGCTTCGATTTTCTGCATCTACCTGCTGCTGCTCGGCGTGTTCCGGCCAGAGATGGTGCCGCCTGTTTCGCTGGAGGAACGTGGTTCGATCACGCGTGCCGACTTGTGGCGTAAGGCGGCTCGTGTCGGCTTGCCGCCGGTGGCGCTGGTCCTGGCAGTGCTCGGGTCGATCATCGGCGGCATCGCGGCGCCGACCGAGGCTGCCTCGATGGGTGCGCTCGGGTCGGTGCTCGTCGTCGTGCTCGCGCGGCGATTTTCTTTCGCGCTGCTGCGGGACGTGACGCTCGCCACCACGCGGATCACGGCGGGCATGATGTTCGTGCTGATCTGTGCGCAGGTGTTCGCGCTGGCGTTTCGAGGTCTCAACGGCGAGCAGCTCGTACATGACCTTTTCGCGCAGGTTCCAGGCGGAATCACGTCGGTGATCTTCTTCATGATGCTGCTGATCTTCGTGCTCGGCTTCTTCATCGAGTGGATCGAGATCAGCTACATCGTCGTTCCGCTGTTCCTGCCGATCCTGCAGGCGGCGAACGTCGATCTGATCTGGATCGCGGTGCTGATCGCGGTCAACCTGCAGACGTCGTTCCTGACGCCGCCGTTCGGTTGGGCGTTGTTCTACCTGCGCTCGGTGGCGCCTCCGTCCGTGCCGACGATCGCGATCTACAAGGGCGTGGTGCCGTTCATCGCCTTGCAGCTCATCACGCTGGTGTTGATCTTCATGTTTCCGGGCGTGGCGACGTGGCTGCCCCGGGCAATCGGATGGTGACAGCGTTCGCTGGTGTGGTGGCGGGCCGATGCACATGCGGATAGTCTCGGGCGAACCGCTTCGATCGAGGACATCCGATGGCCTACCTACCAACCGGCGCGAACTTCAAGCGAGGGAAGATCCTGTGGGAGCTGGGGCTGCACATCGCGGGCAATCCCGAGACGCCGTATGGCGGCAATCGCGATATGTGTGTCGTCGTCGGCTCGGGATCGGGGGAGAGCTTCAAGCCGTGGCTGAAGCTGTCGACGGGATCGGCCGTGATGGCGCACGCGGTGGCGCGGGGCGAGATCACGGCGGCGTTCGTCAATCCGTCGGCGATGCTGACGCAGGCGTATCGCGGCGTGGGGCTGTTCCACCAACCGCTCGACCTTCGGATCCTCGCAAACTACCCGAGCATGGATCGCTTCGTCATCGGCGTGAAGAAGAGCCTCGGGTTTACGTCGCTCGCCGACGTGAAGCGCGCGAAGTATCCGCTGCGGATTTCGCTGCGTGAGGACCCGACGCATTCGACGCTGGTGTTGATCGACCAGATGCTCGCGCACCACGGGATGAGCCTTGCCGAAATCAAGTCGTGGGGCGGCAGCGTGCATCCGATCGGTGGTCCAGGGGACAAGAGACGTATCGCGGGCATTCGCGACGGCTCGCTCGACATGATCCTCGACGAGGGCATCAGCGTCTGGATCGACGAGGCGCTGGCCAACGGATTCGTTCCGCTCGATCTCGATGAGGCAGCGATCGCGCATCTGACGGCGCTGGGCTGGCGGACGGGGCCGCTCGATCACGGCCGCTTCTCGCATCTGCCCGCAGGCCACAATTGCATCGATTTCAGCGGCTGGCCGCTCTACTGCAGCGCGTCGCTGCCGGATGCGACGGCGTATGAGATCTGCGGCGCGTTCGGTGCGCGGCACGACGAGATGCCGTGGGAAGCCGGAACGCACGAGGGGATCGGGCAGATCGGCGTCGAGACCGACGCGACGCCGATGGACGTGCCGCTGCATGCCGGCGCCGAACGCTGGTATCGGGAGCGTGGGCACCTCGCGTGAAGGCGCCGACTATCCGGGCTCCTGCCATTTGTGCGATTTCGCGATGCGTGCGAAAGCGGCGGCGGCGCGAGGCAGCGGCCTGCCGCGCAACGTCACCATGCTGATATCGCGTGTGACGACGGGGTCCGTGAGTGGCCGCTTCACGATGCCGTGCGGCACTTCCATCCGTTCGGGTACGATGGCGCAGCCCAGACCCGCCAGGAGCAGGCCCTGAATCCAATCCTCGCGCTCGCTGGAGAAAGTTACGTTGAATTCGAGATTCCATTTTCCGTGGCACGCTTCGAAGTAGTCGTCGAACTCGCAACCGAGGCGCTCGATGTAGTTGTGCTGGCAGATGAGCGCCAAGGGAACTTCCGTTCCGGCAGCCAATACGCTGTCGTGCCGGACGGAGACCGCGTAGCGCTCGGAAATCAAAGGCTCAGCGTGGACCGACTCTGGATAGGTTGGCCAGGCTGTTATTCCGACATCGATGTCGTCCGCGGTGAGCAGGTCGACAATCTGGCCTGCTTTCGCGTCGATGATGGAGATCTCCACATCGGGCATGGATTGCTGAAGCTTCGACAGCATCGCCACGACGTGGGTCGGTCCGACCGTGCACATGACACCGAGGCGCAACGAGTTGGTCTGGCTTTCCGCGACCGTTGCCGCGTGGGCCCTCACTGCCGACATGTCCTGCTCGATCGCCTCGAGGCGCGGGAGGATCTCGCGGGCAAGACGTGTCAGTTCGATCTGGCCGGGCCGCCGCAGGAACAGTGCGCCACCGAGCTCGGATTCGAGCTTCTTGATGGCCCTGGTCAGTGCAGGCTGAGTAATTCCGCATGCGGAAGCTGCACGGGTGAAGTTCAGCTCGCGGACCATGGCGAGAAAGTATCTGATCTCGTGTGTTTCCATTTTCCCTCGACGGCGCCCGCTTTGCAATTGGGCAGTCCGCGCTGCCGGGTTGATCGCGCGATCCGTTCGGCTCTGAATATGCCCGGATTTCATAGCATTCTCCGACATGTGAAGTAACGCAGCAATCGAGGGTGCGGTTTTCGCATCCCTCCCGCACGGCGCTTCTCCCTGTCTTCGAACCGATAAGTTCCCATCGTCGCTGCTCAGCGGGAGACGCGAACCCAGCCGGGCCTTCCATTGCGAACGATGTCGAGGCGATAACTCATTCCGGCCCGATCGGCGTATCGCAGGAGTTGGTCGCTGCGACGGATGTTGTTGTCGTCGAGGCCGACGATGACGTCGCCGGGCTCGAGGCCGAGGCCGGCTACACGGGTGCCGGAGGGAATTCGGATGATCTGGGAGCCGCGGATGTCGCCGTAGAGGGGATTGCCCAAGGCAATGTCGGCAACGACGAGGCCGGCGATGCCGCCGATGTCGGCGGGCAGCGTGTGGTGCGGGGTGCTCAGGGTGATGGGCGCGGTCGGTAGCTGATGGCGGGTATCCTTTCCGCCGTCGCGAATCACGATCGGGAGCACCGAACCCAGCGGCACGGTGAATACGCGCGTGTTGAACTCGGCTGCTCCGCGGACCGGCTTGCCGGACACTTCGGTCACGATGCCGCCCGGCTTTATGCCGGCGACGGCGGCGGGCGATCCGGGGACGATGCCGGTTATCAGCGCGCCCCGGTTGGTGCGGGACATCAGCTCGGCTGCGCGCTCGTACGACAGGTCCTCGACGATGAGGCCGGGAGCGCCGCGCTGCATCCGGCCCTTGCGGATCAGTTCGGCCTTGATGGTGCGGGCCATGTTGATCGGGATCGCAAAGCCGATGCCGACGTTGCCGACCCGGCCTCCGGTCGCCGTGTTGATGCCGATCAACTCGCCGCGAACATCGACGAGGGCGCCTCCGGAGTTTCCGGGATTGATGACGGCATCGATCTGAAGGAAGTCCTCGAAGGCTTCGTGACCGATTTCGGTTCGCATCAGCGCGCTGACGATACCCAGGGTTGCGGTGCCTTCCAGCCCGAATGGATTGCCGACCGCCGCGACGACGTCGCCGACGCGGACCTTGTCGGAATTGCCGATGGCGACCTGCGGAAGTCTGCGGTCCGCGACCTCGATCACGGCCAGATCGGAACCGATATCGCGGCCGATCAGGCGTGCGGGCATCAGGCGACCATCCGACAGGACGACCTCGATGCGCACCGCGTTGTCGATGACGTGATTGTTCGTGAGGATGTGGCCGTTGGCAGCATCGACGATGACGCCGCTGCCGCCGGAGCGTGCCAAAATCTTCCGGGGCTCGCCTGCAGGTTTGGCATCCGGCTTGATCTCGACGGAAGCGAAAGTTTCGGTTGTCACTCTGATGGTGACGACAGCGGGGATGACGCGGGCGAGCATCGGCGCGAACGAGCCGGTGGGAGACGACACGGCCTTCGCGGCGGAATTGGCATCGATGCGGGCGCGACCGCTTCCCTGGGCGGCGAGAGTAGCGCAGACGGCGGAGGACGCAATCAGCGCCATCGACAGCGAGGCTAAAAATCGATTGGTCAACATGTGGCCCAACTCGTTCGAGGATCGAAGCAGGTCGCCGCCGGCTTCCCCCGCGGTTGACGAGAGGGGCCGGCGGCGAATTGGGGCTGCTACTTCTTAATGACGACCATGGGAGGCATCGCGACGCCGCGCGAGGAAATCTCTTCGAAGAACTTGTTGCCGTCGAAGGCGGCCGGGAGCTTGACGCCGCGGCTGCTCAGTTCGTCGAAGAACGCTTTGCCGTCGAACTGCTTGTTCTGGGTCGCCATATTGGCGATGTCGTCGAAGAACTTCTTGCCGTCGAAGCCAGCGGGCATGCTGACGCCGCGGGACGCGATCTCGTCGAAGAACTTCTTGCCGTCGAACGGCACCTTCTGCTGTGCGTTGGCGATCGAAATGGATGCCAGCAGGCCGATAGCGGTAGCGGTGGTCAGGGTGATAATTGCTTTGCGCATGGTCGGTTCTCAGGTTTCTCGGTTGGAAGAGAACGCCGACGGCGGAATAGCCTCGGCATCGCCGTGTCGGTCCGGATCGAGCTCCGTTCCACACATCGAGAAATCTAGGGATCTGGCCCGGGCAATTGAAATGCCGGCTCGGCATCGAAGCGATAGCGACCGGGTATGGGCGTTGTCGCATCAGTGTCACCGTGATGCGCATGCGAAGGGGAGCGGGTCGTGTGATCCGCTCCCCTTTTATCGGTGACTGAGTTCAGCCGAACGAGATCAGGCCAGCGGCTTTATCTTGAAGAGCTTCTCGGCGTTGCCGTGGCAGACCATCTCCATCTCGTTCTTCGGCATGTTCAAGCTTTCCATGATTGCGATGGTCTCACGGATGTAGCCGGGGCCGCGCTCGGGATCGAACGGGCAGTCCGAGGCGAACAGGATCTTCTCCTTGGGGTAGAACTCGAAGCCGCACTTGGTCGCGGCGGTCGAGCCGAACACGGCGGTGTCGACGTAGAAGTCGTTCTTGAAGTAGTCGAGCGGGCGCTTCTTCATGTTGGCGAGAAGCGTGATGTAGTCCTCGTCCGACGTGCGCTTGCCGAGCTGGTCCCAGCCGGGGCCGACGCGGCCCTCGAAGAAGGGAACCATGGCGCCCAGATGGTGGGCCAGAACCTTGAGGTTCGGCAGCTTGTCCATCATACCGGAGAACACCAGACGGGCCATTGCGGCCGAAGTCTCGTAGGGCCAGCCGAACGTCCACCAGATCTCGTACTTCGACTTCGTCTCGTTCTTGTAGTCGGAGAGATCGAAGGCACCGCGCGAGGGGTGCAGGAAGACCGGGCAGTCGAGCTTGGCTGCCATCTCGAAGACCGGCATGTACTTCGGGTCGTCGAGCGGATCGCCGTTGATGTTGGTGTGGATCTGCACGCCGTTGGCGCCCATCTTGACCGCGCGCTCGAGCTCCTTGGCGGCGTTGGGCGAGTTCATCGGCAACGAGGCGAGGAAGCCGACGAAGTAGTCTGGATACTTGGCGACGAGCTCGGCCTGGCCGTCGTTGGCCATTTTCGCGAGGTCCTCGACGAGTGCAGGTGCGCCCATCGACTCGAGCGGGGGCATGCCGAGAGAGATGACCTGCGTGTAGTTGTGCTTGGTGCGGAACATGTCGCACACCCGCTTCCTCTCATCGAGGTCGAAGATCGCGGGAATTCCGCGCATGCGCTTGCCGATGTCGGCAGGCTGCGACTCCATGATCTTGTCCCAGGCCTTAGTGGGGAAGAAGTGGCAGAAGGCGTCGATGTAGCGCATGGAGGTCCTCGTATGTTCAGAAGGGTGGGTTGGGTCGAGCGCTCAATGCGAGGCGCATCGTGCGAAAAAGTTTCAGCCGCTGGGATCGGTCTGGGAGAAGCCGGCGCCCATGTCCATCGACTGCGGGTAGTAGGGGCGGCCGACGCGCTTCGCCCAGTTCTCCCAGCCGCGCTCGAAGGTGAAGCCCGAGCGGCCCTTGGTGATGATCTCGACCTCGCCCTTCGACAGGAACTGCACCTCGTTGCCGACCGACTGGTGGCCGAAGGCCTGGGCCTTCATCTGGATGGCCGCGTTGATCTCGAGGTAGATCGACGTGAACACGACTTCACGCAGCGAGAGCGCGGTGACCACGCAGCCGTGACCGCGCAGCAGGGAGACGGTGCGGTTGCCGACGGTCTTGGCCATGTCGCGGGCCATTTCCATCGAGGTGACGAGCAGGTTTGTGTCACCGAACTTCGTGGAGGAATCCCACACGTTGATGTCGTCGCCGATCGGGCCGGCCATGTGCATCAAGGGGCGCAACTTGGCGCCCTTCACCACGCTGAACGGGATGACGCTGACGGAGTGGTTGTGGACGACGGCGTTCACCTCGGGGCGGGCCTCGTAGAGCGCGCCGTGGATGAAACGTTCGGAGTACGGCTTGCCCGGATGCGGGTTCGGCCCGATGATCCGGCCGTCGAGCGTGAACTCCATCAGGTCGTGCATTTCGCACTGCTCGGGCGCGCGGGCCCGCGACATGATGAAGTGGCCGGGGTTCTCGGGATGGCGGATCGAGACGTGGCCGAAACTGTCCAGCACATTCTCGTTGGCGAGAATGTGATTGGCGGTAACCAAGTCGTTCAAAAGCAGCTTCATATCGGCCATGCGCGGCGTCCCCAGACTAGTGTTGCGTCACTGACGCTTGGTCTCCGGTTGCGGCTAGGTCGTCTGCCAAGCGTCAGTGACAGAAGCAACACTAGAATCAGAAAGCTGCTGGTGTTCCTTATGTCTCAGACATTTGCTCTGAACCTAGCTGCAATGGGAAGCAAATGTCCGAGACGGAACACTGGAGTGCCAGACTAAAGTGGAATGGCGTTTCGGCCCTTGTGGGCCGGTCCGGCGCGGGCGTCAAGATCGAGCGGCGATTTGCAGGTACGCGATCAGAATTTCCGGGCGCGGGATCCGGTTACCAGCCGTGGATGAGCAGGAACTCCTGCTCGGAGGGCGAGGCGTCGCTGCGCCTCACGCCGCAATAGCGGCCGGAAAAGAATACGAGGGGCTCGGTCTCGTGGTTGGCAACGGCGTTCAAGCCGAGGACCTTGCCGACGAATATCGCGTGGTCGCCGCCGTCGTAGACTGCATGGCGTTCGCATTCGAAGCCGACGAGCGCGCCGGGGATCATCGGCACGTCATGATCGCCGTAGGCAGGGTGGACAAACGACCATTTGTCGGACTGGCTGCGGGCAAAGCGGGTCGACAGGTCGTCCTGGGTCCGGGCGAGGACGCTGATCCCGTATTTCGGCATCGCCTGCCAGGCATCGAAGCTCGCGGCGGTGCGGGCGACCGAGAACAGGACGAGCGGGGGATCGAGCGAGACCGAGTTGAAGGACGACACGGTCATGCCGAGGAGCTGGCCTTCGGGGGTGCGGCCGGAGACGATGGCGACGCCAGTGGGGAAGAGGCCGAGGGCCTTGCGGAAGTCGCCGGGGGTGAAAGTCATTCGGAGTTCCTCGGGGCATGCAGGCCGTTTGCTACCGGCAGCTCGGTTCGGTCGTCGTTTTGCCTGGATACTAGAAAGCAGGTTGGTGAAGGGGTTGCAACGCGTGGGGCGATGCACAGCTTCGAGCGCGTGCAGCGATCGATCGAGCGTGCGGCAGAGGCTGCACGAAAATTCGGCTGGTGACCCGACCGCGCTATCGTATATTTTAGCCAACGCGGTTCTTCGAAAGTGATCATGCTCTCAAGGAGGGTTCTCGTGAAAATCCGTCTCTCGTCGTTCGTCGCTGCGGCTTGCGTCGCGTCTCTGTCGGCGCTGGGGGCGGCCGGTCATGCGGTGGCCCAGGCTTGGCCCAGCCGGCACATTTCGATGATCGTGCCGTTCGCTGCGGGCAGCTCGTCGGACGCCATCGGACGGATCATGGCGCAGCGGATGTCGGAGCTGCTCGGCCAGCAGATCGTGGTGGAGAACGTCGGCGGCGCCGGCGGCATGGTCGGCAGCGCGCGCGTGGCGCGGTCGGAGCCCAACGGTTACACCATCCTGCTCGGCAGCACGGATACGCTGGCGCAGAACCAGTCGCTCTACAAGAATCCGCAGTACAATCCGATCACGGATTTCGCGCCGGTGGCGCTGGTCGGCGACATGGCGCTGATCCTGGTCGCGAGGAACACGCTGCCGGTCAACAACCTCAAGGAATTCGCGGCTTATGTGAAGGAGAACGGGAAGAAGATGCAGTTCGGCTCGTCGAGCCTGGGCTCGTCGTCGCATCTGACGTGCTCGCAGCTCACGCAGGCGATCGGTGGCGCGGCAGCGCACGTTCCCTATCGCGGCTCAGGGCCGGCGCTGCAGGACATGATCGCGGGGCAGATCGATTATTTCTGCTCACTCGCGCCGGCTGCGATGCCGATCATCGACAACAAGCAGCTCAAGCTGATCGCTGTGCTGACGAAGGGGCGCTCGCCGTTCGTGCCTTCCGTTCCGACGGCATACGAGGAAGGCTTCAAGATCGATTCTTATGCGTGGTTCGCGTTTGCAGCGGCGAAGGCGACACCGGCCGAAATCGTCGCGAAGCTCAACAAGGCGACGGCGGATGCGCTCGATACGCCTTGGGTGCAGGACCGGTTCAAGAAGCTTTCTGTCAGCGGTGCGTCGAGCGAGAAGCGTTCAGCGGAGTGGCTCGGCAAGTTCATCGAGAAGGAAGTGGCGGACTGGGCGGTCGTGATCAAGGCGAGCGGGGTGGTGTTGAATTGAGCCGTGTGATTGGGTTGTGCATGGGGTCAGACCCGCAGGGTCTGACCCCGACGATTTTCAGTGCCCGCTGCCAGAGAAATCCTGCATCAGGGTGCATTTGGCGACGCTGATCTTGCGGGTGGTGCCGGGGGTGTTGCGGCTGCGGCCGACGAAGCGGGGCACGCCAGCGGAGACGACCGCACCGACGGCTGCGATGTCGCCGTGTTTTATCGCGGCAAGCCCCGAACTTCGAGTGCCGCCGTCGGGTGCGTCGATCAGCACGACATCGGCGTCCTTGCCGGGTGCCAGCACGCCCGAGTTCAGCTTGTAGACGCGGGCGTTGCTGCCGGTCGCCGCGCAAACGGCCTGCTCGGGCGCGATGTCGGTGAGGCTCGCGATGTGGGCCATCGTGTAGAGGATGCCGAGGGGCATGATGCCGCTGCCGGTCGGCGTGTCGGTGGCGATGATGAGCCGGGGCCATGCGCCGTCTTCGACGGCGAGGCGCGCGCACAGCAGCGTGGTGCGCAGATTGCCGGCGGTACAGACCTGCAGGGCGATGTCGGTTTCCTTTATGACGCGCTCGAAGTCGCGGTCGGGCATGGCGGTCGGGCCGCCGTTGATGTGGAACGAAACGTCGGGGCGGACGGCGAGCAGGTGGTCGCCGGTGATCGCGCCGGAGCCTGGGATCGACGAGCCGCCGGTGTGCATGGTCGTGACCATGCCAGCGGTTTTGGCGGCGGCGATGAGGGGGCCGTATTCGTAGGCGGTCTTGAACGCGCCGAAGCCTGCCTTGGCGAGCCATACGCCCTTGCGCGCGATTTCGGTCAGGTCCTGGCCGGTGAGGCCGGGTTCCAGCAGGATCGAGCCAGCGTGCACTTTCATGCCGCCGGGGCGGTAGTTGGCAAAGCAGCGCTGGGCGGCGAGCGCGAGTGCCTTGACGCCTTCGGCGTCGGTGGGGCGGCCGGGGACGTGGACTTCGGATGCCGTGATCGCCGTGGTGATGCCGCCGTGCAGGTAGCTTTCGAGATAGCCGACGGTCTTCTGGCGCGGCGTGTAGTCGCCGAACGTGATGTGGACGTGGCTGTCGATCAGGCCGGGGATCGCGGTGGTGCCGTTTGCGTCGATGACGACATCGCAGCTTTCGACCGCTTGGGCTGCGGCGGTGCCGACGCTTTCGATCTTGCCGTCGGCCATGACGATGGTGTCGCCCTTGGCGAACGGGCTCGAGCAGTCGCCCGAGACGATGGTGCCGATGTTGACGATGGCGGTGCGCATGGTTGGTTCTGTTGGTTGGAGAAGCAATGTGTGCTTCGCACGCTTCTCGTGCTGGGTCCCCGACGCTCGTGCGCCTGCGGCGCACTTCGGTCGAGGATGACGAAAAGGAAGTTAGAGCATGGCGAGGCGGGTGGCGCGTCTGGGCGGCGGGAAGGCGGCGTCGAGTTCGGCGAGATCCTGGGAAGAAAGCTGAAGCTCTGCCGCTCTGGTGTTTTCGCGGAGGCGTTCGATGCTCGAAGTTTTGGGGATCGAGATGACGTTGGGGTGGCGCAGTGTCCAGGCGATAGCGATGGCCGCTGGAGTGACGCCGTGGCGTGCGGCGACTTTTGCGAGCGCGGGGTTTGCGAGGATCGCGCCTTGGGCGAGCGGCGAATAGGCCATCACGGCGATGCCGTCGGCCGCGCAGTGTGGCAGGAGATCGAATTCGATGCCGCGCTCGCCGAGGTGATACAGCACCTGGTTGGCGGCGCAGCCATTGCCGTTGGGGGCAGCGGCGAGTTCGCGCATTTCGGCCATGTCGAGATTGCTGACGCCCCAGTGTCGGATCTTGCCTGCGGCTTTCAGTTTCCCGAACGCTTCGACGGTTTCGGCGAGGGGAATGTCGCCCTTCCAATGCAGCAGGTAAAGGTCGATGCGATCGGTGCCGAGGCGCTTCAGCGAGCGCTCACAGGCGGCGGGTGTGACGCTGCGCGAGGCGTTGTGGGGATAGACCTTGCTGACGATGAAGACCTCGTCGCGGCGTCCGCGGATGGCATCGGCGACGACTTCTTCAGCGCCGCCTTCGCCGTACATCTCGGCGGTGTCGATCAGCGTCAGGCCGAGGTCCAGACCCGCGCGTAGTGCGTCGGCTTCG
Source organism: uncultured Devosia sp. (assembly GCA_964574325.1). Lineage (GTDB taxonomy): Bacteria > Pseudomonadota > Alphaproteobacteria > Rhizobiales > Hyphomicrobiaceae > CAMDPA01. The sequence continues at coordinate 4,139 of CAZNMY010000084.1, read as the reverse complement.
CGTTTGCGGTCGCGGGTGTTCTCGCCCATGTGCCACGTGCCCTGGCCGAGACACGGCACCTCGACGCCGGACGGCAATCTTACGGACCGCATCCTCAGGCGCCTGTCGCGATGGGGAGCCCCAGGCTTTCCTGGCCCCATTCGGACCACGAGCCGTCGTAGAGGCCAACGTCGGGGCGGCCGATCAAGCACAGGGCGAGCGAGAGGACGGCGGCCGAGACGCCGGAGCCGCAGGAAGTGACTACGGGTTTCGTCAAATCGATTCCGGCTGCCTCGAAGGCTGCGCGCAGTTCGCTTGGGTGTTTGAGCGTGCCGTCCGGTTTCAGCAGCGTGTTGAACGGTACGCTGCGTGCGCCGGGCATATGGCCGCTCTTCAGGCCGGGGCGCGGTTCGGGATCGCGCCCGGCGAAGCGGCCGGCGCCGCGTGCGTCGACGACCTGTTCGGAGCCCTCTTCGACGAGCGCGCGCATCTGGTCGAGGGAGCGGAGCAGGCTGGCGTCGAAGTGGGGCACAAACGGCTTGGCGTCGCGCGGCGGCGCGGGATCAGAGGTGAGCGGCCGGCCTTCTGCTTTCCATTTCTTGAGGCCGCCGTCGAGCATGGCGACGTTGGTGTGGCCATAGACGCGGAAGTTCCACCATACGCGCGCGCCCGACATCAGGCCGGGGGCGGATGCGTCGTAGACCACGATGCAATCGCCGGCTCCGACGCCGAGGGTCTTCATCCTGGCCGCGAAATGTTCCGGTGACGCAAGCATATGGGGGAGCGAGAACGAGTGATCCGAGGTTGCGTCGATGTCGAAGAAGCGTGCGCCGGGGATGTGGGCGGCAGCGTATTCCGCCTTCGGATCGCGCTTTTCCTGCGGCAGGTGCCAGGAGCCGTCGAGGACCACGACGTCGGGGTTCGACAAGTTGGCTGCGAGCCATGCCGTATCGACGATCTGTTTTCCCGAAATGTCCGGCATGGCTAGATTTCCTCTGTTCGAGCCGGATCAATCTGGCTCATGGCGGCGGCGGTGGGCAAGGCCGGCTGCGATCGCTTACCGCTATTCACGAACCGGAAGGGTTCGGTTGTGCTATCCTCGGTTCGATGGCGTTCGTGTCGCAGCGGCCTGATCCTCCGGCAGAGTTGCGCTCCGCCCGCTCCGCAGGCAAGACCGTGGCAAAAGTCGCCGGTCGGTTCAAGCCTTCGGCGCTGCTCTTAGACAATCAGACAGACACCTCGCAGGATCGAGATTTCCATGCCCGCTTCAGCACTTATCAACGTCATGGTGGCCGCGGCCCGCAAAGCCGGCCGGGGGCTCGCCCGGGACTTCGGCGAGGTGGAGTTGCTGCAGGTGTCGGTCAAGGGGCCGGCGAACTTCGTCAGCGCGGCCGACCACAAGTCGGAAGATACGCTGTTTCGCGAGCTGAAAAAGGCGCGGCCGGGATATGGTTTCCTGATGGAGGAACGCGGAGAGGTTCCCGGCTCGGACGGCAGCAACCGCTGGATCGTCGATCCCTTGGACGGGACGACCAACTTCCTGCACGGGATACCGTTGTTCGCGATCTCGATCGGGCTCGAACGCGACGGGGAACTGGTCGCCGGCGTGATCTACAACCCGGCGTCGGACGAGCTCTACGTCGCCGAAAAGGGCAAGGGCAGCTTCCTGCTCGGCCAGGGTCCGCACGACCGGAAATTGCGGATGGCGGCGCGCAAGTCGATCGCGGATGCGGTGGTTTCGACCGGGATTCCGCATCGCGGGAGGCCGAACCATCCGATGGTCCTGCGCGAAGTGTCGGCTGTGATGAAAGAGGTTTCGGGTGTGCGGCGCACGGGGTCGGCGGCGCTGGATCTCGCGTGGACGGCGGCGGGGCGCTTCGATGCCTATTGGGAGCACGACATCCAGCCGTGGGACATGGCGGCGGGGATCGTGATGGTCAAGGAAGCCGGTGGGACGGTGACCGACATGGACGGGGGGCAGGCGATGCTCGAGACGGGGGCGCTGGTGGCCGCCAACGGCGTGTTGCACAAGAACATGATGCAGATCCTGGACGCTGCGGGATAGGCCGATCCGGGTCTTTGCTGTGAGATGGTCATAATCGTCTGATGCAGTAGGTCCCGGGAATACTTGCAATCGTTGACCGAACGCGTCGATCCAGGTGTTGGACGACTCAACTGTCTGGGAATCTGATGTCCGTTCGCGATCGAAGCCGAAGCGCTGAGATCCCTGACGATCGGCTTGCTGGTGTTGGAGCATACCCGGAGCATACATGGCCAAGAAGCGTCAGCCCGATTTCACGCCGCCGCTGCACAAGACACTGTCGCGGCCCAGCGTTTTTCTCATGCGAATGCTGGTGTTCCTGGCGCTGATCGGGTTCATCGCGGCGATCGCTTCACCGATGCTCAAGTCGGCGTTCCTGACCAACCCGTTCCTGAACGGCCTGATCCTGGGCGTGCTGTTCTTCGGCATCCTGTTCGCGTTCCGGCAGGTCGTTCGGCTCTATCCCGAGATAACTTGGGTCAACGCATTCAGGATCGCTGATCCGGGGTTGGCGGGCGGGCATCCGCCGACGCTGCTGGCGCCGATGGCGACGATGCTGCGGGAGCGGACAGGAACGCTTTCGCTTTCGACCACGGCAATGCGCTCGATCATGGATTCGATCGGGACGCGGCTCGACGAGGCGCGGGACACCGGGCGATATCTCGTGGGACTTCTGGTGTTCCTGGGTCTCCTCGGCACGTTCTGGGGACTGCTCGAGACGATCTCGTCGGTGGGCAATACGATCCAGTCGCTCGATACCAAAGGCAACGACTCGGGCGTCATCTTCGATGATCTGAAGACGGGGCTCGCGGCGCCCCTCAAGGGTATGGGCACGGCGTTCTCGGCTTCTCTCATCGGGCTTTCGGGCTCGCTGGTGCTGGGTTTTCTCGAATTGCAGGCGAGCCACGCGCACAACCGCTTCTACAACGAGCTGGAAGAGTGGCTGTCGGGGATCACGGATCTGACGCCGGCAGCGGTAGGTTCCGGCGATGCGAACCGCCAGCTCTACGGGGCGCTGCTCGACGTCCAGCGGAACATCTCGGAGCTCACCGAGAAGATCGGCAGCGGGCCGCCAGGGGCTGCGCCGAGCAGTGACGCGATCCGGGAACTCGCCACGGGCGTGGGCCAGCTCGCCAACCAGATGCGGCAGGAGCAACAGGTGCTGCGGCAGTGGGTCGACGACCAGGCGGCGCAGAACCAGGAAGTGGCGGCGCTGCTCAAGGAGCTTTCGGCGCGGCTCGGCGCCAAGAGGATCTGACATATGGCCCGACAACGACGCACGGCCGAATACACGGAATTCTGGCCCGGCTACGTCGACATGCTCTCGACGCTGCTGATGGTGTTCATGTTTCTGCTGTCGGTCTTCATGGTCGCGCAGTTCTATGTGTCGCGGGAGGCCAGCGGCAAGGACGATGCGCTGCGGCGGCTTACGCGGCAGATCGGCGAGCTGACAAATCTGCTCGCGCTCGAAAAAGGCAAGGCGACGTCTTCGGTCAACGAGCTGGCCGCGCTACAGGCGACGCTGGCGAGCCTTCGCGCCGAGAATTCCAAGCTGCAGGGGTTCGCGCTCGACAACGACGAGAAGAGCCGGGCGGCGGCGGGGCGGTTGGCGGGGCTGTCCACCGAGATCGACGAGCAGAAGAAGATTTCCAACGAGGCGATGGCGAAGGTCGATCTGCTCAATCAGCAATTGTTGGCCTTGCGCCGTCAGATCGCGGCGCTGAACGAGGCGCTGGAAGCCTCCGAGAAGAAGGACGCAGCCGCGCAGGACCGGATCAAGGATCTCGGCAGCCGGCTCAATGCGGTGCTCGCGCGGCAGGTGCAGGAGCTGCAGCGCTATCGCTCCGACTTCTTCGGCCGACTGCGCGAGCTGCTGCGCGACCGCAAGGACATCCGGGTGGTCGGCGACCGCTTCGTGTTCCAGTCCGAGGTGCTGTTCCCGTCGGGGCAGGCGACGATGACGGTGGAAGGCTTGCAGGCGATCGATCAGCTGGGGGATGCGATCATCGAGCTGGAACGCTCGATCCCGCCCGAGATCGACTGGGCGCTGCAGGTCGATGGTCACACCGATGCGCGCCCGATTTCGAGCCCGCAGTTCCCGTCGAACTGGGAGCTGTCG
>CAZNMY010000083.1:0-28757 GCA_964574325.1 uncultured Devosia sp. | reverse complement strand
CGAGACGGGCTCTGTTGTTTTCCATTCGTCACGCGAGACGCCAATTCTTCACGCCCTTCTTTGCACATTGCATATCGTTGCGGTGCCTGCACAGGGCATCGTCGCTCATCTCGATGACTATGCTCTGGCCGCGCGGAATGCGGGTCATGCGACCCCGCGCAACGCGTGCCTGATCACGGGGGCGAGCGGTACGACTGATATCGAAGGCAGCCTCGTAAAGGGCGCGCATGGGCCTCGCGAGCTGCATATCATTGTCGTTGACAATGGCATCCCGAGTTGAGCGGACTTCGGCTGCACGAGAATTGCGGCGAGGGAGTCCGGCTCAACACGCAAACCAAGCCTTCGAAAGTGCCTGTGACGGCGAGAATATTACTGAGCGGTTTGTTCGACCCTTCCGCACATGGCTATGACACGGTGGGCAGGCGCGTCGCTGACGTTGCGCGACGAGATTGCGCGATGCTCCGCAAAGCGGAAGTGGCAGGCGGCGTTCTCCACATTGCCGACCGCGCGAAACGCGATGTCAGATTATGAGAGATTCAACTTTGTGCCGCGCGTCATGTGTTGCACCCCGAGTGTCTGCACCTGGCCCTCCGCGTCGCAGGTGCGACGGTCGGTATCGGATCATTCCGCCCATTGCCAGGAGAACGGCACTCTGCGGCATGATGGCAATGAGTGATCCACGCTCGGCGGTCGCACGTCGGCTCGGCTTGGCGCACTGGTTGGCCTCCGGCGCCACGCGCTTTGCTGGTGCAGGACCGTCATCGCGTCGCCGAATGTCGGTCGGATCAGTGGATCGTCAGGACAGCGGCGCCGCAGCATCGCTTGTGCTTCTTGCCGCTGCCGCACGGGCACGACGCGTTGCGCCCGACTTTGGAGCGCCGGGACCCGCTGGCGGCGCTGGTCGTTTGAGACGTGACGGGCCGCTCACGCCAGTAGAGATAGAGCCCGTGCACGGCGAGCGGCAGGCTTGCGATCATCCGCGTCCTCTCCTCGGCGGTCACGCCTTCGTTGGCGGCGGCGTCCGGATCGATCGCCAACATCAGGATGTGGCCGAGGAAGGTGGTCAGTTGCTCGTCCTTGGCGAGGCGTCGATCCCAGACCGGCATGCGCAGGGAGACCCCGCGCATGAAGCCGTTGGCCCAGTCGCGGGCCATCACGGCGGTGTCTGCCATGATCGGCGCGTACGGCCTCTGAGCTTCGAAGCGATGAACGATACTGTTCCAGTGCCGCATGAGCAGGCCGAGGCTGAATTCGCCTTGCTCGCGATCGTCGTAGACGGGCCCATCGCCGTCCCAGATCTCGGCCAGGTACTCGCTGGGCATGACCGGCTCGGGACCGACGACAAGTGCCGTGAAGAACCCGTCGAGAGCCTCGACGGACATGGTTGCACAGGTTTGATCAAGGAAGTCGTGCAGCCAATCGATCTCGTCCTCGGCGAGTGCGATCGGCTCGGCCGGTCGGGCGGCGCCACCGTCGGTCTGGTGCCCCTGTTGATCGCTCTCGAGGTGCTGGAGGACCACGACCGCATCCTCGATCGGACACAGCCTGTCGTCGGTGAAGCGCCGCGCGTCGGCCGGGCCTGCGGCGAGCTGCTCCTCCCAGTCCTGTCGATCGGCTTCCGACTGAGGATTGCGCCCATCCTCCCAGCTCGCTCGCACGCGCGACGCAAGCGCGGTGAAGCCCAGCAACTGCACCGCGTCCTGCCAACCTTCCCAGGCGGCGCTGCCGGGCTCGGCCCAGCCATCGGCCTCGAAGCGCGCCAGCAGCTCGCCCATCGCGGCCCGGGGATATGCGCCGTCGAAGGTCAGCCGCGCCAGCACGCCGAGCAGCGCCCAGCGGGCGTACTCCTCCGTCTCGCGGCTCTCAATGGCGGCGAGCAATGGGGCGACATCGCCATCGAACACCGACAGCAAGACTGGTGAAAGCGTCTCCGTCCGCGCCGGCCCGAGGCTGCGCTCGAGCTCGGCAGAGCCGCGACGGAGGAGGCGCAGCAGTGGATGCCACAAGGCCGTGTGCCGGGCGGCGGCAAGAACATGCAGGCCGCGGCGCAGCAATCGCCTCTGATCGGGCAGCAGGAGGGCGCCGTTGCTTGCTTTCTGGATCGTGGCGAGGACCAATGGTGCGATGACGTCGGCGCACTCGCTGCCCGCTCGTACAGCCTCGACAGGCAGAGCTTTGGCGGTCTTCAATTCCGCGATGATCTCGGTCGGGGTCATCGCTCGACAATAGGACGAGGCTACTTGGACGGCCAAGTGCGGACACGGGTTGTCCACTGCGAGGATGCTGGTCGTGACCAGTCCTGCGCCCGTCCGTGACAATCGCGCAGGCGTGAGCCACCGAATCGACCGCGCTTCACCAAGTCTGAGAAGTTGAGCCACGGTCCGCCTTGGGCGACGCGGCGGCCACGTCGCGGACGACGTCCGTAGCTGGCGGCACACCGACCGGCGCCATCCGCCTGCAATTGACTACTGGCGATGGGCGTCGTGAGATGCGTCACTCGTGAGGGACGTTGCAGCCTAACAGCAGACGGTCAGTGGTCGTTGCGTTTGACCCTGAGTCGACATTGGCGAGCGCGGGTTTCTCCCTCTCCCCGAAGCGGCTCGATGAGAGCCGCGCCACGGGGAGAGGGGCGGGGTGAGGGGCGGCCACTGCCAACAAGCCCACCTCACGACAGCTCTCCGCGCACGAATGCCAGCAGCGTCTCGAGCACGCCGTCCATGTTCTCGTAAACGTCGATGTTGTGAACACGAAAGATCCGAAAGCCTTGGGCTTCGAGATAGGCCGCGCGTGCCCTGTCTCGTGCAACCTCTTCATCGGTGCTGTGTGTTCCGCCATCGACCTCGACGACAATCTGCGCCGCACGGCACGCGAAATCGACGAAGAACGGCCCGATCGGGCACTGCCGCACGAACTTCATTCCATCAAGGCGGCGGGCACGCAGTTCGTACCACAACCGATCCTCCGCCGACGTTGCGTTCGAGCGCAGGACGCGGGCACGGTTGGTCTTCCAAGGTTGAGCGCGGCGCATGACGCGAGGCTTCGTTGGGCGGTGGTCGCGGAAGTGGCCGCCCCTCACCCTACCCTCTCCCCGTGAATGACGGGGAGAGGGAACATGCGCGCCGCCCGCGGATGCACCCTTATGGCCCATCTCGTCGTCGCTACTTCCACTGACGGCCGGTCTAACCGGGGAGCCGACGAACTTTCTGCGCCGCGGTCGACCCGAACAGCTTGCGCAGGCAGTGTCCGCTGGACGAGGTGCTGCGGTCGTGGTGGTGCTCAGTGGCGGTGCTGTCGGTGACGACCCGTGCTGAGGGACGCCGCTGTCAGCGCCTGCGGATCACGCCATGCCGGTTCACGAGCAGTCGACAGGGTGCGATGACGCATTCTTCGGCGGCGACTACGGCTCACGAAATGGGTGAGTGCTAGCGCACTGTCAGAGGAGGGTCGTGAGCAAGCAGGCGCCGTCGCCGAGCAGCGCCTGCACGAGGAGCATGATGGTCCAGACAAACGGCAGCTCGCAGCCGGCGCGACTGAAGAAGAAGCCGGTGCGGACGTACCAGAAGTGCGTGGCGCCGATCATCAGCGGCAGCGCGTAGAGACAGACTTGCGTGGTCTTGATCCCGGGAATGAGGAACAAGGCGCCGAGGATCTCTGCGGAAACCACGTAGTACGCCACCCATCTGGGATAGCCGCTCACCTCGAAATTCGACCACCACCGCCGGAAACCGCCTTCGAGCACGTAGAATTTCCAGTAGATGTGAGCGATGAACATCGCGCCGAGGGTGACGCGCAGAAGCAGCGCCGCGATCCCGCACAGGGGATCTGCACAGAGCGATGGTAGCGCGACGTCCGGTGTCGCAAGCTGAAGGTCCATGACCTCGCCTTTCGATGAGCATGAATGGAGGGGACGAGGCACGGTCCGGCGTCGGCCGGACCGTGTTCAGACGTGTGGGTGCTCGCGGCGCGCTCGGGTCGACCGGACGCCGTGCTGGTCATCCGCGCGGTCGGCCGACCCAGAACGTGCCTTCGATCTCGACGATGTCGTCCTGATTGAGCCGCTGCACCTCGACGATGGTGCGCGGCGGGTAGGGACCATCGCCCCACAGCTCGGCTTGCACCTTGTTGACGAGCGGCCGGAAGCGGAACATGTCGGTGACGTAGACGACGAGGCGCACGGCGTCCTTCAGCGCTGCGCCTTCCGACTCGGCGATGACCTGCATGTTGCGGAAGGCCTAGCGCACGCGCGCCTCGTCGCCGGCGACGAGTGTATCGGTCTTGGGATCGATGCCGCGCATGCCGGCGACGTAGAGGAACTCACCGGCGCGGCTGGCGAGCCCCCAGGTGCCGGTCGGCTTGATGGCGCCTGCGGGCGCGACGGCTCGAGCTCCCGCAGCCGGCGGCTGTTGCCCGGCGGCCGAAGCGGCTGAGATGAGAGCTGCGGCGGCGACGACGATAGTGAAGGTACGCATGACGATCTCCTTCTCGAGATGGGGCGTAGGGAACGGCACGGCGTGTCATGGCCCCGGCAGGGCACGGCCGCGATCGAGCGTCCAGGTGACGCGGGATGGAGTGACGAGGCCGCTAACGGCGAGACCCTTCATCGGCTCGAGCGCCGGCTTCCACGGCGCCAGCGTGAAGGTGTCCTCGCGGCGGATGACGGCGAGACGGCCGGTCGGCGTGGCGACCGAGCGCTCGTAGATGCCGCTGATGCGACCGCCCGGCTCACGCGGCTCGTAGTGCGCATTCATGTGCCGCGACAGGTCGGCGGCGAGCCGCGCCGTCTCGCGCTGGCGCAGGACGCCCATCATCTGCGGTCGCGGTGTCATCTCACCGTCGCTCGACCGGTCGGCGAGCCCCTGCGACGCCAGCCAGCGTCCGCGCGCGTCGAGCGCGCGGCCAAGCTGCGCGGCAAAGCCCGGCATGCCGGGCTCGATCCGCATCCTGGCGACGATCGCCTCGTCGAGCCAGGTCGGGCCGTCGTAGGCGGCAAAGCGCTCGACCTCGATCGGCGACAGCACATGCACGCGCGGCAGGGCGCTCGGCCGGCCGCGGCCGGTATCGGTGCCGAGCGCGACCAGCTGGCCGCGGGCCGGCACGTCGGCGGGCTCCAGCCGGCCGAGCTCGGCGTAGTGGGCACGCCCATCGACGGCATCGACCACGACCCAGGTGCGGTCGGTGATCTCGTCGACCATGCCGACGCCGACCACTTTCCCGATCAGCGGCGCCTTACGGGGTCCCTTCTCGAACAGCGCCATGGAGGCGGCGCCGCGGTCGAGCCCGGCCTCCTTGAGTGCGCGCTGCATCATCTTGAACTTGTCGGCGCGATCGCCGAGCTGGCGGAGCTTCGCCTCGAGCTTGCCGTCGAGCTGCCAGACGCCCGGGTGCTTCTCGACCGCGAGACCCAGGCCCTTCAACGTCTTGAGCCGCCCGAGCCGCAGTGCGCGCTGCGCCGGCTCGCGCTCCTCGGCGCTGCCGATGACGACGATGCCGTCCTTGGCGCGTCCGATCAGCGCGCGGTCGAGGCCGGTGAGGCGCTCCTGTCCAACCTCGTTGTGCTGCTTTTGCAGCCGCTCGAGCCGGCTCTCTGGGCCGAGCTCGAAGGTGACGAGCCCCTGGGCGCGGGCGCGCACACCGTGGCTGATGTAGTCGCGCGCCATGACCAGCTCGCGCCCGGCCCCGTCGCGACCGCGGATGACGATGTGCGTGTGGGGGTGACCCGTGTTGAAATGATCGACCGCCACCCAGTCGAGCCGGGTGTCGAGATCCCGCTCCATCTGGGCGACGAGATCGCGGATGAACGGCTTGAGGTCGGCGAGGCGGGCGCTGTCCTCGGCCGAGACGATGAAGCGGAACTGGTGCGGGTCGTTGCCCGAGCGGCCGAGCAGACCGGCCGGATCGACGTCGTCGTTCGTGGCGTCATAGAGCTTGCCGGGTGCGCCCTCGCGTGTGGTGCCGTCACGCAGGATGTACCTCAGATGCGCCCGAGCCGCGCCGAGATCGCCCCCGGCGATGCGCGTGTAGCGGGCGCGCACGATGACGCGTCGGGAGCCCGGCGAGATCAATCCCGCGGCGGCTCGTACGCCAGCACCCATGCCGCGCTTGGGCGTCGCGGGCGAGATGTGGCCGCGTTGCCGCACGGCACGAATGCCGGCGCGTCCGGCTTGCTTGAAGATCGCGCGCGTGTGGCGCTCGGCGACCGCTCGCCCGGGATCACGAATGCGCCCGATTTTGATTTTGATCTCGTCCTCGGCCATGGCTTGCTCCTCGAATGGGCTCGAATTCGAGGGCAATTAGAAACAGGCCGAAAAACTTCAATATGGCGTCAAAAAAGTCGCGACCGTCATTGGGAAATTCCAAGCTTTGGCGCTATATCTGCTCAATCGACATCGCGCGAAATGCCTTGGTTCCTGGGCTTGGTGGCAGACTGACGTCGTTCCTTTATCTCGATGTCCAAACCCCCGATCCCCGTCTTCACAATTCTTCACGGGACTGCACGCCTCGGGGCCTCGTCATTCCAGTTTCTAGTCTCGCTATTTCGATCGTCATTCCTGTCTCATACCGTATCTCCATCACAGGCACCTCTGAAACGCGACAGGCGTCTCACTGCGTCTCACGGTGCGAGCACCGGTAGCTCTCGCGAGCGTCTCCGATTGGGCACACCGCAGTGTCATTTCGGTTCGCTGACAATACGGGGTGACGGCGTAGGACGCGAAGTGGGAAGCACGAGCGACAAGGTGAGCGCAGCGCGGCGCAGCCAGCGCGCAGCGAGCCTCAGGGCGGGTGGGTGGGGGAGGATGGCGGGCGTATCGTGAGCGCGTCCGCGCGAGCGATCCGCCCGGCCGCCGTCGTGCCCGGAGGGCGCGGGCAAAGTGCCCCCGCGCCCGAAGGCGCGGGAGCGATCGTGACGTCAGTCCTGCGGGTTCCAGATCAGAGCGAACACGTCAGGATCGGTCTGCCCCGCCGCACGGCCGAGGTTGGCGTAGAGCGTCTTGGCGCCGAGCTCGGGCGCCGCGATCGACAGCGCCACGTACTCCTTGCCCGAGATCTGGCCGGTTCGTATCCAGCCCGCGCCGATCTCGATGCCCTGGCTCAGCACGCGGAAGTCCGGCTGGTTGGGCCCGGACTTGTCGTGCACCGGGACGATCGCGATGCTCGCCTCGACCGACAGCGTCTTGAGCTTGCCCTCGTAGTGGCCGTCCGCGTGCTTCGTCACGGAACCGATCGTAGCCATCTGACTGCTCCTTCAGTTGCGCCGACGCGGGACCATCCCCGCCGGCGTGCGCGGATATGCGGCGGTCGTCGACGAAGACACCCGCAGGGCCGAAACGGAGTGGAGGACCCGGAGCGTAGCGATGGGTTGTCTTCAAGGAGACGATTGCCGCACCGTCGCACGCTGATCGGCGGGGCATGGTTCTGCTGCGACGTGCGGGAGCAGTTGGCGGAGGCGGGCTCCGCCGGCACGCGGATGCGCAGGGGCCGGCGACTCGCTGTCGGTCTGGCCATCGAGTGCGCCGGTGACACGCGGGCGACTGAGGCGCACGTGAGCGTGCTGAGCCAGCCAGGCGGCGGACATGCGGGCGTCGCACTGGCGCCGCGGTCAAGCTGTCGCGATGAGGTCGCGGCGCCGTCTCTCGGAGACGCTCTACGCCAACGTCGGTTGTGCGGCAGACAACATGAGCTTCGCTCGGAATCGACCCGCACTCGTTATGTCGCTTGCGGCTTCGTGCGTGGGTGCATTGAGGCACGAACGCTGCGGCGGGCACCGCGGGAGGGATCGTTACGCGAATGCGCCGAGACGCCGGCACTTCGCACGGCGGCTCGGTCGCGCGGCCGGCTCTGCCGCGCGATAGAGCCCGGCCGCCCGAGGCACGAGGGCGGACCCGCCCATATCGTCGTGTTCGCACTGTCTCGTAAACGAACCGGCCGTCGTCAACATTAACGCAGTCGCTGTCGAGTGCTATGATCGGCCGGCTGCCGGGTGTTTATCTTGTCTCAGTAAACATGGCGCGTGAAGGAGTGGCGAAGCGCCGGGAAAGGTCTTGAATGTCCGAGCTATGGCGATCGGTCGCTGACCGATCGGCGTTCGATCATGTCGATCGCACTGGAGAGCTGCGCCATGATGCTGTCCGGCTTGGCGCCGAGCGCACGGGCGACATAGACCAGCTCGACGGCAGAAAGCCTGCGCTCGCCCTGCTCGTACTTGGCGACGAACGACTGGGGCTTGCCCAGACGCTCGGCAACCTGGGCCTGTGTCAGCTGGGCTTCGCGGCGAAGGCTACGCAGCAAGGCGCGAAGATGTTCCTGGGCGGGCGAGCGCAGAGTGTCGCGCATTGCGGGTGGCCGATGCTGCTGACGGCCTTTCCCAGTAATCCCAGTTCCGGATTATCCCATTTCAGGATATCCTGCGGTCGACCCGGTGACTGCCGGTTCGAGCCGGTCGCAGTAATACGCGAGAGGGCGCCATGACCAAGAGCATCGCGGTCACGCCATACTTCGAGCGCGCAGAGGGCAGGGACGACGAGATCGTCGAGACGTATGAGGCTGGGCTGCGCGGCTCACTCGGTGAAAACGCCGTTGTTCAGATCGAGCTGCCGGCTCGGCTGGTCGAGCGCACGGTTCTGGTCGGCGCACGGCTGTCGATCATGCTGGCAACGAACGGGCGGATCGTGCTCGACGCAGAGGGGCTCGACGACGATACGATTGAGGCAGCCAGCACGGCCGGAGGCTTGGCCAAACAGACGCTGGGGTCGTTGCTCGCGGACTGCCTGCAGCTCGACCTCATCGAGGGCGAGGACGATCCACTCGGAGACCTCGAGACGCTCAAGGCCCAGCTCATTCATGGACTGGCGCTGCTCGACGAGGCGACAGACGGACTTAAGAGGCGAAAAAAACGCGTGTAAGGGCTCGCGCCGCTCTTCCCTTCGGGCACGGGCGCCGCTGTCGGGAACAACGCCCGATGCCGGTCCGCAGCACTCCAGCTAGCGACCGTCGCTGGCAATGTAGACAACTGACGAGGTGGGCCAGAAGCCGTAGAACGCCTCGTCCGGATGCTGCGCCGCACCATTGCCTCGCTGAGACAGCTTTAGCGCTGATTGTGAACACCAGACAAAGGAGCTAGCATCCGTTCGCCTTTGAATAGTTGGGGCGATCATGATGTCCAAGCTGGTCAACATCATTCGTGCCGTCGCTGCAGTCGGTCTCTTAGCATCGCTGCCTGCAGCAGTGTTCATCTTTGCGACTCAGTATAGCGAGCAACCCTTCGAGGATTGGCCTGCCGAAAGGGCCGGCCTTGTCTCTGCCTCAGGTCGCCTAGCGGCCGGCCGCTCGATATCTCCGAACAAGTTCGGTTCCGCCTACGAGCTCGACGTTGTGGAAGCCTCGGGCACCGCCACCAAACTCTGGGTCTCCGCGCGGCACATGAGTTCAAGCGTGCTTCAGAAAGAGGTAGGGGAGCGTATCGACGTTCTTCATACCGAGAAGAGCAGACAAATACTCGATTTTCGGAGCCGTGGACACCAGTTGCTCGATTATGCGAGCCTGGCGTCAAGGCGAAACCAAGTGATGTCGAGCCTCGGTTTGCTGCTGATCGCCGGCGGTTCTTGTCTGGTGGCGCTAGGCGCGACGCTCGTGCGCTCACGTCGACGTCCGGCCGCTGTGTGACTTTGCCAGTTCTCTCACCGCGCGTCGGAAGTATTGAAAGTGCTTGCGTCGTTTGACTGTCTTTCGTTCGAGACCTTTTGGCTATGAGCAATATTCAAACGCAGAAATCCTGGTACGGGCGTGCCACGCTCATCGCACTAGCCCTCGTTCCCGTAGCACCCGCAATCACGGCGCTGTTGCGTCCTCCTCGCGTTTGCACTGCTGGCCGATGTGAGCCGGAAACGGCGATAGCCGAGTTCATGATCTTTACAAGTTCTGGGATCCTTGTCGGCTTGGTGATTGCAGCCATTGTCTTGGCCCGGCGCTACTTCCGATTGCGCAAGGTCGCTCGTTTCGGAATGCAGTCTTGGCGGTACCGCCCGCTCCGCCGGCGGAGCGAGAAAATTGCGGACTTCAAGGCGACAGCCGATGCTCTCGATGACGCCGAGCTGATGGGCGCCGCCAACCATCCCGACCACTCGGCAGGAGGTAAGGCGGCGTGCACGCATGCTCTGGCCGAGCGGGGTGCGTCGGCCGAGGCCGTGGCGAAGTGGATGCCGCCGGCTCGGGCCTTGCACCTGCCGACTTATCTGGACGCCGGCGGGAGCGCTACGGAGGCGGGAAGCAGAGAGACTGTCTTCCGCGCATTCTCCGTCGTCGTCCGCGTGACCGCGGCGGTCGCTCTGGCCTCTCTGCTGGTGCTTCTGGTCGGCCTCGTCATCTTTATCATAGGCGACATGGGACCCCGTTCGCCTGGTTCCAGCTCGCGCTCAAGCTCTTTGATGCTGGCGACGCCAGTGGGTTTGGTTTCGCTGGCGGTGTTTTTTCTCGGACTATTGATCGGTTCCATCTGGCTGCGCAAGCGTACGCTGCGGATCCTTCTGCTGCGTCCCTTCGGCGACCGCAAAATGTCGGCGGCACTCAAGAAGGTCGTACTCGGCCGGCTTGGCGCAAAAGCTCACGTCTACACGCTCTCAGACCGAGCGTTCATGCCCAATCCGTTCCTCAAGGTGTTCAACATTCTGGGCGACACGGTTCGCTATCTCGTGGCTGCTTTTGCGCGTCCGTCCATGCGGATCGCGAGCGTTCACAATGAGATGACCTACTTTAAGTTGGCGTGCGACGTTTCCAGAAAAATGAAGCCGAGCTTTCGTAGCCTGATCTCAGGCGGGCAAGCCGTCAACATCCGCACGAGCGATGCATGGTGGAAGCAATGCATCGATATGTTGATGCATTCGACCGACTACATCGTCATGGACATCTCGCTGGTGAAGCCCGGCTCGGCCTGGGAGATCGAGCAACTTCACCGCCGGGGGCTGCTCGATCGCTGCGTCTTCATCGTTCAGGAGAGGTATAAGGAGCAGGGGCTCGCGAGCATTGCCCCGTTGCTTCCCGCCGGCTTCGTTCCACAATTGCACGTGTTCCGCGAGACTGGAGAATTCCTCGAAGAGGCCGCGTTCGAGCAGGCCTTGAGAAATCAACTTGTACCGCGCGGCCCGAGACCCGCCGAACGGGTGTGGTTGCGACAAAGTGTTGGCGGATCTGCTATCGCGGCGGGCCTCGCCCTGATGGGATTTGGTGCAACTTTTTTGGCGCCCCGACAGATGCTCGATGGCTTCAGCGTCGCATCATTGTCGCCTGCAGCCTTGCGGGCTGGACCGAAGACATTCCGAGACTGCCCGAACTGCCCTGAAATGGTGATCGTTCCTGCGGGAAGCTTCGTGATGGGCGCCAGCGATCGGGAGCTGGCCAGCGAACGTTCCGACATGTTCACCCGCCCGACGAGCGAGCAGCCACGACGCAATGTGACGATCGGTAACGCTTTCGCTATCGGTAGATTCGAGGTCACGTTCGATGAATGGGCGACTTGCGTTGCCGATGGCGGCTGTTCGAGCAACACGTCACCTGCCGACGGAGGGTGGGGCAAAGGGCGCCGCCCGGTCATCTCGGTCAGCTGGAACGATGCCAAGGAATTCGCCCGCTGGATCTCGCAGAAGACGGGCAAGAGCTACCGCCTCTTGAGCGAGGCGGAATGGGAGTATGCTGCTCGTGCGGGCACCTCCACCATTTACTCCTGGGGCGATGATCAGGGCGAGAACAGAGCCAACTGCTCAAACTGCCGCAGCAATTGGAAGGAGCAAAGCGCTCCCGTCGGCTCCTTCTCGGCTAATGGGTTCGGCCTCTTCGACATGCACGGCAACGTCAATGAATGGGTCGAGGACTGCTGGCATGACGATTATCGGGGAGCGCCCATCGACGGCTCAGCCTGGACCACCTCGTGTCCAAACACACGGCGGGTCGTCCGCAGCGGCTCCTGGCTTTGGAACCAAGCCAGGTCTGCATATCGCCACGCCTTCGATCAGGCCGACCGCGGTACGCTCGTCGGGTTTCGACTGTCGCGCGCCTTGGAGGCCGGTGAAAGTGCGGGTGCAATCACGGCACGGGCCGCCGAGGCCGCTGTAAGCCGCGAGCAATCCCGTCAAGAGCCGGTTCAGCGGCGTGCGGACGAGAGGTCTGCTGAGAACCAGGCCCAGAAAAGACGAGATGATGAGGAGACCATCAAACAGTGGTCCTCGCGCTACGGGCGTACATTCCGCGATTGCGCGAATGTGTGTCCGGAGATGGTGGTTGTCCCGCATGGTGGGTTCATGATGGGCTCACCGGATAGCGAGACCGGTTTCGAGGTCAGCTTCCAGGAGAAGCCCTATCATCAAGTCACGATCGCCAGACCGTTTGCAGTCGGCAAGTTTGAAGTCACGTTCGCTGAATGGGATGCCTGCGTTACCGAAAGAGGCTGCCGTCAACGTCCCAACGACCGCGGTTGGGGCCGCGGAAAGCGACCGGTCATCCACGTATCCTGGGACGAGATCACAAAGGAGTATCTGCCCTGGCTGTCCCGAAAGTCGGGAGCACAATACCGGCTGCTGACCGAAGCCGAGTGGGAATACGCGGCGCGCGCGGGCACCACATCAGTGTTCTCTACCGGACGGATGCTCACCGCCTCGCAAGCCAATGTCGACAGCAACTCTTCCTTTAACGGCAGCCCGCGCACCGCTTCACGAAAGCGCACGGTGGAGGTTGGCACCTTCCGGCCGAATGCTTTCGGACTTTACGATATGCACGGCAACGTTTGGGAGTGGGTGGCGGATTGCCAGAACTCGCCGAAATTCGACGACAGCACCTACGCCGGCGCCCCCGTCGACGGCTCGGAGCGTCCAGCCGTTGAATGCGACGAGAGGGGGATGAGAGGTGGCTCTTGGAATTTCGCCCCTCACAATGCGAGGTCCGCGCAGCGAGGCAGCGGCAAGCCAGAAAGCAGAGAGGACAATCTCGGTTTCAGAGTGGCGCGCTCGCTCGATAGGCGGCCCGCGGATCGGTGAGTTATCTGGTGGCTGGCGCGCTGGCAGCGCTCGCCCCCCGCTGATCCTCGCGCCGGGCAAGTTTGAGGCCGAAGACACGGGTCGACCTCGTGAGACAAATTCCGGCGTCGGCCGGTGCTCGAGGTGATCTCTGAGATCAGGCACGGTCGCGGTCCCGAAGGAACGGCGCAACTTCGAAAGTAAGCGCTCCATGCCGCACCTGCTCAGGACCGCTAAGGGTCAGACGCGTTGTCCCAGTCACATTGCGATCCGTCTGCACGGCCCTTGGGAACGGACAATAGTCGAGGGCTTGGACGGGTGCAATCGGGACGGAGTAGTATGGTTCGACTGAAGTTGGTGCAGCTGATCGCTGGTGGGCGAGAATTGCACGAACCGATTGGTTCCATCGCACTCCACAAGGAGATCCATGCGGCGGCTCGATCCCCTGCAGGCGGCGGCGGCCACTGACACGGCCGCGATCCAGCTGACGCTCGCAGGGCCCGGTGCGGGCAAGACCAGCACGCTCACCGGCCGCTTTGTCCACCTCGTGCGACAGGGCGTGGATCCGTCACGCATCCTCGCCGTCACTTTCACCCGCAAGGCTGCCGACGACATGCGCGGGCGCATCGCGCGTCTGCTCGAACTATCATCGACGGCGCGTCTCGATGTCATGACATTCCATGCATTTGCGCTACGGTTGCTGAAGCGCAGTCCGGCTCTTGCCGGGCTGCCTGAGCGGTTCGAGCTTTGGGATGAGGCTCGCCAGCGCCATGTGTTCACGTCGCGCCGGATGTGGTGGAACGAGGAGGTGGACATCCTGGAGGTCATTGCTGGCGCCAAGGAGCGCCTGCTCGACGCCGACGGGCTTGCCGCAACCATCGGCAGCGACAGCCATGCGCCGAGGCTCGACGATGACTTGCTGCGCGAGGCGGTCAAGTACTTCCGCGTCTACAGCCAAGCGCAGCACGCCGAGGGAGCCATTGATTTCGCCGACATGGTGCCGCTGCTCACCAAGGCGATGTCCGGGAATGAGAGCTACCGCCGCTCGATCACCGGCGCCTTCGATCACGTGCTTGTCGACGAGTACCAGGACGTCAATCCTGGCCAGGTTGCCCTCCTCGATCACTTCGTCCGCGACGGTGTCGGATTGTGGGCGGTCGGTGACGACGACCAGACCCTGTACGCTTTTCGCGCCTCGGACATCCGCTACATTCTGCAATTCCGGGATCGGCACCCGAGTGCAACAGTCCACATCCTCGAGCGCAATTATCGCTCGGCGCCTGAAATCGTCGCGGCCGCCAAGCGCCTGATCCGCAACAACGCGAGCCGGATCGACAAGGACTACCAGCCTGTCGTCAACGAGCCCGGCGAGATCGTGATCCGCGGCTACGGCGCGCCCGAGATCGAGGCAAGGCAAGTGGCGCGTGCCGTTGCCGAGCTGGTCGCCGCGGGCAGCGAGCCGCAAGAGATCGCGGTGCTCTACCGCTCCAGTGCCATCGGTTTGGCATTCCAGACCGTTCTGCAGGAGTTGGGCATCCCCTTCGAAGTGCGCGGCGGTGCCGATATGTGGCAGAGCGTTGCCGCACGGCTTGTCGTCGGCGCGCTCGTCTATCTGCGCGACGGCCCGACATCGGCGGCTTTGAGCAGGCTCGGCAGCAACAAGCGCGCCGAGATCGTCCGCGCCGATCTCGACCTAGTGAAGAAGGTAGTGGCGGGCGACCCGGCGCTCTTCTGCCAACACGTCGAGCGCATTGTTGGCGGTGCGGTTCCGAAGCGTGCCTCGGAGCGGGAAACGGCCTAGTGGCAGGCGATTGTCGCCGCGGTCATCACACTCGCCCGGTCCTGCGCGTCGTTGGACGAGCTCGAGGTCCGGATTGCCGAGCAGTCCCGGGCACTGCGAGAGCCGCCCCAGCGAGCCGTTGCGCTTTCGACCATCCACTCGGCCAAGGGGCTCGAGTGGGGGACGGTGTTCCTGGTCGGCATGGAATCCGGCGTTCTGCCGCACATCAACAGCGAAGACATCGAGGAGGAGCGCCGAGTCGCCTACGTCGGCTTGACACGCGCCCGGAACCGTCTGGGATTGACCTACTCGGGCATGCGATACGGAGAACGTGCGCGGCCGTCCCAGTTCCTCACCGAGATCACTGGCAAACAGCGGCGACATTGCATGTGGACGGGGCCGACAGCCGAGGGCGCCGACGACCGACTGCCGCTTCTGGCGCCCGACGAGACCGCCCGTCAGTCTGGCGTGTCGGCAGCAACCGACCAGACCGGCAAGGTGTTGCAGGCTGAGGCCTCGCTGGAGTCGCCACGCCGCAAGCGAAAGCTCCGAGAGAACGCCAAGCAGCGGCAAACTTCGGGTGGGTCACGCCAACCCCGCGAGGCCGATTGACTGCTGCCGCTGACCCGCAATAGCGCAGCCCTCGATGTGTGGACTCTCGATTGATATCGGTGTGCGTTCGTGCTCAGATGTCTGCAGTCCAAGGTCCTGCCGACGGACCCAACGAGCAACTGCGACGACGTGTTTGACCCTGAGCCGACGATGTGCCCGGGCTCAACACTCGTGTTGCAAAGTGCAGATCACGTCGATGCGCACCGTGTGCACTGCAACCAGAGCCGCAACGTGAACAGCATGATTGCGTACCCCTGCATACGCAGCCCCCTGCGCACGCAGCAACGTCGTGAATGGGTAACTCGATCGGCACAGTCACACGGGTTCTTAGGATGATGAGAGTTTGTGCCATCGGAAGTTGGGCAGCTGACAGATTGAGCATCGATTTCAGCGTGGGGCAGTTCATGCGGGGATCGGTGTAGCGCGCGACCTAGGCGAAGCCAGAGCGGCTCGGCTCGCTGATTGTGTCGAAACAAGTGATATCATACAGCCCGCAGAGGCCACGCAGGCCTTGAAACCAGGATTGTGCGCGGCGCTGTGCACGGATCCGGGAATCGGCGGCAGCTCCTGGCTGCATCACGTGGTCAGGCCGACAATCCGTCCGCGCCATTCCTTAGGAAGGCGACCTTTCCGTCGACGATCGTCATGTCGACTGGAATGTCCTTGATCTCCTCCGGCGCAACTTCATGAGGGCTCATCGCGAGCACCGCGAAGTCCGCGATCTTACCGACCTCGATCGAGCCCTTGATGCGCTCTTCGAACGCGTTGTAGGCGGCGTTGATCGTGAACATGCGGATCGCATCGTCGACGCGGATCGCCTGGTCCGCGCCGACGGTCTTGCCGGTCCAGGTGCGACGGGAGACGGCAGTGCCGAGGTCGCGCAGGCTGTCGAGCGGCCAGTAGGCCGGACCGTCGGAACCGGAGGTGATTTGCAGGCCGGCCTCGAGCATGGTCCGAATGTTGAAGCTACCCTCGAGACGCTTGTCGCCAATACAAGCGAGCAGCGATTCCCAGATATAGTGCATGAAGGGAATGTTCGGCACGGGGAGAATGCCGGCCCGCACTATGATCTCGAGCCGCTCTGCGTTGACGAGCCAGTTGCCGAGGTGCTCGACGCGATGGCGATGGTCGGCGCGCGGCATTGCCTCGACGGCGGCAGCGATGGAGCGCAGCGCCATATCCATCGCGACGTCCCCAATCGCGTGCACGCACACGCGATGCCCCGCTTTGTGATAGGCCATCACCGTCTCGTCGAGCTCGCGTTGCTCGATGCGGATCAGCCCTTCGTGGCATGGGTCGTCGACGTAGGGCTCATAGAACTTTGCAACGTGGCCCGTGATGCCGCCGTCGATCGACATTTTGACGCCGCCGATCCTCAACCAGTCGTCGCCAAACCCCGTCTTGATGCCGAGATTGAGAAGGCTCTCCTTCTTGATCTCAGCCTCGATCACGCGGATCAGCATGCTGACGCGAATCGGCAGCTCGCGCCCGAGATTGAGCTCCTGGTAGGCGCGGATCGAGGCCTCGTTCGTCACGATGTCGTGGATGTTGGTGATTCCGCGCGACAGGCAGCGCTCGGCGGCAAACTTTATGCCCGCCTTCATGTCGGCGTAGCCGTGCTTCGGCACGACATTCCGCACGAGATACTGCGCGCGCTCGACAAGCTTGCCGGTGGGCTCGCCGTTGGCGTCGAACTCGATCGAGCCGCCGGGCGGCGCGGCGGTGCCGGAGCGCACGCCCGCAAGTTCCAGCGCCTTGGAGTTGGCGACCGTGATGTGCGCACCGAAGTTGATCGACACAGGATTGTTGGGCGCAGCAGCGTCAAGATCGTGACGATTCGGGAAGCGGCCTTCCGGCATGCGGAAGTCCTGCATCGGGCTGCCGTGTGCTACGATCCACGTGCCTGGGGCCTGCGCGGCAGCCTGCTCGGCGATCTTCGACACGATCTGAGGGATGGCGCGCACGTTGGAATAGAAGTCGCGGCAGTCCACGCGATGCATCATGTGCACGCCGCCATCGGCGAAGTGCACATGCGGATCGGTGAGGCCGGGCAGAACGCAGCGGCCCTTCATGTCGATAACCTTTGTGCGGCCGTCGCGCTGATGCTCGACATCGCATGCGCTGCCGACCGCTACGATGCGACCATTCCACACCGCGACGGCCTCCGCCCGGCTATTGCGCGCATCGGCCGTCAACACCTTCGCGTTGGTGATGATCAGGTCTGGACTGAGGCTTACTGCGGGCATTTTCGCCACCATCGACGAGAGAACGGGAAGTCCTACTGTGGACCCATCGCGTTGAAGCAGGCAAGCCGCGCAGTGCCGGTCGCACTAAGCACGGGCGCTGAAGACTGGCACGCATCTACTGCACGCGGGCAGCGCTCGGCGTAGGCGCAGCGGGTACCGGGCACATATGGCTCGGCAAGAGCATTGGGATCATCTTCGCCGGTGGGGACTGCAGCTCCCGCTCTCGGCCGACCGACCCTTGGGCGTGCGGCGATCAGGTGACGCGTATAGGGATGACGTGGCTCATCAAGCAGCCGCCCCGCCGCATTCTCCTCAACGATCCGGCCGCGGTACATCACTGCGATTCGGTCGCACAGGTACTCGATCACGCCCATGTCGTGGCTGATGAAGACAATGCCGAGCCCGATCCGGTCACGCAGCTCGAGCAGGAGGTTCAGAATCTGCATCTGCACCGACACGTCGAGAGCTGAGGCGGCCTCATCAGCAATCAGCAGCTTCGGCGACACGATGATGGCGCGGGCGATGCACAGTCGCTGGCGCTGTCCGCCGCTGAACTGATGTGGATACTTCGCCATGGCGTCGGCGCCGAGGCCGACGAGCTCCAGATGCTCGCGCACCATCTCTTTGATCTGCGACTGGGTGTGGCTGCCGGCGATCCGCAGGCCCTCGCCGACGAGATCGCGCACTTTCATGCGCGGGTTGAGCGAGCCGTACGGGTCCTGGAACACCATCTGGATGCCGCGGCGGGCGGCCGGCACAATCGGCGCACCGGGCGCGAAGATGGTCTCGCCGGCAACAGCGAGCGAGCCCGCGTCGGCGCGCTCCAGGCCCAGCATCACTTTGGCGAACGTCGACTTCCCGCAGCCGCTCTCCCCAACGAGACCGAGGATCTCTCCCTTGTGCAGGCAGAGGGTAACATCGTCGAGCGCTCGGTTCTCCGCACCTTTGCGAAACAAGCTGCCGCGGCCCCAGAACGACTTGGTGACGCAGCGCGCATCGAGCAGCACATCGCTGGACGTGCCTGGCAGGACCGCTGTAGCCGTTGCCGTGATCATGAAGCGGCGGGCCCCCCGGACAACGGCCGCAGGCAACGCACGGCGCGGTCGCCCTTGCCGACAAGATCGATGTCGCCGGTGCGGCAGCCCTCATCGGCGTATGCACAACGCGGGGCGAAGCGGCAGCCTGTGCCCCAGTCCGAAACGCTCGGCACGGTTCCTTCGATGCCGGCCTGGCGGGTACCCTCGCGTCGGCGCGGCACGCAGGCCAGCAGTGCGGCCGTGTAAGGGTGCGAAGGCCGCTCGATCACGGCGCGTGCGGGCCCGCGCTCCATCAGCACCCCGCCGTAGAGCACCGCGATCTCGTCGGCGTGCTCGTAGACGAGCGACAGGTCGTGCGAGATGAACAGCACGGCCAGGCCATAATCGCGCGCGAGCCCAGCGATGATCTGCAGCACCTGTGCCTGGATCGTGACATCGAGAGCCGTGGTCGGCTCGTCCGCGATCAGCAGCTTGGGTTCGTTGATGAGGGCTGCCGCGATCATCACGCGTTGGCGCATACCACCCGACAGCTCGTGCGGATACTGGTTCAAAACCAGTTCGGGATTGCGGAAGCGCACCTTGCGCAGCAATCCCAGCGACAGGGCTGCCTTGTCCGTACTGGCTTTCTTGCCATGCGCTTCGATTACTTCGCCGAGCTGGCGCCCGACGGTCATTAGCGGATTGAGCGAGGACATCGGCTCCTGGAAGATCATCGAGATCTCCGCCCCGCGCAGCGGCCGCAGCACGTCCTCGCCGGCCCGCGCCAGGTCGTGGCCGCCGAAGCGAATCGTGCCGCCGATCTCGAGCAGGCTATCGGGCAGCAGCCGCATGATCGAGCGGGCGATCATGGTCTTGCCCGAGCCCGATTCCCCGACCAGCGCGAAGAACTGTCCCGGCCGGATATCGAAATCGATGCGCTCGACGATCTTCAGCCGCCCGCCGCCGCTAGTGCGCACGTGCAGGCTGAGGTTCTCGACCGACAGGATCGGGGCGGCGGGGTTGGTCATCTGCGGTTACGTCTCACGCGTGCGCGCTCACCCAGGCATCTAGCATGCGGTTGAAGGCGGCGGCCTGCTCGCGCATGACGAAGTGGCCCGACTGGTTGAACAGTCGAACCTCCGTGTCGCGCTGCCTCATCATGAACAGCTCGACAAGCTGCATGCCGTTGTCGAGGTCGGCCGCGGGGTCGTTGAGCCCCCAAACCACGAGCGTCGGGCAAGTCATGCCGCGCTCGATCAGCCAGCGGGTTGTCTCGCCCTTCTGTTTGAAGAGCTGAGGGGCGAATTGCCGCTTCAGCAGCCCCTCTTCGTTCATCTTTTTCACCGCGATCTTGTTCTTCTCGGTGGCCGCAATCGCGAGGCTGCCCTCGATCCAGTCCTCGGTCACGATCTTCGGGCTGTAGGAATAGCGCTCCAAATACCATCGGACAGATTCCCGTGACAGAGCGGGAAGCGGCGGATTCTTGAAAACGATGTGTGTGCGCGATTGGCCCGGCGAGAGTGTACCAGAGGAGATGCACACGCACGACTTCACGAGATCCGGCCGTTCCAGCGCGATGCGGGCGGAGATGTAGCCTCCGCGCGAATGGCCGACAACATGGTAGGGGCCCTTGCCGAGTTTCTCGAGCAATCCGATCGCGTGCTGCACCGTGGCATGCATCGTGTAGTCGGCATCGGTACTGGGGTTGTCGGTGTAGCCCTGGCCGAGCTTGTCGTAGGCGATCACGTTGTGGCCGCTGGCCAGCACGGGGAAGTTCAGCGCCCAAGATCGCCCCGAGCTGGCGCCGTCGCGAGCGCCCATCTGCGCGCCGTGGATGAAGAAGATCGGCGCACCCTTCCCCTCGTCGAAGTAGCGCGTGCGGATGCCGCCGACATCGACGAAGCACTCTTTGCCCATATCAGTCGAGACGGGCCGGAAGCCGGGATGTGCCGCGGCGACGGCGCTGGGTTGAGGTGTCGATGCGCGAGCCTGGACTTTGCCTTTGGACTTAGTTGCCATGGGCCACCCCCTCCAGGAACTCGGCGACGACACGATTGAACTCGCCCGCGCGCTCGCGGAAGCTGTGGTGCCCTGCCTGGTTGACGATGTGTAGGCTGGAGCGCGGCTGCCGCTTGGCGATCATCTTGTAGAGCTGCAGTCCCAGATCGAGCGGTGCGGTCGGGTCGTTGTAACCCCAGAACAGCATGATCGGGCGCAGCACGCCATCCTTCTCGAGCTGGGCGAACATCGCCTCCTTGTCCTCCTGCAACTCGGGCATGAAGCGCGTTGCATAGAGGCCAACGTCCTTCATCATCCGCGCCGCCTCCTTGTTCTTGGGCGTCTCGGCGAATTTCTGCTTCATCGCGATCCAGGCGTCGGTGACATGCTGGGTCGTGCAGGAGTACTTCTCGTAGGCCCAGCGCGAGGCTTCGATGGTGCCGGACTTGTAGGGGTTGGTCGCGAACACGATCTCGTTGCGCCCAGGCCCCGGCGAAGCCGTATTGGAATCGATCATAACGACGCTCTCGACGAGGCGGGGATGATCGAGCGCGGTCTTGAGCACGACATAGCCGCCGCGCGAATGGCCGACGAGATTGTAGGGGCCGTATCCGAGCGCCTTCAGGAAGCCGGCGAAGTGGCGCACGGAGCCCGCCATCGCCCAGTCTTCCTCGCGCTTGGGATTGTCGGTGTAGCCCTGGCCGAGCCGGTCGACCGAGATCACCCGGTAGCGCTTGGCGAAGTGAGCGAAGTTGAGATCGAAATCCTCCGCGTTGCCACCGCCGGAAGCATCTCCGCACGTGCCGCCGTGGACGAGCACCATGGGCCGGCCCTCGCCGGCCTCGAAATAGCGTGTGCGGATGCCGTCCACATCAACCCAGCGCTCGCCGTAATCTTGCAGGAACATCGCCAACACCTCCTGTCGTTTATCAGTGCTTCATCTCAGATTGAGATCGCCCTTTGGGTCGAGTAGATCGCGCAGCCAGTCACCCAAGAGATTGAGGCCCAGCACGGTCAGGAAGATGCCGAGCCCGGGGAACACGGCGATCCACCACGCGCCGACGACATATGAGCGGCCCTCCGCCAGCATGCCGCCCCAGGTCGGGATCTCGGGCGGCACGCCGAGGCCGAGGAACGACAGGCTCGCTTCCGCAAGGATCGCGGTCGCCATCGAGAAGGTCGCGATCACGATCGCGGCCGACATCAGGTTCGGAACGATGTGGCGCGAGACGACCCACGACGTCCCCCCGCCCATCACCTGGGAGGCCGCCACGAATTCGCGGTTTCGCAGGACAAGTGCTTGCGCACGTGCAATCCGGCTGTATGGGATCCAACGCTGGATCGAAAGCGCCAGGATGATGTTGCCGAGGCTCTGCCCGAAAAAGGCGAGGATGGCGAGCGCGAGCAGGATCGGCGGGAAGGCCCAGAACGTCTCGACCACCTTCTGCAGCACCACGTCGCGTGTCCCACCCCAGTAGCCTGACAACGCGCCGTAGACGACGCCGAACACGCCCGACGCCAGCACCACGGACAGCGCGATGACGATCGACACGCGCGCTCCCGACGCCATTCGCGCAAGGATGTCGCGGCCGAGGTGGTCTGTGCCGAGATAGTACCGGCTGTCGTCGATTCCCGGCGGCTGCAGCGAGCTCAACAGGTCCTGCTCGCCCGCCGCGTGCGGTGAGATCACGTTGCCAAGGATGGCCAGCAGCAGGATGATGCCCAGGCACGTGGCGCCTATGACGAACTTCGGATCGGCGAGACTGGAGAGCTTCATGGATGATGCCTCCCTCAGCTCGCCTGGGCTGATCTGATGCGCGGATCGATCATGAAGTAGATGATGTCGATCGCCACGTTGATAACGATGAACAGCGTTGTGTAGGTGACCACGATGCCCGTCGTGAGCGGGATGTCACGGACCTGGATGGCCTGATAGAGCAGCGTCCCGAGGCCCGGCCAGCTGAACACCACCTCCACGATGATGCTGCCCGAGATGAGCACACCCAGCTCAAGGCCGATGATCGTCACGATCGGCACGGACGCGTTGGGCAGCAGGTGGTCGCGGATGATCGTCGAGCGCTTCAGGCCCTTGGCGACCGCCGTCGTGATGAACTCCTCCTGGGCGACGTCGATGATCGCACCGCGCGTGATACGCGCTATGATGCCGACCATGTTGAAGGCGAGCGTCAGCGCCGGCAACATAAGATAGCTGGTGATCGTCTTCAGAAGCTCGAAGCGCCCCGTCAGCACCGCATCGACGAGATACATTCCGGTTATCGGCGTGAGGGTGATACCATAGGGAAGTCGACCCGCCGAGGGTAGGAGGCCGAACTCTGCCGACAGCAGCAGGACGAGCAGGATGCCGAGCCAGAACGTCGGCGTGCTGACCCCGGCGATCGCCACCACCGACACAATGATGTCGGTCGCCTTGCCCTTGCGCAATGCGGCCAGAATACCGATTGGGACCCCGATCAGCGTAGCCAGCACCAGCGCCAGCAGTGCCAGCTCCATCGTCGCCGGCAGCCGCGACAGGATCAACTCGAACACGTCCTCGCCGTAGCGGTACGAGCGGCCGAAATCGAGCCTCAGGATGTTGAGCAGGAAGCGCCAGTACTGCTCCAGGATCGGCCGGTCGAGACCCCACCGCTCGCGCACACGCTGCACCTCCTCGTCGCTGGCGTCTTCCGGGACGAGCAGGTCGGCGGCATCGCCAGGCGCCAACCTGAGCAGCACGAACAGCACCAGCGTGACGAGGAACAGCACAGGGAGAACGCCGGCAAGCCGCATCAGGATGGCACGCAGCATTCCGGCTTTCTCCCCTCGTATCTGTCCGCCTCGTCAGCGGCTACTTCATCTTGGCCGACGGCAACCAGAACTCGCCCGACTGGTGCACAGTCAGCTCGACGTTGGCGCGCAGGCCCGTGATGGTGGTGTGCGTCCACATGAAGTGGCTGGGGACGTCATCGATCAGAAGCTGGTTGATCTCGCGCCAGATCTGGCAGCGCTTCTTGTCGTCGGCCTCCGCATATTGCGCCGTGAGCAGGGCATCGAATTTTTGGTTTGAGTAGCCCACGCGGGGGGTTATGCCGGTGCCGAAGAACTGACCGGCCGCATCTGCAGGATCGAAAACAGTGCCGCGGCCCATGTAAAACATCGGCGACTTGCCGCGGCGCACGTCGGCCCAGAAATTAGCGTACTCTGGCGTATGCAGCTTTACCGTGAAGCCGGCCTGCCGCAACATTTGCGCGGCCGCCTCTGCAACCTGCCGGTCAGACTGGTAGCGGCCGACGGCGGTATAGAAATCGATTTCCGGCCCGCCGTCTTTGTAGCCGGCCTCGGCGAGCAGGGCCTTCGACTTGGCGAGATCGAATCCATTGGTCCGCTCAGGCGGGCCAGTGTAGCAGAGCTGATTGGGGCCCACGATACCGTCCTGCACCATGGCGAGGCCGCCCAGCAGGCGCTGCACGATCAGCGGCCGGTTGATCGCATGTGCCGCCGCGCGGCGCAGCCTCACGTCAGTCCATGGCGCCATCTTGTTGTTGAAGGCAATGAACATGATCTCGATCGCCCCGCTCTTCTGAACGACCACGTCCTTGCGGGTTTCTAATCGTTTCAGCAGCTGCGGTGGCACGTAGCGAGCGAGCTGGACCTCGCCGTTGAGCAGCGCAGTCACGCGCTGCTCGGGCTCGCGCATAGCCTGGTGGATGACGACGTCGGGCGACAGCTTGGTGTCGGAGCCGTCGAGTTCGGTGTAGTGGGGATTCTTGCGCAACACCACGCGGCGGTCCGCTTGATACTCGACGAGCTGGTAGGGGCCCCAGCCGAACGCGTGCTTCTTGTCGGCCTCGCGTCCGTACTTCTGATAGAGGTCGGCGCTGGTGACGATCATGCGGTCGAACAGGCTGTAGATTAGGTTGACAGCCGGCGTCTTGGTCTTGACGAGGAAGGTATGATCGTCGACCGCCTCGAAGCCTTGGATCATCGCGATGAAGGACCGCTGCGCGCTCTCGGGATCTTTCAGAATGCGGTTGTAGGTGTGCAGCACGTCCTTGGTCGTCGGACTCGGACCGCCGTCGTGGCGGCGCAGGCCCTTGCGCAGGGTGAAGCGCCAGGTGAGCGGGTCGATCTGCTCCCACTTCTCGGCGAGAATGCCGACGAGCTTCTTCGATGGATAGTCGTAACGGCCGAGGCAGCCGTAGGTGTGGCACCACATGGCGTACACGGGGCCCGAGGAATCCGCATAAGGGTTGTCCGTCGTCATCGGCTCGGTGGCCGCGATCGTCATCACCTTTTCCTGGGCCTGAGCGGCGGGCGGCGCGAACATGGCAAGAAGCGGGAGGATTGCGGCCAACGCCGCACTCTGCCGTGGCCACTGGCGTCTGCTCAAACCCTTCATGTGCCTCTCCAACTACGGCGCCGCACGTGCCGGTCCGAGGTGAAACGCCGTTTCAAGTGACCGGCTTGAACGTGGGCTCGACCCCGACAGTGTGCGCGGCATTTGCCCGCCGATCAAGTCCGCGCATCGACCTATTGTCGGGCATCGGTTGCGCACTTTGTGTGCAGTACCGAGCTTGCCTCCATGGATCGATTACTGTCAGATGTGGAGATCGCTCGTTCGATGCTGGAGTGAAGCATGGCGAAGAAGAGCTCGGCGCGGGTGTCCGGCGATCCCAAGACGAACGCTTTCGGATTTCTCGATCGCAACGCGGAGGCCGTGGCGGCGCTGTCGGATTCGCTATTCTATTTCGGCGAGCTGGGCATGCAGGAGCACGAGAGTGCGGCCTTGATGACGAGCCTGCTCGAGGAGAACGGGTTCACGGTCGAGCGGGGGATCGCGGGATTTCCGACGGGCTTCATGGCCACGTGGGGCTCGGGCAAGCCGGTCATCGCGGTACACACCGAATACGATGCCAACCCCACGAACTCGCAGGTCTCCGGCGTCGCGGAGCGCCGGGAGATCGTCCCCGACGCGCCCGGCCACTGCGAAGGCCACAATTGCAACGGCACGGTGATGATCGCCGGGGCCATCGCCGCCAAGCATGCCATGGAGGCGGCCGGCATGAAGGGCACGCTGACGCTGTTCGGCGCACCCGGCGAAGAGCAGCTCATCAGCCGGCCCTACTACGTGCGTGATGGTTATTTCAAGGACGTGGACGCCGCCTTCCACGTCCACATCTCCGGCGAGTTCGACACCTGCTACGGCCTCACCCACTACGCCGCTGTCTCGGCCTACTTCACCTTCCACGGCGAGAGCTCGCACGCTTCGGTTACCCCGTGGAAGGCCCGCGATGCGCTCGATGCGGTCGTGCTGATGGATATGGGTATGGCCCAGTTCCGCGAGCACATGGAAACGGACATGCGCGCGCACCGCGTCATCACGAGCGGCGGCGATCAGCCCAACGTGATCCCCTCGAAAGCAACCGTGTGGTGGACGTTCCGCGGGCCCAGCGCCGAGATCGCACGACGGCTCTACGAGCAGGGTGTCAAAATCGCCAAGGGCGCAGCAATGATGACCAACACCGAGGTATCGGTCGAGGTCATGAGCGCGGTGTGGCCGGTCAGGACCAACCAGGGCCTTGCCGAGGTGATCCAGCGCAACATCGAGGCGGTCGGCTTGCCCGAGTGGACGCCAGGCGAGGACACATTCGCCCGCGAGCTCCAGAAGGCAGCCGGTGCGCCGCAGAAAGGTCTGACCCGCTCGATCCCGCCGCTGACGGGGCCGACGCGCCAGCGCTCGCCCTCCAACGACTGCGGCGATGTCTCCTGGGTCGTGCCGATGGGCCGCGTCGCCTTTCCCGCCAACGTGCCCGGCATCGCCTTCCACCACTGGGGCGGCGGCGCGGCACTC
This sequence comes from uncultured Devosia sp., assembly GCA_964574325.1. Taxonomy (GTDB): domain Bacteria; phylum Pseudomonadota; class Alphaproteobacteria; order Rhizobiales; family Hyphomicrobiaceae; genus CAMDPA01. Next base: position 2,259 of record CAZNMY010000083.1, on the reverse strand, counting down.
GCCTCCTCGATCGCGCACAAGGGCACGTTGGCCGGCGCGAAAGCCTTGGCCGGCTCGCTGATCGACCTGCTTGGCAGTCCGGCCGCTTTAAAGCGCGCCAGGGAGACATTCGTCGAGGAGATCGGCGACGTCGTTTTTCGCTCGCTGCTGCCGGCAGAGCAGAAACCGCCGGTCGATCTCAATCGCGCGCAGATGGAGCACTTCCGCCCGCTGATGCGATCGCACCACCTGAAAACACGGCCGCGGTTCGTGTGAGGGCGGCGCGCACGAGGCAAATTGATCGAGTGGAGGACGGATATGGCGAAAGGCGCTGGCAAGGGGGCGGCCAAGGGCACATCGAGGCAACCGTCGTGGCAACCTCCGAAACGGCTCGAGCGGCCCGAGATCGTGCGCATCTCCGAGGCGATGCTCGCCACGCCCGACATCGGGTTCAAACGCAAGGAGGACATCTCCCGCATCAAGGCCAACGGCCTCGATTGGGACATCGGCACGATGGTCTACACGCCGGACGATCCGGCCAAGGTCCCGCGCGGGCCCGACGGCCGTAAGATCGGCGTGTTCATGACCCACGGCGGTGCGAGCGACTGGCGCTCGATGGAGCCGCTTGCGGCGATGTTCGCCAGAAAGCGCGGCTACAAGGTCTGTTCGATGACCTATCCGGGCCGATTCTACTTCGACAACGCGGCTCACGACTGGCCGGGTGACACCTTCGATCCCGACGGCACCGGCGCCAACAACGCCACGGCCGGGAGCGCCCCGACCGGAAACATCAAGGTACGCACACCGATCTGGCTGCGCGGGGAGTCGATCGGTCCCGATCAGTACACCGTCGAGGCGGACGCCAGCCACCGCGCCATCTACGGGACGCGCCGCTACGCCGTCGCCAAGCCCGGCTCACTGTTCCATTTGCGCATGGCCGCCTGGCCCAAGGCGATCGTGGAGGCGATGAAGGACATTTGCGCCCGCCACTTCCCGCCCGAGGAATGGTCGATCTACGTTCACGGCCACTCGACCGGCGGACCGTTCGTGCACACGCTGCTGCAACGTTGCGACAACGTGAAAGGCGTCATCGGAGTCGAGAACTCGCCGTTCGGCTCCCTGTTCAACCAGATGACCGGCCACGACTGGCCGACGCCGTTCAATCACATCCTGATCCGCGACTGGCGCGAGCTTGCTCGCTACACGGGTGCCGAGCTGGCGCTGAAGGAGGGCGACAAGCCGCTCTACCGCCTCACGCAGGTGATGGAGGAGATCTTCGCGCTGTGGGAGGTTTCGCGAAAGGCGCCGCAGTTCAAAGCGGAGAACTGGTATCACAACCGCACCGTGTCATGCCTCATCGAGGCGGCGCAGGTAGCGGCAAAGCACCAGAAGATGAACGCAGACGATACCGCGGCGCTGGTCAAGGAATACCTCGACTATGGCGTGCCCCTTCAGGGCAAGGGCACGCGGCCGCTGCCGCCGATCCTGCACGGCATCTGCGAGTACAGCCGCGATCACCGGCCCGACAAATACGAGATGATGCGCGGGGAGTACGCCAAGCTCGATCGGCCGCCTAAGTTCGAATACGTTCAGCTCGGCTCGGGCATCCACTCCTACTGGCGCGCAGAGCCCGACCTGCCGTTCAGCGTTGTGCCTGCCGTCGTGAAGGTTTGGGACGAGGCGATCATGAACGGCTGGTATGAGACGTCGTCCGGCTAGCGGAATCTATTACTGATTTATAGCCCCGGACGAAACACGTTTCAGGCTGTGAGGTCTGCCGTGCAAGCGGCGCGGGGTATGCTGGCGATTGGCAACATGTACGCGAACGGCCCGCCACGAGTTCGCACCAAAGATTTCTTAACCGGGCCAACAGCCACAGTAAGCTTCAGGTGACGGCGGCGAGCGCTGCGTTGGCCGCATTGCGATCGGCTCCGAAAGGAAGTTGTGGGCCAAGCGGGAAACGCTCTTCAGAGGGCCGATCACACGGTCGTTTGCTGATCCTCGTCCGAGCACTCGCTTGATCGCCGGCCAGGGCCGTTGTGGGTCAGAACTCACGATCTGATGGTAGCGCGCCGACCGACGCGGTAGGGCCGAAAGCGGTCGCCGGACGCGAAAATTCACTACGGACGTGCTGCGCCGCAGCGATTAGCGCCGCGACGACGACCGACTCGGCGTGCACGAAAAGCACACGCCATCTGATCATCCGTGTATGGGGACGGCAGGTTTTGTGCAGGTTTCTCGGACGCCGCTGCGCGCACCGATGCCCCGCACGCCGACCGG
>CAZNMY010000082.1:0-29463 GCA_964574325.1 uncultured Devosia sp. | reverse complement strand
AGCCAGAACGAGATGTTGTTCATGCGCGGGAAGGCCATGTCCGGCGCGCCGATCATGATCGGCACGAACCAGTTGCCGAAACCGCCGATCATCGCCGGCATCACCATGAAGAACACCATGATGAGGCCGTGACCGGTCACGAACACGTTGAACGTATGCCCGTTGGCGAAGTACTGCAGGCCCGGCTCCTGGAGCTCGAGCCGCATCATCACGGAGAGGAAGCCGCCGACGATCCCCGCCATCATGGCGAAGATCAGGTACATCGTGCCGATGTCCTTGTGGTTGGTCGAATACAGCCAGCGCGCAGGGCTGTATGCCGAGGGCCAATGCCCACCGTCATGCCCGTGCGCATCGCCGTGCGCGTGATCGTGTGACTTGTCAGCCATTTATGTAGACCCTATCCGTCCGGCCATATGGGATGTCGATGTGGGCAGGCTCAGTTGGCGGCGCCTGCGTTGTCAGCGACGCGAACCGTTGCGCTGCCGTCCTCGAGGGCGGCTTTGCGCATCACGTCACGGGCGCGGTTCAGATGCTCGCGCCGACGGGTCGAGTCACGCTCGTTCTTCGCCGAGCGCATCGCGCCCGACCACGCATCGAAGTCGGCCTGGCTGACGACGCGCACCGCGATCGGCATGGACGCATGATCCTTGCCGCACAGCTCCGAGCACTGGCCGAAGTAAATGCCCTTGCGATTGGCCCGGAACCACGTCGCGGTGATGCGGCCGGGGACGGCATCGACCTTCGAGCCGAACGAAGGCACGGTCCAGTTGTGGATCACGTCTGTCGCGGTCACGAGCATGTGGACGACCTTGTTCTCGGGAACCGCGATCTCGTTGTCGACCGAGAGCATACGCACCTGATTGCGCTTCTTCCACAGCGGCGCAGCGTCGGCATAGAGGCGCTTGGCCAGAGGAATTCCATCGAGACCCTTGTAGCGCTTGTCGAATTCGGCTTCGCCGAGCTCGGCCTTCAGGACGTCCTCGTCCCGCACCATGTTCGACGTCACCTTGAAGCCGTCATGGTCGGGATACTCGTGCTCCCAGTACCACGCGCTGGCGATGGCTTTGATGGTCAGGTCGGGCTTCGGATAGGAATACTGCAGATAAAGCAACTTGAATGACGGAATCGCGATCACGACCAGGATCAGGATCGGGATCACCGTCCAGGCGATCTCGAGGCCGGTGTGGTGCGTGGTGCGCGACGGCGTCGGGTTCGCCCGCTCGTTGAAGCGGAAGATCACGATCGCCAGCAGGATCAGAACGAAGATCGTGATCGCGATGATGATGATGTTCACGAGATCGTGGAACCGATTGATCTCGGACGCTACCTCGGTGACGGGGTCCTGCAGGCCCATCTGGCGATCGGTGGGCTGGCCGGCGCCCGCCATCACGGCAGCGGCGCTCCAAAACCAGATGCCCAGCGCCGCCGCGAGGGCGCCAGCCCCCTTCAACAGCGGTACGCTCCGAATTCGTTGCATGATGCTTCTGGTCACCACGAGCTTCCCCTGGCTTGGTCGTCGCTTGCCACGTCACTTGCCACGTCACCGGCGTCCGACCTGCGGCCGCGGCGTTCGAGGTCGTCATCTGCGGGCATGAACTGGAACGGTGTCGGAACCAGCAGCAGCCGCGCTTCCCGTTCATTGCCATAGCGGCACGCCCGAGCCTGCGCAAACCTCTTCTCGCCCGACAGAGCATGAAGCCTTCGTCCGGCTCAAGCAGGCGTTCTGCCGCATTCGGTCGCAAGTGCCGACTTTTGCGCAGGCATCGCCGGTGGTGCGGTTCGACAATGCCCGGTGGAGGGGCTAAATCCGCAGCGCAGCGGGCCGGACTCGATCCGACACGTGCGGTAGTCCCAAAACGGCCAGATTCGTCCCGGAGACGATGCGATGTTCGATCGATCAGGCGTGCCTCGGCGGTTGCCGGCTCGCGGGATACCGGCGAGGAAGGCCACAACCATGACGGACGTGCAGGCGGACGTGAACCCATCGCGTGCGGGAAGCGACCGGCCGAAGATCGCCCATAGCCGACTTGCGGTCGCAGCGGCCGGCATCGTCGCCATGACGATCGCCGCGGGTATGGCGACGGCACAACAGCCCGCCAAGCCGGCCGGTCCCCTCGTCAGCCCGCGGCCGGGCAGCACCGTCAAGGCGCAGTTCGGCGACTGGAAGCACGAGTGCTCGAAGCCGCCCGGCTCCAAGAACGAGCTCTGCGCGATCACCCAGGACGTGAGCGACGAGAGCAATTCGGACATCGGCGTCAGCGTCCACATCCAGAAACTGGCCGGGGGTGAGAGCATTCTGCGCGTCATTGCGCCGCTGGGTGTGCTGCTGACGCACAATCTCGCGGTGAAGGTCGACGGCGACTATCTCGGAGAAGCGCCTTTCCTGCGCTGCTATGTGCTCGGCTGTCAGGCACAGATCGAGATCGACGAGAAGCTGCGGGGGCGGCTTTCCGCCGGCAAGACGATGCTGCTGGTGATCCACCGGACGACCGAGCAGGGCGTCGGCATCCCGATTTCGCTCGCCGGTTTCCCGCAGGCGTTCACGGCGCTGAAATAGACCGGAAGATTGCGCCTGCTATCGCTGCTTGCGGCAAGTTTCCGTTGCCGACGAGCCGGCGCGTGGCCCGACAATTTATCGCCCTGCCAATATGTTAGACCACCCCAACCCGACTCTCCTCCGAGTTGCCTGCACAGTTGTGGGGCGGAGGACCTCCAGGCTTTCGCCACGATGCGTCATTAACCAATGACGACGCGGCCGGAGTCGATTTTCCCGCCGTGGCGCGTTGCCTCGGTAGGGGCGTCGAGTGGCGGAGGGCGTAGTGATGATGCGGCAGGAAATCTCGAAGACCATCGCGCGTGACGTTCTGTCGATCCCCTCAGACCACGAGGCCCTGGCGGAGCGGCGGCGACGGCTGCTGGACAGCTTCGCGCCCCCGGTTCGTCCGGCAATCGCAAGGCTCGCAGCCCAAGCGCCCGCAATCGAGGATCTCGCCGAGAGCTTCCCCGGCTTGTTGTACGCACTGGCCACGGGTTACGGCAGCCCGTCCGACAGGAACGCCGCGATGAGCGCCGTCCTGGAAGGCATTCCACTGCGCGAGGCGGCGAACCGGCTGGGACTGCCGTTCTGGCTGCGCAAGCTGCCGGCGGCCTCGTTCAACGGGCCGCTCGTCGATCCGCCCAGCGATCCCCAGCTCGTCGGCCGGTTGATGTCATTGATACCTCAGACGCCCGTCAGCGCCGCGGCGTGGCTCGGCCGGGTACTCGCGGCACACGGCACGGGGCGTCCGGATCTCGTGCTGTGGGTCGCCGGACAGTGCCGCGCCGCCCAGCCGTCGCCGCGCTCGGAAGCCTTCCTCGGCGTGCTCGCGTGGGCGTGGTACTCGTCCGCAGATCCGGCCCTGCGCGGCAGCCAGCTCCTGACCACCCGTTGGAAGCCGTCGATGGGCATGCGGCGGGCTGCGGCCGAGGCGCGGCTCTGGCGCGAACGAATCACACTCGACGTCTGCCTGGGCGCGGGGCTCGCCGACACGTGGCTCGCCGACGGCACGGTGGGTGACCTGTCGTTCGTCGCGCTCCGCACCGCCGACGACTTCATCGCGGAGTCGATCTCCATGGACAATTGCCTCGACCGCTACGGCGACCGCCTGATCGGACGGGCCGCGCGCGTGTTCAGCATCCGCCGCGACGGCCGCAGCATCGCCAACGTGGAAATCGCCGCGCACGAGCAGGAAAGCGGACATCCCATGATCTCGCAACTGCGCGGGCCGCACAACCGGCGCGCCGCACTGGAGGTCTGGCAGGCGACATACGCGTGGCTCGGCGCGCAGCCGCTGCGTCTCGCCGACAAGAGCCTGCGCGTGAAAGTGAGCCCGGTTACAAAGAAGCGGCGACTGAAAGCGATCTGGCAGCCGTTTCTCGACGCGTTGCCGCCGCAGGTGCAAGACACGGCGAACGCGACGATTTTGGCGGGTGGCGGCCGGTCTCGGACGCGGGGCGCCGGCGGCTCCTGACAGAAATCGCCAGAAATCGGATGGGAAACATCACAAGGGGCTTTAAGCCCCGCCACCTTTCTGTTATGCACCGCCCCGTTGCCCAGCGAGCCTGTGATCCGGGATAGCTCAGCGGTAGAGCAACCGGCTGTTAACCGGTTGGTCGTAGGTTCGAATCCTACTCCCGGAGCCAACGCTCGTCTGCATGTCGACGATGCATTCGTCGGCCGAGCTCCCCCTCATCGAACCCGTCTTCACACCCGGCACATTCATTTGCGATGCTCGCAGGTGGCAGCGGGCGCTCGCACGCGCGGCTTCGCACGCCGATTGCATTTCGCGATTGTGGGAATATCCTCGGCATCTTCAGGCCACGTTCGGCCAGAAGACGCGACAGAAGACGGGACAGACGACGGGCCAGCCCAGGAGCACCCCCATGCACAAAGACGCGATCGATCAGTGGTTCCTCGACAAGGCGCGGGCGGCGCGCGGCGGCAAGCTCAACGCTTACGAGACCGTCGAGGGTAAGAAGACCGCGCTCGTCGTCGTCGACATGCAGAACTACTTCGTCCAGGACGGCATGCCGTCGTGCGCGCCCGTCGCCCGTGACATCGTCCCCAACATCAACCGTCTGGCGCAGGCGACGCGGGCCGCGGGCGGCATGGTGATCTGGATTCAGACCGAGGGCCTCCTGAAGAACCCCGACGACTGGGCCAATCGCAAGGAGGCGACGAGCGTCGAAGGCTGGAACCGGCGCCAGCGCCTGCTGGCGCGCGACGGCGAGGGCTTTCCGATCTACGAGACGTGCGAGGTTCTGGCCCAAGACAAGATCGCGCTCAAGATCCGCTACTCCGCGTTCATTCCCTACCCATCGGATCTGGAGCACCAACTCAAGGCGAGCGGAATCGACACGCTACTGATCACCGGCGTCGCGACCAGCACGTGTTGCGAGTCGACCGCTCGGGACGCCGCGATGTGGGGCTACCGCACGATCATGGTGTCCGACGGTAACGCAGACTCCACCGACGCGCTGCACAACCACACGCTCGGCAAGTTCCTCGTCACGTTCGGCGATGTCCAGACGACCGATCAACTGATCGACAAGCTCGCTGCGGGAAAGGGCGCCATAACGGCAGCGGCGGAATGAGCGCCGTGCAGAGCCATCGCAACGCCATGCACAACGCCAACGCGCTGAAGCTCGGCTTCTTCGGCGCGAATCTTTCGTCTGCCCGCACGGCGACGGCTGCACCGGACCGCTGGTCGGGCAGTTGGAAAGACTGTCTCGCGATGGCTGGCATCGCCGACGAGGCCGGCATCGATTTCCTGCTGCCGGTCGGGCGTTGGAAGGGCTACGGCGGGGAGACGGATTTCCACGGCTCGACGCTGGAGACGATTACGTGGGCGGCCGGTGTGCTCGCCTCGACGAAGCGCATCACGGTGTTCGGCACGGTGCACGCGCCGCTGTTCCATCCGATCATCGCGGCCAAGCAGATGGTGACCGCCGATCAGATGGGCGAAGGGCGCTTCGGCCTCAACATCGTCGCGGGCTGGAACGAGGGCGAGTTCGAGATGTTCGGCGTCGCCCAGCGCGAGCACGACGAGCGCTACCTCTACGCCGAGGAATGGCTGGCGGTGATTATGAAGGCGTGGACGGAGGAGAAGCCGTTCGATTTCGACGGGCGCTGGCTGAAGCTCAAGGGCGTCAGCGCCAAGCCGAAGCCGGCCGGCGGCACGCGTCCGCTGATCATGAACGCGGGCTCGTCGGGCGCGGGACAATCGTTCGCTCTGCGCAATTGCGATGCGTTCTTCACGTCGATGACGGGCGCGCGCATCGCCGACGTCAAAGACGAGGCGTCGATCCAGGCGTCCATTCTGGAGGACACGGCCGCCAAGGTCGCCGGTGTGAAGGCCGAGGCGAAGAGCTACGGCCGGGAGATCGAGGTCTATACGCAGGGGCAGGTGATCTGCCGGCCGACGCAGCGCGAGGCCGAGGATTACTATCACTGGGCCAACGTCGAAAACGCTGAGTGGCCAGCCATCGAGCGGATGCTCGAATTGCGCGGCGTTACGCGCGAGAACACGCCGAAGGACGCGTATGCAGCAAAGCGCCGGATGATGGCGCTGACCGGCATCGGCGGGCACGCCTATGTCGGCACGCCCGACAAAGTCGCGGCCGATCTCGCGCTGTTGGCGAAGGCGGGTTTGCGCGGTATCGCGTTCTCGTTCGTCAATTACGTGAAGGACGCGCCCTATTTCTGCGCGGAGGTGCTGCCGAGGCTTCAGCGGATGGGGCTCAGGTCGACCTGACGAGCGCGGCGTTGGCGGCGTTCACGGCTTGCGCGCCCGATAATTTGCAATCCACGGCATCAGGGCTCTCAATACGAGTGCGGCGGCAATACCCAACGCGCCGTAGTACATCACGCTTTCCAGAAGCGGCCACATGAGTTGCTGGCGGCGCATGAGCAATGCCACCACGCATTCGGCTGCGAGCGCGGCGGCGACGCACTCGAGATAGGTGTAGCGCCCTCGATGTGAGGTTCGAACCCCGACCAAGAGGCCGCAGAGAAACGCTTGCGGACCCCCGAAAACGTAAGACCAGGCCGCGAAATAGCCGAGCAAGCTGAGAGGGTTTTCACTCCACCCCGGCGACGACTTACCCTGCAGGAGGAACTGAGCGAACATGATCGCCCAGATCAGGAAAGCACCCACCGGCGGACCGACAAGCGCGTGCATCAGGAACACGACGAAGCCGCTCGGAAATCTCGGCTGGTCCGCTGCGGGCGCCGGATCGCTCACCGCACGCCCGCCGCCATCTCGCGCAGGGCGCGGCGGATGAGAGCGGAGGTGGCGGCTTCCTTGCCGAGTTCCTTCGCTGCGAGCGCGACGGCCTGGCTCGCCTGCGAGGGCTGGTAGCCGAGATTGGTCAACGCAGAAATCGCTTCGGCGGCTGCATTGCCGTCGGGGGCGACGACCGACGCCGCGCCGCCCGCTGCCGACGCTGCGGGCACGTTGAGACCGGCGACCGAAAGGGCGGGGGCCTTGTCCTTCAACTCGAGGATCAGGCGCTGCGCGAGCTTCTTGCCGACGCCGGGTGCTTCCTCCATGGCGGCCCAGTTGCCGAGCGCGATCGCCTGGGCGATGTCGTTGGGCGCCATCGTGCCGAGCACGGACAGCGCGACCTTCGAGCCGACGCCCTGGACGTTCTGCAACGTGCGGAACCACGAGCGCTCGACCTCGCTGGAGAAGCCGAACAGCCGGATCGCGTCCTCGCGCACGTGCGTGTCGATGGCGAGCGAGACGGTGTCGCCGAGCTTGAGGTTGCGCAGCGTGCGCGACGACGCCTGCACCTCGTAGCCGACGCCGTTGACGTCGATCACGCAGTGACTCTCGCCGATGGCATCGACGATGCCTTTGAGTTTGCCGATCATATCGAGGTCTCCGCCCGCTCACGACACTTGTAACGACAATGACGTTACGCTAATATGGCGCTGTATTCAAGGAGCTACAGAGATGGCAACGACAGCAAAACGCAAGCCGCGGCGTGACGCTCTCAACGTACGAATCAAGCCGGAGGAGCGCGGCTTGATCGACCGTGCTGCCGCGCTGTCCGGCAAGACGCGGACAGACTTCGTGCTAGAGGCCGCACGACGGGCCGCGGTCGAAACACTGACGGAGCGTACCCTGTTTCTGCTCGATCCCCAAAGCTTCGAGCGATTTTGCGCGGCTCTCGATGCGCCACCGCGTCCCAACGCTCGTCTCGTGCGCGCGATGAAGACCCCGGCACCCTGGGACAAGCCGTGACGGTATCTGCCCCTGCTCTGCTGGATGCTCATCACGACATCGCCAGTTTCGATTGCGGCGAACCCTCTCTCGACGATTGGCTGAAGCGGCGGGGTCTCGCCAATATCGCAAGCGGTGCTTCCCGAACGTATGTCGCATGCGAAGGTGAGGCCGTGATCGGCTACTTCGCTCTGGCAGCCGGCTCGGTCGAAGTCTCTGCGGTTCCCGGGCGCTTCAAGCGCAACATGCCCGACCCGATCCCGATCGTCGTGCTGGGCCGCCTCGCGGTGGCACGAACCCATCACGGGCAAGGCCTCGGGCGCGCGCTGTTCCGAGACGCAGGCCTGCGGGTGCTGCAGGCGGCCGACATCATCGGCATTCGCGGCGTGCTGGTCGACGCCATCTCGAGCGAAGCCAAATCGTTCTACCTCGCGCTCGGCATGGTCGAGTCGCCGTTCGACCCGATGACGCTGATGGTGACGGTTGCAGATTTGAAGGCCAGTCTCACGGCGACGTAGGTTGGGTCGAGCGGAGCGAGGCCCAACATCAGTGGTCGCGATTCGAGCGTTGGGCCTCGGCCGAAATTGGCCTCGACCCAACCTACACGATTCACGAAGCCAACATCTTCGCCAACTGCCGGATGCCCCGATGGTTCGCGTGGCAGATGGCGATCGCGAGCGCGTCGGCTTCGTCGGCGCTGTCGAACTTGGCGCGCGGCAGCAGCATGCCGACCATCATCTGGATCTGCTTCTTCTCGGCGTGACCGGCGCCGACCACGGTCTTCTTGATCAGGTTCGGCGGATACTCGGCGACTCGGATGCCCTTCATCGCAGGCGCGAGCATCGCCATGCCGCGGGCCTGACCCAGCTTCAACGTAGAGCGAGGATTGTCGTTGACGAAGGTTTCCTCCACGGCGGCTTCCTGCGGGTGGAAACTCGCCAGGACCGAGCAGATGCCCTCGTAGAGTTCGCGGAGGCGATACGACAGCTCTTCCTTGTCGGTCGATTTGACGTGGCCGCTCGCGACATAAGACAGCCGTACGCCATCGGATTCGATGACGCCCCAGCCGGTGCGCCGGAGGCCAGGATCGATGCCGATGATGCGAATCAGATTGCTCTTCATGGCCCCGCCATAGCATACGTGGACGCCAAAGGGGCCCGTCCAACCAAGGGCCGAACAGCATGAGGGGAACCATGCGTAAAATCCGTTGCATCGCCGCCGCAGCCGCCTTCGCCTCGGCCGTGGCCGTGGCCGCGGCCGTCACGCCTGCGCTCGCGCAAACGTCGCCCCCGCCATTCTATGCGGGCAAGACCATCACGCTGCTGATCGGTTTCGGCTCGGGCGGCGGCAACGACATCTGGGCGCGGATGCTTTCACGGCACATGAGCCGCCACATTCCCGGCAATCCAAACATCGTGCCACAGAACCTGCCCGGCGCGGGCGGCCTTCTCGTCGCCAACCAGCTCTACAACGTCTCGCCGAAGGACGGCACGGTGATCGCGCTGATCAACCGGGGCATCCCGATGGAGCCGCTGCTCGGCGGATCGGGAACGCAGTTCGACCCGCTGAAATTCAACTGGCTGGGCAGCCCCGATCGCGACACCGCCATCTGCACCTCGCGCAAGGACAGCGGCGTGACGACGATGAAGGACCTGTTCCAGAAAGAGCTGGTGATGGGAGCGACGGGATCGGGCGCGGACTCCGCCGTCTATCCCGAGTTCATGAGCCTGCTGCTCGGCATGAAATTCAAGGTTGTGAAGGGCTACAAGGGCTCGAACGAAGTGCGGCTCGCGATGGAGCGGGGAGAGGTGCAGGGGATCTGCGGCTCCAACGATTCGGTCATGAACTCGGACATCGGACGCTCGGGTAAGCTCGCCGTGCTGTTCCAGGCCCGTCTCGAGCCCGACCCGCGCCTGAAGGACGTGCCGCTCGGCTCGGCAGGCGCACGCACCGCAGAGGAGCGGCAGATCCTCGAGCTGTTCTTCATGCGCGCGACCCTCGGCCGGCCGTTCGTCGCTCCGCCGGGTTTGCCTGCGGATCGCGTCGCCGTGCTACGCAAGGCGTTCGCCGACACGATGGCCGACAAAGCGTTCGTGGAGGAAGCCGACAAGCAGAAGTTCACGGTCGAGCCGATGACCGGCCAGGAACTCGCAGACCAGATCGAGCGCGCGTTCAAGATGCCGGCCGACATCATCAAGAAGACGACCGACGTGCTCGGCCGCATCAGCTCAGCCGAAAAGAAGAAGAAGTGACGTCGGGGCGACAACACATGGCCACAACAAGCTCCACCAGCGCCGCGCCCCGTTTCATCGACGTGCATCACCATTGCGTGCTGCCGGAGTATCAGGCGGCGCTGGTGCGCTCGGGTGCGGCCGATCCGTCGAAGCCGCTGCGCAAGAATGCGTCGCCTCGGGAGGCGATCGAATCGATGGGCACGCTCGGCATCGAGGCAGCCATCGTCAATCCGCTGTCGGTCGCGGGCGTGCATCACGGCAACGACGCGGATGCGCGCTATCTGTGCCGGTCGGTCACCGACGCGCTGGCGAAATTTGCAGGGACCGCGCCGGACAAACTGGGCTTCTTCGCCCCGCTGCCCTATCCGGATGTCGACGGGTCGCTCGCCCACATGGAGTACGCCCTCGACACGCTCAAAGCGGATGGCCTGATCCTGCTGTCGAGCCAGAACGGCATCTACGTCGGCGATATCAGGATGGAGCCGCTGCTCGCCGAGATGAACCGGCGCAAGGCTGTCGTGTTCGTGCACCCGGCACGGCCGGCGTTCGTCGATACGCTCAGCACGAAGATCTGGGGCTCGATCATCGAGTACACGTTCGAGACGACGCGCGTCGCAGCGTTCCTGATCTACAACGAATTCATGCGCAAATATCCGGACATCAAGTGGATCCTGGCGCATGCCGGGGGCTGCCTGCCCTACATCTCGTTCCGGCTGATCCTGATGGAAGAGCAGGACATCGCCAAACCGGAGTTTTCGACGCGCGTTCCCGAAGGCGCACGGCACTACGTCGACCGGTTCTATTTCGATACGGCGATCTCGGGCTCCCCTCCGGCGATGGCGGCGCTGATGGAAGTCGCGCGGCCCGGCCACGTCATGTACGGCAGCGACTGGCCCTACATCGACAGGCACACGATCGAACTCCAGCACGAGTGTCTCGCGACGTGGAAGGGCTTCGACGACGCCACCCGCGCGGCGGTCTACCGCGACAGCGCGCTCGAGCTGTTCCCGCGGTTTCGCTGATGCCAACGGAGCGTCCGCTACGCTTCAGTACGGCACCCTACGACGCCGCTTGACACTTGACCTCCCCGGCCCACTCCGAAACAATCGTCCCCACGAGCAGTCCGCCGCAACGTGCGAGCGCTCGGGGAGGACGTCTGCATGAGGATCACGCGCTTCGCCGCCGTGTGTGCCGCGGCAATCGGCTTCATCTGCCAGCCTACCGAAGGCCGCGCTCAATCTCCCGACTTCTATGCCGGCAAGCGGCTCGTCGTTCTGGTCAACTACGCGCCGGGTGGTCCCGCCGACATCGAGGGCCGCTTCTTCGCGCGCCACATCGCCAAGCACATCGCCGGCTCGCCCAGCGTGATCGTCCAGAACATGGACGGTGCGGGCGGCATGGTCGGCGCGACTTATCTCGGCGAGGTCGCGCCCAAGGACGGCACGATGCTCGGCATGCTGACGGCATCAGCCTGGCAGTTCGCGACCGAAAGCACGCCTCGCAAGGTCGACTTCAAGACCTACGAGTTCGTCGCCTATCAGCCGTCGACCACGGTCTATTTCATGCGCACCGACGTGGAGCCGGGGATCAAGACGCCCGCCGATCTCGGCCGCGCTCGGGGCATCATCGCGGGCGGGCTCTCCGCCGACAGCGCCAAGGATCTGATGATCCGCCTGACGCTCGACATGCTCGGCACCAAATACAAGTACGTCACGGGCTATCGCGGCAGCAACGGCGCGCGCCTCGCGATGCAGCAGAAGGAGATCAACTTCTATTCGGAGAGCCCGCCCTCCTATCGCACCGTCGTCAAGCAGAGCCTCGTCGACAAGGGCGATGCGATCGGCCTGTTCTACGATCCGGGCTGGGACGGCAAGGAGTTCAAGCGCTCGAAGCAGGTCGATGGGTTGCCGATCAAATCGTTTCCCGAACTCTACAAGGACATCAAGGGCGAAATGCCCAAGGGGCCACTGTGGGACATGTATCGCACCGCCCTGCAGTTGACCGGTGAAGCGTTCCGGGTGGCGGCACTGCCGCCGGGTTCGCCGAAGGCCGCTGTCGAGGCGCTGCGCGCCGCGATCGTCAAGCTCTCGACGGACAAGGAATTCGCGGAGGAAGCGACGAAGGCTTTCAGCTACGTGCCGGAATTCGTTTCGGGTCCCGATACCTCGGAGCGATTGCGGCGGATGCTGAATACATCGCCGGAATTGCGCACGCAGGTGAGGGATTACGTCAAAGCCGGAGCGGGCGTGAAGTGATCGGCCGCCCACCTGTGTCCGGATCGGTGCCAGCATTGGCCTTATGAGTTACCGCCGCGATAGGGAGCCTTGCAGATGTGGAACGCATCCCGACTGCTCGCCGCCGCCAGTTTCGCATGGATCGCGGCACTGAATCCTGCCGGTGCCACCGACTTCTACGCGGGAAAGCGACTGACGCTCGTCATCAACTATGCCGCTGGCGGCCCGGCTGACATCGACGGTCGCGTCTTCGCCCGCCACATCGCCAAACATATTGCCGGCCAGCCGGTCATCGTGGTGCAGAACCTCGACGGCGCCGGCGGGCAGATCGGGGTGAACTATCTGGGCGAGGTCGCGCCCAAGGACGGCAGCGTCGTCGGCCTGCTCACCGGCTCGGCGTTCGTCAACACGTTCTCATCGAAACCCCAGCGCGTCGACTTCAGAACGCTCGAATTCATCGCTGCCCAGCGCTCGACGAGCGTCTACTACATGCGCACGGATGTCGATCCCGGCATCGGGAAACCGGTCGATCTGGCGCGGGCCAAGGGCGTCATCATCGGTGGGCTCGCAGCCGACAGCTCCAAGGATATCCTGCTGCGGCTCACGCTCGACATGCTGGGTGTGCGCCACAAGTACGTGACGAGCTATCGGGGCACCAACGCCGTGCGGCTCGCGATCCAGCAAGGCGAGGTCAACATCACCTCGGAGTCGCCGCCGGCCTATCGGGGCGTCGTCGCGCACGGCCTCGTCAAGGAGGGGATCGCGATCCCGGTGTTTTACGATCCGGGATGGGACGGGCTGAAGTTCAGCGTCCCCAAAGAGGTGGCAGATCTGAACATACCCGGTTTCCAGGAACTCTATGCCCAAACCAAGGGCGGCACGCCGAGCGGTCGTCTCTGGGAGGCCTATCTCTCGATCATCTACCTCACCGGCGCAAATTTCCGTCTCCTGGCGTTCCCGCCGGGCGCGCCGGATGGGGCGAAGGAAGCCGTGCGGCTCGCCGTTCTGAAGCTCGCGGGCGACCGCGACTTCGTCGAGGACGCCACGCGGGCCTTCGGATACGTGCCCACTTTCGACGCTTCGCCCGATCTCGTCGGCCGCGTCCGAAAGGCACTGAGCGCAACGCCGGAGGCCAAGGCATTCTTCGCACGCTACATCGAGGACGCATCGAAGGGCAGCGCTCCGACGGCGGGAGTCAAAAAGTAGGGAGGCAAGCATGTTTCGTATTTCGGCGGTTGCCGCGCTCGGCGGCGCGCTCGCAATCGCGTCGATCGCACCTGCCGGTGCCCAGGGCTACTATGCGGGCAAACGCCTCATCATCCTGATCAACTACGCGGCAGGAGGCCCCGCCGATGTCGAGGGGCGCGTGATCGCACGCCACATCTCCAAGCACATCGAAGGCAATCCGACCATCGTCGTGCAGAACATGGATGGGGCGGGCGGGCTGATCGGCACGAACTACATCGGCGAGATCGCGCCCAAGGACGGGACGATGCTCGGGCTGCTGACCGGCGTCGCGTGGCCGCAAGCCTCGGAGACGAAGCCGCGAAAGATCGATTTCAAGACCTACGAGTTCGTCGCCTATCAGCCCGGCACGACGGTCTACTTCATGCGGGCGGATGTGAAGCCGGGGATCAAGAAGCCGGTGGACCTGGGCCGCGCGGAAGGTGTCGTATCCGGCGGCCTCAGTGCGGAGAGCAGCAAGGATCTGCTGTTGCGACTGTCGCTCGACATGCTGGGGCGAAGCTACAAGTACGTCACGGGCTATCGCGGCAGCAACGCAGCGCGTCATGCGCTGACGACCGGCGAGGTCAACTACTACTCCGAGAGCCCGCCGTCCTATCGTGGGCTGGTCGAGCCGAACCTCGTCAAGAACGGCGTCGCCGTCGGCCTGTTCTACGACAGCGGCTGGGATGGCCGCGCCTTCAACAAGCCCTTGCAGGTCGAAGGGCTGGATCTGCCCGCCTACCACGAGCTCTACAAGCAGATCCGCGGTGTCGAACCCTCCGGCGAGAAGTGGGAGGTCTACAAGACCATCGTCGCGCTCAGTCACGCGATGCAGCGCATCGCGGTGTTCCCCCCGGGGACCCCGAAGGCCGCCATCGACGCAGTCGCAAAGGGCTTCAAAGGGCTCGAGACGGACGCCGAGTTCGCCGCGGAAGGCCGCAAGACCTTCGGCTTCGTTCCGGCATTCCGCACCGGGCCGGACACCAACGACAAGATCCGATCGGCGCTGACCGTGAAGGCGGAAACGAAAGTATGGATCAAGAAATATATCGAGGAGGCCGCGAAGCTGAAGTAGGGGGCATCGCTCAGGTTGCATTACCGCTGCGTGCGACACGAGTGTCGCTGGTGCGCGCTGGGTGATCGGCGCTACGTACCAGAAGCTATCGAAGAAGCTTACACCGCAACAGGCGCAGCCCACGATGTCCTCCATCGCCGATCCCAAGACCATCGAGATCTATTCGCAGGAAGCGGCGAAATACGCGACGCGCGACCGCAAGGAGCGTGCAGACGGCTTCCTCGAACCGTTCATCGCCATGATGCCGCCCGGGGCCGTCATCCTCGATCTGGGCTGCGGCGCGGGCTGGGCAGCGTCCGTCATGCAGGACCGCGGCTTCGACGTGCATGCGCTCGACGCGACGCCCGAGATGGCGGCACTCGCCCAGCAGAAACTGAAACGGACCGTGCGGGTCGCCTCGTTCGAGGCCGTCGACGAGGTCGGGGTCTACGACGGCATCTGGGCATCGGGAGCGCTGCTGCATGTTCCCAAGGCCGACATGCCGGCACTGCTCGCACGGCTCGCAAACGCCTTGAAGCCGGGTGGACTGCTCCTGGCGACGTTCAAATCGGGCGAGGGCGAAACACGCGACAAGATCGGCCGGTTCTATGCGTATTATTCGCTGCCGGAGCTCGAAGCCCTTTTCGGCGCCGTACCCGGCATCGTCATCGAGGGACACCTCGCTTCCACCGGCACGGATTTCACCGGCAACGTCAACACCGTCTATGCCTTGAAGGCGCGCCTCCGCCCGGGCCATTCAATTCAGGTCGTCATTCCGGCCGAGTGAACGGCACTTCTGCCGCGAACAAGAGCCGATTTCCACCGACTGCATTCCGCCTGTCTCCCGGCGCACTCGTCCACGCACGACGGATCTACATCATCGTCCCACCTCGATCACGAGGTTGCCGAAGGCGTCCACGGTCAGGATGTCACCGGGGAAGACGACGGTGGTGGAGGCGTGTTCTTCGACGATGGCGGGGCCGGGAATGCGATTTCCGGCAAGGAGTTCCGTGCGTTTGAACACCGGCGTCTGGTGCGGCGCGACGCTGTCGGGAAAATGTACCTTGCGGATCTCGGAGAGTGCTTTCACGCCGACGGTTTCCGGGCCGGATTCGATGCGCTCCAGCGGCGGCTTCGGCATACGGCCGGTGACGGTTGCGCGCAGCGAGACGATCTCGCAAGCTTCCTTCGGCGCGGAGGTGCCGTAACGGCGCTCGTGCTCGGCGTCGAAGCGAAGCTTGATCGCGTCACGGTCTTGGTGCTCGAACAGCACCATCGGCAAATCCACCGTGACGGCGTGCTCCTGCCCGACATAGCGCATGTCGGCGGCGCGATGCGTCGACACAGCCGAAGGCCGGGCGCTGGCCTTGGTCAATGCGGCGTGGCCCTGTCGCTCGAGATCGGCGTAGACGGCTTCGACCGAAGCGAAATCGACTGCCGCAAGCTTCACCGGCCACGTCCGCACGAAGTCGTAGCGCAGGTCTGCGAACAGCATGCCGAAGGCGCAGAAGTGGCCGGGTGCACGCGGGATCACCACGCGCGGCGTGCCGATTTCACGCGCGATCTGCACGGCATGCAGCGGCCCAGCGCCGCCATAAGCGATCATCGGGAAAGCCGCTGCGTCGAGCCCGCGTTCGGTCGAGACGCCTTTCACCGCATAGGACATCGCGGTCGCTGCGATGCGCAGGATGCCGTCGGCGGCGTCGGTGGTCGTCAGCCCCAGGGGCCGCGCGATGTGGCTGTCGATCGCGCGGCGGGCTGCGGCAATGTCGAGGACCAGCTCCCCGCCGAGGAAGCTTTCCGCGCCGAGCCTGCCGAGCACGAGATTGGCGTCCGTCACCGTGGGCTGCTCGCCGCCCCGGCCGTAGCAGGCAGGTCCGGGCTCCGCACCGGAGCTGAGCGGGCCGACGCGCAGCGATCCACCGACATCGACATAGGCGATGCTGCCGCCGCCGGTGCCGACCTCGAAGATGTCCATCATCGCCGTCTGGATCGGTAGCGCCCGCTCGTAGCCGCCGATCAGCGCGAGGCTGGTCGTCAACGGCTCGCCGCGATAGATCACGCCGGCCTTCGCCGTGGTGCCACCCATGTCGAACGCGATCGCGTTCTCGAGCCCCGTCGCCTCGCTCAGAGCCTGCGCACCGATCACGCCGGCCGCGGGACCGGACTCCAGCATCCGGATGCACTGCGTTTTCGCCTGCTCGGCCTCGTAGAGACCGCCCGTCGATTGCACGAGCAGGAAGGAGCCCGCGAAGCTGTCCGCTGCAATGTGCGCTTCGATACCCGACACGTAACCCGATACGCGCGGCCCGACGTAGGCGTTGGCCACCACCGTAGAGGTGCGCTCGAACTCGCGATATTCCTGGCTCAGTTCGTGCGAAGCCGAAACGAACGCGCCGGGCAGCCGCTGCTGCACGATCGCCTTTGCGCGCGCCTCGTGTGCGGGGTTGCGATAGGAATGCAGGAACATGATCGCGACGGCTTCGATGCCCAGGGCCACCAGCCGGTCGCAGACCGCGCCCAGCGCCGCCTCGTCGAGCGGCTGCATCTCCTCGCCTTCCGCGGACACGCGCTCGGGCACTTCGAACCGCCAGGCGCGGCGCACCAGCGGGTCGTGCTTCTTGAAGAACAGATTGTAGGCATCGGGCCGGTTGATGCGGCCGATCTCGTAGACGTCGCGGAAACCCTGCGTGGTGATCAGGGCGGTTTTTGCGCCGGTGCGCTCCAGCATCGTGTTGATGGCGATCGTCGAGCCGTGCAGGAAGATGCTCGCATCGGCGAATTTCACGCCGGCCTTCGCGACGCCTTCGGAGATGCCGTCGACGAGCCGTTGCGGCGTCGACAGCGATTTGCCCAGCAACAGCCGGCCGGTCGCTTCGTCGAAGGCTGCGACGTCGGTGAAGGTGCCGCCGATGTCGGCGGCGAGGCGCATCGTATGTTGAGTCATTCCGGTCCTGTGCGCTGTAGCGCGCTTTCAAATTCGCTGCGCGAGTGGAGCCTGCCCCCCCGACCGGAGGGACGCCCTCCGGACCGCCCGTCTTTTACGACGTAGTCGATGCGGTTGTGACCGCCAACTACTGCAGGGGGATGTTGGCCTGCTTGATGATCGCTGCGTACTTGGCGCTGTCGGCTTTGAATTTCGCAGCGAATTCGGCCGGCGTGCTGGCTATCACCTCGGACGCGAACGCCTTCATGCGCGCGGCGACCTCCGGTGTGGAGAGCGCCTGCTTCGCCGTCTCATAGAGGCGCCTGACGACCGCGGGCGGCGTTCCAGTGGGCACGAACAGACCCTGCCAGCTGTCGGCGGTGAAATCCTTCAACCCCTGCTCGGCGATCGTGGGGAGGTTCGGCAGGCGAGAAATGCGCTTTGTAGTCGTCACCGCCAGCGCCTTGATCTGCTTGCCCTCGATCAACCCCAGTGCCGTCGCGACCGGCACAACCGCCACCTGCACATCGCCCGCGATCAGTGCGTTGTTGAGCGGAGCATCGCCGCGAAACGGCACCGCCTGGACGGAGATGCCGGTGTCGCGCTTCAGCATTTCCATGGCCAGATGCAGCGGATTGCCGACGCCCGTATTTCCGTAATTGAGCACGCCCGGCTTCGACTTGGCGAGGGCAACGAAGCTCTTGAAGTCGTTCGCCTCCAGCTTCGGTGTGGCCACCAGCAGCAGCCCCGCCTCGACCAACTGTGTGACCGGGACGAGATCCTTCTCCGCGTTGTAGGGGAGTTGCTTGTAGAGCGAGGCGCTCATCGCCTGACCGACGGTGGTCTGCAGGACAGTGTGCCCATCCGGTTCGGACTTCGCAACACTGTCCGCGGCGAGATTGCCACCGACGCCCGGCTTGTTCTCGATGATGACGGGCTGGCCCAGGATCTCCTGCAGTTTCGCGCCGATCACGCGGGCGGTGGAATCCACCGCGCCGCCGGCAGCGAACGGAATGACGATCTTCACCGGCTTCGACGGCCAGTTCTGGGCCATGGAAGGTGGCACCCAAGATCCGACAAAAAGTGCCGAAACGAACATTACCGCAGTTCTACGACCGAGACTTCTCATGCCGCCGTCCCTCCCTTTCGTTTGCTATCGCATTCTCCGATCGACGCCCCCGATCACTGCGGCTGGATACCGAGTTCCTTGAACAGGTTCCCCCACAAAGCGAGCTGCTGCTTCAGGAAGGCCGCGGCGTCGGCGGGCGTGCCCATGCCGGCCGGGTTCAACTCGAAGCCGAGTTTCGGCGCCATCTCACGCACCTTGGCGTCCTTGCCAACGTCGTTCAACGCCTTGTTCATGGCGGCGACGATCGGCGCGGGTGTGCCCGTCGGCGCCATCACCATGAACCAGCCGGACATGTCGAAGCCGGGGAGCGTCTCGGCGGTCGTTGCAAGATTGGGGAAGCCGGAGAGGCGCTTGTCGGCGACGCTGGCGATCGCGCGCAGCTTGCCATCGCGCACGAGGGCCTCGACGATCGAGATCGAGAACACGCCGACCTGGACGCGTCCAGCAAGGGTATCCTGCACGCCGGTGTTGATGTTGGGATAGGGTACGAGCACCAGTTTGGTGCCGGCCCTCAGATTGAGCGCCTGTGCGGTCACGCCGGCGAGATTGCGCGGGCTGTCGACGGCAATGGAAAACCTGCCCGGCTCCTTCTTGTCGAGCGCGATCAGCTCGGACAGCGACTTCACCGGAACATCGGGATGGACGACGATGATCTGACTCGACCGTGTGACGAGAGCGACGGGGACGAAGTCCTTCACGGGGTCATAAGCGAGCGACTTCATCAGGAACGTATTGTTCACGAGCGCGGCCGACGTGGCGAAGAAGAACGTGTTGCCGTCCGGGGCTGAACGCGCCGCAGCCATGGTGCCGACGACGTTGCCGCCGCCCGGCTTGTTCTCGACGATCACGCCTTGTTTCAACTGGGCGGTGAGGCGATCGGCGATCAGGCGGGCCATCACGTCGGGACTGGCGCCAGCGGCCTGCGAGACGATCAACGTCACATTGCGCTGCGGCCATGCCGGGGCTTGCGCAGTGGCCGACTGGGCAGTGATCGCCGCGGCGGCACCGAGCACGGCCACGTTTGCGACGAACGCACGGCGGGTCTTCGAATTGAACACAGCATCCCTCCCAGAGTTCCAATTTTGCGAAGAGGCTTATCTCATACTTCGGCTGCCCGCGCGTGGATATCGATCAAATCCGGGATCGTCTCGACACGGCGGCGGCCGAACCCGCATTCGGTCGCAATGCCGAAGTCGCGCACGTATCGCTGTGCCGTCTCCATCCGCCTGCGCGTGCCGTCGAAACCGTCGGTGTGGTGGACGAGGCCGAGGACCAGCAGGGTTTCCGGAGGCAGGGCGAGGCGGCGAAGCGGCTCGAAATAGGCATCGTCTGAACGATCCCGCGGCACGGGCATGTGGATCATCTGGATCGGGCGGGGCACGCGACGGGCCAGTTCATTGGCGAGTTCGACCATGTCGCCCATGTCGGTGGGTTCGACGACGTGCTTGTGGTTGGCGTCGCCGTAGCAGAAGTGGAACAGCAGATCGACGTTGGCTGGAACGTGGCCGGCGAGATCGATCAGGATGTCGGCGAAACGCGCCTGCATTTCGGATTTGGTGGCGCCGTAGCTGGAGGCCTGGGCACGCTCTAGGCGAGCGAAGACGGCGGAGGCGACGTCGAGCTGGATCGCCAGATCCTCAGCCGGGACGGCGGCGGCGAGCTTGTCGATTTCCCGCTTTACGGCTTGGTTGTAGATCGGATCGAGCGCCGGCTGCAGATCGTCCTCGATGTAGAGCCACAGCACGGAATGCGCCGGCACCAGATCGACCTGGAGCTTCACATGTCCGGGTACGATTCCTTCGCGCTTCAGCCGGGACAGGGTGGCGTAGGATTGGATCGCCTTGTCGGCGTAGAAGAGGTTGGCGAACACCACGTCCGCGGCCTGTTTGCCGGGCCGAAGCGTATAACGCACGTGCGGGTCCGCGCCTTCGTGGACGCGGAACATCTTGCCCGAGGGCATCAAGGCGGGGTCATCGCGGAAAATCGGCTCGAGCCAAGTGATCCAGTCGAGCCGTTCGCCGGTCTCGCCGTCCGGCAGCCACTTCAGGAGTGGGCCGAGTTTGCCGCCGATCGTGCGGAAGACTTCGTCAGCGTCCGCCATGGGGACGCTTCCGACGAGGTAGACGGGACGGGACATCGGCGTTTCCTCGGCTCTGGCTCCATGCTCTGGCGCTCGTTGGTTATTCCATTGCGCGCACGATTGCCAACCCGTCACGAGCCGGTGAGCTTTACAGATGCCGGAACTTTGGTGTTGAGAGGCAGGGATCGCGACCAGCCCTGGAGCCGAGATGACCGCCGCCGAACCTGCCGACCGGACGACCGTGCTCGTGCTCGAGCGCTTCGCGAGCGAATACGCGCGGCATCTGCAGGCGGCATTCCCGGGCCTCGACATCCACACCGCCGGCACGATCCCGGAAATCGAAGTGCGGCTGGAGAAGATCGACGTGCTGGTGGCGTTCGGCGTCGCGATCAACGACGATCTCATGGCGGGCGCGCGAAAGCTCGCTTGGATCCAATCGCTGGCGACAGGCGTCGATCACTTCCTGAAGTCACCGGGACTGCGCAAGGAGACGCTGCTCACGAGTGCGCGGGGCATTCATGGCGCCCCGATGCGCGAGACCGTGGCGCTGCTGCTGCTGGGCGTGACGCGGAACGTGCGACGACTAGTCGACAACCAGCACGCAAAAGTCTGGGAGCGCGGCGATCCCTGGCCGTTGCTCGCCGGCAAGTCGGCCCTCGTCGTCGGCTCCGGCGTGAGCGGCAGCGCGATCGGTTCACTTCTGCAGGCGTTCGGCATGACGACGATCGTCGCGACACGAAGCCCGCGGCCGGTCGAAGGCTTCGACCGGTCGATCGACGTGCGCGAAATCGTGGCCGAAGTCGCAAAAGTGGATGTGCTGGTCGATGTGTTGCCGGGCGGGCCAGAGTATCAGAACACGATCAGCCGCGCGGTACTCGAAGCGATGAAGCCCTCGGCAGTATTCATCAACGTCGGCCGGGGCGAGACCGTGGACGAGGCAGCCCTGATCGACGTCCTGGCGAAGGGCCGGATCGCGGGCGCCGGTCTCGACGTCGTGGCGCGCACGCCGCTCGATGCCGCGAGCCCGCTGTGGGAGATGCCGAACGTGCTGTTGTCGCCGCATATCGGCGGCTACTTCAAGGAATACGAAGAGCACATGATGCCGATCCTGATCGACAACATGAAATTGTTCCTGGCGGGACGGGGAACGCAGATGCGCAATCTGATCGCGCATTGAGATCGGTATTTCCGGATGTGGGTTGCCTCCCACGCCGGCAAAATGAAACAAGTGCCTGCCATGATGGAACTCAGGGAAGGAACGGCGAGATGAATGCGATGGACAAGGGCGTTGCCGGGGGCAGCACACCGGACACCGACCAGTTCCGCCTGCGCCGATTCATCGAGCGTCTAGCCAATACCGAAGAGCTAGAGACGCGCACCGATCCCGTGCCGCTCGCGAACGTCGCGGCCGTGCTCGAGGGCAATCCCCGCGCGGTGCATTTCCGAAAGGCCGGCCCCGAAGGCCAGGAACTCGTCGGCGGTGTCTGCGCCAGCAGGGCCCGACTTGCCCACGCATTTGGTGTCGAGCCCGATCAACTGGCGCAGGAAGTCCAGAAACGCGCCCGCAACGCGCCGAAGCTGGTGGATGTCACGAGAGCACAGGCGCCGTGCCAGCAGGTCGTGCTCGAAGGCGACACCGCGGATCTGACGAAGCTGCCCGTTCATCTGCAGCACGGCAAGGACGGCGGGCCCTACATTTCCTCCTCGCTCGATTTCGTCGTCGATCCCAGGACCGGTATGACCAACGTCGGCATTCGCCGGCTGATGCTGCGCGGACCAAAGGAAGCCGGCGTCGATCTGATCGCGCCGTCCGATCTGCGTGCGATGTTCGAGGCGAGCGTCGCGGCGGGCAAGCATCTGCCGGTCGCGTTCGTGGTGGGCTGTCATCCGATCGACCACGTCACGGGGACGATGCGGCTACCGGTCGACGAGCTCGGGCTGATCTCGTCCCTGCGCGGGGCGCCGGTGCCCGTGGTCAAATGCGTGACCAACGACATTCGCGTTCCCGCCGACGCCGAATACGTGCTCGAAGGCTATTTCGACGCCAAGGGCTACACCGAGATGGAAGGCCCTTACGGGGAGTTCCTCGGCTACTACGGCGCGGTGAAGCGCAACCCGGTGTTCCGGCTCACCGCCATCACGCATCGCCGCGACGCGCTGTTCCAGACGAGCACGATATCCGGCACGTCGCTCGCAGGCACGGACACGTCGATGCTCAATGTGATCCGCACCGAAGTCATCATGTGGAACGCGCTGCAACAGGCCGTGCGCGAGCCGCTCGGCGTTTACGTCACGGGCTCGTCGGGCGGCAGCTTCAACGTGCGCGTGAAGATGCGCCAGCGCGTGCCGGGCGAGGCGCGCAACGCGATCCATGCGTGCTTTGCTTCCCTCGCAAACGTCAAGAACGTGTTCGTGGTCGATCCCGACATCGACATCACGTCGGACCAGCAGATGGACTGGGCCCTCGCGACGCGCTTCCAGCCCGACCGCGATCTGATCATCGCGTCGGGGACGCGTACGCTCGCACTCGATCCCTCCCTCAACGGTGCGCGGGTCGGCGGCAAAGCAGGCTATGACCTGACTTGGCCGATCGGAGCGATGGAGAAACTCGAGCATCAGGTGCCGGAACCGCCGACCTACACGGGCGCCAGGTTCGCGTCCGTCGAGGCAGCGCTCGCCGACGGGCCGAAGTTCTTCGAGGAACTGATGGCGGCGACCGGCAGCGACGACGGCCGCGAGATCGTCCGCGCCCTCGACGGGCTCCGCAAGGCCGGCCGCCTCGACCGCGACCCGGACCGCGGACGGTGGCTGGTCAAAGGCGGCTGATTGGCCGTATCGAGTTCACCCACGCCAGATGCTACGTTGAGATGAAACCAGGGAGGATATCCGATGAAGCCACTCAAAATGCTGCTGGCAGCCGCCGTCGCCACGGGAACGATGGCCGCCACCGCGCAGGCGCAGAAGCCGCTCGACAAGGTCAAGGTCGCGCTGGCGCGCTCGGTCTCGAACGGCGCGATGCTGATCGCGATCGAGAAGGGCTACTTCAAGGAAGCCGGCATCGACGTGGAGCTGCAGGCCATCGACACCGCCTCCGACGCGCTGTCGCTCGTGGCACAGGGCCAGATCCAGATCGTCGGCGCGGGCGTCTCCGCGGGCTACTTCAATGCGGTCGATCGCGGACTGCCGGTCACCATCACGATCTCGCGCGTCGCCTTTCCCGCCGGCCACAACCTGATGATCCGTCCGGACCTCAAGGACCAGATCAAGTCGATGAAGGACATGAAGGGGCGCAACATCGCCTCGAATGGCCCGGGCTCGATCTCGACCTACGAGATCGGCAAGATGCTGGAGCCGCACGGCCTGACGCTCAACGACGTCAACATCAAGATCTTCCCGTTCCCGCAGTACGCCGTCGCATTCGCCAACAAGGCGGTCGATGCCGGCCTCGTCATCCCACCGTGGACCGTTGCCTACGAGAAGCAAGGCATCGCGTTGCCGTTCGGCAATGCCGACAAGCTCGTGCCCGGCCCCGTCACCATCTCGGTCAACTTCGCCAATACCGATTGGCTGAACAAGAACCCCGATGTCGCCAACCGATACTATCTCGCCTACCTCAAGGGCGGACGGGAATGGTGCCAGGGCTATCACGGCGCTCCCGTGCGCAAAGAGATCATCGACGAACTCGTCAAGTCGAAAGTCGAGACGCGGCGCGAGGTGCTCGACGGCTTCTGGACCGCGCGTCCGGTCGACGGTCGCGTCAACGAGAAGAGCATTCTCGACGTGCAGAAGTTCTACCTCGAGCAGAAGATGATCAAGAAGACGTTCCCGATCGAGAAGCTCGTCGACTATCGTTTCGTCGACTGGGCGACCAAGCAGCTGCCGAAGTTCGAGCTGATAAACAAGGACAGCAAGCTGGACGGGTGCAAGTAATGGAGGTGTCAGACCCTACGGGTCTGACACCGGATACCCACTCTCGATACTCCATGTGAACACCCCGCACCTGCCGGTGTCAGACCCGGAGGGTCTGACACCATCGGGAAGCCCATGAAACGCACCTTTCCAGCACTTGCCGCGGTCGCCGCGTTTTCTTTCCCAGCCGCCGCACAGCAGCATACCGTCAAGGTCGGCGTCGTCAGGTCGGTGATCACGCTGGCGAACCAGATCTCGATCACCAAGGGCTACTTCAAGGAGTTCGGCATCGAGGCGACGGTAACGGACCTCGACACGTCCGCGGACTCCATGGCGCTGCTCGCCGCAGGACAATTCAACATCATCGAGGGCGGGCTGGCGGCCGGATACTTCAACGCACTCGCCAAGAAGTTCCCGATCGTCATTGCATCGGACCGCGTCTCTGCCCCCAACAATCACAAGTTCGTCGTGCGCTCCGACCTGAAGGCTCAGGTACGTTCGGCGGCCGACCTGAAAGGCAAGGTCGTCGCATCGAACGGCGGGCCGGGCGCCATCACCACCTACGAGATCGGCAAGATCGTCGCCTCGGGCGGGCTCACGCTGAAGGACATCGAGCTCAAGGTGATCCCGTTCCCGCAGATGGTGATCGCGCTCACCAACAAGGCGGTAGATGCAGCGATCGTCATCTCGCCGTTCTACGCGCCGATGTTCGAGCGCGGCGTCGGCTTCGAACTGATCGATCCGGAGGCCGTGATCGAGAAGGGGCCGTTTTCCAGCGCGCAGGTGTTCATCAACACGGACTGGGCGACGAAGAATCCGCAGCTCGTGAAAGACTATTTCGTCGCCTATCTGCGCGGCGTCAGGGAATACTGCCAAGCCTATCACGGCGGGCCGAACCGGGCCGAGGTCGTGCAGCTCGCGCAGAAGACGGGCATCGAGAAGCGCCAGGAAGTGCTGGAGAAGCTGCCATGGCCGTCACGCAGCCCCTACGGCCGCGCCAGCGTCAACAACATCCTCGACGTGCAGGACTGGTTCCACGCGCAAGGCTCGATCCAGCAGAAATTCCCCGTAGAGAAGCTGGTCGACACCACCTATGCGGATCACGCCGTCGCCAAGCTCGGCAAGTACGAAGTGGCCAATGCGGCGAGCGCGTTGAAGGGGTGCCGGTAGGGCGGAGCCGGTAGCCCATCACCTACTTCCCCCCTCCCCTCGATGGGGAGGGGGCCGGGGTGAGGTGGCATCGAGCACCGGGCGTTCAGTGAAAATTCCCCCACCCCTATCCCCTCCCCACAAAGGTGGAGGGGGACCGGATCGGTGATGTTTCGAGGAATGCCTCTCCGCGGAAGAATGCCGCTCAAATGTACGTGGTGTCCAGGCCGCACGGCTTAATGACGGAGGACGAGGGATCGGGCACAACGGCAGCCTCGAACACGATCCGGTCCAGAGGGAGGCAGCAGGCTCGAATGTCCGTTCAGCGCCGGGGCGCGGCGATCACGATCAAGGGCCTGCGCAGGGAGTTCACAGGCACCAGCGGCACGACGACCGCGCTCGACGGCGTCGACCTGTCGATCGCGCCGGGCGAGTTCGTGTGCATCGTCGGGCCGTCGGGCTGCGGCAAGTCCACGCTGTTGCGCATTCTCGCCGGCCTCGACCGGCAGACGTCCGGCACCATCGACGTCGCGGCCGAGGGCTGGAAAGTCCAGAACGCCATGGTATTCCAGGAGAGCGGCCTGTTTCCATGGATGACGGTGGAGGACAACGTCGCCTTCGGCCTGATGACGCGCGGCGTCGGCAAGAAGGAGAAAGCGGAGCGGGTGGAAGGCGCGCTGCGTCTCGTCGGCCTGACCAGGTTCCGTAAGCACTATCCCCACCAACTCTCCGGCGGTATGCGTCAGCGCGGAGCGATCGCGCGGGCGTTCGTCACCGATCCGGCAATGCTGCTGATGGACGAGCCGTTCGCGGCCCTCGACGCGCAGAACCGAACGATCCTGCAGGCCGAGCTCGTGCGGATCTGGGAGGAGACCGGCAAGACCGTCGTCTACATCACGCACTCGATCGACGAGGCGCTGCTGCTGGGCGACCGTTGCGTGATCATGACCGCGCAGCCCGGCCGGTTCAAAGAGATCATCGACGTTCCCTTCGAGCATCCACGCGATATCATGAAGCTGTCGACGAGCACCCAGTTCAACGAGATGAAACTCGCGATCTGGCGGGTGCTCGAAGAGGAAGTGAACCGCGCGCGGGCGACGGAGTTGTGATGCGGCACACCGAACTTCCTCTGCCGAAGCCCTGCTTTTTCCCCTCCCCCCTTGCGGGGGAGGTGGCGCGTAGCGCCGGAGGGGGGAATGGGGTGCGGTGTACTTTTCCCCCCTCCGCCCCTTCGGGGCACCTCCCCCGCAAGGGGGGAGGAGAAGAATTGGTTCGTTCGATATGACATCCCGCACGCGTGAAAAATTCCTGTACCTGCTCTCGCCCATCGGGCTGCTCGCATTGTGGCAGGGGCTGCTGCACTTCGGCATCGGCGACCGGCGGTTCATCCCGGCGCCATCCGACATCGCCGTGCAATTCTGGCAGGTCACGGCATCGGGCGAGCTGATCGAGCACACCCTCGTCACGCTTTATCGCGTGCTGACGGGCTATGTGCTCGGCGCGGTTCCCGCAGTCGCTGTCGGACTGCTGATGGCGATGGCGAAGCCGGTGCGGATCTTCTTCGATCCGCTGATCGCGTGCCTGTTCCCGATCCCGAAGGTGGCGCTGATGCCGCTGCTGCTGCTCGCGTTCGGGTTCGGCGACGCATCGAAGATCGCACTGGTTGCGATCGCCGTATTCTTTCCAGTGTGCGTCAACACCTACACGGGCGCATCGAACATCGACAAGATCTACTGGGACGTCGCGAAGAACTACGGCGCGTCACAGTGGGTGCTGTTCCGGCGGGTGATACTGCCGGGCGCGTTGCCGACGATCTTCGCAGGCCTCAAGATCGCATTGGCAGTCGCCTTCATCGTGCTCGTCGCGTCGGAGTTCGTGGCGACGAAAGCCGGCATCGGCTACATGATCTGGAACTCGTGGGAACTCCTGCAAGTGGACATCATGTTCGCCGGCATCGTCACCATCGGACTGCTGGGCCTGATCTCCTCCATCATCTTCGAGGAGGTCCAGCGCCGCGTCATCCCCTGGAAGCAAGAGCGGTAGCACCCGTACCCGTGAGCATTCCCGAACGATTGGCGCGCATCTCCCCCTTCCGATGGCGGCTCGAATGGGTCGTTATGCTCGCGGTGGCGGTGTCGGGGGTGCTGACCGAGCAGGCGCGCGAGGCGCGGGAGCGCGATCCCTATGAAATCGTCACGCGCGGTCGCACGGCGCAGGCGATCACCAGCGCGCCGCGGGAGAAGATCCTGCCA
Organism: uncultured Devosia sp.; assembly: GCA_964574325.1. Taxonomy (GTDB): domain Bacteria; phylum Pseudomonadota; class Alphaproteobacteria; order Rhizobiales; family Hyphomicrobiaceae; genus CAMDPA01. The sequence continues at coordinate 1,503 of CAZNMY010000082.1, read as the reverse complement.
CTCGGCATGCGGCGGGGCGAACCACAGCGGGAAATACACACGCTCGTCGATCTCGAATGGCAGGACGACACCGGCCAGTCGAGGCGGGTCACCGGCTATCGCCTCGACGACGCGACCGTGGCGGGCCTGCGGTCTGGAGGCAATCGCGGCTCCTGGCCCGCCTACGCGCAGGTACAATATCTCGATCGCGCGGCAACAGAGCGGCCTCGGCCGGGTGCGCTCTCCTATATCACCGCCCAGGGAGCGACAGCGCCGGGCTTCCAGCAACATTGCGAACCATGGATCCACTGCCGCGTGATCGTGCTCGCGCCCGACGTTCTGACCCCTTCCGAGGAAGCCGCGCTCAACGTCGACTACGTCCTCGACCGCGCGCCGCACGCGTTCAAGCTCAGCCTGTTGCTGCTCCTGGGCATGCTGGGATTGAGGTTCGCCGGTTTCGTCGACAACAAGCCCAGCTTGGAATGAGAGGCTCCGGAGTGAGCGAGCCTGGAATGAAAGAGGCGGGGCTGCGGCGCTTGCCCGCGGCCGCTACCGGGTCCATCGCCTTGACAATCATCGGACCGGCCGGCAACGATCTTAGATATCGAAGATCAATTTCCGCGATCGAACCACGCGGACAAAGCCCGGAAGCGAGGGAGACATGGCCCAGGAAGCCTCGACGGCATCGCCTGATATCGGCCCCTGGCCCGAGGGCGGCCTGACGCGCGTCCCCTACTGGGTGTTCCAGCGCGAGGATGTCTACGCAGCCGAGCAGCAGAAGCTCTTCCAGGGGCCGAACTGGAGCTACCTCTGCCTCGAAGCCGAGGTTCCCAATCCCGGCGACTTCCGCGCTACCTCGATCGGGGATACGCCGATCGTGGTCGTGCGTGACGGCACCGGCCGGATCAACGCATTCGAAAACCGCTGCTCGCATCGCGGCGCGCTCATCTGCCTGGAAGAGCACGGCAAGGGGCAGAAGGACTTCCAGTGCGTCTATCACGGCTGGAGCTACGATCTCGCGGGCAATCTCAACGGCATCGCCTTCAAGAACGGCGTGAAGGGCCAGGGCGGGATGCCCAAGTCGTTCAAAATGGACGACCACCATCCCCGCAAGGTGCGCCTCGAAGCGCTGCATGGCCTGCTGTTCGGCACGTTCAGCGATGCGACGCCGCCGCTCGCAGAATACCTCGGGCCGGAGATCGTGCCGCGCATCGCGCGTGTGCTCGAGGGTAAGGCGCCCGTCGTGCTCAATCGCGTGACGCAGGTGCTGCCCAACAACTGGAAGCTCTACATCGAGAACGTGAAGGACAGCTATCACGCCTCGATCCTGCATCTGTTCTTCACGACGTTCCAGTTGAACCAGCTCTCCTACAAGGGCGGCATCGTCGTCAGCGAAGCCGGCGGCAGCCACATCAGCTACAATCAGCTCGATACGAAAGCTGCCATCAACAAGGACTACGCCGCGCAGCAGTTGCGCTCCGACAGCAAGTACAAGCTCGCCGACCCGAGCCTCTTGAATACGCG
>CAZNMY010000081.1:0-29497 GCA_964574325.1 uncultured Devosia sp. | reverse complement strand
AGGCCGCAGTCGCCGTCGGGACCACCGACCACGAAGTTGCCGGTCGGGTTGACGAGGAAGTCCTTCTCCTTCGGCATCCAGCCTTTCGGCAGCGCCGAGGTGACGGCGTCCGCGATCATGTCCTTGATCATCGCGGGCGAGTAGTCCTTGCCCTTGGCATTCGACTGATTGTGCTGCGTCGAGACGACGACCTTGGCGGCACCGACCGGCTTGCCGTCCTCGTAGCGCACGGTAACCTGGCTCTTCGCGTCGGGCTGGAGGTCGGGCAGCTTGCCCGAACGGCGCTGTTCCGAAAGGACCTTGAGGATCTTGTGGCTGAAGTAGATCGGCGCGGGCATGAACGAGTTCTTCTCGTACACTTCGCTCTCGGTGCAGGCGAAGCCGAACATCATGCCCTGGTCGCCAGCGCCTTCTTCACCCTTCTTGTTCTCGTTGACGCCCATCGCGATGTCGGGCGACTGGCCGTGCAGCTCGACCTCGACGTCGGCGCCGTGCCAGGAGAAGCCGTCCTGATTGTAGCCGATGTCCTTGATGACGCCGCGTGCGATCTCGGTGATCAACTCGCGGTTGATCTGGGCGTGCTTGCCCCACTTGTGGAACAGCGGGGCCTGTCCGCGGCCTTCGCCGGCGATGACGACCTTGTTGGTGGTGCACAGCGTCTCGCAGCCCAGACGCGTGTTGACGAGGCTGTCGTCGGCGATCCCGAGCTTGATGTCGTTGCGGAGGAATTCGTCGAGGATCGCATCCGAAATCTGGTCGCTGACCTTGTCGGGATGGCCTTCGGAAACGGATTCACTCGTGAACAGGAAGTTTTTGCGCGCCACTTGGCATTCTCCGGGATCGAGGGATCTGACGATGCTGCTCGCTCGGTCGCCTTGCGCGAACGAGGGTGCGGGCCCCAGCGGATCTGGGATGGGCGGATCTGGGATCGGTCGGGTGCCGCAGTGCGCGGGTTCTTGCAGCCTTTCGGAAGTGGGTCAATAGTTCTGCGGGCGGGGGACGATGCCCAACCAGGAGGCGATAGCCGACATCTCGTCGCACCCGGGAGCGCGCGCACGGGGCAGCCGTGTGACTGTGGCGGGGGACGCAGATGCACCGCGCGGGGCATCACTCCAGCGGTAGTGCGCCCGGCTCGTTGGAGACAGAGCGGACCAGCTCGATGATCGCGCGGCGAACCTTCGGATCGGTGATGCGCGTGAACGCCCGGTTCAACTCCAGGCCTTCACGACTGTTGAGGAAGTCGACGATGTAGTTCTCACCGTTCGGCTCGGCGAAGCCCGGGTTCATCGGCGACATCGCGTTTCCGGCCGGGGCATCCTCGTAGAAGAAGTCGACACCGACGCCGAGGAGTTGCGACAACTCGTAGAGCCGGCTGGCGCCGATACGGTTGGCGCCCTTCTCGTACTTCTGCACCTGCTGGAATGTGAGTCCGAGCTTTTCGGCCAACTTCTCCTGGCTCATCCCGAGCAGCATCCGGCGCAGCCTGACCCGCCCACCGACGTGCGCGTCGATCGGATTGGCGCGGCGGGCGTTCTTTTCCGTTCGTTCGCCATCGGCCATATCAGACATGGTTTGATCCGTGATCCGTTCGTGGTGAGGGTGTCGTGAGCGTGTTCAACCGCCGGTAGTCGGTCCAGCGTTGGTCGGGTCGCATTCGGCGACGGCTGAAGTATCGATGTGGCCAATCTAGAGCTGAGTGTAAAGCTCGACTACAAGTGATAATAGAATCCAATTGAGCGCGGTGGAGTCAACTAATTTCGTTAATTCGGAAAAAATACAACTTAAGGTTTATTTGACCGAAAGCGCGGCATCAAAAGTAGAAGGATCAATACAGCGCACAGGAGTGCGAATACGATATCACCGATCCGTGCATAGACGGGCGGAGCGATCGAGCCGGGCAAGCCCGTGTCGACGACGCCTGCGACATCGAGATCGATGCGGGCGAGCTCGCGGCCATACGCATCATATGCGGCTGAAATGCCGTTGTTGGCGACGCGGATCATCGGCAGGCCTTCCTCGACGCTTCTGAGGCGGGCCTGATGCAGATGCTGGCGCGGGCCGGTGGAATTGCCGAACCATCCATCGTTCGTGACGTTGATCATGACGTCCGGCCGGCCTGCGCTGCGCGCGGCGATGCCGGGGAATACCGCCTCGTAGCAGATCAGGGGACCGGCGCGCATCAGCCCCGGTATTCCCAGCAGCGGCCGGGGTTCCGGGCCGATCGCGAAGCCGCCGCGCTGGCGTGTCAGCGAAGACAGGCCGATCCCTTCGAGCAGCGACTGGAACGGCAGGTATTCGCCGAACGGGACGAGGTGGGACTTGTCGTAGACCGCGATCGGTCGACCTTCGCCGTCGAACACGGCGAGGCTGTTGTAGATTTTATCGGCGTCGGTGGGCGCGCTGCCGCCGGCTGCCCCGGTCGCGCCGGGGTTGCTCGCCCGCTCCAGCCTGAGGATACCGGCCAGGAGGTAGACGCCGTCGGGGAGCGCGTCGCCGATCGAGCGGAGAACCTCGGGGCGATGCAGCGGGAGGAACGGCATGGCTGCCTCGGGCCACACGATGTGCGTGATGCCGGCGAGGTTGTCGGGTTCGCTGGTCGGGCCTCGGAGGGACAACTCCAGGTGTCGTGCGACGAATTCCGGTTGCTTGGCCGCCTGCCACTTCTCGCGCTGGTCGATACTGGGCTGAACGAGCCGGATCTTGACGCCTTCGACGTAGGGCGGGGGCGTTGCGGTCAACCGGAGCGTGCCGTAGGTCGCCAGCAGAGCCAGGGGCCCGAGGAGTGCGGCGGCGGCCTGGGTTCCTCGTGACCAACGCTGGAAGAACGCAGCGCCGGGCCGCATCGGCGTCGATTTCGGGGATGGAACGGCTGCCAGCAGGACACCCGGCGATGCCAGCACGAGGACGGTGACGACCGTCAGGCCATAGACGCCGAAGATTGCGACGGATTGCATGAGGACGAGGGGATAGGTGAGGGCTTCCCCCAGCACGTTCCATGGAAAGCCTGTGAACGCGTGGCCGCGCAACCATTCGCCGATGCCCAGCCCGACGGCGAGCGCTGTGACCCGAGACAGGCCCGGGGGCGCGATCCGGGCGGCGAACATCGCGGCGAGACCGTGATAGATCGCGAGGTAGGCGGGCAAACCGAGCACGCCCAGCGGCCAGAGCAGCGCCAGATTGCCTCCGGTCACCAGAAACGCCTCGCGCAACCAGTAGAGGCCGGTGACGTGAAAGGCGTAGGCGAAGCACCAGCCCATCAGGCCGGCGTCGAGCAGCGTGCGCCACGCGGGGGAAGCGGCCAGGGGCGCGTTGGGATCGGTTTCCGCCCCGACGGCGCCGTCGATGAGCCAGACGAGCACCGGCAACGTCAGCAGGAGGACGGGCCACAGGAAGAACGGCGGCATCGCCAACACGGAAAGCGCGCCGGCGCCGAGCGCGGTGGCTGCCCGTTGCCAGCGGGACAGCGAACGGATGCGGCCGGCGACGTGCTGGAGGCGGAGCGCGAGCGCGCCGCTGCAGCCATGGTCCTGAAGTCCGCTGCTCGCGGCATCGGATCGTTCGCGGTTCACGGCGGATCTATTCCTTCGCTGCCGGTTCCGCGATGGCGGTGGTTGGCGGCTGGGCGGATGGGGCGGCGGATTGCAGGCCGGTTTGCGCTCCGGTCTTGGGGCGGTGGACGCGAATGCGCTTCACCCGGCGGGGATCGGCGTCGATCACTTCGAACTCCACCCCGCTTTCATGATGGAGCAACTCGCCTCGTACCGGCACCCGGCCGCTCATCATGACGAGCAGACCGCCGAGGGTGTCGATTTCTTCGGCCGCCTCCACCGACAGCAGCGCGACGCCCAGCAGGGCTTCGACCTCGGTAACGGGCGTTCTGCCGGCGGCGACGAGGCCGCTCGGACCTTCGTCGATGATGTGGGCGGCTTCGGCCTCGTCGTGCTCGTCCTCGATCTCGCCGACGATCAGCTCCACGAGGTCCTCGATGGTGACGAGGCCATCCGTGCCCCCGTATTCGTCGACCACGAGGGCCATGTGAACCCGCGTCGTCTGCATCTTCAGCAGCAGGTTCATCGCCGACATAGATGGCGGCACATAGAGGAGTTGGCGGCGGATCCTGGCCGTGGATACGGACTGGCTGAGATCGACGGTGGACAGGTTGATCGGCGCCGCCTTGCGTTCCGGAGAAGTGGCCAGAGGACCGGAGCCAGCCGGCGATGGTTGGGCGGCGGCCGGTCGCGCTGCGACGGGGCGCGATGCATCGGGGCGCAACTCCGGCATGGGGCGGCCGGCTGCGGTTGCGATGATCCAGCTCACGAGGTCCTTGATATGGACCATGCCGCGGGGGTCATCGAGCGTCTCCCGATAGAGGGGAATGCGGGAGACGCCCGCTTCGTCGAACGTCGCCAGCAACTCGGCGACCGAAACGCTCTCCTCGATCGCGATGATGTCGGCGCGCGGAACCATCACGTCTTCGACGCGGAGCGCCCCGAAGCGGAGCAACCGCAGCAGCATGTCCCGCTCTTCCGCGGTGAAGGCGGCGTGGCCGCTGGCTTCCCCCTTGAGCGCTGCTTCGAGGGTGTCCCGCAAAGACGGCGAGCCCGTCAGTCCCAGGCGATTTCTCAGTGCTGCGAGCCACCCCGCCTGCCGGTTGGGTGGCCTGGATGGCTGCGGCTCGGCAGGCTGGTCCGCCCGCGAACCCGGGTGTTCGGGTGTGTCGTTACTCATCGCAGGCGCGGGTCCAGGCTGCCGGCGGCGGGCGCGTCGTCTCGTCCGGCGGGGTCGGTGCCGGCATAGGGATCGGGCACACCGAGGGTGGCGAGTATGCGGGTCTCGAGCGCTTCCATTACTTCGGCCTCATCGTCGTGCTCGTGATCATATCCCAGGAGATGAAGCAGCCCATGTAGCACGAGATGCCTGAAATGGTCGTGGACGGATATCCCCGTCTCCCGGGCTTCACGCGCCAAAGTCTGCTCGGCGATGACGATATCGCCGATTTCGAGCGGGTCATCACGACCAGCGCCGGGCGGCGGCGGCATCGGGAACGACAGTACGTTGGTCGGTTTGTCGATGCCACGCCATTGCCTGTTGAAGGCGCGGACCCCGGCGTCGTCCGACAGCATCAGGGACGCCGACGTCTCGTGGGCCGGCAGCTCGATGGTGGCGGCGATTGCGCCTGCAACCTCGGTCGCAAGCGCTGCTGGATCGTGTGCACCGAGGCAGGTCCAGGCGATCGTCTCGTCCGGACCGTCGCCGGTGATATCGATCGTCAACGTGCAAGGGGCCGCAGCCGCATTGCGCGGCTTCACGTTGCGTGTCTTCGATCGTCCGTCGGTCATCTTGTTCCGGGCAGCGCCCATTTGGTCCGTGAATACACGCGTGGAGATCGGCCAGAAACGGCGCGGCGCGGGGTCAGTCCTTCTTCGCGTAGGGGTTGTCACCCTTGCGAAGCTGGAAGCGGATCGGCACGCCCGGCAGATCGAATGCGCGCCGCAGGCTGTTGACCAGATAGCGCTTGTAGTCGTCGGTCATGCCGTCCGCGCGCTGACAGAAGCCGACGAAGGTCGGCGGCCGCGTCGAAGGCTGGGTCATGAAGCGGACTTTGATGCGGCGGCCGCGGGACGACGGGGCAGCGTGGCGCGCCATCGCCTCCTGCAGCCAGCGATTGAGATCGGGCGTGGAAACGCGGCGGTTCCAGATCTCGTTGGCCGACATGATCTCCTGCATCAGCTTGTCGAGGCCGCGCTCGGCCAGGGCCGAAACGGGGACGAGCGTGACGCCCTGCACCTGCGCCAGCCGCTCGCTCACGATCTCGCGCAGCTCCTTCAGCTTTTTCTGCTTGTCGGCGACGAGATCCCACTTGTTGACGGCGACGATGATGGCGCGGCCCTCGTCGGCGACGAGTTCGCCGATGGTGAGGTCCTGCTTCTCGAACGGGCGTTCGGCATCGATCGTGAGCACGACCACCTCGGCGAAGCGGATCGCGCGGATGGTGTCGGAATTGCCGAGCTTTTCGGCCGTTTCCTCCACGCGTGCGCGCCGCCTGAGGCCGGCCGTGTCGAACAGCCGGATCGTGCGGCCCTGGTAGTCGAGATCGGACGAGATGGCATCGCGGGTGAGGCCGGGCTCGGGGCCGGTGATCATGCGCTCCTCGCCGAGCAAGGCATTGACCAGCGTGGACTTGCCGACATTCGGCCGGCCGACGATCGCGACCCGCAGCGGGCGGGCGCTGGCAGGGTCGATGGCCGCGGCCTTGTAGGCTTTCTTGTCACCCAGCGCCTGCGCGATGTCGCGTTCGAGATCGGCGAGCCCCTCGCCGTGCTCGGCGGAAACCGGGACGGGGTCACCGAGGCCGAGTGCGAATGCTTCGTACATGCCGTCGAGGCCGCGCTTTCCCTCGCACTTGTTGGCGACGAGAATGGCGGGTTTGCCGGTGGCGTGAACGAGCCGGGCGAACTCGGAGTCGGCCGGGACGATGCCCTCGCGTGCGTCGACCACGAACAGCACGACATCGGCGCCGTCCATGGCCGTTTCGGTCTGCTTGCGCATGCGTGAGGGGATCGTGCCGGGGGCACCTTCCTCGAGGCCGGCGGTGTCGACGACGATCACATCGCGGCCGTGGACCTCGGCTTCTCCCTCGCGGCGGTCGCGCGTGAGGCCGGGGAGGTCCGAGACCAGCGCGGAGCGTCTGCCGGTCAGACGGTTGAACAGTGTGGACTTGCCGACGTTGGGTCGGCCGACGATGGCGATGACGGGGGCGGTGCTCATGGGTGCGGAGATACGCTCTGGCGGGCCTTGCATCAAGGATTGTCTCGAATACCCAGGCATCTTCGCTGGCCCCCATGGATCAACGTTCTGTCATCCCGGTGCTCGTCACCGGAGTCCAGGGCGCCTCGACGGCGAACGCTCGGGCAAGCGGCACGCTGGGTTCCGTGACGGGATTACCTGCAACTGCGAGAGACAATTGTGGCCAAAAGGTGATTGAGCTTGATCCGTAGTCCTCTTATGACTGGGCTTGGTTGCGTATGGAATTCGAGGGCGCTGGGCCGCGGGGACCGTGCCTTTACACTCTGTCCAGCCGATGCCGATGTGCGCAGGAGTATCCCCGTGGTCATCCCCGAGGTTCAGGAGCCGGTGACGCGGCTCGAGGTGGAAGCTGTCGCCGAGGTGACGCCGGGTTCGAGACCAGCCTGGACGCAGGGGGCGACACCAGAACCGAGTGGCCGCCTGTCGCGCCTGCAACGGATCGAGCGTTCGATCATCGATGCCAGGGTGCAGCTGGGCGAGGCCGAGGTCACGCTGCGATCGGTCCACGCGGGCTTGGCGTTGGAGCCGATGCCGACTCCGGTGACGCTGTCGACGACGCCGACGGGGAGGGCCGAGGTGCCGGGGGTTCCCGAACCGTTGCCGCCGCGGTTCTTCGATCCAACCGAACTCTATCGCAGCTTGCCGCTCGCCCTCGTGCCGCGTGTCGCGATGGCAACGGCGCTGCTGCTGACGGGATGGTGGCTCGCGTTCGGCCTTCAGGCCGTGCTCGGCAGCCAGCGTTTCCATGGAGCCGTGGCATCGCTCGCCGTGACCACAGGGCGGCCGGCCTCTCCGCCCGCCCTGGCAACCGCCGCAGTCGTAACGGCTGCGCCGGCCGGTTCGTCCGCCCCCGTCGGTGCATCGATAGATCCAGCCCGGGACGAGGCCGTCGTCATCTACGAGCGGACATCGCCCTATCCGTCGTTTTTCGGTTCGATATCGGCAAGGGATCGCCACTGCCTCGCGGAGGCGATCTACTACGAGGCGCGTGGCGAGCCGATCGCCGGGCAGATCGCGGTGGCGCAGGTGGTGCTCAATCGCACCCTGGCGGGGAGCTGGCCGAAGGCGGTCTGCCAGGTGACGGAGCAAGGCGTCGAGAAAGGGGAGAAGTGCCAGTTCTCCTACGCCTGCGTGAAGAGTGCTCTGGGCAAGCCGCAGGGCGCTGCGTGGGACACCGCCAGGGGCTTGGCCGACGAATTACTCGCCGGTGGGGCGTGGCTCGAAGAGATGGTCGATGCCACGCATTTCCACCGTCATGATCTGAGGCCGGTGTGGCGGCTGTCGCTGGAGCCGGTCGGGCGGTTCGGGGCCCACGTGTTCTACACCTCGCCGACCGAGAACAGGCGTCCGCTGAGCCGGCTGGCAGGGCGTTGAACGCAGATGGCTCGAGGAGGCTCGACGGGGCTCTCGACTTCGGCTCTATTGCGGCCCGAATAAAGAGAGCCAAGCCCGCGAGGAGATGCCCCCATGGCCGAGATGCCGTTCACCGTTACCGTCGATGCAGCAAAAGGCGTCGCCACCGTCGAACTCTGCCGTCCCGACAACGGCAACCGTATGACCGCCCCCGAGGTCCAGGAACTGGGGCAGGCGATCCGGGCGGCGGGAGCACGCAAGGACGTGAAGGTGATCGTGGCTCGCGCGCAGGGCGACGCGTTCTGTCTGGGCCGGGTTCCCGGCACGGGGCCGCAGCCGAAAACGGCGCTGGAAATCCGCGCCGCCGTCGCCGATCCGATTTTATCGCTCTATGAGAACGTCCGCGCGACCGAAGTGCCCGTTATCGCGTTGCCGCAAGGACCAGCGCTCGGCTTTGGTACGGCGTTCGTCGGCGTCTGCGATCTCGCGATCGCCGCCGATACGGCGAAATTCGCGTTCACCGAGATGGCGCACAATCTGCCACCGACGCTGGCGATGTCCGCCGTGCTGGAAAAGATCCCCTACAAGACGATGATGCACATGGTGCTGACCCGCGAGGAGATCGACGGCACGGAGGCGCTGCGCCTGGGTTTCGTCAGCCAGGTTGCGCCGCGCGCCGGGCTCGATGCCGCTTTGGCCGCGACGCTCGCCAAGCTCGTCGACCGCGATCGGTCAGCGTTGTGTGCGGTGAAGGAATACCAGAACGCCGCCTGGAACCTCGACGCTCACTCCGCTGCCCGCCTCGGCGCCGGCATCATCGGCACCATCCTCGCCTCGCAGGCGGGGCATTGAGTTAACTTCCCCTGTTTCAGGGGGAGGGAGACGCATCTTGACCAAGCGAACCTACGCAGATCTCCGTGAGCACCTGGCGCGCCTCGACGAGGCGGGTCTGCTGCAGCGCATCGAGGCGCCAATCTGCAAAGACACGCAGATGCATCCGCTGGTGCGCTGGCAGTTCCGTGGCGGTATCGCGGAGAAGGATCGCAAGGCGTTCCTGTTCACGAACGTGGTCGACGCCAAGGGACGGCCGTTCGAGGGATGGAGTGTCGCGGTCGGCGCGATCGCGACCAATCCCGAGATCTATCGCATCGGCATGAATGTGCCGACGCTCGAAGCTATCGGGCCGGCCTGGGAACGCGCGATGGCGAACCCGGTGCCGCCGCGCGTGGTGAAAGGTGCGCCCGTGCACGAGGTCGTCATCACGGGCGAGGCACTGAAAGGTGCGGGCAAGGGGCTCGAAGGTCTGCCCGTGCCGATCTCCTCGCCGGGTTTCGATGCCGCACCCTATCTGACGCAGACCTGTACGATCACGAAAGACCCGGAGACCGGCGTCCAGAACATGGGCACCTATCGTGGGCAGCTCAAGTCGTCGGATCGCCTGGGTATGATGATGCTCGTGTCGAACCGCGCCGGCGGCATCGAGCACTGGGCCAAGCACAACACGACGCGCGCGCCGATGCCGATGGCGATCGTGCTCGGCGCGCCGCCGCTGGTCGCGTTTCTCGGCCCGCAGAAGGTGCGCAACGGCGTCGACGAACTGGGCGTGGCGGGCGCGCTCGCGGGCGGGCCGATCAACGTCGTGAAAGCGAAGACCGTCGACCTGCTCGTGCCGGCCGAAGCCGAGTGCGTGATCGAGGGCTTCGTCGATCCGGAATACCTCGAGCCCGAAGGCCCGTTCGGCGAGAGCCACGGCTATGTCGCGCTCGAGGATTACAACTGCATCGTCAACGTGACCGCGATCACGCATCGGCGCAATCCTATCCTGTCGTCGATCATCAGCCAGGTGACGCCGTCCGAATCGAGCGTCGTGAAGCGTCTGGCGTTCGAGCCGATGTTCCTGTCGCATCTTCGCGACGCGCTCGGCATCAAACAGGTCAAGCGCGTCGTGATGCACGAGGCGCTGACGAACCTGCGGCGGTTCGTGTTCATCCAGTTCGAGCGTGGCGCGCCGCGGGCCGAGGTGTGGCGCGCGCTGCAGGGCCTCACGACGCTGCAGGCTTACGTCGGCAAATTCGTCATCGCCATCGACGACGACATCGATGCGGAAAATGCCGACAGCGTGTTCTGGGCGATGTCGTACCGCTGCAATCCGATCGAGGACACGAAGATCATCCCCTATCGGATCAAGGGGCATGGTCCCCGGCAGGAGGTCAATCCGCGACCCGACAGCGCGATGCTGATCGATGCGACGATGAAGGGGCCGATGCCGCCTCTCGCGTTGCCCAAGCGCGAGTTCATGGAAGGCGCAAAGGCGCTGTGGGATAAACTTGGGTTGCCGGCACTGCGTCCGGAGAGCCCGTGGTTCGGCTACGACATGGGTGACTGGTCGGAGGAATGGGACCGTAACGCGATGCAGGCTACGCGCGGTGAATGGATGGAGCGCTCGGAGCGCTATCGCCAGCGCCGCGCCAAGGGCGTCGAGCCGAATTCGCCCGTCAGGGGGCAAGAGGAAACCTGACCAGCAAGAGGAAGCAACCATGCACTCGTTCAACCTGAAGGCCGAGGCGGCATTCGATCTGAAACACCATGTCGAAAAAATCCTCGGGGTCGAGGGTGGCGGCGATTTCACGGTGGCGTGCTGGGAGCCGGGCCAGTTCAGCCCGAACCACCTGCATCCCAACTGCGTCGAGATCTATTTCTGCCACGAAGGCGGGGGCGTCATGCGCACGGCGGATCGCACGATCGAGGTGGTGCCGGGCTCGTTCGTCGTGCATCCGCGCGGCGAGTTGCACGAGTACGAGAACGGGCCGAAGCGCTCGCTGCTGTTCCGCATCCGCTATGGTGACGACTTCTCGTGGCTGACGAAGGAATTCAAGGGGCAGCCCGGCTGGAAGCCGACGGCTACGGACAAAGCTTTCTTCGGACTGTAAGGCGCCATCGAGGAACGATTGGGTCAACGCGGGCCACGACCCAACGATCAGCGGCACGCCGGACTGTAGAGATGGCTAGGTTATCTGTGATATCGTGACGATACCCTTCATCTCGTCCGATCGAAGACTTCCGGAGATCCACATGAGCCGCCAATTCACGGCAATCATCGAGCGCGAGGACGATAGCTACGTCGCGTTGTGCCCCGAACTCGATATCGCGAGCCAGGGCGCAAGCGTGGGCGAGGCGAGATCGAATTTGCGCGAGGCCATCGAGTTGTTCATCGAGAGTGCCTCGCCCGAAGAGATCGGCCGTCGGTTGAAGGACGAGGTCTACATCACGCAGATCGATGTAGCTTATGCCTAAGCTGGCGGTGTTGAGCGGCCGCGAAGTGTGCTTGCTGCCCGCAGAACGCGGGTTTATCGAGATCCGGAGGCGAGGTAGTCACATCATCATGCAACGACGTGATGATGGCGGTACGACCACTGTTCCCGTGCCTGACCACGACGAGGTCAAGCGAGGCACGCTTCGATCGATCATCAGACAATCTGGAATGCCGCGCGAAATTTTCGAGGTCTAACCATGCAGGATGCCAAGCCCCCGCTCAACTCGGCCAACATCGCCTATGACGACCTGCGCGAGTGGTTGGAACTGGCCGAGCGAATGGGCGAAGTGCGCCACATCAAGGGCGCGACGTGGGAAGAGGATATCGGGCTTGCCGCCGAGGCGATCCTGCGCGCGGAGCAGGGGCCGTGCGTCGTGTTCGACGAGGTGCCCGGCTGCCCCAAGGGTTTCCGCCTGCTGCTCAACGTGTTCGCGGGCAAGCGGCGCAACATGACGCTGGGGCTGCCCGACCATCTTTCCAAGTGGGAGATGTCGGACGCCTATCGCCAGGCCTATCTCGAGAATCCGCGCACGATTCCCCACGAGATCGTCGATACCGGTCCGATCTTCGACAACATCCTCACGGGTGATGCGATCGACGTGACGAAATTTCCGTCGCCCGTCTGGCACGAGAAAGACGGGGGCCGCTACATCGGCACGGGCACCTATTCGATCACGCGCGATCCGGAGGAAGGCTGGCTCAATGCGGGAGCCTATCGCGCGCAGGTGCACGACAAGTCGACGGTGGGCCTGTTGATCGCGAAGGGCCACCACGGCTGGATTCACCGGCAGAAGTATTTCGCCAAAGGCGAGCCGATGCCGGTCGCCATGGTGCTGGGCGGCGATCCGATCGCGTTCTTCTACGGGGGGGCGGAGGCGCCTTACGGCACGTTCGAACTCGACATCGTCGGGGGGATGCGGGGCCGCCCGGTGAAGATGGTGAAGGGCAAGGTCACGGGGCTGCCGATCCCGGCCAATGCGGAGATCGTTCTGGAAGGGTTCTGTCACCCCGGCAAGACCCACATCGAGGGGCCGTTCGGGGAGTGGACCGGACACTACGCGGGCGGGGCGACGCAGGTTCCGGTGCTCGACATCAAGGCGATCTATCACCGCAACGATCCGATCCTGCACGGTGTGCCGCCGATGGGGGCGGGGCCCGACGAGATGGCCAGGTATCGCGCGGTGATGCGTTCGGCGATGATCAAGCAGTACATGACCAACGGCGGCGTGCCGAACATCACGCAGGTGTGGTGCCACGAAACGGCTGCGGCCCGGCAACTCCACGGCATCGCGATCAAGCAGAGCTACCCCGGCCACGCGATCCAGGCGGGCTTCATCGCGGCACAGTGCGGCGCATCCGCCTACGCCTCGAAGTACGTGATCGTGTGCGACGACGATGTCGACGTGTCCAACCTCGAACAGTTGATCTGGGCGATGTGCACCCGCACCGATCCGAAGGTGTCGATCCAGTTCATCGAGGGGTCGTGGGACAGTCCGGCCGATCCCAGGCTGACGCCCGAGCAGCGTGAAGCCGGCGATATGACCCACTCCGTCGCCGTCATCGACGCTTGCCGTCCCTACAAATGGCGAGACAAGTTCCCCCCGGCGAACACGCCCTCCGCTGAAGTCGCGCGCAAGGCGCAGGAGAAGTTCGGCTGGCTTCTGGGCGGCTGAAGTGGATACAAGGCGAGGGCTTGGATCGCCGTTGTTGGATGCTGCACTGCAGTGGCCGGCGGTTCATCCAGAAAAATGAGCCCCGGAAATTAGTGAACTCGGTCCAATTGGGCTTGCATTGGTGTTGCGCGCTGCTAGCCTCGACGAGCGCATCCTTCGACGGCGCTTGGCAGGTGATGCCTCGAATCGAGTCGGTTGCATAGCGACTGCGACGTAGTTTCCGTGCGAGCCGATCGTGGCCCGGCCGGTGATATGGAAAGCGAAGGATCAGCTCCATGAAGTTTGGTTTTGCAATTGCTGCAGCGTGCTTCGCCCTCGTCGCCGGCGCGACGCAGGGTTCGGCCAATGAGGCCGTCTCGTCTTCGACGGTGAACGCGGGCGTCGCCGTCGAAACCGGCTACGTGACGACACAGGGCCGTGGCCGCGGCGGTTTCCGTGCCGGGCGTGGTCGCGCTTTCGTCGTCGCGCCGCGCCGCCGCAACAATTTTGGCCGCAACGTAGCGATCGGCGTCGGCGCTGCTGTCGTCGGCGGGATCATCGCCAACGAGGTCTATCGTTCGCGTCCGAGCGGCGGCAACTGCAGAAGCTGGAGCTATAGCTGCAGCAACGGCTCGGGCTGGGCCTGCCGCCAGCTGGACCGGTATTGCTGATGACGGCCGTTCCCGGCGCTTCGGGCGCGCGGGATGAGGTCGATGCCTTGTGAGCTTCGACGCCACTCGAGAAAGGAGGCTCCGCTTCGGTGGGGCCTCTTTTCGTTCCGGCCGCCAATGCGGTGTGCGGTCTCAGGTGATCACAGCGGGCGCGCCCGTGGGGCGATCGAGCGGTGCGGTCCAGGCATCGAACGCGTAGAGCCAGTCGGCTGAGGTCGCGCCGCGCATCCATGTGTTGGCGTGCGAGTTCTTCTGCACTGCTGCGGTGCGGGGCCGACGCAGTTCGGCATAGCGCACCAGCGAGCCCGCGATATCTTCGGGCGAATGCGCGAGGCAGCGTGACAGCACCACCGCGTCCTCCATCGCCGACGCTGCGCCCTGTGCCATCCACGGCGTCATCGGATGACAGGCATCGCCGAGCAGGGCGGCGCGGCCCCATCCCCAGCGCGGCAACGGCTCGCGCGTGAGCAGCGCCCATTTGTGGACGTTCGGGCAGCCGTGCACGACCGCCTGGACGTGGTGATGGAAGCCTTCGAAGGCAGACTGCAGATCTTCGACCCGACCCGTCGACGACCACGATTCGACCCGCCAGGCGGGCTCGGGTACGGCCGTCACGAAGTACACCTCGTCGCGGGCGGCCGTCACGTAGTAGATGACGATGTGGCGGTCAGGTCCCCACCATTTGCAGTAGTCGTCGATCTCGACGCCGCGCAGCAGGCTTGCCGGGAACGTCGTGCGGTATGCGGTCATGCCGGTGTAGTTCGGCGGCTCCGCGCTGACGAGAATATCGCGCACGCGGGAATGGACGCCGTCGGATGCGATCAACGCATCGGCGTGTTCCGTCGTGCCGTTCTCGAATTTCAACGTGACGCCGGATGTCGCGGTGCCAGGATCGAGATCGACCAGCCGGGCGCCCGATACGATGAGCTCCGGGCGCACGCACGAAAGGAGGGCCTCGTGCAGGTCGCCGCGATGCATGAGAAGATACGGAGCGCCGTATTTCGTCTCGCAGGGATCACCGAGCGGCAACTCGTGCATCATCTCGCCGCTGTCCCACTGTCTGTTGCGCCAAGAGCCGGGACGGAATGCCACGGAGCGGATGCGTTGTTCGAGTCCGAGGCCCCGCAGCACGCGCATCGC
Organism: uncultured Devosia sp.; assembly: GCA_964574325.1. Lineage (GTDB taxonomy): Bacteria > Pseudomonadota > Alphaproteobacteria > Rhizobiales > Hyphomicrobiaceae > CAMDPA01. The sequence continues at coordinate 14,561 of CAZNMY010000081.1, read as the reverse complement.
GTTGGGGCTCATCTGGATGCCGGCCCCGAGGCGGGCGAACCGGGCCGCCTGCTCGTAGAGACGCACGCGGAAGCCTGCCCGGTCGAGCAGTGCTGCGGCCGCCAATCCTCCCATGCCCGCGCCGACGATGGCGATGGAGATGTCCCGGTTCTCCAAGGTCATAGGCCCGCGTCCTTCCAGTTCTCCGCGGGGGCTTCGGGATGCGGCGTCAAGCCTGCTGCGATCACGCCGGTGATGGCGGCGTACTCGTCCTTGTCGGAGGCATCGCCGGAAATCCCGACGGCGCCGATGATCTCGCCGTCGGCGTTGCGGACGAGGACGCCGCCGGGGACGGGAATGAACCGGCCCTCAGAGGCTGCGGCGAGCGCGCTCTGGAAGGCGGGGCGATCCTTCAGGCGGTCGCGGATGGTGCGGCTCGATATGCCCATGCCGAGCGCCCCCCAGGCTTTACCCGCCGCGATGTCGCCGCGCAGGATGCCCGAGCCGTCCTGGCGCTTCAGAAGGACGGTCACGCCGCCGGCATCGAGCACGACCACCGTCAGCGGCAGGAGCCCGGCGTCGCGTCCTGCAGCCAAGGCGGCATCGGCGATGCGCTCTGCCGTCTCCAGGCTCAGTGAAACCTGGAGGCGATGGACGTAGTAATCGTCAGCCATCGGATGAGCCTTTCGAGGCGGTCGGCTCATCGAGCGCGGCGCGCCGTGTGGTTGCTCGTGACATAGTCCTGCGGCTCAGCCGTTCCTGCAAGGTCCAACGCTGTCGCTGTTCCCGGCTTCGACCCCAGCGAGATCTGCACCTAGCGGCCTGTCGCGCCTAAATCGCTGCGCCAGCGGCAACCGTAGACGATTTCGGCGCGACACGAGGGCCACTAGATAAATCCTAGGCCTGGTGTGGCGTTCATCGCGCCTCAATTGACATCAACCTTGCCGCATCTATCGGTCAATTAAGGCGCGACGCCACACCAGCAGCTTCGTCTGCACTACCGAGCAGCAAACGTGTTGCCGGCACTGGCATTCCGTGGGGATGATCGGTAATTTCCGGGTCGCCACGCAGATCGGCTGTGCAGCCTCATGCGATGCGGTGACGAGGGAGAGACTGGATGACGGGTAAGGGTAAGACGACGAAGGCCATCAAGGACGAGATGGGGAATGCCATTGCCGCCAAGCCAGCGACGAAGCAGGCGGCATCGACGCCCGCTCGAGGCCCGGCCGCCGATCCGATCGCTTCGCTCGTGCCGAACGTCGACTACACCGATCTGCGCGAATGGATGGCGAAGGCCGAGGCGCTGGGTGAGTTGCGCGAGGTTTCCGGCGCGTCCTGGCAGCGTGACATCGGTATGGCGACGGAGCTTCTGTCCCACGAGGAGAGCGCGCCATGCGTGGTGTTCAAGGACATTCCCGGTACGCTGCCGGGCAGCCGCGTACTCGTCAATTTCTTCGGCGGGCAGCGTCAGAAGATGACGCTGGGGTTTCCGACGCATCTCAACAAGCTGGAGCTGAGTGAAGCTTTCCGCGTCCATTACATGCAGGATTTGAAGCGGATACCGCCGAAGTTCGTCAACGACGGACCGATCTTCGAGAACACGATGAAGGGCGAAGCGGTGGACGTGACGGCGTTCCCGACGCCGAAGTGGCACGAGGAGGACGGTGGCCGCTACATCGGCACGGGCTCGTTCAACGTCACGCGCGATCCCGACGACGGCTGGGTCAACTGCGGCACCTACCGGGTGATGATCCACGATCGCGAGACGGTCGGCTTCTACATCTCGCCGGGTAAGCACGGCCGCATCATGCGCGACAAGTACGAGAAGCGCGGCGAGCCGATGCCGGTCGCCATCGTCGTCGGCTGCGATCCCATGTCGTTCCTGATGGGCTCGTCGGAGGTGCCGCACGGCATCTGCGAGTACGACGTGATCGGCGGCATTCGCGGCAAGCCGGTCGAGCTGGTGCATGGCCCGGTGACGGGGCTGCCGATCCCCGCCAACGCCGAGATCGTCATCGAGGGCTTCGTGCAGCCGGGCAACGTCAAGGCGGAGGGGCCGTTCGGCGAATGGTTCGGCTATTACGGCTCGGACATGCGCGACGAACCCGTGATGGACATCAAGGCGATCCACTATCGCAACGATCCGATCCTGCTGGGCTGCGTGCCGCAGCGCGCGCCCGACGAGGTCGCCCGCTATCGCGCGCTGACACGCTCGGCGATCGTGCGCGAGAACATCGTCAAGGCGGGTGTGCCCGATGTGGTGGCGGCCTGGGCGCACGAGGTCGGCACGTCGCGGCTTCTCCTGGTGGTCGCGATCAAGCAGCGTTACGGCGGGCATGCCAAGCAGGCCGGCCACGTCGCCGCGATGTGCCATGCCGGCGCCTATGCCGGCCGCTACGTCATCGTGGTGGACGAGGACATCGATCCCTCGAACCTCGAAGAGGTCATGTGGGCGGTGTTGACGCGTTCCGATCCCGCGACCTCGATCGATTTCATCACCAACGCGTGGTCGACGCCGCTCGATCCGCGCATTCCGCCCGAGCAGAAGGCGCGCGGTGACTTCACCAACTCCCGCGCGATCATAGACGCCTGCAAGCCGTTCTACTGGAAAGACCAGTATCCCAAGGTCAACCAGTCCACGCCGGAGGTGCGCAAAGAGGCCCGCGAGAAGTGGGGGTTTCTGCTGAAGTAGGAGGTGCCCCTTGGGCCTGGGGGGCCAGTAAACCTGCGACGGGGATCGAGTTTTCTCCTATATTGTGGGGGGCTCTCATATGGGTGAGCAATGGCTACCGCGATTCCGAAGGACATGACGGCGGACGAGTTCCTGGTCTGGAACCTTTCCCAGGATGAGCGGTACGAGCTGATCGACGGCGTGCCCGTGCCGCTGCGTGCGATGGCGGGCGCAAGCAACTACCACGACGACATAGTGACAAATCTGATCGCGGCCTTGAGGACGAAGCTGCGGGGTACAGACTGCCGGCCGCGTACTGCGGACACGGCCTTGCGCACCGCAATCTCGCGGGTTCGCCGTCCGGATGTCACTGTCGATTGCGCCGCTTCGCGGCCGGACAGCTACGAATCTGCCAAGCCTACGGTCGTGTTCGAGATATTGTCCCCTTCGACCAGGAAGATCGACGGGGGCGTGAAGCTGAGCGAGTACCTGCGCCATCCCACGTTGCATACGATCGTCCACATCGACCCGGATCGGATGGAGATCGCCGTGTTCCTGCGCGATGGAGCCGGACCATGGAGCGAAGTCATTCTCGGTTCTCCCACCGATCGTATTCTGATCGCGGGGACGCCGGTCCACCTGACGCTCGCGGAGATCTATGAAGGTGTCCCTGTGCCGTGACGCCATCGGCGACGGCGGGGGCGCGGAAGTTCTACCCTTACAGCACGGGCGGTATTTTCGTGCCGGTCACGTTTGGCCCGGCCAAGGGCTGATGGTCTCTCATCATCGATGCCTGCAAGCCGTTCTACTGGAAAGACCGGTATCCCAAGGTCAACCAGTCCACGTCGGAGGAGCGCAAAGAGGCCCGCGAGAAGTGGGGGTATCTGCTGAAGTAGGGTTTACGCGCGCCATTTACCTTAGCCGGCTGCCTGCGTTGCTATAACGGGAGGGCTGCCGGTTTGGTCGAATGGAGTGCTTGAAAATGAGCAGTGAGTCGCCTGAGCGAGGTCCCCTCGTTCCCGTGGAACGGGCAGCGCCGCCTGCTTCTCGCGGCTCATCGCTGGTGTCGGTGTTGTGGGGATTGACCGGGGTCCTCGTCGGTGTGGTGCTGGGTGCGGCCGGCGTCGGCGAGAACCTGTTGGCGCACCTGACCAGCGATGGGCGGCAGGGACGCGAGGTCATCGAGCTTTCGAGCCGGCTGGGGGAACTGCGGCAGGACATCACGGCGCGCGAGCGGGAGCTGAACGAGGAGCGGCAGCAACGCAAGGAAGCTGTCGGCGCCTTGCAGGACAAGCTCGAGTCGGCGGAATGGAAGGTCCTCGCGGGGAGCCAGAAGGGCGAGCTTTTGGCGCGCTTTCTCGCCCATGAGCAATCGAAGTCCGATGCGACGCGACGCCAACTCGTCGATGCAATCTGTGCGCTCGCGAGCCAGAGCACGTCTGCGCGGATCACGCTGGTGGGGGCGCCGTTGGAGCTGTCCAGGGACGAGCTGCGCCGGGGGCTTTCGCCCGATATCGAGCAGGTGCTGAGACACCGGGGCGTGCCGGCGGACATTCTGGCGCGGGCGCGCGGCTCGTCCGAAAGCATACAGATTCCCGCTGTGACGGCGTTCAACGTGTTCGAGGTGCAGCGCGCGGCACAGGCGCGTCGCTTTGCGATGCGTGACGAGCATGAAGCCATTGCAGCGCTTCGCCGTCATGTGCAAAACATCAGGATGGCGAAAGCTGTGAGGTTTTCGGACGGGACCGAGGTCGCGGTTGCGCAGGAGACGGCGCGGCTCATGCTGTCGAGGCAGGACTGCAGGGTCGACTGACGAGTGGACTGATCGTGTGGACTGGGGAAGCAGATTGAAGCCAACCGCGCAGAGCCGCGGATCGGGGAGGGGGAACACCGTGAATCATCTCATCAAGCGCGCGAGCAGCCTTGTCGTGGCCGTCGTCGCGGCAGCACTGCCTGCGGTGGCGCAGGACGCCTATCCATCCCGCACCGTGAAGATCGTGGTGCCGTCAGCGGCGGGTTCCACCACGGATTCGCTCGCCCGGATCGTGGCGGAAGGGCTGCAGAAGCGCTGGAACGGCAACGCAGTCGTCGTGGAGAACGTCGCTGGCGCCGCCATGAACCTGGGCTCGCGCGGTGTGTACCGCTCGGCGCCCGACGGTTACACGCTGATGGTCGCCCCGCCCGCGCCGCTGTCGTTCAACCACGTGCTCTACAAGGATCCGGGTTACGATCCGACGAAATGGACGCCGATCACGATGCTGGCGAAGATCCCCAACGTGATGGTGGTCGCCAACAAGGTGCCGGCGAAGACGCTGACCGAGTTCATCGCCTACGCGAAGGCCAATCCGGGCAAGCTCAATTATGCGTCGTCCGGCGTCGGCTCGACCGCGCATCTGACGGCCGCGCTGCTCGAGGTGCGCTCAGGGATCAAGATGGTGCACGTGCCCTATCGCGGTGCGATCCCGGCGCTGACCGACGTCGTGGCGGGCCATGTCGATCTGTTCTTCGATACGGTTGCGACGGGCGTGCCGATGTTCAAGGACGGCAAGGCCAAGATCCTCGGTGTCGGCGATACCGTTCGCACCAAGGCTGCGCCCGAAATTCCGACGATGGCGGAAGCGGGGCTGCCCGGCTTCCGGTCGACGACGTGGTTCGGGCTCGTCGCGCCGCCCGCGATGGCGGTAGCAGTCGCGGACAAGCTCAATGGCGATGTCGTCGCACTGCTCAAGAGTGCGGACGTTTCGGCGCTGCTCGCCAAGCTTTCGCTGGATGCTGGCGCGACGTCGCGCGCGGACACCGTGAAGTTCTTCACTGCCGAGGCTGAGCAGTGGGTCAAGGTCATCAAGGAGGCGGGCATCCCGCCGCAGTGATTGCACGCAGTGAGTACTGGCGGTCGCCGCGCCTCAGCGCGGCCGCCAGATGTCGAGCCGCCGTTCCCGGTAGGCCGCGATGCCGCCGGGATAGCTGACGAGTTCGAGCTGCTGGCCCCACGGCGCCTGGAAATACAACCATTGCAGACCAGCGCTCGGCCCCTCGGTCATCGTCACGGGGCCGGACTGGATCGCAACGTCATGCGCCTTGAGAGCATCTAGCGCCTTTTCCATGTCGTCGACGTAGAACGCCATGTGCCAGCCGCCAGGGGCCGGTGTCGCTAGCCCGGAGAACTGCATCAGCTCGAGGACGGGGCCGTTGGCGATTTTCACGACGCGCATGCGGGTGATGTGCGCGCCGGCCACCGGAGCGAGATGATTGGCCATCCAGTCGTCGGCGTCCTCGAACGGGCCGATGTCGTAGAGCGTCTTGCCGCCGAGCACGTCCGCGAAGAAGCTCGATGCGGCATCGATGTCGGGCACGGTGAGGCCGATGTGCTCGATGCCGGTCAGGCCGGGGACTGTCGTGGGCTTGGGCATGAGTGCGCTCGCGAATCGGTTGTCGGGCCGAGGATAACGCATCACGGCTCTTGTTCCGAATGGACGCCTCAAAGGGCTGGTCCAGGGGTCAAGCCCCTGGCGCTGACATGGCCGGACGATACGCAAAATCTTCTCCTTGCGTCCCCGGACGAGCGGTCCGACCGGAACGTCGGGACGTGAAGATCCGGGGTCTTTACACATTTCAGAAGTGTAAAGATCCCGGATAGCGTCGCACGGCCGGCAGCGATCCGGCGCTCCTTCGCACCGCCGTCGCCGGCCAAGGGAAGCTCGGCTTCCGGGAACACAGACGTTCTACAGCAGTGCCAGTATCGTCGGTCTACGACCCGCGGTCTTCGTTCAACTGTTTCCGGACGCCGCGGCCCGCTTGCGCTCCGCCGCCTCGCTGTGGGTGATGTAGAAAGCGGCGCCGAAGATGATGATGGAGCCGATCCAGGTCCAGATGTCGGTGTATTCGCCGAAGAAGGTCATGCCGATCAGCACCGCGAACGGCAGGCGCGCGAAGTCGAAGGTCGCGACCAGCGAGGCGTCGGCGAAATTGTAGGCGCGGGTCATCGCGACGTGGCCCAGACACGCGCACATGCCCATGCCCGCGAGATAGGGCAAGACGTGCAGGGCCGGCCATTTCCACACGAACAGGGCCGGAATGAGCGACGCCGGGATCAGGATCGCGTTGGTGAGGAAGACGATCTTGTCGGCGTCGTCGGTCGCCGTGAGCTGCTTGACCAGCGGCGCACCGATGCCGATCGCCATCGCCGCGCCGAGTGCGAGGAGTTGGCCGACGCCGAACGTCGGCGCGAGCGGGCGCAGAATGATGAAAGCCCCGATCATGCCGACGGCGAGAGCCATCCATCGCTGCAGCGGAACGCGTTCGCGCAGATAGAGAATGGCAACGACCGTCGCGAACAGCGGGGCGAGAAAGGACGTCGCCTGCAAATCGGCGAGCGGGATCATGGTCATCGCCGGAAACCAGCACAACATCGACAGAAGCTGGAAGCCGACGCGAAGGCCATAGAGCGAGATGTTGCCCGACCTCATGATCGAAGGGCCGCGGATGAAGAACAGCGGCGTCAGGCAGAGAAAGCAGAACAGGTTGCGGAAGAACGCGATCATCAAGGGCTCGACGCCCTGCTGGCCCGCGTACTTCGCCAGTCCCGAAAGCCCGGACAGCCCGACGACGCCGAGCGTCATCCACAGCAGTGCGGCTATGGGATCGTCACGCTTGCCGGGCGTCCCGCTGACGCGCAACAGCTCCCTGATCCGTGCCAGACCTCGGCTTCCAGAACCCGTCAACTTCCGATTCCTCTCAGCCTGCGCATCGGCACCTGCTGAAACGTCATCTCACAAATTCCGTCTCACCGCCAACGGGTAGAGAATTGGCCAAGGTCGGGGTCAAGGCCATTTGCCCGCGACACGACACTTTCAGGGTATGCCGTTGATGTCGGATCGCGCCCGGCATCGCGCGTGCCGCGCGTCCGGGTTTGAACCGACGAAAATGTGATTCACGGTTGCGCGCCCCAGACGCCGGATGTGTCGGCGTCGGATCGGGAGCGAGACGTCGGGCCGCTCGTGGCTTTGGACTGGGAGGCAGAGCGGTTCCGGGCTGCGGGGCCTTTGGATGCCGCGCCGAGGCGCTTCAGTTCGAAGCCGGCGCCCATGTGCTCGAGATAGACGATGACGTTCTGCGCGCGGGTTTTCTCGAAATAGGCGCGGGCGTCGGCCGTCTCGCCCTTGGCCAGATAGTGCTGCCCGAGGAAAAAATAACCTTCCGATTGCGCCATTTTCTGTTCGTCGCCGGTCTTCTGGGCGAGCACCTGAAGCAACTCCTGGGGCTGCAGGATGCCGGCGGCCATGGCGAGTGCCGGACGGGGCCATTCCCCCCGCGGGTTTTCTGCAGCGTGCTTCATGACCAATTCCGGGAGTGGCTGGCCAAGTCTGCCGAGAGTTGCTGCGAGCCAGAGTTCGGCGACGACGCGCTTTTCTTTCTTGTCGGTGTTGGCGGCGCGGGCGAAGTCGGCACGGGCGGCATCGAGGCGACCGGCGTAGAGACGGACGATGCCGCGCTCCAGGAATGCGCCGTCCTCGTCGCTCTTGCCCGCGACCGCGCGGCTGTAGTCGGCGTCGGCCTTCTCGAACTGGCCGGCGACCATGTGAGCGTAGCCGCGGCACGAGGTGGCCTCGGGGTTGAGTGCGACGGCCCTGTCGGCGTCGGCGATCGCCTTGGCGTGTGCGGCGAGCGTGCTGTTGTTCATGCTGCGCAAACAATAAACGTCGGCGAGCGCCTTGCCCTTCAGCTTGTCGGCCGCGATGGCCTTGGTGGCGAGAGCGATCGTTTCCCTTGCCTGTGCGGCCATGCGAGTGCCGACATCCTGCGGAGATTTGCTCGCGCCCTGCTTGATGAGGGATTTCGGGATGACGACGACGTTGAGCCCGGTTTTGTTGATGTCGGTGACGGCCTTCGTGTAGGCGGCGAAATCGGCCGGCGCGATGATCGGGGCCGTCGCTGCCAGCTCGGACTGGGACTTGAACTGGTTGCCGCGAAAGTAGGTCGATTGATGGTAGGCGAAGTGCTTGTCCTTCACGGACCAGGATTGAGGATCGGCGATCTGGCCGACTTCCGGCGGCAGCTTCGCCTCGAACGTGTAGTTCGCCTGGAACGGATATTTCGGCACCGCGATCGCCGACTTGCGTGAGGATGGGGGAACCGGGGCGAGCGCGCCCTTCATGTTGACGGCGGCGAAGCGGATGAACCAGTTGCCGTTGTCCTCCTTCGCGATGCCGGGCACCGTGAACCTGGCGGTGATCTTCAGGACATTGTCCGTGCGGTCGTCGGCGACGGTGGGTTCACCTTGGAGCGTTGCGCCGGGGTAGCGGCTCTCGATCTCCTGGGCGAGCGAACGCCCGAGTTGTGCTGCGGGGAGCCGCTCCAGCAGCAGGCGCAGGCTCTCGGCGTTCACGCCGTACCAGACCTGCGTGGATTCGAGTTGGGCGTCGCCGTCGAGTTTGGCGAGTTCGATCTTTTCGATCAGGTCATTGCGCCCGAGGCGTGCGGCCTTCGGCGTCTCGATGGTGACGAGGCCCGTCGTGTCCGGCGCGGCGATCAGCACGTGGGCGCCGTCGTGCGCCTGCCCCATCGTCGAGAGGCGGCCGTACTGTCCAAGGCGCGTCGGATCGAGGAAGTAGGTCGCGCCATCGAAGCGGACTTCGACGATGGCGTGATCGAACAGAAGCGGGCTCGGCAGCAGATTGTCGAACGTGCGGCGTGAACCGGCCTGCAACAGCACGGGGCGCGCCTCGATGCCGAGCGCCTTCAGGATCGTCACGAGCAACAGCGACTTGTCCTTGCAGTCGCCGAAGCGGCGCTCCAGCACCGTGTTGGGCGAGGCGGGACGGTGGGAGCTTTCGCCGAGCGACACGGAGAAATATCGAACTTCGCTCTGGATGAGACGAAGGGCTGCTTCGATCTGTTTTTCCTTGTCGGGGATACTACGCAAGCGCTCGATCAGGGCATTCACTTCCGCGCGATTGGGCTCCTCGACCTTGAACAGCCGTGCGCCCCAGGCGGCGAGATCCTGCCAGGAGGCGAACTCCGAGAACTGCAGCCAGCGGAAAGGCTCCGCCCCGGCGGGCGTGCCGGGCTCGGGCTGGATCTGCGGCAGGTTGCGCTCCTCGAACACGATGCGGCGGATGCCGTCGGCGGTGGTGATTTTCGGCTCGACCTGCCCCAGCGTCACGTCGCCGTTCATGCGATAGGCGATGCGGCGGCTTTCGGGGTGGCTCAACACGACACGGCGCAGCGGCGTCCTGAGGCCGAGGTCCCAGCGCGCGACATCGGTGAACATTCCGTCGAAGACCGGGTTCTGGCCGGTGACGGTGTAGGCGAGTTCCAGCGTGTCGCCGACGCGCAGATCGTTGACGAGGATCGAGGCGGTCACTTCGCCGCTGTAGATCCCGCTTTCGAGGTCGCGCTCGCGCTGCAGAAAGCGGATCGAGGCGTCGGCGCGGCGGTCGAGAATGTCGCCGGCGCGGTGAATGCGCACGACGTGCAGCGCAACCTTCTGATACTGGGGAAAGAAACGGATCTCGAGCTGCCCGGCACCGCTCAGCGCGGAGGCTGCGTTGACGGCGGTTGCGCGTCGCATGAAGGTCTGCGGCGCGGTGTCGACGCGATATTGGGTGTCGGCGAGGCGGATCTGGATGGGCAGCGAGGGATCGGCTTCGGGCAAGGCGACCGTCTCGACCCAAGGCGGCAAAGCGTCGTCGGTCTTGAAGGCTTCCTCCGCGATCCGGATTTCCTTCTGGCGTTCGGGGCCTTGCTGGGCGGACGCCGGCACTGGCGTCAGTGCGAACAGAAGCGCTGCGCCGGCCATCGCGAGCAGTTGCAGGAAACGACGATAGCTCATGTGACCCCGGCAGTTGCCGCACCGAATCGACCCGGCAATAGGCCGGGCGTGCGCACTCTACCAAGCAGAACACGTGAATTACAGCGCTGGCGTGGCGAAGCCGGGACACCAGCGCACGGTGCTGGCGATCCAACCTGTGCCGGATTGCCCGCTACTCGGCAGCGGCGGCCATCTCGGCTTTCTCGACCTTGGCGGCGCAATACTTGAACTCGGGGATTTTCCCCATCGGGTCGAGCTGCGGGTTGGTCAGCATGTTCGCAGGCGCTTCGGCGAAGCAGAACGGGATGAACACCATGCCCTCGGCGACATCGCGGTCGGCGCGGACCTTCAGCGTCAGCGCACCGCGCCGTGTCGAGACGCGGACGAAATCACCGGGGACGAGGCCGAGGAGATCCATCTGGCGGGGGTGCAATCCCGCGATCGCTTCCGGCTCGAGCGCGTCGAGGTTCGACGAACGGCGTGTCATCGAGCCGGTGTGCCAGTGCTCGAGCATGCGGCCGGTCGTGAGCACCAGGGGGTACTGCTCGTCCGGCATCTCGTCGGGCGGCAGCAACGTCGCCGGCACGATCCTGGCGCGGCCCGATGCGGTCGGGAACGAGGTCGCGAAGATGATCTCGTTGCCGGGCTTGTCGGGCGCATCGCAGGGATACGTGACGACGTCCTCTCGGTTGAGCCGCTCCCACGTGATGTTCTTGAGCGACGGCATCACGGATGCCATCTCGGTGAAGACCTCGCCGACGTCCTTGTAGTTCCAGGCGAGGCCGAGGCGGCGCGCGAGTTCGCAGATCAGTTCCCAGTCGAGACGTGCTTCGCCCGGCGGCTTCACGACGGGGCGGCCGATCTGCACCTGTCGGTTCGTGTTGGAGAACGAGCCGAGTTTTTCGGCGTGGGCGGATGCGGGCAGAACGACGTCGGCGTGCCACGCGGTCTCGGTCAGGAAGATGTCCTGCACGACGAGATGATCGAGCTTCGCGAGGGCTTCGCGCGCGTGCTGTACGTCGGGGTCGGACATCGCGGGGTTTTCGCCCATGATGTACATTCCGCGTATGCCGCCGGCATGGATGTCCTTGACGATCTCGACGACGGTGAGGCCCTTCTTGGGATCGAGGGCGCGCCCCCACAGGCGTTCGTATTCGGCGCGGACTTCCGGGTTCTCGACGCTGCGATAATCGGGGTACAGCATCGGGATCAGACCGGCATCTGAGGCGCCCTGCACGTTGTTCTGGCCGCGCAGGGGATGGAGGCCCGTACCGGGACGGCCGACCTGGCCTGTGGTCAACGCCAGCGCGATCAGGCAGCGCGCATTGTCGGTGCCGTGGGTGTGTTGCGAGATGCCCATGCCCCAGAAGATCAGCGAACGCTCGGAGCGCGCGTAGAGGCGGGCGACTTCCTTGATTCGGTCCGCCGAGATGCCAGTGAGTTCAGCCATCTGCTCGGGGGCGAAATCCGCGATGCGCTCCTTGAGTGCCTCATAGCCGTCGGTGTGGGCCTGGATGTACTGCACGTCGACGAGGTTCTCGTGGATGATCGTGTGCAGCATGGCGTTGAGCAGGGCGACGTCGCGGCCGGGCGTGAACTGCAGCACGTGGCTCGCGTAACGCGAGATGCCCTGGTTCTGGCCGCGCGGATCCATCACGATCAGCTTGGCGCCGCGCTTCGCCGCATTCTTGAGGAACGTCGCGGCGACGGGGTGGTTCTCCGCCGGGCGGGCGCCGATCACGATGATGCAGTCGCTGTCCTTGGCTGCAGTGAATGGCGCGGTGACGGCGCCGGAGTTGAGGCCTTCCATGAGTGCTGCGACCGAGGAGGCGTGACACAGCCGGGTGCAGTGATCGACGTTGTTGGTGCCGAAGCCCTGGCGGATCAGCTTCTGGAACAGATACGCCTCTTCGTTGGAGCCCTTGGCCGACCCGAAACCGGCGATGCCGGCGGGGCCTTTGGCGGCGTGCACTTTCTTCAAGCCGTTCGCGGCGACATCGAGCGCTTCTTCCCACGTCGCTTCGCGGAAATACTTCGAGACCTCGTCGCGCTTGATCTGAAGATTGGCGTCCTTGGCCATGCCGTCGCGGCGGATCAGCGGCTTCGTCAGCCGATCGGCATGGTGGATGTAGTCGAAGCCGAAGCGACCCTTGACGCACAGGCGGTTGCTGTTGGCGGGACCGTCGCGGCCGTCGATGTAGAGGATCTTGTCGTCACCCTTGTCGTTCTTCGCGACGTGCACCGAGGTCTGGCAGCCGACGCCGCAATAGGGGCACAGCGTGTCGACGGTCTTTTCCTCGAACGCCACGCGCTTGCCGCTGGCGCGGTCGATCAGATTGCCCTCGATCAGTGCGCCGGTGGGGCACACCTGCACGCACTCGCCGCACGCGACGCAGGTCGAATCGCCCATGCCCTTGTCGAAGTCGAACACGACCTTTGCGCCCGCGCCGCGGTAGGCCATGCCGATGACGTCGTTCATCTGCACTTCGCGGCAGGCGCGCACGCACAGGCCGCAGTTGATGCAGGCGTCGAGATTGACTGAAATGGCGGTGTGGGTGTTGTCGGCGGCGGGGCGCTCGCCCTTGCCGAAGCGGCTGGTGGGTTGCACGCCCATGGCGTCGATCCAGTTCCAGAATTTGGATTTGGGATCGTGCGAGACTTCCCGGGCTGGTTGATCGGCGGCGAGCAGCTCGAACACCATCTCGCGCGATTTCTTCGCGCGCTCGGACGCCGTCTTGACCTTCATGCCGGCAGCGGGCTTGCGCTGGCAGGATGCTGCGAGCACGCGCTCGCCCTCGACCTCGACCATGCAGGCGCGGCAATTGCCGTCGGCGCGATAGCCGGGAGCGGGATGCCAGCACAGATGCGGGATCGTCGTGCCCTCGCGGCTCGCCACCTGCCAGATGGTCTCGCCGTCGTTCGCTTCGACCTCGCGGCCATCGAGCGTGAAGGTGATCTTGGTCATGTGTGCTATCGGCCTCGTTGATCTCGTAGGTTGGGTCAAGCGAAGCGCGACCCAACTTTGGCGACCTGTGTTTCAGTGTTGGGTCGCGCGTAAGCGCTTGACCCAACCTACGATGAAGCTATCTCAAATCCTCGGGAAACCACTTCAGTACGCTCTTGATCGGGTTAGGCGCTGCCTGGCCCAAGCCGCAGATCGAGGCGTCGGCCATCACCTGGCTGAGATCGGCCAGCAGGTCGCCGTTCCAGTTGCCGGCTTCGAGCAGAGCGACGGCCTTTTCGGTTCCGTTGCGGCAGGGGGTGCACTGGCCGCAGCTCTCGTCCTCGAAGAAGCGCAGCAGATTGAGCGCGACGGTCTTCATGTCGTCTTGCGTCGACAGGATGACGACCGCGTGACTGCCGACGAAACTGCCGTGTTTCTCGAGCTGGCCGAAGTCCAGGGGAATGTCGATCATGTGCGCGGGCAGGATACCGCCGGACGCGCCGCCGGGCAGATAACCTTTGAGCTCGTGACCGCCAGCCATGCCGCCGCAACGCTCGATCAAGTCGCGGGCGGTCGAGCCGGCGGGCGCGAGCACGACGCCGGGTTTGGCGACGCGGCCCGAGACCGAGTAGCTGCGCATGCCCTTGGCGCCGTTCGTGCCCTGGTCGGCGAACCACTTCGCGCCCTTCTCGATGATCGCGGGGACCCAGAACAGGGTCTCGATATTGTTGACGAGCGTGGGGCGTCCGAACAGGCCGACCTGGGCGACGTAGGGCGGGCGATGACGCGGCAAGCCGCGCTTGCCCTCGATCGATTCGATCATCGCGGATTCTTCGCCGCAGATGTATGCGCCCGCACCGCGCCTGAGATGGATGCGGGTGTGCCGGGCGAGGCCCGCGGCTTCGACGGCGGCGATCTCCTTCATCAGGATCTCGCGTGCGGCGGGGTATTCGTCGCGCAGGTAGATGTAGACGTCGGTCGCCTCGACCGCCCAGGCGCCGATCAGCATCCCTTCCAGGAATTTATGCGGCTCGCTTTCGAGGTAGATGCGGTCCTTGAACGTGCCGGGCTCGCCCTCGTCGATGTTCACCGCCATCAGGCGCGGCGCCGGCTCGGCGGCGACGAGCTGCCACTTGCGCCCGGCCGGGAAGCCCGCG
>CAZNMY010000080.1:0-30147 GCA_964574325.1 uncultured Devosia sp. | reverse complement strand
GATGTTGTGGGCACGAAAGATTCGAAAGCCTTCGCTTTCGAGATAGGCCGAGCGTGCCCTGTCTCGTGCAACCTCCTCACCGGTGCTGTGTGTTCCGCCATCGACCTCGACGATAATCTTCGCCTCGCGGCACGCGAATTCGACGAAGAACGGCCCGATCGGGCACTGCCGCACGAACTTCATTTCATCAAGGCGGCGGGCACGCAGTTCGTACCACGACCGATCCTCCGCCGACGTTGCGTTCGAGCGCAGGACGCGGGCACGGTTGCTCTTCCGAGGTTGAGCGCGGCGCATGACGCGAGGCTCCGTATGGCAGCGGTCGCGGAAGTGGCCGCCCCTCACCCTACCCTCTCCCCGTGAAGGACGGGGAGGGAACATGCGCGCCGCCGACGGCAGCTCATCTTGCGGCAGAAGCCCCTTCGATAGCGGACATACTGAACCCGACGACAGCGCGTTCGATCAACTCACAAAGCAACGTAAGTCCGGTTCTGCGATCGAAAGTCTTTGTTCTGCGAAGAGCCGCGAACGTCGCGGGCCGTCGGAAAACACGCCCTCCCGCAATCTTCATCGAGCCATGGATGAAGCTCGGTCACCGTCGGTGAAAAAGGGCAGGCAAGGGAACCCGACCGTCAGGGCGAGGTTGGTAGATTCACCGATCTGAGGGTCCACAATCCGGCGCATTTGCGCTACGGTCGTCTATGCATCCCAATCTGACAGGACACGATGCGCTTTTTCTCGATCTCGACGGAACCTTAATCGAGATTGCGCAGACACCGGACGGTGTAATCGTCCCGGACGGGCTCGCGGGGGAACTTGGCCGGTTGGTGCAAGTCCTACAAGGTGCCTTAGCGATCATCACCGGGCGACCGATCGGAGATGTCGATCGCCTGCTTGCACCGTTGGTGCCCGTCGCCGCTGGGATCCACGGTGCTGAACTGCGCGCGCTGCAGCACGGAGAGGTCGTGTCCCGAGCCGGGCCCATCGATGATGAGATTGTGCAGGCCTTCCATCGCTTAGCCGCGAACTACCCTGGCATCCTTGTCGAACCGAAGGGCGTTTCGGTAGCCTTGCACTACCGGCAGGCTCCGGCCCTCGCTGAGGATCTGCAACGTGAAATCGAGCGGGTACTTCGGGACGGCCCTGGTCACCTGATGGTCGTGGAAGGTCGGTTCGTATTCGAAATCTTGCCCAGGAACGCCTCGAAGGGAAGCGCGCTCGAAACCATTATGGAACTTCCTGCGTTTGTCGGGAGGCGCCCGATCATCATCGGCGACGATCTTCCCGACGAACCTGCGATCGAGGCCGCAATTCGTCTTGGCGGAATGGGGCTGAAAGTCGCCGGAGAGCATTTCTCCTCAGAAGAAGCCGATTTCACCGGCCCAGCCGACGTACGGAATTGGCTTAAGGCCCTCCTATAGGCACTCGCCCCGTGATCCAACGGACACTAGATCTTGCCGTCGTCGGCAATAGTAACATCGCGGCCCTGGTCGACCGCGAGGGCACGATCGTGTGGACCTGCTGGCCGCGTATCGACGGTGACCCGATCTTCTGCGCACTCGTCGACGGTACCGCCCCCGATGCGGGCTACTTCTCGATCGGCGTCGACGAGAAAACGACGACGGTTCAGGCCTACGTCCGCAATACCGCAATCGTACGTACCGTCGTGACGACCACCTCGGGTGCGTCGTTCGCCATGACCGACTTCGCCCCGCGCTATCGGCATCATGGCCGCACATACCGCCCATCGATGCTGATCCGGCGCGTCGAGCCGCTGAGCGGGCTGTGCCGCATCCGCGTCCGCGTTCGCCCGCGCATGAACTACGGCGAGCACCGCGCAACGGCGATCCCTGGCAGCAACCACATCAGATACGTCACGGAAGCCGGCGCGATACGCCTGTCGACGGATGCGCCGGTCACTTACGTCGCCGAAGAAAGCGCCTTCGTGCTGAGCCACCCGTTGACGTTCATCCTGCACCCGGACGAGAGCTTCGCGGAGTCGATACCGCGCACCGCCCGCGAATTCGAGGATCAGACCCGCGACTATTGGATGGACTGGGTACGCAATCTCAACCTGCCGTTCGAATGGCAGGAAGCGGTGATCAGGTCGGCAATCACTCTTCAGTTGTGCAGCTTCCACGAGACCGGGGCCATTGTCGCGGCGTTGACGACTTCCATCCCTGAAGAACCGGACTCGAGCCGCAATTGGGACTACCGCTACTGCTGGATTCGCGACGCGTATTTTACTGTGCATGCTCTGAACCGCGTCGGTGCGACCCGGACCATGGAGCGGTTCATCGAATACATCACCAATGTCATCGTCCAGGAGCGCGGACCAGCACTCAAGCCGGTCTATGCAATCACCCCCGAAAAGAGCCTGACCGAGCAGGAAACGACTCGGCTGGAAGGATATCGAGGCCTGGGTCCCGTGCGCATCGGCAATGCCGCCGTTGAACAGACGCAGCACGATGTCTATGGGAGCGTCATCCTCGCTGCCTCGCAGATGTTCTTCGACGAGCGCCTGCCCGACAAAGGCGACAAGGCACTTTTCAATCTACTTGAACCACTCGGCATGCAGGCGCTGAGCCAGGCCCTCACGCCCGACGCTGGCATCTGGGAGTATCGTGGACGCACGCGCATCCACACGCATTCGGCTGTCATGTGCTGGGTGGCTTGCGATCGGCTCGCGCGCATCGCGGCAATGCTCGAATTGGAGGATC
Organism: uncultured Devosia sp.; assembly: GCA_964574325.1. Taxonomy (GTDB): domain Bacteria; phylum Pseudomonadota; class Alphaproteobacteria; order Rhizobiales; family Hyphomicrobiaceae; genus CAMDPA01. Next base: position 27,430 of record CAZNMY010000080.1, on the reverse strand, counting down.
GCGCCGAGCAGTGGCGGACATCTGCGGACGGCTTGCGTGACACGATCTTGGAGCGCGCCTGGAACGCGACGTCGAATTGCTACACCAGCAGTCTCGATACCGACGAACTCGATGCCAGTGTCTTGCTTTTGCACGAACTCGGAATCGTTTCCGCGACGGATGAACGTTTCATTGCAACCGTCGAAACCATTGGGCGACGACTGCTTCGCAATGGACACCTTCACCGATATTCAGCCCCCGACGACTTCGGCGCACCATCGGTTGCCTTCACTATATGTACCTTCTGGTATGTCGACGCCCTCGCTGCGATTGGAGAGCACGATGAAGCCCGTCGCATCTTCGAAGTCTTGCTTTCGCACCGCAATCACGTTGGCCTGCTATCGGAAGACATCGCGCCGGAGACAGGCGAATTGTGGGGAAACTTCCCGCAGACCTACTCCATGGTCGGCATCATTGTCGCCGCCATGCGCCTGTCCAAAGGCTGGGAGAGCGCACGATGAAAGCGCCTGGGCGATGGCAACGGCGCTCGATTGCTTTTGCCGCACGGACCCGAGCGATCCGTCTCTGGGGCAACCCGCTCGTTCGCTACGCGGCTCTAGCGCTCGCCTCTGCGCTGATCATGATAGGGGCGCTCTCGCCCCTCGCTTCCGTCGCGGTCGAAGGCTGGTCCCAGCGCGATATCGAACTTCGCGCCCGCTTGGTTTTTCGCTCGATACGGGACCAGGTGGCGATGGGCATCGCCGCCAAGCCCGACTTCGACCTCATTCCGTTTTTCGAGCGCTTGGCGGAAGACGAACGCATTCTCGCACTCGGCTTCTGCACGAATGACGGCCAACTGCTTTATGCGACCAAGCTTCTGTCCAAGTCAGTCACTTGCCAGAATATCCAGCGTGGAAATAGCGACACCTTCGCGACGGTGTCCGATGCGGGGAAGCGCATCCATGTGAGTTCGTTTCCGATCACGGCCGGCGCCACGACTGGTCGTCTCCTGGTGCTGCACGACCTCACCTTTATCGACGATCGTGCGCGAGAGGCGCGGATCTACTCGGTTCTCGCCCTTGTTGGCGTGGCAACGGGCCTCGGCCTGCTGGCAACCACGATCGTTCTCGGCCTGATGCGGTCATGGGGGCGCTCTATCCGAAACGCCATCGTCGAAGCCCAAGCCGGTAGCGGCGGATACGCCAGTCTCGAGCGCAGCGGAATTCCGATCAGCCGGGAAATGCATGCCGCGCTCGCCGAAATGCGTCTCGATCGGCGTTTCGCGGAAGGCATTCACGTAGAATGGTCGCCAAAGACTCTGCATCGGCTGCTTTTGGAGGAACTGCCCGGAGCCGAAGTGTTGGTGGTCTCGAACCGCGAGCCATACATCCACAACCGAACCAACGGCGAAATAACCCTGCAATTACCTGCCAGCGGTCTTGTCGCTGCTCTCGAACCCGTCATGCGCGCGTGTGGCGGCACCTGGATCGCACACGGCTCCGGCAGTGCCGATCGCGAAACTGTCGACCAATATGATCGAATACGCGTACCGCCCGCGAATCCGGCGTATGCGCTGCGGCGCGTCTGGCTCACCGAGGAGGAACAGGAAGGATACTATTATGGACTGGCCAATGAAGGGCTTTGGCCTCTCTGTCACATAGCTTTTGTAAGGCCCGTGTTCCGCGAAACCGACTGGATCCATTATGTCGCGATCAACAAGCGCTTCGCCGATGCGGTCGTCGCCGAGGCTGACAGCGAAGCTCCGATCGTCCTGGTGCAGGACTATCACTTCGCTCTTTTGCCGCGCATGATACGCGAGCGTCTGCCGAAGGCGACCATCATAACATTCTGGCATATTCCTTGGCCGAACGCGGAGACCTTCAGCATCTGCCCGTGGCGCGAAGAGATCATCAATGGACTGTTAGGCAGTACGATCCTCGGCTTCCACACGCAGTTTCACTGCAACAATTTCATTGATGCGACGGACCGTTTCATGGAAAGCCGCATCGATCGAGAGCATGCCTCCGTCACTCTCGCCGGTCAGGAAACACTCATCCGCCCATATCCCATTTCGATCGAATGGCCGCCGGCCGCGCTCGCCGACCAGGCGCCGGTCCGAGAATGTCGCGATGCCGTCATGCGGCGCTTCTCGCTTCCCCCTGACGCTCGTATCGCGGTCGGCATCGAGCGCTTCGACTACACGAAGGGCATCCTCGACCGCATTCGCGCCATCGACGATCTGTTGACGCGTCAGCCGGAATGGCGTGGCAAGCTGGTCTGCATTCAAGCTGCTGCGCCAACCCGAAGCAAACTCGATGCTTACAGCACCCTGCAGATGGAAGCCGAACGACTGGCCGGCGAGGTCAATGCCCGTCATGGCAGCAACGGCTTTCACCCGATCCGGCTGGTCATTCGGCACCATGAGCCTGCCGAGGTCTACGAACTTTTTCGGGGAGCCGACATCTGCATAGTCTCCAGCTTGCACGACGGCATGAACCTCGTCGCAAAGGAGTTTGTCGCGGCCCGTGATGACGAACACGGAATTCTCGTCCTTTCGAGCTTCGCTGGCGCCTCCCGGGAACTCTCCGAAGCGTTGATCGTCAATCCATACGACACCCACGGTATGGCCGAAGTTCTCGATCAGGCCTTGCGTATGCCCCAGCCCGAGCAGCGCGAACGCATGCGTCTGATGCGCGACCTCGTCCGCCAGCGCAATGTCTATCGATGGGCCGCGCAGATGCTACTCGACGCGGCGCGGCTCAGGCGGCGCGAGCGGATCGTAGCGAATGCCCGCCCTCGAGCTTGAGCGCCGGCGCTTGTTTTATTTGTCGATGCAGTATCCGCGACAGAGCGCACGCTTCAGAATAGCCAGGAGCCGCCGGCTTTGAAAATCGGCCGGCCCCAGCCGCTAGCTAGCGATTGGATCCCGCAACCGGCAGCAACAACGCACTTCACCTTTCGATCTAAGCACGCCTCCGCAGCGAACTTCAGCCGCTCGTCAAGAATCGGACCAGAATTCAGCGACAGATGATGTCGTTGCCACGGCACAGATGAACGAACCCGCTTCGCGACAGTTGCCGCAGCCACTCCCGCGAAGCGGGTTCGTTCATCTCCGCACAGCAGCCCTACGTTCAACTCGTTATCCCCGCCCCTGCAGCCTCCCACATACTCCCCGCATCTTTCCTCATCGAACGGGGCGTGGTCGACCGCACCGCCATGCGAGGGAAGTGCGGTGTGTGGAAAAGCGGGGCGTCGGGCCAGCGTATCCGCAACGCCGGGATCGCTTCCACCTGATCCAAGTGCCGGCAACGGGGCGAGGCAGGGGGGATCAAACAGGCCCACGGTTATGCGGGACGGTTCAAAAAGCCGCTCCGGGTGACCCGTCTCCGAACGCGATTCCAGCGAAAAGATCCGCGGTGGGCGCTGCTGTGTGCAGCCCTTTATCTATTCGGGTTGCCGGCAGTGCCCGCCCCCGTTCGAATTTCGCAATCCGGCGCCGTCGGCGCGGGAGACGCTTCTGCACGTCCATCGAGAACCAGCGATCATGCGCAGTAGAATGGGGACACGCGCACAATTTCCTTGCCGCCAGTCGCTGGCTTCGCGCTTCTGTGCTGGAAATCGTGTCTAACGCGGTTCCGTATTCGTCCTGCTCGAGGTCCACATGCTCTTTCCTTCTCCTCTGCTGCGCGGGCGGCTGGTGCAGCGGTACAAGCGGTTCCTGGCGGATGTCGTGCTCGATACGGGCGAGACGGTCACGGCGACGTGTCCGAACACGGGATCGATGAAGGGGCTGACGGAGCCGGGCAGCATCGTTTGGCTGTCGACGTCGGACAGCACGACGCGCAAGTACAAGCACACGTGGGAGATGATCGAGAACGATCTCGGCGCGGGGCCGGTGCTGGTCGGTATCAACACCGGGCATCCCAACAAGATCCTGACCGAGGCGATCGAGGCAGGGATGATCGCGCCGCTCGCCGGTTATGCGAGCCTCAAGCGCGAGCAGAAGTACGGGAAGAACAGCCGCATCGACATCCTGCTGCAGGACGAGGCGAAGGGCACCGCTTACGTCGAGATCAAGAACGTGCACCTGATGCGGAAAGCGGGGCATGCCGAGTTTCCGGACTCGGTGACGGAGCGCGGGGCGAAGCATCTGGGCGAGCTTGCCGAAATGGTCGCTGCGGGCCATCGGGCCGTGATGGTGTTTCTCGTGCAGCGCGGCGACGCCGAGCGCGTGTCGCTGGCGCGGGATATCGACAAGATCTACGGAGCCGCGTTCGATGCGGCGATCGCTGCGGGTGTGGAGGCGATCGCAGTCAGGTGCCGTCTGTCGCAGACAGAGGTCGTGGTCGATGGTCTGGTGCCTCTCGCGGAGAAGTCGATGGGCCGTTGACGGCCGCGACCGCATTCCGCGCGGATATGTAATACTGTTTCATCACGAGGGCGTGATTTGTCCGTGATTGTTCACTCCTCGAATACTCCGTCGGCATTCAGCCAAGGAGGGTTTCTGAGATGAAGCGTGATTCACTGAAAATCGGCGTTGCGTTCGCCGCGAGCCTTGTGGCGACGACGGCGGTCACGGCCCAGCAGGCGCGGCCAGCGATCGAAACGCGAAAGGTCGAGGGAACGGAGAACGTGTACGTTTTCCGCAACCAGAACCACATGGCGATGTTCGTCGTCACGCCGGCGGGCGTGATCGCGACGGACCCGGTGGCCTACGGCAAGCCGCAGGGTGGGCAGCAGTATCTCGACGAGATCCGCAAGGTCACGAGCCAGCCGATCAAGTACGTGATCTACAGCCACCATCATTACGATCACATCGCCGGTGGAAAGGCGTTCAAGGATGCCGGTGCGCGGTTCATCGCTCACCGCAACGCGACGGCGCGGCTGAAGGCGCTCGGCGATCCGAACACGGTATTGCCCGACGAAAGCGTCAGCGACCGCGGGCGCACGATCAAGCTCGGCGGCACGACGCTGGAGCTCAGCTATATCGGCGAAACGCATTCCGACAGCATGCTGATCATGCGGCTGCCCAAAGAAAAGATCGCGTTCCTGGTGGACTGGGTATCGGCTGGAACCTTTCCCGGTCGCGGCATGACGGACAGCCAGCCGCTGAAATGGATCGCTGGATTGAAGCGCCTGCAAAAGATGGATTTCGATCGCTTCATTCCCGGTCATCCGGGTAGCGGCGGCCGCATCACCGGCACCAAGAAGGATATCGAGGAACTCACCACGCTGCTCGAGGATGCCTCGAAGGCGGTGCAGACAGAGGCGCGCGCCGGCAAGTGCTGGGATCCGGCAGAGAAAGAGCTGCAGTTCACGAAGTACGAGAAGATGCCCGGCTATGCGAACGGCCGTCATCTCGTCGTGCAGCGGTTCTGCTCGCTGTGGGGCAGAGGGACTTAGTTGCTGGTCGTGGCGCTGAAAAGCGCCACGACGTCACGGCCGACAACGGCCGGCGCGCGTTGCGCGCTCGGCCAGTGGCCGACCCGACGATCATCGCGGAGGGGGCCAGCGTTGCGCGTTCCCTCTTATCAGTGCTTGATTTCGCGGGACGAGTTCAGGACGGCGTGGAGATTGCGGGCGAAGTCGACGGCGCTGGCGGTGTCCATGTCCATTGCGCGGCTGACGTATTCTTTCACGCCTTCGGTGGCGATCGGAGGGGCATTGAGGATCGCGGCGCAGACTTCCTCGACCTTGGCGTCGAGTTGGGCTGCCGGCACCACCTCGCTGACGAGGCCGAACGTCAGTGCGCGCTCGGCGCCGATGGTGGCGGTGGTGTGGACGAGATAGGTGATCGCTTTTCTCGGCACGCGATCGATCAGCGCCGAGAGCACCATGCCCGGCATGATGTGGTGGCCCATCTCGGGCACCTGGAACGTCGCCTTGTCGCTCGCGATGGTGATGTCGCACAGCGCGGCCAGCGCACAACCGAGGCCGAGGGCCTTGCCCTGCACCACGCCGACGATCGGGATCGGCGAGCGGCGGAAGGCGCCGTAACAGGTGAACACGGTGTCGAACTCGCGGCGGCGGTCGAGGGCCTGAGCGTCGGGTGCGGGTGGCTTCACGCCGGCGCGGCCGATGCAGAACTCGGCGCCCGAGCCGGCGAAGACGACGATGCGCGACGTCTTCGGCGCGTCGTCGATGATGCGGGTGAGCTCGACGACCATATCGTCGGTCATGCCGTTGCCGTCCGGTCCGCGATTCAGCGTGACGCGAAGGATCTTGCCGTCCTGGCGGACATTGATTTCGTTGCTCATGACGGGCCTTTCGACGTCGGTGTTGCTACTGCTGGGACAATTCGATCGATCGTTCATCGAGGTGGGGGGCGTATCCGTCAGGGCTCGCTTCAGAGGCGGAAGGACATGGCGCGGAGCAAATTGCGCGATCAGGAAAATCGCAGCAGCTTACCTTCGATCTGGATCATCACGGAATCGAGGTTGTGGAGGATCTCGTCGGTCTTCGCGCACTCCTGCTCGATGCGCGGCAAGTCCATCTTCGCGCTTGCCGTGCCATAGGCGCCGGCCACGCTCGCCATCCGCGATACGGTGGTGCGGATGCTGTGAAAGAAGCCCGTTTTCGCGCCATTCTTGCCGCGCCCCTTGCCCGCCTGACGCTCGGCAACCTTCTTTTGGCGCATCAGACCGCGCTTGATGTGTGCGAATTCCTTCTTCTTCTGGCGGATCTCCTTGATGGCGATCTTGGCCTCGGTCGCGGAATTCACCGAGGCGGAAATGTTGGTGCCGTCGATCTTGACGAAGCGTGTCTCGGACAACTGCATGGGGCACTCGGCTATGCGGAACAGGTTGGGGAGGTTTTAGCACGTATCACGGCAATCGGCAGAGACAGAAAACAGTTCGACCCGGAGGCAGGTGCCACCGGGCCGAAAAGCAAATCCGTTCGTGTGATCCGTGCTCTACTTCTTGTTGACCAGCGCGTCCCTGATTTCCTTGAGGTAGACCTCGCTCGGCGGGGGCGGCGGGGGTGTTGCATCGGGTGCAGGTGTCGCGGCTTTCTTCATGATATTGTTCATGCCCTTGACGAGCAGGAATATCGCAAAGGCCGTAATCAGGAACTTCACGACAGCATTGAGGAAAAGGCCGTACTTGATATCGACGGTCGTCTTCGTCGGTGTGGGAAGCTGAATTGCAAGGGTGGAGAAGTCCACGCCGGCCATCAGGTACCCCAGCGGGGGCATCATGATGTTGTCGACGAGGGTCGAGACGATCGGCGCGAAGGCTGCGCCCATGATCACGCCGACCGCCAAGTCGACGACGTTGCCCTTCATCGCGAATTCTTTGAATTCCTGGATGATGCTCATTTTCGCTTTCCCTGTCCCACTTTTTCGTCCCCCGTTGCAGTCCGAACGGCTGCAACGCCTCTGCCGAACTGGTGATCGCACTACATGCGGCCAGCGTGCATAGCTACCCGAATGATACGCACGCCGAGCTTATGCCCGAATCAGTACAAGCATCAACGGCTTTGGTACGAACAGGATTTCTGATCCCGGTTCAGCGAACGGAAACGGTCCTGTTGCGCTGCCGTGGCCGGCTCGCCTGCTCGAGGCCGTAGCCGATGGCGTCGGCGACCAGATTGCCGAGGCATCGATAGGAAAGATCATTCAAATGGAACAAGTCCGGGGCGAGGATCTGGGAGGCGGTGAATTGCCGGCTGTCCAGAAGGTGCTTCATGAACGCGTGCCGCTTGAGCACAGGGACCGACTTCTCCTGAGCCACCGACCACATCGTGTGGAGGTAGTTCTTGTAGCCCTCGACCCGCTCCGAGCGGGGATAGTACTGGAGGTCGAGGATGATGACGTCGGCGCCCGAACTGCGGATCGCGTCGATGCCCTGGACCAACTCCATCCTGAAGTCTTCCATCGGACGCCCCGCAATGGCGTCGTTCACGCCCGTCTGCCAGATCACAAGGTCCGGCTTCAACGAGAGGACGTCGCGATCGAGGCGGGCCAGCATATCCTCGGCCATCTCGCCGCCAATGCCGAGATTGACGACCTCGAAGTGCTTGTCGGGACTGAAGCGGCGATTGAGCTCTGCTTCGAGTTGCGCGGGATAGCACATCTTGGGGCTGCTCGCGCCGGTGCCCTGGGTGCTCGACGAGCCGAGAGCGACAATGCGGAAGTCGCCGTCTCGGGACATCGCTTTCCTGACGGCTTCGAGAGGTATCGTGAGCCGAACGAGATCTCGTGGCGCCTTGCACAGGGGCGACGGCTTGGCGGGAGCAGGCAACGAGTCCTTCTGATGCGCAACGGCCGATTTCGGCGGCTGGGCGGCAGCCGGGGCGGCGAATGAAAGCGGGAGTGCCAGAGCGGCCGTACCCGCGGCGGCCATCGCAAGCCGAAATGCGCGACCCGGCGCCGAGGTGGGCGTCGTGCCGGCCAGAAGCTTCCAGAATCCTGAGAAACCGTCGCTGCGGATCATCGTCGGATTTCTTCCAACCCTATGGCCAGCTACCCAATGCCCTGAGCCGTTCGCAAAAGGCTACACATCGAAAGCAAAGCTTGGAGGCAGAGGAGTCATTTCATCAAGCAACTACGAGATCACGCCATCGATTGCAAGCTTGGCGACTATAAGTCGTGAAAGTTTTGTTGCAAAGTAGAAGCGTTCGAGCAGCAGCGCCCGGTAAACCGTACGGTAAATGGTAAATTCGGCGTGTTGTTTGCTGCATCGCAGCAAGTGTTGCGCTGCATTTCGAGATGGCATGATTGTTCAGGCCGCAGCCAGGTCTCGAAAGGTGTTCTCATGCGACGCGAAGTCAAAAAGCCGGCGGTTTCGCGCCGTCGGTCCAAGACTGCAGCGGGGGCGGCCAAAGCAGCGCCAAAGACCGTGGCCGTCACTGCCGACGACGTCGTAACCGGGCCGATGGATGCCGCCTCGATCCCGGTCGGGCTCGCGAACGACCGCCCGCAAAATGACGGCCGGACGGCATGGCAATCCGCCTGCACACCCGAGCAGATCGCGGCGCGAGGGCAGCGCAAACCAGTAAACCTCGCCCTGCAGGGCGGTGGCGCTCATGGTGCGTTCGGTTGGGGGGTGCTCGACCGCCTGCTCGAAGATGGCCGGTTGGCGCCAGATGCCGTGAGCGCCACGAGTGCGGGCGCCATGAACGCGGTCGTCATGGCGATCGGCATTTCAGAAGGCGGCTTCGAGGGCGCGCGTGGGAAGCTGTCGGAGTTCTGGAGCGAGGTCAGCCGCACTGCCCGGATGTGGAATCCGCTCGGCATGGGCAAGTGGCCCGTTGCGGGGGGACAAGACAACCCGTGGAACAGCGGTTTTTCGCTGAGCTACCTGATGTTCGATGCGGTGACGCGGATGTGGTCGCCCTATCAGCTCAATCCGTTCGATCTAAATCCGCTGAAGGACGTGCTGACGGCGGTCGTCGATTTTGAACGGTTGCGAAAGTGCCCGCATGCGACGCGGCTGTTCCTTTCGGCGACCAATGTGCGCACCGGCAAGATCCGCGTGTTCGAGAATGCCGAGGTCACACCCGACGCCGTGATGGCATCGGCGTGCCTGCCCTTTCTGTTCAAGGCTGTGGAGATCGACGGCGAGCACTACTGGGACGGCGGGTTCATGGGCAATCCCGCGATATTTCCACTGATTTATCGGGGAGCTTCGCAAGACGTCATCATCGTGCACATCAATCCGATCGTGCGTGAAGAATTGCCCAAGACGGCGCCGGACATCCTCGATCGCATGAACGAGATTTCCTTCAATTCGTCGCTGATGCGCGAAATGCGGGCGGTCGCGTTCGTCACCCGACTGCTCGAGGACCAGTCGATCGACGACGGCCGCTACAAGCGGATGATGATCCACGCGATCAGAAACGACGAAGTCATGGGCCGTTTCGGCGCGGATTCGAAGCTCGATCCGTCATGGGAATTCCTCACGCAACTGCGAGATGCGGGGCGGGCTGCGGCGGATGCCTGGTTGGTCGAGAACTTCGATCACGTGGGCAAGCGGACGACGGTGGATCTCGCGGCAACCTATCTCTGAGGGCGGGAGGGGCACAGAATTCGGATGCACGGTCATTTCGACGGCGACTTTGTGCGTGTCGGCGGCGCAGTCCTTCGCTATCGTCCAAGGTCTGAAGTCCGGGCCGCGGAGTGCGCGGCACATTTCACAAAAAGTGGGAGGATCGAATGAAGTCGGCCAGGAAACTAGCGTTGATCGCAGCGGTTGCTGCGGCGTCGCTTGCGTCAGCAGGCAGCGTTTTCGCACAAGGGGACTTCTACAAGGGCCGCACGGTCAGCATCGTGGTCGGCGCCAAGGGCGGCAGCCTGACGACGGCGGCTCAGATCGTGGGGCACCATATCGGGAAGCATATTCCCGGCAATCCGACCGTCGTGTCCGTACAGATGCCGGGTGGTGCGCATCTGGTGGCAACCGGGCATGTCTACAACGTCGCCGAGCCGGATGGCTTGACGATCCTGGCGGTCAATCCCAACGTGGCGCTGGCGCAGCTTTCCAAGCTGCAGCAAGTGCGGTTCGATCTGACGAAGTTCCAGTGGCTGGGCTCGTCGGGTTCGGACGGCTCGATGCTGGCGATCGGCAATCATCTACCCTACAAGACGTTCGCCGAGTTCAAGGCGTCGGGGAAAGAGCTGATCGTCGGCACGACGGGGCCCGGCTCCAACGCTCACGACATGCCGCTTCTGCTCAAGGAATTCGCAGGGGCGAAGTTCAAGCTCGTCACGGGCTATGCGGCGAACAGCGACATCCTGCTCGCAGTCGAGCGCAAGGAAGTCGACGTCTGGGCCGCTCTGGCGACGACCATCAAGTCCGGTGTCGATCGCGGTGCGGTTCGACCGATCGTTCGTTCGCGTGCGCCGGTGCCGGGGTTCAACGACCTGCCGATCGACGAGACGCTGACCGACGATCCCGTCGGCAAGTCGCTGATGGCGATCCGGGGCATTCCGCTGCAGATCGGGCGTGGCTTTGCCGTGCGTCCGGGCGTGCCGGCCGAGCGGGTGAAGGTGCTGCGCGAGGCATTGCAGAAGACGCTCGCCGATCCCGGTTTCATCGCCGATGCGGCCAAGGCGAAGATCGACATGGTCTACATCGCGCCCGACGAAGTGCAGAAGGGTTTCGTCGACATCATGAAGCAGCCGCAGGCGGTGCTCGACGCGATGGGGAAATATCTCAAGACCGGTGGGTGAAGTTTCACCCGGGGCGAGCGATACCCGACGCCGCCCCTCACCTTCCCTAGGCTTCCTCCCCCTCGGGTCAGTGCCCGAGGGCTCGCGCCGCCCTCTCTGCGTCGAGCCGTGCTGCCGGGGGGAAAGAGGTCTTCGTCAATCCGGGCGGCGGTACTGGCCTTCGGCGGCGGCGGCGGCGAGGTCGGGCCAGGCGACCGGCGCACCGGACATCTGCATCGACTCCTGCCAGGGTTTGTTCGGGTTCCAGTGCTTCCCGACGAAACGCATACCCGTCGTTCCGTCGGACAGGTCCGACATCAGCCAGATTATCGGCGCGACCATCACGTCGGGCCTGACGAGCTTCGAACGATCGAACGGCGCATCCTGAGGTACGAGTGCGGTGTCTGCTGCGCCGCCGGGGACGAGAATGTTGACCGTAACGCCGGTGCCGCGCGCGTCGGCGGCCCAGCTGGCCGACGCAGCTTCGAGGGCCGCCTTGCTCTGACCATAGGGCATGTTGCCGACCATGATCATCGTGTTGAAACTGGTGGTGACGTTGACGACACGGCCCCAACCGTTGGCGATCAACGTGGGCATCGCTGCGCGGGCGAGCAGGAATGGGCCGCGGACGTTGACGTCCATCATGTCCCACCAGCGTGTCGGGTCGGCTTCCCAGAACTTTGGTCGCTTTTCGAAAGCGTCGGGCGCCAGATAGGCCATGCCGAGACCGGCGCAGTTGACGAGGCCCGTCAGGCCGCCGAGCTTGTCCTTTGCAGTGGCGACAGCGGCAGCACAGGCGTTCAGCGAACGCACGTCGCAGGCCAGCGGCAGCAGCTTGCCTTTTGCCCCGGCGGCGACGGCGAGCCTGGCTGTTTCCTGCAGCCGGTCACCTGCAACGTCGAGCGCCAGAACGGATGCGCCAGTACCGACGAGGCCGAGCGACATGGCTTGGCCGAGGCCGCTGCCAGCGCCGGTCACGATGATGGATTTGCCGGTGAGGTCGATGGGAGTTGTCATGTGGGGTTCCTCCGAAATTTTGTGGTTTCGTAGGCCGGGTCAAGCACTGCGCGACCCAGCCTACGGGTGTGGCGTCAGTCCCATCGACTTGGCGATGAGGCGGTAGCTTTCATGGCGGATTTCCTCGTCGTAGGCCCAGGTGACGATGGCGATCTCCTTTACGCCGAGGTGCCTCGAGAGCTTGTCGATGCCTTCGGCGACCTGAGCCGCATCGCCGATGATGGCGCTGTTGCGAAGCTGGACGAGGCGGGCGCGCTCGGCATCGGAATAGTCGTAGCCGCCGGCGATGGCGGGCGGCTCGAGGGATGCGAAGATGCCTCGGTCGCGGAGAAGCCGCGTGCGGGCGCGCGACTGGTATTGGCGGAGCGCTTCGGCTTCGGTCTCGGCGGCGAGCGCCCAGACGCAGATGGCAGGATAAGGTTCGGGGTGGCGTTCGCTCGGTTTGAAGGTGCTTTTGTAGAGTTCGATGGCTTCTCTGCCACCGCGTCCGTCGGTGAAGAACCAGGCGAATGCATAAGGTAGCCCGAAATAGGCCGCGACCTGGGCACCGTAGTCGGAGCTGCCGAGCACCCAGACTTCGGGAACGGTGTCGTCCTGGGGGAAGCATTTGACCTGCGCAAACGGGTGGCCCTCGGGAAGTGGCGATCCGGTAAGCCAGCATTGCAGGTCGCGGATGTCGGAGACGAACTGGTTCGGGCGCTCGTTCGCCAAGGGGTGCAGGGCATATGCGGTGCGACCGTCGGACCCGGGCGCGCGGCCGAGGCCCAGATCGATGCGGCCGGGCGCGATGGCATCGAGCACGCGGAACTGTTCGGCGACGTGGAGCGGTGAATAGTGCGGCAGCATCACGCCCGCGCTGCCGACGCGGATCGTTTTCGTCTGGCTGGCGATGGCGGCGATCAGGACTTCCGGGGCCGTGCCGACGATCGAGCCGTGGCTGTGGTGCTCGGAGACCCAGAACCGCTTGTAGCCGAGGTTTTCGCACACCTTGGCCAACTCGATCGTATTGCGGATCGCAATGCCGCCGGAGCGGCCCGACGTGGCGACAGACTGGTCGAGAACGGAAAGGGGGATCATGGGCGCGCCGCTGGATTGAAGGAGCGGCAGACTAGGCTCGTAGCGGGTGAAGGATCAACCCTGCACGCGACGGCTCGAGGTGCTAACGGCCGGAAGCCTCCAATGCCGCAGCGGCGACATTCCCGGACTGCGGCAGCCCATCGAAATCACCGCGGATCGCCTTGAGTGCCATCTTCTCCTGATCGATCTCGTAGACCGTGCGAAAACCGAACCGGCGCAGTATCGGAACGGGGGGACACCACCCCTGAATCGAATGCTGGAGTAGAAATGCAGCGACCAAAGCAGGAAGGATCAGCCAATAGGGATGAGCGAAATAACCCAGCCCAACGCCGATCAAAGCTATGATCGCGGCGTTGGCTTCGATTGCCCGTTCGATGTCCCATTCTTCGTCCAGGTCAGACAGCCGTTGGACCAAGAGCCGAGGCGCGGCGGCCGCTTCTGCCACCCTGCGTTCCGTTTCATTGCGGATGCGCTGGTTGATCTCTCCTGCCGTGTGCGCAGGCACTCGATTGCGACTGGATGGTATAGCCATACCCGAGAACCAACTGGACATCTGAGGGTTCCATCGTCGATCGGCTATTTTCGACGAGCTTCCGCCGATGCTGGTCGAGTCATCCATCAATTGCCTTTTCAGGTAAGCGCACATGCGTATCGCGACGTTCAATCTGGAAAGCCTCGATCTGCCGCCGAAGGCTTGTGCCACCGTGGAGGCGAGGGCGGAGATTCTGTGGCCTGCGCTCGAGCGGCTCGATGCGGACGTGCTGTGTCTGCAGGAGGTCAATGGACAGCGCGTAGCGGGCGGCAAGGCGCGGGGGCTCGTGGCGCTGGACCGGCTCCTGGATGGCACCGTGTATGCCGGGTATCACCGCGCATCGACGACCGGGCCAGATGGTCAGGGGCCCGCGGACGTGCACAATCTCGTGACGCTGTCGCGGTGGCCGATCCGTGACGTCAGCGAAGTGCGGCACAATATCGTCCCGCCGGTGCAACTCGCCTTGCAGACCGCAGACGCAGGAGAAGCGGCGCAGCGGACGGCGCGGTTCGAGCGGCCGTTGCTCCTGACGGACATCGAGATCGCCGATGGACGAAAACTCTCGGTGATCAACCTGCATCTGCGCGCGCCACTGGCTGCGGCTATTCCCGGGCAGAAGCTCGCGCCATTCGTATGGAAAAGCATCGGCGGGTGGGCCGAGGGATATTTCGTGGCCGCGACGCAGCGGGCCGCGCAGGCGCTGGAACTGCGGTTGCTGATCGACCGGATGCTCGGTTCGGAACCGAAAGCGTTGATCGCTGTGGCAGGCGATTTCAATGCCGAGGACCACGAGACGGCGCTGAAGATCGCGGTTGGAGCCGAGGAAGATACGGGAAACGGCGCGCTGACCCGCGGCAGTCTCGTGGTGCTGGATCGGGCGATCGCGGCCGACCGGCGGTGGAGCGTGCTGCATCACGGCCGGCCGCTGATGCTGGACCACATCCTGGTCAGCCGCGCGCTGCTCGGGGCGTTCCGCTCGATCGACGTGCACAACGAGGCGCTGGGCGACGAAGCGCTCGGATACGCGAAGGTCGACCGGCCGCGCGGCTCCTATCATGCCGCCGTCATGGCCGAGTTCGCGATTGCAGCGAGCTGAGGCATCCGGCGAGATTTCACCGTGTCAGCAGGTTTCGTACATCAAATGATGTACGACATCGCGCGATCCGCTATCTATTTGTGTACGTTCGGTTCGTTGCGCGAATAGGAGCTTCGCCATGGCATCGCATCTGTCGCGGGCCGAGTTCTCGGCGCTTATCGGCCGGCTCTATGATTGCGCGCTGGAGCCCGAATTGTGGCCGGTGATGATGGATGAGCTGTGCCGGCTCGTCGACGGGCTCAACAGCAGCCTGTTCGTTCTGGATCTCGAAACGCAGCGAGCGAGGTTCGGCCTGTGGCAGGGGATGGACCCGGCCGAGCGCGAGAAGCTGCAGAACATGCACAGTTCGGATGCCGGCTTCCAGCCGCTCCGCGATCTGGCGAATCCGGCGATCGATCCGGATGAGCCATTCGTGTTCAACCGCATAGTCAGCAAGGAGCTGAAGGAGCGTTCTGAAATTCGCAAGGATTGGATCGAGCGGTTCGGTATCGTGGATTCGATCGGGACGCTCGTCATGCGGGAGCCCAACAGGCTTGGAATCTGGACGGCTGCGCGCCACAAGTCGGTCGGCGAATTTACAGATCGCGAAGTCGATATCATGCGGGAGGTCGCCCCGCATCTGCGGCGGGCGGTTACGATCAGCGATATTCTCGATGCTCGACGTATCGAGGGGCGCGCGCTGCTGGAGACGCTCGATACGCTCAGCGCGGCGGTCGCCATCGTGGGTGAAAAGGGCAAGGTTCTTGTGGCCAACAAGGCGGCGGAAAGGCAGTTGCGCTCGGACGGGACATTGACGTCGAAGAACGGTCAACTGGCCGCGCGGTCGGCGGCTTCGTCGAATGCTTTTTCCGATGCGCTCGCGCAAGCCTTGCGCGGCGACGACGCAATCGGCAAGGCCGGCATCGGGGTGCCGCTGGTGAATGCACGGGCCGAGGTGGCGTCAGCGTTCATGCTTCCTCTCGACATGAGCGACGTGCGCACGCGGCTGGTGCCGCAGGCGATGGCTGCGGTGTTCGTGACGGGGATTCGAGAGTCGTTCGACGGCCTCGACGAGTTGCGGGTTCTCCATCAGTTGACCCCGGCGGAAGTGCGTGTGGTGGAGCAGCTGGTCAAAGGGCTCAGCGTTGCGGAAGTCGCGCGCGAGCTGGGCAATGCGGAAGCGACGGTACGCACGCATCTGGCTCGGATATTCTCGAAGACGGGCACATCGCGGCAAGGCGAGTTGATCGCGCTGGCGGCGCGGCTGGTGTCGCCGTTGTCGCGTGGGTGAAGTGGCGGGCTCAGCACTTCATCGCGGCAGCCAGCTCGAGGAAGTCGGCGGCGACGACGTCCCAATTGCCGGCAGGCGCCAGATCCTTCGTCTGAGCGGGGCCGTGTTCAGTGGGGCGTGGAACGAAGCCAGTCGCCAAGCCTGCGGCCTGTGCTGCTTTCAGGTCGTTGTTGTGGGCGGCGACGAGCATCACCTGGGCGGGCTCGAGGTTCAGCAGCGCGGCGTTGCGCAGATAGCTCTCGGGCAGCGGCTTGTAGGCGCGCGCGGTTTCCGCGCCGAGGATCACATCCCAGGGAAGTTTCGCGTGTTTGGCCATGCGGGTGAGGAGGCCGATGTTACCGTTCGACATCGGGCCGATGATGTAGCGAGTCTTGAGGCGCGTGAGGCCGGGCAGTGCGTCGGGCCAGGGTTCCAGGCGATGCCAAGCGCGCGTCATGTGATCGATGTCGGCATCGCTCAGGCCTTCGATGCCGTGCCGGGCCAGAAGGGCGACGAGGCTCTCGCGGTGGAGCACGTCGAGGATCGTCCAGGGGCGGCGGCCTGAGCGGACCTCGTCCATCGCGGGCTGGTACAGCGCGCGCCAGTCGTCGGCGAAGCGCGTCCAGTCAGCGGCGATGCCGCGCACGCTGCCGAACGAGGTGAGGTCGCGGATGATGCTCGTTCGCCAATCGACGACCGTGCCGAACACGTCGAAGACGATGGCCTGAACTGAGGTGAGAGCGGGCATGTTTGCCTCTCCGAGACGGATCGCGCGTTGATCCGAACGATCATGCCATGCGCGCGCCCTCGTCGCGATGGGCCAAGGCCCTCCCAAGTCCAAAAAAATTTGAGCGCTTGCCCTTGGGCTCGACCCGAGGGTCCCCCAATCGGGCCAATCTTTGTGAAGCATGGGCCGATGCCTCGCTCGCGCAGCGACACCATCCCCCGCCCCCTCCCCACCCACCACCTTGCCCCCATCTCCCCCGCCCTGCTATCCCCGCGGCATGCTCCGCATCACAGACCTGAAGCTCCCGCTCGATCATCCCGAGGAAGCGCTCCGCGCCGCGGCACTCGAGCGGCTGCAGATCGCGCCCGCCGATCTCGTCGCACTCAGCGTGTTCCGTCGCGGCGTGGACGCGCGCAAACGCACCGCGATCCAGCTCGTCTACACGCTCGATCTCGACGTGAAGAACGAGGCGGCGATCCTCGCTCGCTTCGCAGACGATCCGCACGTCCGCCCCGCGCCCGATACCTCCTATCACCACCTTGGCCATGCACCTCAACGCCCGAAGCTCCGCCCCGTCGTGATCGGCGCGGGCCCGTGCGGTCTGTTCGCGACGCTGATCCTCGCCGAAATGGGCCTCGCGCCCATCCTGCTCGAACGCGGCAAGGTCGTGCGCGAGCGCACCAAGGACACGTGGGGCCTCTGGCGCAAATCGATCCTCGATCCGGAATCGAACGTCCAGTTCGGCGAAGGCGGCGCCGGCACGTTCTCGGACGGCAAGCTCTACAGCCAGATCAAGGACCCGCGCTATCTCGGCCGCAAGGTGCTGACCGAATTCGTCGAGGCCGGCGCACCGGAGGAAATCCTCTACGTCGCCAAACCGCACATCGGCACGTTCCGCCTCGTCACCATGGTCGAGGCGATGCGCGCGAAGATCGAAGCGCTCGGCGGCGAATACCGTTTCAAATCGCGCGTCGAGGATATCGACATCGAAACAGCCGCCGACGGCACGCGCCACGTCCGCGGCGTGATCCTCGCGGGCGGCGAGACGATCCGCACCGATCATGTCGTCCTCGCCGTCGGCCACAGCGCGCGGGACACCTTCGAGATGCTCGTCCGCCGTGGCGTTCATGTCGTGCCGAAGCCGTTCTCGATCGGCTTCCGCATCGAGCATCCCCAGTCGCTGATCGACAAGGCCCGCTACGGCCGCAGCGCCGGCAACCCGATCCTGGGCGCGGCCGACTACAAGCTCGTGCATCACGCGATGAACGGCCGCTCGATCTATAGCTTCTGCATGTGCCCCGGCGGCACCGTCGTCGCCGCGACATCCGAGGAGGGCCGCGTCGTCACCAACGGCATGAGCCAGTATTCGCGCCGCGAGCGCAACGCCAACGCCGGCATCGTCTGCGCCATCACGCCAGCGGACTTCGGCGGCGACAGAAGTGACGTCCTTGCCGGCATAGCCCTGCAGCGCCACTGGGAGAGCCAGGCCTATCTCGCAGGCGGCTCGGACTACCGCGCGCCCGGACAGCGCGTCGGCGATTTCCTCGCTGGCAAACCGTCCACGGAGCTCGGCGAGGTGATCCCCTCCTACAAGCCCGGCGTCCGCCCGACCGATCTGTCGAGCTGCCTGCCCGCTTACGCGATCGAGGCGATCCGCGAAGCCATACCGGCCTTCGACACCCAGATCCGCGGCTTCGCGATGGCCGATGCCGTGCTGACCGGCGTCGAAACGCGAACCTCGTCACCGATCCGCATCGACCGCGCAGCGACCTACGAAAGCCTCAACACGCGGGGCCTCTTTCCCGCAGGCGAAGGTGCCGGCTTTGCAGGCGGCATCCTGTCGGCGGGCGTCGACGGCATCCGCGTCGGCGAAGCCGTCGGCGCGAGTTTGCTCGGCATCGACCTGCCCTATCCCGCCGCGCGCGGAGCCTCGCAGTCGACATACGGCTGATGCAGCCTACTCCATCGAGCGCAGCAAGCGCACGTTCGCCTCCTCTACCGGATTGAGCACGACCGAGCTTCGCGTCGGCCGGTACCACGACATCTTTGCGAAATACCCAGCCAGTTGCGGATCGTTGAAAATGTAGCCGTTGCGCGCGAAGATCTCGTTCCGCGCCAGCCGGCGCTGCGGCAGCGCGAGCTTTTGCACTTCCTCGCGCGTCAGCCGCTGCACGCTGGAGTGCAAGAACACGACGCCCTTCTCTACTTTCTCGCCGCCCTGGGCCGCTTCCCGTTGCCGGATCAAATCGACGTTCGCTTTCTCGATCTGGCTCAGCACGACGTTGCGCCCGCGCGGCTGATACCACGCACGCCCGCCGAAATAGCTTTGGAGATCGGGCGATTCGAACGTGAAGCCGCGCCGCGCGAAGATCTCGTTTCGCGCGATCCGCAGCATCACCGGCGACATCAGCTCGATATCCCGCGCCGACAACATCCGGTTGGCGCTGTCGGGCAGAACGAAGCCCCCACTGCCGGTTTCCGGAGCCGGCGATTTCGATGGCGCCGCCGCACCGGTCGCCTTGCGCCATCCCTCCTTCACGACTCCAACCCGCTGCGATTTCCCCGGATGCGTCGCACTGGCCGAATCGGGCAGCGTCAGCCAGAGCGATATCGAATCGGCCTCGGTCGCGCCGAGCTTGCCCAGAACGAACCCCGCGAACCTGTCGGCCTCGAGCTCCGTCGGCGGCTTCGAACCGCCTTCCAGCAGTGTATGGCCTTGCAGATGGTGCCCGATTTCATGCGCGAGCAGGCCGTACATCGCCCAGCGATCTTTCCGCTCGTAAGATTTCAGCCACACCGGATTGTAGGCGAGCACGCGCCGCTTCTCGTGGATCACCGCAGCCGCGTTCGGCACCACGTCCGTCTCGATCAGGTCGAAGTTGGCCTGCAGTCCCACCGCCTGCAGGACTTCCTCGGTGAAGCCCCACAATTCACTTCGAGCCCAACTGTTGAGCGGCGCTGCCCGGAAGGAGAGCGGCGCCGTAGGGGCGAACCCCCTGCAATCCGAAATTGTGCAGATCAGCGGACCGGCCGCGTAGGCCGAGGCGCCTGCCGTCAGGCCGGCCAGCGCCGCCAGAACAGTCAGCTTGCGCATGTGACGAAACCCCGAAAAATGCATTTGCAATGCCGGACATTGCCATGTGCGCAGTCTCGCCGGCAACCGTCACGGCAGCACGACAAGTCCACCGTGCAAACCCCATAGAAGGATCGTTGGCCAATCGCGATTTTCATCCTAAAGGTTGGGTGCAAGCGCTCGAGAGGGAATGAGACATGGCCGCCGCAGCCGACGCCTCACCGGACATCGTAACAGCCGCCATCCTCGTCATCGGCGACGAGATCCTCTCCGGCCGCACCAAGGACAAGAACATCGGATGGATCGCGGACCACTGCACGGCCGTCGGCATCCAGCTCCGTGAGGTCCGCATCGTCCCCGATGTCGAGGACGAAATCATCGCCGCCGTGAACACGCTCCGCGCGCGCCACACCTACGTCTTCACCACCGGCGGCATCGGCCCGACGCACGACGACATCACCGCCGACTGCATCGCGAAGGCATTCGGCGTCGGCATCGACGTCGACCAGCGCGCGCTCGATCTGCTGCTCCCCTACTACAAGGCGAGCGGCCGCGAGATCACGCCGGGCCGCCTGCGCATGGCGCGCATTCCTTTCGGCGCCGAACTCGTCGAGAACAAGGTATCGGTCGCCCCCGGCTTCATGCTCGGCAACGTCATCACGATGGCCGGCGTGCCGAATATCATGCAGTCGATGCTGGAAGCCGTCACGCCCCGCCTGAAGACCGGCCGCAAGATGATCTCGCAGGCGATCGACCTCAACCATCCCGAAGGCGCGATCGCCGAGATGTTCGGCGCGCATCAGAAGCTGTTCCCCGACGTTTCCATGGGCAGCTACCCTTCGCAGCGGGAAGGCAAACCGGTGACTCAGCTCGTCTTGAGGTGCACGGACGAACTGCGGCTAGAGGAAGCAGCCTCGGGCTTGAGAGAAAAGCTGCGTTCTGCAGGTTTCTATTGAAAATCATTTCGTTGACGCGATTTGCCCGCGCCGCACCCAGCGACTTGGCGCCGCATCACGTTAACCAAATGATCCTTAACAGGTCGCTTCTGTCGGCTGCATCGCGGTCAACGGCGTTTGGTTCGTGTGCCGGTAACCTTACCGGCCTCGGTCCTCGATGCCGTTCAATCGAGTATGGAGTAGTCGATGCTGAGCCGTTCCCAGCCCCCTGCACACACTGAGACCAGACGTTGCCCCTCGACCTCGCTTGCGACGTCGATGATGGCACTCGCCGCGGTGTCCCTCGCGTTGGCGTGGCCCCACGGACCATTTTCAATCTCGCCCGCCGAGGCCAAGACCCCCGGCAAGACATATTGCTTCTACCGCGTCTGCCACCGCGTGATGACGCTGGACGAAACCCGCCGCGCCGTCGGCAAGCGGATGGTGCTGCATGCCTCGCATTACGACGATCCCAAGAAGGATCGCTTCAATCCCTCGAACCTGACATCGTCGGGCGAATGGTTCCGCGCCGGCTCGCCGGACAACGCGGCAAGCCCGAAGCTTCCCAACGGCACCGTGATCCTGGCGTGGAACCCAGTGACCCGTCAGTCCGCCGTATTGCGCATAAACAACGCCGGCCCCTATTGGGGATCGCGGACATTGGACGTGTCCCGCGCTGCCGCCGAACGCCTCGGCTTCGCGCGCCAGGGCGTGGCCCGCCTCCATGTCGAAGTCGTGCGCGCACCGACGAAGGCGGATGTCACCTACCGCAAGGGGAGACGCTACGCCGCCGTACCCGGTCCGATCGGCACCCACGCTACGTTCGAGATGGCGCTGGCTGCAACGAACCAGCTGATGCGGATCCCCGCGCCGTCGACGTCGACGTTGATCGCGAGCCTCCCCGCCAGAACCTCGCCGGAGCGAGAAACCGAAACTCGCGAAGGTCCGATCCCGGCGACGTCGGACCACACGCCGCTCGCCCCCGCGATGCCCGCCGCCGTCGCGGCCGTCTCCGCGCTGACGGAAGCGGCCGCCGCAAGCAAACCGACCCCGGATCTTACCGCAGCGGTCGCGCTGGCCTCGCCCCAGGCCTCATCCCGCGACGAGAGTGCAGCAGCGGCGCTGGCGACCGCGCCGGTCGAAGCAGCGCGGATTTCGGCACCGGATACCGTCGGAGCCATCGCACCGAAAGCGCCGACGATTCGCGCGAAGGCACGCAAAACGGCCAAGCCGCGCAAGACTATCGCCGCCGCAAGCAGCGCGCGGGTCGTCAGTACCGCCAAGCTGCAGAAGCCCACGAATGCCGCGGCGAAAAGCGCGGCCAAGGCCGTCAAGGCAACACGCGTCGCACAGCTCGCAAGGCCCGACATGGATACCCCGGCACAGCCACGGCGGGTTCGCATCCGGACAGGCGTTGTCGAGTTGGCCGGCACGGATGCGGCACAGCAGCGCTCGCGTGCGTACGCCTCTCGCCGCACGATCGTTGCAGCAGCCGATCTCGACGACGATGACGATCGCAAACCGATCGTTCGCAGGGCCGTTGCGCCTCAGCGCCGCGCAGTCAACTCGAACACGTCGCCCAGGCTTCCGGCCGGCTGCCGCGACGGTTCCGCGTCCTGCGAATTCACCACGTCGCCGAACGGCAACGTGACATCGGTCAGGTCGTGGCGCGTCTCTTCTTCGAAAAGGCAGTAGGTGATATCGAGCACGTCGAGCAGGGCCGCTGCCATGTCGAGCAGCGGTCCGAGTTCGATCCGCCTCGCCACCATGAAACCGTCGCCGATCGTCAGTTTGCTCAGCCCGAGAATGGACCCGGCATCGACCGGCACCACGTTACGCGTTCTGAGATACGTCAGCGGATCGAGCCCTCCGTCGAAGTCGTTGCCGCTGCGGTCGGCGAGTTCCGCCGTCGCGACTTCCAGCACCGATGTGCCGCTCGCGAACAATTCGAGCAAGCCGGCGAAGATATCGCCCTTCCGCCCGAGGACGCGCGCAAGCTCCCTCGCGCGGCTCCGCGCCTGCAGCACCCGCGAAATGATGGTGAGCTCGAACAGCCGCGCCTGCCCGATGAGATCGGCAAATCGATCCCAGGGGGCTGCGATGCCGTCACTCCGGCGCACGGCTTCGATATCGACTGCGAGCTTCTGGATATCCTCACCGGCGGCCAGAATGGCGTCGAGATGATCGGCGAGGAGAAGCACCTCCGGCGGCGTGGACGGTTTCGACAGTGCCATGATCGATCCAGTGTATTCCATTGCGACGAGCGCGGGTGACGCCGCTCACTCATGCAATCGACCGGACTGAACTTCCACGGCCGCAACGCGCATCACACGCTTAAAGGAACAGATTCGAGCGGATCCGCCAAACCAGTCATCCACAGCTGGCAAGGCTATGCGGCCGCCTTCAACGCAGCCTCCTGCGCTTCGACGATTTCGGCGAGCCGCATCAGCGCGCCGAACTCGGGCCCGTGTCCCAGCTCACGCAGAATCTGCAGCGCATGCGAGTTCGCGAACTCGTCCACGCCTTCCAGACCGACGAAAGCCGGCCGCTCGGCGGGTGCTGGAATTTCGACGGTGGGTGTATCGAACGGCATCGTTGGCATCACTCCTCAGCGGACCCGGACAGCGAGTCCTGCGACCAAGAACGAACACTCACAACGCAACCAGGGTTCCGACACTTCACTAGGCAGCATTCTTCCGCGCGGCGTCCGCGGCCTTCACCAGTTCGGCTTCCGGCAGCAGGTCGCGAATCTCGGGATCGGTGATCCACTCCCGCAGGATTTCCAGCGCCCGCGACGCGATGAAGTCGTCCGTCGCCGCCAGCGCCGGCGATCCCGCCATCTGCTCGGCCGACTGCAATTCGATCGCCTGCACAGCTTTGTTCGTCATGAGAACATCTCCGAAGATTTGCTGATCACCGGTCAGCTTCTCGTTCGATTCGCCCGCTCGCCGATAGTGCACCCGCGCCGCGCTTCAGCAGGATTTCCCGAGGACCGGGCTGACCCCACGACAATTCCATCGATGTCGTCATGGTCCGCCCCGGATCAGTGTCCGGGATAAACTCCGGCGGACCATCCACGCCCCTTCGAGAGCGAATACTCTTGAGCCAATCATCGTGTCGTGGACGGCCGCCTTCGCGGCCGTGACGCGGCTTATTTTTTGAGTCGGACAACCGAACTCATAGATCGCCCGCCCGTCACTTCTCCTTGCGCACACCCTTGAACTTCTTGCCATCCTGCTTCACGTCGAGAAACTTGCCGCTTTCGGCATCGCGCTTGACGTACTGCTTCGTCTTCGGATTGAGCACCTGGCTGCGCTTCTTGACCGCGCCTTCGCGATGCCCGTCACCCTTCTTACCGACTGTCGCCATGGTGGATCCCCCGTTCGTAGGTCGGGTCAAGCGAAGCGCGACCCGACAATATCAGGCATCCCGTGGATGTTGTGTCGCGCTTCGCTTGACACAACCTACGAACCGAAAGTCGGGGTCAGACCCTGCGGGTCTGACCCCATGGCACTACCCGCCGATCACGAACACCCGCTCGTCGAACCGCACGTGTCGCACTTCAGGCACGTCCCGTTCCGAACCAGCGTGAAGTTCCCGCACTCGCGGCAATCCTCGCCTTCGTAACCGCGCAGCTTCGCTTCCATCCGGCGGTCCGCGGCACTCACCGGCTTCAGCGCCGCTGAACCTTCCGTCGCGTACACCATCGTCGTCTCGGAGCGGGAGTAGAGCGCGGTCGGCCCACCCACATCCAACGCTGCGACTTCCTGGTGCATGTTGGCGACCGCCAGACCCGTCATCGACTGCGGCATCCCGCTGTCGCCCGCCCGGCCGTTGGTCAGGCCGACGATGCCGCGCACGAGACCCTTCGACAGGAACTTCTGCACCGCTGGCGCACGCGCTTCCTCGTCCTCTTCCAGCGCCTGGTCCGAAGAGCCCAGGCCCGTCTCGCCGACGATCTCACGCGGATCGACATGCGCGAGATCGTGACGGTCGAGATACGAAACAGCGAGCTCGCGGAAGATGTAGTCGAGGATCGACGTCGCGTTCTTGATCGTCTCGTTGCCCTGCACGATGCCGGCCGGCTCGAAGCGCGTGAACGTGAACGCATCCACGTACTCGTCGAGCGGCACGCCGTACTGCAGACCCAGAGAAATCGCGATCGCGAAGTTGTTCATCAACGACCGGAAGGCAGCGCCCTCCTTGTGCATGTCGATGAAGATCTCGCCGCAACGGCCATCGTCGTACTCGCCGGTCCGCAGGTACACCTTGTGCCCGCCGACCGTGGCTTTCTGCGTGTAGCCCTTGCGCCGCGTCGGCAGCTTCTCGCGCTCTGCCTGCTCGGCCTTCGCCGCTTCGATCTGCATCAGCTTCCGCTTGAGCTGCTCGACCATCCGCTCCGCCGCCACCAGGGCACGCTGCGAAGCCGGCTTGTCGCCCAGCATCTTGTCGGCCACCTCGTCCGCATCCTCGACGTCGTCGGCGAGAAGCTGCGAGTTGAGCGGCTGCGACAGTTTCGAGCCGTCGCGATAGAGCGCATTGGCCTTCAGCGCGAGACGCCAGGACAGCATGTACGACTGCTTGCAGTCCTCGACCGACGCATCGTTCGGCATGTTGATCGTCTTGGAGATAGCGCCTGAAATGAACGGCTGCGACGCCGCCAGCATCCGGATGTGGCTCTCTACCGACAGATAACGCTTGCCCTTGCGGCCGCACGGATTGGCGCAATCGAACACCGAGTAGTGCTCCAGCTTCAGGTGCGGTGCACCTTCGACCGTCATCGCGCCGCAGACGTGCTCGTTCGCAGCATCGATGTCCTTCCGCGAGAAGCCGAGATGGACGAGGATCTCGAACGCCGGATCGTTCAGCTTCTCGGCCGGGATCTTCAGCGTATCGAGGAGGAACTGCTCGCCGATCGTCCACTTGTTGAACACGAACTTGATGTCGAAAGCGGTGCCGAGCGACCCGTCGATCTTCGCCAGCACGTCGTCGGTGAAACCGCGCGCCTTCAGCGTGGAGTGATTGATCGCCGGCGCCTGACGCAGCGAGCCGTGACCAACCGCATACGCCTCGATCTCGGCGAGCTGCGCCTCCGTGTAGCCGAGCTTGCGCAGAGCCGCCGGAACCGCCTGGTTGATGATCTTGAAGTAGCCGCCGCCAGCGAGCTTCTTGAACTTGACGAGTGCGAAGTCCGGCTCGATGCCCGTCGTATCGCAATCCATCACGAGGCCGATGGTGCCGGTCGGCGCAACCACAGTTGCCTGCGCGTTGCGATAGCCGTGCCGCTCACCCAGTTCGAGTGCGCGATCCCAGGCGTGCTTCGCTGCCTGCACCAGCCGCTTGTCCGGGCACGAGGCATGATCGAGCGGAACCGGGTTCGTCGACAGCTTCTCGTAGCCGCCGGCCTCGCCGTGCGCCGCACGACGATGATTGCGGATCACGCGAAGCATGTCTTGCGCATTCGGACGATAGCCGGGGAACGGCCCGAGCTCGGACGCCATTTCCGCGCTCGTCGAGTAGGCGACGCCGGTCATGATCGCAGTGATCGCACCGCAGATCGCACGGCCCTGCGCCGAGTCGTAACCGATGCCCGACGACATCAACATGCCGCCGATGTTCGCATAGCCCAGACCCAGCGTGCGGTAGCGATAGGACAGCTCTGCGATCTGACGCGACGGGAACTGCGCCATCAGCACCGAGATCTCGAGCACGACGGTCCACAGCCGGCATGCATGCTCGTAAGCCGCGATGTCGAATGCGCCGTCGAGGTTCTCGCCTTCACCCTTGATCGTGCCGAACGCCAGCAGGTTCATCGACGCGAGATTGCACGCCGTGTCGTCGAGGAACATATACTCCGAGCACGGGTTCGACGCGTTGATCTGTCCCGACTTCGGGCACGTGTGCCAGTCGTTGATCGTGGTGTGGAACTGGATGCCCGGATCGGCCGACGCCCAGGCAGCGAAGCCGATCTGCTCCCAGAGATCGCGCGCCTTGATCGTCTTCGTGACCTTGTTGCCGAGGCGCGAGATCAGGTTCCAGTCCTTGTCGGCGGAGACGGCGTTCAGGAACTCGTCCGTGACGCGCACAGAGTTGTTCGAGTTCTGGCCGGCGACCGTCAGGTAGGCTTCGCTATCCCAGTCGGTATCGTAGGTGTCGAACTGGATGTCCTTGTAACCCTGGCGCGCGAACTGGATGACGCGCAGCACATAGTTCTGCGGAACGCCGTCGCGCTTGGCTTCGCGAATGGCCTGCTTGAGCTTCGGATTCTTCAGCGGATCGAAGCAGGCTTCGTCCTGCGCTTCGCAGTTGACGCACGCCTTCATCACGGCCTTGAGGCGCTTCTGGCAAATCTTTGAGCCGGTGACGAGCGCGGCGACCGTTTGTTCCTCGCGCACCTTCCAGGTGATGTATTCCTCGATGTCGGGATGATCGACGTCGACGACGACCATCTTCGCGGCGCGGCGCGTCGTGCCGCCCGACTTTATGGCGCCCGCAGCCCGGTCACCGATTTTCAGGAAGCTCATCAGGCCGGACGAACGCCCGCCGCCCGACAGCTTTTCGTTGGCGCCGCGGAGCGAGGAGAAGTTCGAGCC
>CAZNMY010000079.1:0-30545 GCA_964574325.1 uncultured Devosia sp. | reverse complement strand
GCCTCGTCGGCGCCGACGGCCCGACACATGCGGGCTCATTCGATCTCGCCTACCTCGGCTGCCTGCCGGGCATGGTCATCATGGCCGCGGCCGACGAAGCCGAGTTGAAGCACATGGTGGCGACCGCCGTTGCGATCGACGACCGGCCGTCCGCCTTCCGCTATCCGCGCGGAGAAGGTGTCGGCCTGGAAATGCCCGCTGTCGGCGTGCCGCTCGAAATCGGACGCGGCCGCGTGATGCGCGAAGGCTCGAAAATCGCGCTGCTGTCGCTGGGCACACGGCTTGCGGAATGCATGAAGGCCGCCGATCAGCTCGCCGCCATGGGGCTGTCGACCACCGTCGCCGACGCGCGCTTCGCCAAGCCGCTGGACGAAGCCCTGATCCGCCGGCTCGTCGCCAATCACGAGGTGCTGGTCACGGTCGAGGAAGGCTCGAGTGGCGGCTTCGGTGCGGCAGTCCTGCAGTTCCTCGCCGGTGCAGGCTTGCTCGACCGCGGCCTCAAGGTGCGGACGATGACACTGCCCGACGCGTTCATCGAGCACGACAAGCCCGAAGCGATGTATGAACTCGCCGGCCTCGGGTCCACCGGCATCGCTTCGACGGCGCTCGCCGCTCTCGGCAAGGAAGCCCTGACGCACGACCTCGGCCGGGCGTAAAGGGATCGCTGGCGCTATCCATCAGGCCCGCAATCCATCGAAGAAGCGGCGGAGAAGCTGGCTGCTGTCGGCTTCGGACAGCCCCGGATAGAGGTCGGGTTTGTGGTGGCAGGTCGGGTGGGAGTAGACGCGAGGGCCGTGCTCGACGCCTCCGCTCTTGGGATCGGGCGCGGCCCAGTAGAGCCGGCGGATGCGGGCGAACGAGATCGCGGCGGCGCACATCGGGCAGGGCTCGAGCGTCACGTAGAGATCGCAACCGACGAGACGTTCGCTGCCGAGTTGCAGGCACGCCGCGCGGATCGCGAGGATCTCGGCGTGCGCCGTCGGATCTTTATCCGAGCGGGTGCGATTGCCGGCCTTGGCGATTTCTTTGCCGTCGGGTCCGACGATGACGGCGCCGACGGGAACTTCGCCGCGGTCGAATGCGGCTCGCGCCTCCGCCAAAGCGGTATTCATGTGGCTCGAAGCGGTGTGGCGCAGCGGCGCGGGAAGTGCCATAGACGTGCCTTAGCGTATTCTTCAGCGTGATTTCGCGCGGATCGCGCGAATGGGGCTTCCGCCCCATGCCCCGACCGGAGGGACACCCTCCGGACCGCCCGTTTTTTCCGACAAAGATCAAACAAGGCGGGTTTGGTGGGTCCAGGCGGCAGCCCAGTCGCAGTGCGATGTGTTCGAGCCACTGATATCGGAAAGCACTCTCATGCGGAACGACCACAAAGGTCAACGCTCGAAGCCGGAAGCCGGACGCCGCGAAACGCGCGGCACAGCGGGGGCGGCGGGTGCCAAGCCGGCCAGAAAGTTCGGAGCCAAGTTCGGAGCGAAGCCTGGAGCGAAGCCCGGAACACGGCCTGACCGTCCAGAGAGAGAAGAGCGTGGCCCCAAGACAGCCGGTCCGCGCCCCGAGCGGTCAGCCAAGCCGAAGGAACGTACCGGAGGGCGGCCCGGTTGGAGGCAGGAAGGGCGACCCGATCGGCGTCTGGAGCGGGGACCGAAGGGGGCTGCGCGTCTCTCCGAGGTGACCGGCGGCGCGCCAATGGAGCAGATGCGGATCGCCAAGGCGATGGCGCGCGCAGGGCTGTGCTCGCGGCGGGAAGCCGAGCGTTGGATCGCGGATGGCCGCGTGATGGTCAACGGCAAGCTGCTGGCCACGCCTGCCTGCGAGGTCGGCCCCGGTGACAAGATCGTCGTCGACGGTCAGGCCCTGCCGGAAGCGGAGGGCGTGCGGCTGTGGCGCTATCACAAGCCCCGCGGACTCGTCACGACGCACAGCGATCCCGAGGGACGCCCGACCGTATTCGACAACCTCCCATCCGACCTGCCGCGCGTGATCTCGGTCGGCCGGCTCGACTACAATACCGAGGGGCTGCTGCTGCTCACCAACGACGGCGCGCTCGCGCGCTACATGGAGCTGCCGGCGACGGGTTGGCTCAGGAAATATCGCGTGCGTGCGCGAGGCCGCGTCAGCCAGGCCCAACTCGACGAGTTGAAAGAAGGCATCAGCCTCGACGGCGTCAACTATGGCCCGGTGGAAGCGACGCTCGATGGACCGCAGGGCGCCAACGTCTGGCTCACCGTCGGTTTGCGCGAAGGCAAGAACCGCGAGATCCGCCGCATCCTCGGCCATCTCGGCTTGGAGGTGAGCCGGCTGATCCGCATTTCATTCGGACCATTCCAGCTTCTCGATCTTCCGGAAGGCGAAGTCGAGCGCATCCGGCGTCGAACGCTGCGCGACCAGCTCGGGCTGGCCATTTCGCGCGAGCTCGGTCTCGTCGAGGGCACGGAGCCGCAGAACGCGCGGCCCGATACGTCGAAGCCGCGCAAGCCCACTCGAAGTGGTGACGCAAAGTGGCGGCCAAAGACGACGGACGACGACGAATGAGGATCGTCGCGGGCAAATTCCGCGGCAGGCCGATCGCGAGCCCCGCACACGAGGGCTTGCGGCCGACGTCCGATCGCGTCCGCGAATCGATGTTCAACATTCTCGCGCATGGCGTCGAGGGCTTCGACATCGAGGGCGTCCGAGTGCTCGACCTGTTTGCAGGGACGGGCGCGCTCGGGCTCGAGGCGATGTCGCGGGGCGCTGCCTATTGCCTTTTGGTAGAGCAGGATGCCGATGCCCGCGGCTTGATCCGCGAGAACATCGAGGCGTTCGGGCTGACCGGCGTCACGCGCATCTTCCGGCGAGATGCGACGACGATCGGTCCTGCCGGACGCGGCGACCAGTTCGGGCTGGTGCTGTGCGATCCACCTTACGGCAAGGGGCTCGGCGAGATGGCGCTGAAAGCCGCGGCCGAGGGCGGCTGGCTCACACCCGGAGCGATCGTGGTGCTCGAGGAGAGGGCAGGGGTCGAGATCGCGTTGCCCGATCGCTTCGAGGAAATCGACAGGCGGACGTGGGGACAGACGCAGGCGGTTTTCGCGCGCTATAGTTGATGCCGAACTCGATCCACGACGATCGCGGGAGGCCCGAAGGACCGGCATGAAGATACCCGACGCGTTCAGGCCGATGATGGAGGTGTGGACGCACCGCAACTACGCCCTGTTCATGGGCGGCATGTCGCCGGCGCTGGTGACGCTGTGGATGCAGCGGATCGGAACCTTGTGGCTCGCCTGGGATCTCACCAAGAGCAACACGTGGGTGGGCCTCGTCGTCGCGGTCGACTATGCGCCGATGATCGTGCTCGCCCCCTTCGTCGGCGCGTTCATGGAGAAGTCGAACCCGGTCGAAGTCCAGAAGATCGCGCAGTATTTGAGCCTGCTGATCGCGGCGGTCATGGCGGCGCTGGTTTTCACCGGGCTGATGAACATCTGGTTCCTGCTGCTGCTGTCGCTGGCGCTCGGCTGCGTACATCCGTTCAATGCGATCTCGCGCCACACGATCGTGCCGTCGACAGTGCCGCGTTCGGCGCTACCCAGTGCGCTCGCGACGGACAGCGCCCTCTACAATGCCGCGCGCTTCATCGGCCCCGCACTCGCCGGATACGTTATCGCACAGGCGGGTGTCGGCTACACGTTCGTGACGAACGCCGTCGGTATCCTGTTCTATCTGGCCGGGCTGTTCGCAGTGCGCATCGACTTCACGGACCGCACGTCGCACGGGCACGGCGGGATGTTGAGCGACATCGTCGAGGGCCTGGCCTACGTGCGCAGCCATCCAGGAATCGGGCCGCTGTTCTTGCTGATGACGATCGGCGCGATCTGGGTGCGACCGCTGCAGGATCTCCTGCCGGGGTTCGCCGACAAGGTGTTCGAGGCGGGTCCGCAGGGGCTCGGCTGGCTGACGGCGGGCATGGGCGTCGGCGCGATGTTCGCGGCCGGTGCGATCGCGATGTACGGCCGGACGCATGGGCTGACGCTCGCGGTGTTGCTGGCGTTCGTGGTAAACCTGATCGCGACGGTGGCGTTCTCGGCGACGGGCTGGCTGTGGCTCGCGGTGGTGTGGGGTGCGCTGTGGGGCGGGACCCTGACGATGATGTCGACCGGCACCCAGGCGCTGGTGCAATCCTCGGTCGACAATGCACTGCGCGCGCGCGTGATGTCACTCTACACGATGATCTATCGTGGCGTGCCGGCACTCGGCGCTGTCGTCATCGGTTGGCTGGCGGATCGCATCGGATTGCAGCTCGCATTCATCATCGCGGCACTGCTGTGCGTTGTTCCCTGCATCATGGCGTTGGCCAGGCGGGCGAGCATGACGCTGTCGCTCGAAGGGCGCGGCAATAATTTCGACGAGCGGTTGGTGGCAGCGTCCAAAGCGATGGCCGGCGTCGCCTACGAGCAGATGGTCGACCTCAAGAGCCGGGCCGCGCCCCTTGCCGGCAAGGTCATGGACCAGACCAAAGCGATTGCGGACAAGGCGCGCGATGCGAAGATCGGCGAGAAGCTGCAGGCGCTGAAGCAACGCGTGCGACGGGACGATCTGTCGTAGCGTCGCGAACCGGGCTGGACGTCACCCCGCGGCCTCGCTGGCGATGACCGAAAATCCGTTCGGCGTATTGCGCGTCGTCCGCGGTGCGGTCGCATCGGTCAGCACGATCGTCGTTCCGGGATGGAAGGTCTGTGCGATCTGCCGTGCGCGCTGCGGATCATAGAACCGAACGCGCCGCATCGCCTTGTCGCCCTGCCATTGTAGGATGTGGGCCTCGCTGGGCTTTTTGCCCATCCCGAACGACAGGAACGCGAGGCCGGAGCCGTCTGCCGTAGGACCGATCAACGAGTAAGCGTGTGTTCCCAGCGGCTTTGCCGGCTCCACGAAGGAGACCGGATAAGATGCCTGCAACTTTCCGTCCTGTGATACGTGAGCCATTCCGTCGGCGCGCGAGATGACCACCGAAGCCGTGGGATACTGCACCTCGGCGTCCCACGGCCCGCGCACCTTCTTCTGGCTCACCGTCCGGCTCACCGCGCGCGCCTCGATCTCGGCGACCTTGGGCATCAGCACACCGGGGTGCACCACGTTGGCCGGCTGCGTCCGCTCGTCGGCGATGATCACGGCCGTGCCGTTGTGCGTGACCTCGAACAGGAGCGCGGAGAATTTCATAGGCAGCCGGATGCAACCGTGCGAGGCCGGATAGCCCGGGAGATGGCCCGCGTGCAGCGCGATGCCGCCCCAGGTCAGGCGCTCCATGTTGGGCATCTGCGCGCCCTTGTAGATCGACGAGACATGCTGGCGTTGCTTTTCCAGGATCGTGAACACGCCGGTCGGGGTGCGGTGCCCCGGCTTGCCCGTCGAGCACGTCGAGCGGCCGATCTCGACGCCGTTGCGGTAGACGTGGGCGAGTTGCTCGGGGATGGAGACGATCAGCACGACGGGGCCCGAAGGCGAGCGCTCCGGCTCCCAGACGAACTCGCCGGGCTTCAATGGCCGGTCCGGGACGAAGCGCTGGCCATGCACTTTTGTCGACAGGAGCGACGCGGCGCCTGCCAAACCGAGCTGAAACAACCCTCTGCGGGCAATCATCACGCCCTCACTATTCGATCGACCCATGCATTTCCGACGCAGCGCCCGTCATCGCAGTCCGAGCATTTACACAATCCCTCCAGCGCTCCGTCAAATCATCTCCCCGGCTCGAACCGGCATCCGCGGTGGGGGGGGGAACGGTCGACTTCGCCTCCCCCCTCGTCCCCGGCAAGATCATCCGCTAATGTCGCCGTCACACGCCACCACGACAACGAGCATCAAAAAGGAGCCCCCATGAAACTCGCCCGCTTCGACAACGACCGCCTCGGCGTGGTGATCGGCACCAACGTGCACGACATCACGGACATCCAGACGGAGATCCGCGCGAAGGCCCCGTACGTCGGCTACTTCGATGCCGTCATCGCCGCCCTGCCGGAGTGGCGCGGCCGGATGGAGGACGCAGCGAAGAAAGCGCCGGACAAGCCGATCTCGTCGGTGAAGCTGCTGTCGCCGATCGCACGTCCGCCCAAAAACATCGCCGCGCCGACGAACTACGCCGCGCACATCGCGGAAATGCAGTTGCGTCGCGACCAGGGCATGAACATCGGCACGCACTCGCCCAAGATCAAGGAAGCCGGCATCTTCCTGAAGTCGAACACCTCTATCGTGGGCGTTTCAGAGGGTATCCCGATCCGCTTCCCCGAGCGCCGCAACGAGCACGAGGCCGAGCTCGTCGTGATCATCGGCAAGAAGGGCACGGACATCCGGATCGACAAGGCGATGGACTATATCGCCGGCTATTGCCTAGGGCTCGACATGACGACGCGCGGGCCGGAAGATCGTTCGTTCCGCAAGTCGATCGACGGCTACTCGGTGCTCGGCCCGTGGTTCGTCACAGCAGACGAGATCAAGGACCCCGGCAACATGCCGCTGAAGCTCGACGTGAACGGCGAGGTCCGCCAGGACACGAACACGAGCCAGCTCATCTATGACATTCCCAAGCTGATCGAGTTCGCATCTTCGTTCTACACGCTCTATCCCGGCGACGTGTACTACACCGGCACGCCCGAGGGCGTGGCCCCCGTGAAGCCCGGCGACACCATCCGCGTCGTCGCCGATCCCGCACTCGGCGAACTCGTCATCAAGTGCCGCGCGCACGAGATCGGGAAATCCTGACACTTCTCTCCTCTATATAGGGTCCAGGGCCCCCGGCCCTGGCGCTGGGAGCGCGAGGCGCGCGTAGCGCCTCGCATCGGCCCCAAGGCCGCTCGAGAGCCGACCAGATGACCGCAAAGAAGACTGCCTTCACCTTTCTCGACAGCAACGCGGACGCCGTGAACACGCTGTCGGACGCGCTGTTCTATTTCGGCGAACTCGGCATGCAGGAGCACGAGAGCGCCGCCTTGATGACGAGCCTGCTGGAGGAAGAAGGCTTCGCGATCGAGCGCGGCATCTCGGGCTTCCCCACCGGCTTCTGCGCAAGCTTCGGCTCGGGCTCGCCCGTCATCGCCGTGCACACCGAATACGATGCGAACCCCAACAACTCGCAGGCGTCGGGCGTCACGGAAAAGCGCTGCATCGTCGAAAACGCGCCCGGCCACTGCGAAGGCCACAACTGCAACGCGGCCGTGATGATTTCAGGCGCGATCGCAGCGAAACGCGCCATGGTCGCGAACGGCATCGCGGGTACGCTGAAAGTGTTCGGCGCGCCGGGCGAGGAACAGCTCATCAGCCGTCCCTATTACGTGCGCGACGGCCACTTCGATGATGTGGACGCGGCGCTGCACGTGCACATTTCCGGTGAGTTCGACACCTGCTACGGCCTCACGCATTTCGCCGCCGTGTCGGCGTACTTCACGTTTCACGGCGAGACCTCGCACGCCTCGGTCACTCCGTGGAAAGCACGCGACGCACTCGACGCGGTCGTGCTGATGGACGTCGGCATGGCGCAGTTCCGCGAGCACATGGAGACCGACCTGCGCGCGCACCGCGTCATCACCCACGGCGGCGATCAGCCCAACACGATCCCGGCGCGCGCAACCGTGTGGTGGACGTTCCGCGGGCCGACGGCCGAAGGCGCACGCAAACTGTTCGAGCAGGGCCGCCGCATCGCGGAAGGTGCGGCCATGATGACCAACACGACCGTCGAGGTCGAAGTGATGAGCGCGGTGTGGCCGGTGCGCACGAACCAGGGGCTCGCCGAGGTCATCCAACGCAACATCGAGATGATCGGATTGCCCGTCTGGAGCGCGGATGAGGAGATGTTCGCGCGCGATCTCCAGAAAGCCGCCGCCGTGCCTGTCGGTGGTCTCGCGAAGAAGCTGACGTCGCTGACCGGCCCCACGCGACAGCGCTCGCCGTCGAACGATTGCGGCGATGTCTCCTGGGTCGTGCCGATGGGCCGCGTCGGCTTTCCCGCCAACGTACCCGGCATTCCCTTTCATCACTGGAGTGCCGGCGCGGCCCTCGCCTCCTCGATTGCGCACAAAGGCACGCTGGCCGGCGCCAAGGCACTCGCGGGTTCGCTGCTCGATCTGTTCACGAACCCATCCGATCTCGCCCGCGCCAAGGAGACTTTCCGCACCGAGATCGGCGACGTGAAGTACCGCCCGCTTTTGCCCCCCGAGCAGAAGCCGCCGGTGGCGCTCAATCGCGACCTGATGGAGCAGTTCCGCCCGTCGATGCGTGCGCACTACGTCAAATCGCGCCCGAAGTTCGTCTGAGGCCGGCGTTGCGGTGCTATTCTTTCGCTTTCGCTTTCGCCATTTGTGCGGCGCGCTCGGCGGCCTTCTTCTCGGCCTTGAGCTTCTTGGCGAGCGCCTGCGCGGCGGCCGCGTCCGAGACTGATGGCGTCGATGCGGCCTCCGGATCGATCCAGCGCGGGAATACGCCCTGAGGCACGGGCAGCGGCGTACCCCCGACGAGACGCCCCTTCTCGCCGAGTGCTGCAAAGGTGCGGGCGTCCATGGGAACCGCGAGCAGGTCGAGCAGCTTGCCGCACGACGTGGGCATCGCTGGTTGCGCGAGGATCGCGATCTGGCGAACGATCTCGGCTGCCACATAGAGGATCGTGCCGCGGCGCTCTTCCGACAGCGCCTTGTCGAACGGCTTTTCGCCCGCGAAATAGCGGTCGCCCTCTCCGATGACAGCCCACGCGGCGTCGAGCCAGGCCTTGATGCCCTGGGTGTCCATGGCAGCGCGCGCGGTCGCCAGCATCGCGTCGGCCTGCGCCAGGATCGCCTTATCCGCGTCGTTGAACGGACCGGGCTTGGGCAGCACGCCGCCGAAATTCTTCGCCACCATCGACAGCGACCGCTGGGCGAGATTGCCCAGTCCATTTGCAAGGTCGGCATTGATCCGATTGACGATCGCATCCTTGTCGTAGCTGCCGTCCTGGCCGAAGATCACTTCGCGCAGGAAGAAATAGCGGGTCTGGTCGAGGCCGAAGGTCTTCACGAGGTCGAAGGGATCGACGACGTTGCCGACCGACTTCGACATCTTCTCTCCCTTGTTGAACAGGAAGCCGTGGCCGAACACGCGCTTCGGCAAGGGCAGGCCCGCGCTCAGCAGGAATGCCGGCCAGTAGATCGCGTGAAAGCGCACGATGTCCTTGCCGATCACGTGCAAGTCCGCCGGCCAGCGGCCGTGGGCATCACCGCCCTTGTTCAGCACGCCGGTCGCCGTGGCGTAGT
Organism: uncultured Devosia sp.; assembly: GCA_964574325.1. Taxonomy (GTDB): domain Bacteria; phylum Pseudomonadota; class Alphaproteobacteria; order Rhizobiales; family Hyphomicrobiaceae; genus CAMDPA01. Next base: position 21,297 of record CAZNMY010000079.1, on the reverse strand, counting down.
TGTTGAGCGCATCCACCCAGACGTACATCACGTGCCCCGGCGCATCCGGCACGGGGATGCCCCAGTCGAGCGTCGTGCGCGATACCGCGAGATCTTCCAGACCGCTCTTGCAGAAGCTGACCACCTCGTTGCGGCGCTCGGGCGGAAGAATGAAGTCCGGGTGCTTCTCGTAGTGCTCGAGCAGCTTGTCCTGATAGGCGGAGAGCCGGAAGAAATAAGTCTCCTCCTCGGTCCACTCGACCTCGGTGCCGTTCTGCGTCTCGACGCGCTTGCCTTCGCGGATCTCGGTTTCGGTCTCCTTGAAGTAAGCCTCCTGGCGTACCGAATACCAGCCGCCATAGTTCTTCTTGAAAATGTCGCCGTTCTTCTCCATCCGCCGCCAGAGCTCTTCGCACGCTTCGTAGTGACGAGGCTCCGTCGTGCGGATGAAATCGTCGTTGGACAGGCCGAGCAGATCCGCCATTTCGCGAAAGCGCGCGGAGTTGCGGTCGGCGAGCGCACGGGGGGAAAGCCCCTCCTTCTGCGCGGTCTGCTTCATCTTCAGGCCGTGCTCGTCCGTGCCGGTCAGAAAGAACACGTCCTTGCCGCTGAGCCGTTCGAAGCGCGCGATGGCGTCCGTCGTGATCGCCTCGTAGGCATGGCCGATGTGGGGCACGCCGTTGGGATAGGAAATCGCCGTGGTGACGTAGAATTTCCCGGCTGAGGCCGGTGCTGCGGCGTTCGTTGCAGGCATAGTGCGACTTCCTCGTCGTAGGTCTCGTCGTCAAGCGGTGACAAGCGGCAGCGGCTATCCGCGGGCCGGCTTCGGGCCCAGACGGGCTGACTTGCCGGCTGGCCTCACATTCGGGAACGGCCCGCTGGGCGGCGGCATGGACGAGTTGTATCGGTCATAAATAGCTCAACCGTCCGACGCGACTGGCAGAAAGGAATGCCGGGGCCCCAAGCGTAGGGTCCGCGAACCCTAAACAGTTTGCTTCTGCCCGGTCAACGGTCGGGCCGACACGTTGGGCGCTGGGTTCGGCCGGCCGGGTGAACTCCGCTCTCAGCAACCGAACCATTGACCTCGATCAAGAATGGGCGGAGGCGCCGTGATACGAGATTGATGAGCGACTCAAGAGGAGCGGGACATGGGCCTCTCACAAAAACTGGCGGACCGGATGGCAGACCGGCTGGGTGCGATCAAGCAGTGGCTGGCGGATCGCGAGCGGGAGCAGGCGCTGTCGACGTTTTCCTGTGGGCATTGCGAGCGGAATGCCCGGTGCGGGCGCGAGCCCAGCGCGGACTGCATCGAGAAGCTCGAACAGGTTTCGCGCGGCGACGACTGGCGCTATCGGCAAGCCGGGATCGATACGAAGCTGCCCTACAGCTGAACCGCAGTGTCGAATAGCTGCTCTGCGCTGCCGCTCTCGCACCCGCGGCCGGATTGCGTGTAGTCTCACCGCCGAGAGGAACTCGCGGGAGGCAGGTGCGTGTCGAAAGAGCCGATGTTCTCGGGCGTCGATTGCGATGTTCATCCGACCGTGCCGGGAATGCAGGCGCTGGTGCCGTATCTCGACGGGCATTGGCGCGAGGCGGTGATCGAGCGCGAGGTGAACCTCGAGTCGCAGAGCTATCCGCCGAACTCGCCGATCTCAGCCCGCCCCGACTGGCGCGACAAGAACGGCCGCGCGGGCCTCGATGTAAAACAGCTCTGCGACCTGACGCTCGACCGCTGGGGCTCGAGCCTCGCGATCCTGAATTGCATCTACGGCGTGCAGCTTCTGATGAGCGAGGACATGGCGGTCGTGTTGTGTCGTGCGCTCAACGACTGGATCGCGAGGGAGTGGCTCGACCGCGATCCGCGGCTGCGCGCGTCTATCGTGGTGCCGCTGCAGAGCGTGGAGCGCGCCGTCGAGGAGATCGAGCGACGGGCAGGAGATACGCGCTTCGTCCAGGTGCTCGTCCTGGCGATGGGCGAGGTGCCGCTGGGCCGCCGGCAGCTCTGGCCGATCTATGCGGCTGCAGAGCGGCACGGGTTGCCGATCGGCGTCCATGCAGGCTCGGCCTACCGGCATCCCGTGACGTCGCTGGGCTGGCCGAGCTACTACATCGAGGACTACTCCGCGCAGTCGCTCGGCTTCCAGAGCCAGGTGGCGAGCCTCATCACGGAAGGCGTGTTCCAGAAGCATCCCGGCCTCAAGGTGGTGCTGATCGAATCCGGGGTGACGTGGGTGCCGGCGTTCCTGTGGCGGCTGGGGAAGTTCTGGCGCGGTGTGCGATCGGAAGTGCCTTGGGTCGACCGGCCGCCGGCCGACATCTTCCGCGAACATTTCCGATTGACGGCCCAGCCGATCGACGGGCCCGACGACGGCAACGCGATCGAGCGCGTGCTGGAGCATCTCGGCAGCGACGACATGCTGCTCTACGCTTCCGATTTCCCGCATTGGCAGTTCGACGGCGACGACGTGATCTCGCGCGGCATCCCCGAGCGGCTGCACCGGCGGATGCGGATAGACAATCCCCTGGCGACATACCCGCGGTTGAGATCGGGGCTCATGCTTCCGGCTTCTGCCGCCATAGGGGGCTGAGCGATGGCGCGCCATATCGTTGCGAAGGCGGGCGAGATTCCTTCCGGCTCGCGCAAGCTGGTGGAGGCGGCGGGGCGCCCTCTCGTGGTGTTCAACGTCGACGGGCGGCTCTACGCGATTTCGAACCGCTGCCCGCATGCCGGTGGCAGTCTCGTCCACGGCAAGCTCGGCGGGCTCGTCGAGGCTACTGTGCCGGGGCAATACAGCTACTCGCGGCCGGGCGAGATCCTGCGCTGCCCGTGGCACGGGTGGGAGTTCGACCTGGCGACGGGCAAATCGTGGTGCGACCCCGAGACCGTAAAGGTTCGCGCGTACCAAGTCGATGTCGAGCACGGCGCGAAGCTCGTTGCCGACGAGGGTGCCGAGGGGGCGGCGGACAAGACCGGTTCGCCGCGCAAGCTCGAGACGTTCGAGGTGACGATCGAAGACGACTACATCGTCGTCACGATGTGAACCCGTCACGAGGTGAGGCACTCACGTCGTGAGAATGCACACGCCCATGGACTGGATGCGGCCACCGTCGACGCGGCCGACGTCCTCGGCGACGCGCTCGTAGGCTTCGCGGGTGTCGATCGCCAGCCGCGCGGGCGCGACGCCGAGCGAGATGAGCGTTTTGCGAACGAGTTCGGCGCGATCGGTCCGCAGTTTCGCATCGGTTGCCATCGGCCGGCCCGGGCCGAGCCTACTTCCCAACTCGACGCGCCCGCCGGGATTGTCCCTGAGCACCTTCGCGATTTGTTCAAGGTCTGCGCGGGCGCCGGGGCGATAAATCGTCGTCCCGCCCTTGAACACGACGTTTCGGAACATGACGCAGGCAATGTCATCGCGAGCACGGCGCTTCTCAGCGAGATGCTGAGCCAATCCGGCTGCGCCGAAACCTGCGATGCGATGCACCGGCACCCACGACTTGGGCGTGGCTACAGGCGCTGCCGGCGCGCGGGCCTGCGGCTGCAGTTTGGGGGCTGCCACAGGCGGTGGTACGACCGGCGCGACATTGGCGACGGGCGGCGGGCTCGGGGCACGCGGGGCTGCGACAGCGGGAGGATCAGGCACCACCGGGCGCGGCGGCACGGGGGGAGCAGGCGGCGCCGATCGCGCCACCGGATCGGGAATCCTCGCCTCGATTCGCGGCGCCGGTGGCAATGGCGACGGCAACGGGATCTGTGGCGCCGCAGCGGTAACCTCGGTCCGGGCGGGCGCAGCGACTGGTGCCGCTGCAGGTGGAGCCGGCGGTGGCACATCGATGACGACCCGCTTGGGCGCCGGAGGCGGCTCGGGCGCGGCTTCAACCGGCGCGGGGTCACGCGGTCGAGTTGTCTCTACGAGCGGTTCACGCTTTACCTGCGGCTCGGGTCTCATCGCTTCGGGCACGGGGTGGGCCGCCACCTTCACAGGCGGTGTCATCGTCGGCGCACGCGCACCTTCGAAACCCGGCAACTCCAGTGCGTCCGCCAACCCCAGGGCGAACATGCCCCAGACCAGCAGCGCGGTGAAGCCCAAGTAGAACACCATGACGCGCAGAAACGCCAACATCTCCTTCACTCCCGGTCACTCGCGCCAGCCGCCCCCTCATGCCTGCAGCTGGCGCTCTACCCGGCCGCGCGATTATCGCCGATTTCAGCGTAATTGGCCAGCAAATGAGAGAAGGTGTGGTGTACGGCGCGGACTCTTGCAGGCACCATCGCCGTCTCGGTCTACGGTCGGTTCATCGGCCGCGAGGTGGGCGCGTGGCGCGGCTACAACAGTCGCCCCGAGAACATTGCCCGGAACCGCCGAGGTTAACGATCAGCCATTGCCTCACCCGCAGGGCCACAAGACAGTGCCACAAGTCGAGACTGGGCAGATCAAACGGGGGTTTTGGGATGCGTCGCGCTCTGTTCTTCACAGCGGCAACTGCGCTGCTCGGGCTTGCGGCTGTGACGCCACTCCAGGCTCAATCGAGCAATGGCCCCGCCGCCGACGCCCAACGGAAGTGCCAGACGATCAAGACCTGCCGTTACGACCGGGGCGGTTCGTTTCGCGGGTGTCTTTCGTCCTACACGTGCCGGGTGTGCAGCTTCGTGAAGGCGAAATGCGAGATCGGCGGGCGCACGCAGAATTGCCAGGAGATGCGCTGCACGTGGGGCGGATGAAACTCTGCTGCATCTCCATTGCACCCGCCCATCCCCTCCCCTAGTTTCAGGCGCATGCCAGCGCTCACTCTATTGTTCTCGGCAGTTTCTGCGCTTCTGGCCGGGGTGGGGATGGCGCATGCACAGCCCGCCGACGTGGTGTTGACCAATGGCCGGATCCTCTCCCTCGATGCGAAGTCGCGGATCGCCGACAGTCTGGCCGTGCGCGGCGATCGGATCGTGTCGGTCGGCGGTGCGGCCGAGGTTCTGGCCACCAGCGGACCTGCCACGAGGATGATCGATCTGGGTGGCCGGACGGTCATCCCGGGGCTCATCGACTCCCATATCCACGCCATTCGCGCGGGACTGCGCACGTCCACCGAGACGAGCTTCATCGGCACCTCGACAGTGGCAGAGGCGATGGAACGCCTTCGTCTCGCAGCGGCACAGACGCGTGGCGACACGTGGATCATCGTGGGCGGGGGATGGACGCCGGGTCAATTCGTGGAACGGCGGCGTCCGACGGCAGCTGAGATCGCCGAGGCCGCACCAGGGCGGCGCGTCTATATCCAGTTGTTCTACCGGTCGATCCTGCTGTCTGGGGAGGGCCGGCTCGCGCTCGGCGTATCCGACACCACGAGCCTTCCGAAAGGCGCAAGGTTCGAGGTCGACGAGGGCGGCCGCCCCACCGGCTGGATCTCCGGCGACACCGCCGCCGTTACCGCACTCTACGAGCGGCTGCCGCATCCCGACGAGCGCGAAGCCACCGAGGGCACGCGCCGCTTCTTCGCGGAGCTCAACCGCCACGGCGTGACCGGCATCATCGATCCCGGCGGGCACAATCTCGCGCCCGAGGAGTACGAGACGCTGATGCGGTTGTGGCAGTCCGGCGGTCTCACGCTGCGGATCGCCTACTCGCTTTCGGCGCCGCAGCCCGGCAGCGAGCTGGCCGACTTCAAGTCACTCACACGTTTCCTTCCGATGGGGATCGGCGACGGCATGTTGCGGTTCAACGGCATCGGTGAGCGCGTGACGTGGGGACTTTACAACAACGAGACGCCGAGCGCTCAGCAGATCGAGAGCTTCACGGAAGTCGCCCGATGGGCGGCCAACCGGGGCCTGACGCTGACCGCGCACTGGAACAACGACCGCTCGGTTCATCACCTGCTCGACATCTTCGAGCGCATCGACCGGGAGACGCCGATCGGCAAGCTGCGCTGGTCGATCGCCCATCTGCACGACGCCTCGCACGGCTCCCTGCAACGGATGAAGGCGCTGGGCGTCGGATGGCTGATGCAGAACGGGCTCTATTTCGCGGCGGCGTCGTTCATCGCGTCGCGGCCGGGGATCGAGCGCTCACCGCCGATCAAGTCGGCGCTCGATCTCGGGGTGCGGGTCGGCGGCGGCACCGACGCACATCGGGTGATGAGCTACCATCCGTTCGTGTCGCTGCGCTGGATGATCGACGGGCGCACGGTCGAGGGACTGCCGACGCGCAGCCGCGCGGAGCTGCCGACCCGCGAAGATGCACTCCGGCTCTACACACAGGGCAGCGCCTGGTTCGCCTTCGACGAGGATGTGCGCGGCACGCTGGAGGCAGGCCGGCTCGCCGACATCGCCGTGCTCGACCGCGACTATCTCACCGTGCCGCTGGCGGAGATGGGTGCCACCCGATCGCTGCTGACCCTGGTCGGCGGGCGGATCGTGCATGCCGGCGGGCCGTTCGAGGGGCTGCGCCGACGGTAAAATCTCCGACCTCATGCGGCTGGCGGCTGGCGGCTGGCGAGCTACGCCGCCTTCTTGTCCTTCAGATCGGGGTCGAGGCGGGCCAACGAGGTTCGCGCAGCAATCGCCTTCACGACCCGGTTCCACCCGGCCTGCCGATGGCGAACATAGATCCATCGCGGCTCCAGCCGGCAGCCCAGGTGCACCTTGAGATCGTAGTAGGTCTGGCCGACCTCGAGCGCGGTGTAACCCTGATCGATACAGTGCCGCACCATCCAGATCCAGTTGACGAAGTAGAGATTGTGCTCGCGTACATGCTCGCCCGACAGGCCGATCCGAAACGCCCACGCGCGTTTGCCGCGAACGAGGAAGACGTTGCAGCCCACGATCTCGCCTTGGATGCGGGTCACGACGCAACGGGCGGTCGGTCCCATCTGTTGCAACAGCATCCGCGTGAAGCCCGCGGGTACGTCGTCGATGTCGCCGAAATCAGCCGTGCGCCGTGCGCGCGTTTCGATCAGCAGCCGGTCCAAAGTCGGCGCGATCGCGTCGATGTCGGTTTCGATCGCCATCTCGACGTGCGCGGACTGGCGCTGCTTGCGGCGCAGATCCGATCGCATCTTCGGGTCGAGCACCGCAAGGTAGTCGTCGAACGAAGCGTAGGGCAGATCGATCACCGCGACGGGCAGCGAGGGCAGTCGCCAAAAACCGTTCGACGAGAGTTCTTCGTGCACGACGGCTGCCGTCGCGTCGGTCACGTCCTTGAACACGAGCAGATCGGCCGGCTGCGTCTGGGCCGCCTGCAGCATCCCGGATACCAGACCCTTGAAAGCCGAGCGGCGACCGGCCTCGTCGAGCGCGGAGGCATAGACGAAACAGCATTCGTCGGCCTGTGCCGATCCCACACACAGGATCGGTACTCGGATGAAGCGCGGGGCGACACGCATCAGCACGTCCCCGATCGCCCGAAGACGCGGCCCGAGCGCCATGTCGAACCGCACGTCGTAGGTGAATGCCGGGACGCCCGCGCGGAACTCCTCCCCCTCCCGATGAACGAGGACGCCGGCTCGCATTCCCGGCGGCGTGAAGCGCTCACACGTCTCGATGAAACCCGCGTCGGCATAAGGATGCTCCGACCGCGCGTTCCAGGCGGCGCGGTCGATCATTGCAACGTCTTCCAGGACTGTGATCTCCGGTGGCATAGATATCCTCGAGGGGCGCCCTGTCGATACTGGGGTGTAGGTGCTGGGCTGCAGGTGCTGGGGTACGGTTGCTGCTGTGTCGGTTCTGGGGCCTACAAAGCGAAGACAACGCGGAAAGCCGGGTTTGGTTCCCCCTGGTTCAGATACTTGGATTTGCCCATTCGAACCTCTCGAGCGGCTTCCGATCGAAGAAGATGCCGGCAGCCCCGACAGATGCAGCAGGAAAGGAGCGCTACACCTGCGCTTCTGATCCGCGTCGTACGCGGCCTTGCCGTCGGCGCGGGCCTCCAGAGTATCGGCTCGGCGTAGCGGCATGGCGTGGATCGGCTGGGCCGTACCCCTCGCCGTCACCTTGGTTTTCGTCTATCTGTACCACGGAGCATCACCCAGCCGGATGAAAACGCTGTCGCGCTTCGCCGATAGGGTAAAAATCGCTTGCAATGATAGGAAGACAACGGGTCCATCCGATCGTTACGATCGCCCAAAGCGATTGCGTCGGATCGAATACTGCTCTTGATTCTTCCTCCCACGCAGTCGAACCGGAGGGGACGCCGCACATGGTCCGAAAATTCCTCAGCGCCGCCGCGATTGCGCTCGCGATCGGCACATCCGGTTGGCCTGCCCTCGCCGGCGAGGCCGACCACGAACCCGACGACACCCACGAGCACGGCGCCGCGTACTTCGGCGAAGCCAAGGACATCGGGGGAATGGCGCCCCTCGCGAACGTGAGGATCAAAGGCCAGGTCCGCGGAACGACACGCTTCTTCATCATCCAGACCGACGACGACGGCCGCTTCCGGCGCGCCGGCATGGGCCTCGATGTCGACGCCGAAACCGTGGACCTGTCGTGTGAGAAGTCGGGGTTCCGGGTGGTCGAGGTCTTCAAACGGCGGGCATCCAAGGCCAAGGATGCCGCGGTCGAGGTGGAATGCCTCATGGAGAAGGTGAAGTAAGGTCGAGTGCTTGCGGCTGGCAGGCGCGGCGCGTACTTGAGAGTGTCACTTCGAAGGAGCTTGTCCATGCTGCGCGACCGTCTGACCCAGAACATGAAGGACGCCATGAAGTCCGGCCAGAAGGAACGGCTCGGCACGATCCGCCTGATGCTGTCGGCGATCAAGGATCGGGAGCTCGGCATCGGCACCGGCGGCGCGGTTCCGACCGGTCCCGTCACCGACGCCGATATCGTCCAGGTGCTGCAGAAGATGGTGAAGCAGCGCCGGGACTCGATCGCGACCTACGAGCAGGGCAACCGCAAGGATCTTGCCGACAAGGAAGCTGCCGAGATCGCGGTGATCGAGGAATACCTGCCCAGCATGATGGACGAAGCCGCGACGCGGGCGGCGATATCAGCGCTGATCGCTGAAGTCGGCGCGGCCGGCCCCAAGGACATGGGCAAGGTAATGGGTGCGCTCAAGACGAAGTTCGCCGGTCAGATCGACTTCGGCAAGGCCAGCGGCCTGGTCAAGGAATTGCTGAAATAGGCGGGACGACCCGGAGGTACGGGGTGCGAGGAAATGGGGAGCACCCGCCGCTGGCGCTGCGTGGCCGGCTCCACTACCTTCGACGCGTTCGACTGCACCCACCGCCCGGAGGCCACCCTTGGAAACGCTTCGCCAACTGATCGCCAAGCCCGAGCTGACTGTCGCCCCACTGGTGCTCAATCCGCTGATGGCGCGGATGGCGGAAGATGCCGGCTTCAAGGCGATCTATCTCGGCGGCGGCTCGCTCGGTTGGCTGCAATGCGTGACGGAGGCCAACATAACGCTGCCCGAAATGGCCCGCGTCGCCGTCGACATCCGCACGGTGTGCCGGCTGCCGATCATCCTCGATGCGGGCGGCGGCTGGGGCGATCCAGCCCACATGCACCGCACGGTGGGCTTGAGCGAGGCTGCCGGCTTCGCCGCGATCGAGGTCGAGGACCAGGTGCTGCCGCGCCGCTTCCATCATCACGTCGGCCAGGAGCGACTGGTGCCGACGGAATTCATGGTGCAGCGGATCCAGGAATGCATCGCTGCGCGCACCTCGCCGGATATGATGATCATCGCGCGCACCAACGCGTCGCGCACCGAAGGCATCGATGGCGCGGTTCGCAAGGCGGAGGCCTTCCACAAAGCCGGCGCCGACATGCTCTTCGTCCACACCCGCACCGAGGCCGATATCCGCTTCGTCGGCGAACGACTGCCCGCGCCGTTGATGATCTTCGCGCCGGAGGACGGCTTCGGCGGCTATCCGCTGTCGCGCGCCGATTTCGCGGGCCTGGGGTATCGCCTGGCGTGCTCGTCGGGTTCCGCCTTCGCCGCGATGTACAAGGCCGTCCGTCAATCCTACGAGCACCTCGCCAGGGACGAGCCCGACCCGTTCCTCGGCAAAGGCGGCGCGAGTGCCCAGATGAAGCTCGCCCACAAAAGCTGCGGTCTCGACAAGATGCTGGAGGTCGAGAAGCGCACCACGGGTTGAGCCGTGCCCAGCCACTCCGCTCTCCTATCGAACGATCTCAGGACCCTTCAGATGGCCGCAGTCCCCCCTCCCCGAGCGAAGCTCACGCCTCTCGACCGACCGCACTCCTATGTCGGGCGCAATCTGTCGCGCGCCGGGGCGAAGCGCGCGGTCGCCGGCAAGGGGCGCTACACCGACGACATCACGCTGCCGCGGATGCTGCACGCCGCGTTCGTGCGCAGCCCGTGGGCACATGCGCGCATCAAGGGCATCGACGTCGCCGCGGCGAAGAAGGCTGCCGGCGTGCGCCTCGTGATGACCGGTGCTGAAGTGGCGAAGCAGTGCACGGGCCCGTGGGTCGGCACGCTCACGTGCTTCCCGACGATGAAGTCGGCGCCCCAATTCCCGCTCGCCGTCGAACGCGCCTGCTGGCACGGCGAGCCCGTCGTGATGGTGGTGGCCGATACGCGCGCCGAAGCGGAGGACGCCGCCGAGCTGGTCGAGATCGACTACGAAGAGCTTCCCGTCATCGTCGACAAGACGAAAGCGCTCGGCCCCGACGCCGTCGTGCTGCACGACGCGCTCGGCGACAACCTCGCGTTCGAGAAGATGATCGACACCGGTAATGTCGATGCCGCGTTCGCGTCGGCCGACCTCGTTGTCGAGGAGACCTACGACTTCGCGCGCCATACGGCGGTGAGCCTCGAGCCCCGCGTGCTGCTGGCCGACTGGGACGGCTCATCCGAACGGCTGCAGATCTGGACGTCGAGCCAAACGCCGCACATGATCCAGCATGTCATCGCCAACACGCTCGGCGTCCCCGACCACAACGTCCGGGTCGTGGCGCCCGATGTCGGCGGCTCCTACGGCCTCAAGATCCACACCTACGGCGACGAGATCGCAACCGCCATCGCGTCGAAGGTTCTCGGCCGCCCCGTCAAGTTCCTCGCCGACCGCCTGGAGAGCTTCGGCTCCGACATCCACGCGCGGGAAAACCTCATCAAGGCGCGGATGGCGTTCACGAAGGCCGGCGATCTCGTGGGCGTCGATTTCGACGTGCTGGCAGGCGCCGGGGCCTACTCGCAGTATCCGCGCACGTCCGTGTTCGAAGCCAACCAGATCCTCAACATCACGGCCGGCCCCTACAAGCACAAGCACTTCCGCGCCAAGGCGACGGTCGTCTACCTCAACAAAGTGCCGTCATCGCAGTATCGCGCGGTCGGCCATCCCATCGGCATCACGATCGGCGAGAGCCTGATCGACATCGCCGCGGCAAAGCTCGGCATCGACCCGTTGCAGATGCGCCGGCGCAACGCGATTCCCGACGACGCCTTCCCGACCAACGCGGCATCCGGCGTCAAGCTCGCCGACATGAGTTTCACGCGCTGCTTCGACGTGCTCGAGAAGAGTATGAACTATGCCGGGCTCAGGGCCGAACAGGCGGAACTGCGCAAGAAAGGCATTCACCGCGGCATCGGCCTCGCCGCATTCATCAAGGGCACAGCGCCCGGTCCGAACGGCTACTACGGCGTCGGCGGCGCGCCGATCTCAGCGCAAGACGCCTGCACGATAAAGCTCGAGCCCAACGGCGGCATCATCTGCGCCGTCGGCGTCACCGACCAGGGCCAGGGCGTCAACGACGTGATGCAGCAGATCGCGGCGTCCGCGCTCGGCGTCGAGATGTCAGCGATCCGCATCCTTTCGGGCGACACCGACGCGACGCCTTATGGCGGCGGCACTTATGCGTCACGCGCAACCGCCATCGGCGGCGAGGCCGTGTATCAGGCAGCGCGTGCATTGCGCACGGAAGTTCTCGAATTGGCCGGCTCGCTCCTGCAGGCGAAGCCCGAGAGCCTCGACCTGATCGCCGGCAAGATCATCGACGCGGAGACCGGCAAGGAGCGCTTGCCGTTGCGCGAGATCGGCCGCATCGCCCACTTTCAGGTCGGCCAGTTCCCGAACGCCATCCAGCCGCAGCTCAGCCACACCCGGCGCTTCCGGCTGCTCGACGATCTCTACATCTTCACCAACGGCATCCAAGGCGCCTATGTCGAAGTCGACATGGACACGGGCTTCATCACGCACCTCAAGCATTGGGTGGTCGAGGACTGCGGCCGCATCATCAACCCGCAACTCGCTGACGAGCAGGTGCGCGGTGGCTGCGTGCAGGGGCTCGGCGGCGCGCTCTACGAGCACTGCGTCTACGACGACAACGGCCAGCTCACCAACGGCACGATGGCGGACTACCTCACGCCGATGTCGTCAGAAATGCCCGACATCACCGTCGAGCACGTGGTGACGCCGACGACCGCCTCGGAACTCGGCGCCAAGGGCGTGGGTGAATCGGGCACGGGTGCTGCGCCCGCCGCCCTGATGAACGCCGTCAACGATGCGCTGTTGCCGTTCAACTCGCGCGTCACGGCTCAGCCGATCACGCCCGAAAACGTGCTGATGGCGCTGGGGAAGGTGTGAACGCTTCGCGACGCGCGTAGCTCAATTGTTCGATTTCCACTCCGCGGCAACCGCGAGAATCAACTCGGCCAACTCGGGTTCGTCGACGGCTTCGGCGGCCTTGGCGGGCGACAGCCACTTCCGCTCCCGCTCCTCCTTCTCCGGCCAATCGTCGAGTTCTTCGGCCACCTGGAGCAGGAACACCTTTACCCTCACCGGCACTGACCCGTTGGAGCGACGCTTGTCGTAGGTGTAGCTGCCGACCGGCTTCTTGCCGATCTTGCCCAGGATGCCCGCTTCCTCCCGTGCCTCTTCGGCCGCCGCCTTGTGGTCCTTGACCCCCGGCCAGGGCCATCCCTTGGGGATGACGAGACGGCGCGTCTCCCGCGACGTCACCAGCATGACACGCAGCGCACCTCTTCCATCGATTCGAACGGGGAGCGCCCCGACCTGCTTTTTCCAATCCATCCGGATCAGTCTACCAGATGCCAGCTGCAATGAGGCCTCCAATCGAGGCTGATGCCCCTTGGTGTGCGGTTCGTCGCGCGCTTGGACAACGTGGCGCGTTTGCTTTCATCGCGATGCAACTCCCCACTCGTTTCCTCCGTCCGCGGCCGCCGCTTCTCGCTCGACTACGGCTCTCGATCGAGGTCTTCGACTTCCCGGATTTACACCCCGCGAACAACGACACGATTCACCTCGTGTCGCAGATGACACCTTTTGCTGCCAGCGCCAAACGTTCTATCGACCTTATCCCCTCTGCGACAATGGACGCAGCGCCCCACCCACTGGCGCAAGGCACTCCACGGGCGCAAAATGCCGTGAAAGCCGTTGCCCAGGGAGAAGCCCCATGACCACGCCCGCCGTGCCCCAGAGCGCCCGCAACGCCATGCACGGCGCCAACAAGCTGACCCTCGGCCTGTTCGGCGCCAACTGCACGTCCGGGCGCGCCGTCACGTTGGTTCCCGAACGGTGGAGCGGGGACATGCAGGACTGCCTCGACCTCGTCGACATGGCCGACAAGGGCGGCATCGACTTCATGCTCCCGATCGGTCGCTGGAAAGGCTACGGCGGCGACACCGACTATCAGGGCGGCACCTACGAGACGATCACCTGGGCGTGCGGGCTGCTCGGCGCGTCGAAACGCATCACCGTATTCGGCACGGTGCATGCGCCGCTGTTCAACCCGATCGTCGCCGCCAAGATGATGATGACCGCCGACCACATCGGCAAAGGGCGCTTCGGGCTCAACATCGTGTGCGGCTGGAACGAGGACGAGTTCGATATGTTCGGCGTCACCCAGCGCGACCACGAGCGGCGCTACGAATACGCGCAGGAATGGTGGGACGCGGTGCAGCTCGCCTGGAGCGACAAGGAGAACGCCGACTATGCGGGAAGCCACATCAACCTGAAAGGCGTGCGCGCCAAGCCCAAACCCTACGGCGGCTCGCGTCCCGTGATGATGAATGCGGGCGCGTCACCCAACGGCCGCAACTTCGCGATTCGCAACTGCGACGCGTTCTTCACGCGCGCCGACCGCGACAGCCTCACAGAAACCAAGAACCGCGTCGCCGGCGTGAAACAGCAGGCCCGCGACCTCGGCCGCGAACTCGACGTCTACACCGTCGGCGTCGTCACCTGCCGTCCCACCAAGAAGGAGGCCGACGACTACTATCGCCACACCGTCATCGACAACGCCGACTGGAAGGCCGTGGACGGCATCCTGAAGAAGAAGAACATCTCGGTCGAGACGGTGGGCGAGCAGGAGTTCTGGCGGCACCGCAAGCACTACGCCAACGGCATGGGCGGCTACCCCCTGATCGGCACGCCCGACCAGATCGCGGAGGAATTCGCCGATCTCTCGGCCGCCGGCCTGCGCGGCATGGCGATCTCGTTCGTGAACTATCTCGACGAGCTTCCCTACTTTCTGCAGGAGGTGATCCCGCGCCTGCAGAAGAAGGGGCTGCGCACCTGAGCCAGAGGCTTTGCTCAGTGCTCGACCGTGCGCCCGAAATACGTGTCGAGATCGTCCTTGATGTTGCTCACCGCCTGGCGCCAGTCGCCGGCGCGAACGGCCTCGAAGCTCTCGGGGACGCTTCCTGGCAGCGGCGGCGGTTGCGGCGCAAGCGTCGTCGCCTGTTCGATTGCGGGCGCGGCGTGTGCCGCCGCCAATGGTTCCGACGTAACGGGAAAAGCACCGATGCGCGAGGCGAGCCCTTGCAGTTCGGTGAGGATCGCCACGCGCCGCGCTTCGTGAGCCAGCGTCAGATCGCGCACGTCCGCCAGCAATTCCTGATCGACCTGCGACAGCGCCTGATCCAGCGCCCGGATCAACGTCTGCTCTGTGGTCGCGACCTCGCTCAGCCGCGCGCGCATTTCATCGACGTACTGGAGCATCTTCGTCATCGTCACTCCTATCCCTCTCTCGAATTCGACGGACGCTGGAACCGACGCAACACACGAATCACTCACGCCAAGAACTTTCGGCGATCAATCCGCTTGAAATGTGGTCGCAGGTGCGGGGCGAGGGCAGTGCATTCGACGGCCTCGCACATTTGCGACGGGGCCCTCGCCTCGCCCTCCCCGCACATCTCCTTCTCCCCGTCCTTACGGGGAGAAGGGCGGGATGAGGGGCGGCAGCTTGCTCCGTCAGCCCGAGCACGGTGTCGCGATGGGCCACACTTTCGGAAGTTGACGTTGGGGTGCGGCTACTGCGGCGGCAACATGCAGATGAGGATCACGAGGCGCAAGTCGTCGTCGTCGCGCGGGCTCATCAACCACTTCCGCCTGAATTTTTGACGGTTCCCGGCGGCGCGGCACCGATCGCTGCTTCAGCTCCGACAGCAGGGTATCGAAGGCCGCCGGCGATTGATGAGCGTCCGCAGGATCAGCGCGATTTGTGAGGTGGCGCTGCAGGAGCCCCCAGAAGCCATCGCTCCACCGGGGCGGGGGCACCCCAGATCGCACGGCTTTCGATGGACTTCCGGCTCTACGGGCCACCTCCCACGATGGTGCGAGGAAACCGCGTGGCCGGTCGAAACTTTGAAGCAGTTATCGTTCGGAAATGCCTAAGATCTCGGCGGTGGAAGCCAACAGGCGTTCCACCTCGTCGCACGAAAGCGAATGCGCGGCAGATGCCGGCGTTACGATCTCGAGCGTGGCCAGGGCCTGCAACGGCAGTGACTTGGTCTCGACGAGGTCGCGGATTTGCGCGGGCGTTGCCAACGAAAGGTCGGCGGCGGCTTCGCCCTGCTCCAGAAGTTTCGCGGCACCGGCATGGCCGATCGCGGCAGCGAGCAGCGCCGGCGCCTCCTCGGCGAAGCCACCGGCCACCAACACACGCGCCTTGCGCAATGCGCGATCGGCCTCGGCTCGCAACGCGGCGGCACGTGCCGCCCGCAAGCGCTCGGCTGCTGCCGTCTCGTCCTCGCTCAACGACGGAGATCGATGGAGTGTTCGCGTCTCTCCACCACAGAGATGCAGCAGTCCCGTCGATTGGAGCCGGCGCAGGATGCGCCACGTCGCAACATCGATCACCTCCACCGCCGGACCGTCCGTGCCCATCGCCGCCAGACGCTCGGCCTCGGCCGCAAGAGCCTTTTGATCGAGATCGAGCACCGCCAGCAACTGCACGCGTCCGTCGGCACACTGCCGCGCCTCGATCAGCAAGGCGCATGCGCCGTGGCGCTGTCGAAGATCCGCGGCGAGTACGTCCTCGGGCGACACGATACGCGCCGGCCCGGCTGCCGGTCTGTCGCCCGCCTGCATCAGCGCTTCGATGCGCTCGATCATGGCGCCACGGCCGGACGGCATCTTCAGTGAGGCAAGGTCACCCTGGCCGTCGAGCACGCCGTCGGCGAGCGCCTGCTTTGCCCCGAGCAGATGCACCATGCCATGCTCGATCGAGTTCTCGCAGACGAGATTGACGACCGTCACGCTGCGCGTCTGATGCTTGCGCCAGGCTCGCGCGATCCGCTGCTCGAGCTTGGCCGGGTTCCATGGCAGGTCGACATTTACGACCGCGTTGGCCGCCTGCAGGTTGAGGCCGACGCTGCCGCTGTCGGTCGAGAGGAACAGCCGGCAGGCGGGGTCCTGCTTGAAGCGCACGATCTCGGCGCGCCGACGCTGCTGCGGCACCGAGCCGGTGTGCCACGCGGCCTCGATGCCCATCTCGCCCGCCAGCTCGCGCACCATCTCCAGCATGCGCTGCCACTCGGAGAATACGATCACCTTGGCGCTCGGATCCTCGAGCAGCTCGCCCAGCACGCGCTCGAGTTCCTCGAGCTTCGGGCAGATGCGACAGGTGGGGTCGAGGATCGCCGGCGTATCGCAGATCATGCGCATGCAGGCGAGGTACTGTTGCAGACGGTCGAACTCCTCCGGGCGCAACGGCCGGCGCTGTGCGAGTTGGACCAGCCGCGCCGCCTTCACGGAATATTCGTCGTAGCGGACGCGCTGCTCGTCGGCCATCGCCACGAAGTAGTTGGTCACCGTGCGTCCGGGCAGCTCGCTCTCGACGTCCGCCTTGCGCCGTCGCAGCATAACGGGAGCGACACGCGCCCTGAGCTCGGCGAGATTCTTGTAGTCGGCGGGACGGCCGCGCTCGTCGAGTTCGTAGAAGTCGCGGTTGAAGCGGAACAGCGGACCCAGCAGCTCCGGATCGAGGTACTGGACGATGGAATAGAGCTCGTCGATACGGTTCTCGAGCGGCGTGCCGGTCAGCACGAAAGCGTGCGGCGAACGGAGCTGCTTCACGCGCCGCGCCGTCTTGGTCTGCCAATTCTTAATGCGCTGCGCCTCGTCGAGGATGACGACATCGGGCGCGAGCGAGACGTTGATGTCATCGACGTCGGGAAGCACCTGCTCGTAGTTGACGATGTTGAAGAACGCGGGCTCGCGATAGGCCGCGAGGCGCGCAGCCCGCGGACCGAACACGGACTTGGCCGGCCGGTCGGTGAAGCGGGCGATCTGCTCCTCCCACTCGGCCTTGAGCGAGGCCGGGCACACCACCAGCACTTTGCGGATGCCTTTGCGGCGCGCCAGCAACTCGCAGGCTGCGATCGCCTGCACCGTCTTGCCGAGACCCATCTCGTCAGCCAGCAGCGCGCGCTCGCCGAACGCCAGATGCAGCATGCCGTCGCGCTGGTAGGGCAAGAGCGGAAGCTTCACCAACTCACAGCTCGCCTTGCCGCGCTCGACCTCGGCCAGGAATTTCGCCTTCGCCTTTCCGCGCGACCGCTGTCGCAGCTCGCGGTCGAGCCAAGGACCGATGTGGCCCGACACGCGCAGGACACGGCGGACGCGTGGCGAGGCCGATTGCCAAGCCTCGATGAGGGCGGCGATCCTGGCGGGACTGCAATCGAGCGCGCCGTCACGTCGCAAGAACGGCTGCAGCCAGTCGCGCGCCAGCTTCGGCGTGCCGTCCACCGCCGGCCATACGATCACCGGGCGTTGCGCGTCACGGCGATCGAGAAAGATCTCGACGCGCTCGCTCATCACGGCGCTCACTCTGTGCAAGAGTGCCAGCACGCCTTCGATGTGCTTGCAGGTGCCGAGACCGTTGACCCTGTGGTCTATGCAGCCGCACGAATTGGTACGCTGGTCGAGGCTGCGGATCTCCACCTCGTAGGCGTTGCCGCTCTCGGAGCGGACACGGAACGTGCCGAAAACCCGATGTTCCGGTTCCATGGGCTCGATCGCCGAGATCTCGGTACGCCCGCGCCAGCTGCGCAGCGCAATCTCTTCCTCGTCGCTGGTGCGCCAGCCCTGAGGCGCTGGCGGCCGGTCGAGAACGGCGCGTGCGCAATTCTTCTTGCGTGCAGCAGACCGCTCCGGCGGACTAGAGAGCGACGCTTGCTGCTCAACCTTCGTGCCCGAATCTTTCAGCATGAACCCAGGGTAGGGCGCGCGCCCGGCCCGTTCAACGAGATGGTGCCGGCTGCTGCCCCCCTATCCACATGAATAGCGCGATGGCCCTTGGGGCAATGGCTGCGCTCCCGCCTTGTGCGCGGCTTCGTGCACGACTTGCACACCACAAGGCTCATCGCACAACAGGAGCGGATTTTACGCTACTCCGTCATTGGAGCGGGTAGGCGATGGCGCGGCGGGACGCGCGGCTCCGGCGAGATCACTCCAACCTCAGCGGCGCGCGCGGCCGAGCACTTGCATGAGCTCGGCAACCTTCTGGCGCTGCTCATCCGCGTCACCGCTCGCAATCGCGTGCTCGACGCAATGCGCGATGTGATCGTGCAGGATCTCCTCCTCGACCCGGGCAAGGGCTGCCCGGACCGCCGCGATCTGCGTCACGATATCGATACAGTAGCGATCGTCCTCGACCATGCGTCCGAGGCCGCGGACCTGGCCTTCTATGCGGCTCAAGCGTTTCAGCCGTGCGGATTTCGATTTGATGTTCATCGTTGACACATACCCTCCCCGGGTATAGGCGTCAACACATACCCGCGGCCGGTATATGCCGGCTGCTCTGCTACGGGACGACCGACATGGTGAACACAGGCGAGACCCACGCCACTTCAGCGGATCGACGCGTGAAAGATCCCGTGTGCGGGATGACCGTCGATCCGCTGACCGCGAAACACCAGCATACCCACGACGGCAAGCCCTACTATTTCTGCGCAGCGCGGTGCCGCGAGAAGTTCATCACCGAGCCGGCGAAGTATCTTCACGCCGATCCGAAAGCCGCAGCCGCCGAACACGGCGCCGATGAGTCCGTCAAAGATCCCGTGTGCGGGATGACCGTCGATCCGCTGACCGCGAAACACCGGCATACGCACGACGGCAAGCCCTACTATTTCTGCGCAGCGCGGTGCCGCGAGAAGTTCATCGCCGATCCCGACAAGTATCTGAAGCCGCAGACGCGGCCCACGGCCCCCGTGCCGGCCGGCGCCATCTACACTTGTCCCATGGATCCGGAGATCCGGCAGGAAGGACCGGGGTCTTGCCCGATCTGCGGCATGGCGCTGGAGCCGGAAATCGTCACGGCGGACAGCGGCCCCAATCCCGAGCTCGCCGAAATGACCCGGCGTTTCCGGGTCGGCCTTGCACTCGCGCTCCCCGTGTTCCTGCTCGAAATGGGGGGGCATCTCGTCGATCTGCACGGGCTGATCGCGCCGCAGAAATCGAATTGGGTGCAGTTGATCCTCGCGACGCCAGTGGTGCTGTGGGCGGGATGGCCGTTCTTCGAGCGCGGCTGGACGTCGATACGGACGCGCAAACTCAATATGTTCACGCTCGTGGCGATCGGCACCGGCGTCGCGTGGCTCTACAGCATGTTCGCCACGCTGATGCCCGGCCTGTTCCCGGCGTCGATGCGCGGACACGGCGGCGCGGTCGCGGTCTACTTCGAGGCGGCTGCCGTGATCACGGTGCTGGTGCTGCTCGGGCAGGTCCTGGAATTGCGCGCGCGCGAGCAGACGAGCGGGGCGATCAAGTCGCTGCTCGATCTGTCGCCGAAGACGGCGCGGCGCATCAAGGCCGAAGGCGAAGACGAGGACGTGAGCCTCGACCAGGTCACGGCCGGCGACCAACTGCGTGTGCGGCCCGGCGAGCGCGTGCCCGTCGACGGCGCTATTCTCGAAGGCCGCAGCGCGATCGACGAATCGATGGTGACCGGCGAGTCCATGCCCGTCACGAAATCCGCCGGCGATAAGGTCATCGGCGGCACGATGAACCGATCGGGCGGCTTCGTGATGCGCGCGGACAAGGTCGGCCGCGACACCGTTCTTTCTCAGATCGTGCAGATGGTGGCGCAGGCGCAGCGCAGCCGTGCGCCGATCCAGCGGCTCGCCGACACGGTCGCCGGCTGGTTCGTGCCGACGGTGATGCTGGTGTCGCTGCTGGCGTTCGCCGCGTGGTGGATCTGGGGACCGGAGCCGCGGCTCGCCTTCGCCCTGATCGCGGCCGTGTCGGTATTGATCATCGCGTGCCCGTGCGCGCTCGGTCTGGCCACGCCGATGTCGATCATGGTCGGTGTCGGGCGTGGTGCGCAGGCGGGCGTCTTGATCAAGAACGCCGAGGCGCTCGAGCGGCTCGAGAAGATCGACACGCTCGTCGTCGACAAGACCGGCACGCTGACCGAGGGCAAGCCGAGCGTGGTCGCGATCCGGACCGCCGACGGGATCGACGAGAACGAACTCCTTCGGTTGACGGCGAGCCTGGAGCGATCGAGCGAGCATCCGCTGGCCGCCGCCATCGTGCGAGCGGCGACCGAGCGCGGGCTTCGATTGGCCTCACCGGAGAACTTCGCTTCTCCCGTCGGCAAGGGCGTTACCGGCTCGATCGAGGGGCATCGCCTCGTCATCGGCAATCAGCGGATCATGTCGGATGCCGGCATCGATACCGGAAGCCTCGGCGCCGCCGCCGACGAGATGCGCAAAGAAGGCGCAACCGCGATCTTCGTCTCGATCGATGGCAGGTCCGCCGGCATCATCGCCATCGCCGATCCGATCAAGCCGACGACCCCGGCCGCGATCGCCGCCCTGCAAGCCGCCGGCATCCGCGTGATCATGCTGACCGGCGACAACACGACGACGGCCCGGGCGGTCGCAGCGAAGCTCGGCATCGCCGACGTGGAGGCGGAGGTGCTGCCGGAGGACAAAAGCAAAGTAGTCGAGCGGTTCCGCGCGCAGGGCCGTGTGGTGGCGATGGCGGGAGACGGCATCAACGACGCACCGGCGCTGGCTGCCGCGGACGTCGGCATCGCGATGGGCACGGGAACGGACGTCGCGATGGAGAGTGCCGGCGTGACGCTCGTCAAGGGCGATCTCACGGGCATCGTGCGCGCGCGGC
>CAZNMY010000078.1:0-30655 GCA_964574325.1 uncultured Devosia sp. | reverse complement strand
ATCACCGAACCCTCGGCTGCAAAAGAGAAATCCGAAAACCGTTCTCGTTCCAGTCTGGGGAACTTCGGTTTAATTCGAATTTTGCTGCCTCCAACCGACAAAAAGCATGATGCTCAGTCCGTTGAGATAATTTCAGGGCAATATCGGCGCAGCTCGCGAAAAAACGCTCTGCCGATTTTCGAGGCCTGCTCAGGCTTCACGCGCGTTGCGGCCCACTGGCACGATCAACCGCCCAAGGCGGCCGTTGTCGCAAGGCTCCGGCCCGTCAGGTTGCCCGAACAGACCGCTTGCCAGCTACCAGACCCATCGACAACTCTCTGGGTGGAACCTACCTCAACTGGTGCTACGCGCCGTCGGGGCGCATTGAGAAAGGCGGGTTAGGCATCGACAAGTTTTATGAGGTGAAGCGGGCCTTGGACGAAGAGCGAAGCTAGGTCGACCACCCGAAGCCGAGCAGTCAGCCTCGGAATGGACCACCGCAATCGCGAAGTGCGCGCGGTGGTCCGCTGTGTCAGGGCTTGCGCGACTCGTAGAATTTCACGAGTGCGATCACGTCCTCCGCCTGCATCCTGGCGAGTGGTCCGTCCGAGTAGCTCGAGGCGATGACCTTATTGTCGGCGCCAAGCAGGAATTCCGAAGGCTGGATGATCTGCCTGCGGTCCTCCCACCACGATCCGAGCTTGCCCGCAACGTCCCGGGAGACGCCATGGCCGATGTGGAACGGCACCTCGTCTGCGACGATCCTGGCCTTGTCGAGCGGGTCGACACTTGCGGCGAGGACCGAGATTCCAAGCAATTGCAATTCAGCGTAGTTCTTTGCGAAGCCGACCAACTGCCGGCGGCAGTATGGTCACCAATGTCCGCGATAGAACAGGATCGCTTTGTATTTCGGGCCTAGGCCCGTAGGCACATCGATCGTCCCACCGCTGACGAGATCGAGCGTCAAGCTTGGAAACGATGCACCGATGCCGAGCTTTTCGGTCATGCCGCCTCTCCATTGAACAAATGCCGTGCATCTTGCGTGCATTCATCGCGTTTGCACGCATGCAGGACAGTGGCGGAAAAGAGTGGGAGTCGAACCCACCAGGGACGTCTGACGCCCCCCACCGGTTTTGAAGACCGGGCGCCCCACCGGGTTGCGATTCCTTTCCATCCGGAAGTCAGCGTAGCTTACGGCTCCCCTCAACGGAACAACTTTTCTGCCGGCCTAACGACGCGATAGCGATCGCCGACACGCTGCGTGAAACGCTGCTTTTCGAAGTACTCCATCACCTCGACGCTCATGTTGCGTCCGATACCCGATGCGTCTCGCAATTCCGCCACGCTGACCGCGCCGTCATCGGCAGTCGTCGCGATCCGCTCGACCATCCCGGCCAATCGCTGCAGGTCTTCTGGCCGCGCGACGCGTGACTTCGAGACATAGCGAACCAGGTCGAGGCGAGCCGCCTGCTTCAGCAGCATCTCGACACGCCTCAAATCCAATCCGGTCGCCAGTGACAGATCGCGTGCAGCGAGAGGTCTCGCTGCGGCCTTGGTCAGTTCGGCCTCCACTCGTCCCCACAAAACGGCGTCAGCCGGAGCGAGACGAGCCTGGTGCGTGGGGAGTCGGAGACCAAGTTCTGTTTTGACGAGTGCGCCTTCGCGGACGAGTTCAGCCGCGACCGCCTCCTGGACCTCGGGCGCCATTGCGATCCCGGTGCCGGTCAGGATCTGCCGCTCACCGACGCCATGTGCGCCGGGATGCTCCTTGTGCCACCTCTCGAGCCGTGCTCGTGCGGCAGCGAGCACGGCCTCCCATGCGCTCGGGGCAAATCCGAAGCCCCCGGCTGCGCCCGGTCGCGCCGACGATCCGCGCTGAAGCGCATCGCCCGTCAAGGTCTTTATCGCGACGTTTCGCGCGACTTCCGCCAGCTCATCTGCGGTCAGATTACGGCTTTCGGCAAACCTGCCGAGATCGACACCTTCCCGGCATTGCTCGAGCAGGCCGGTCAATGCCTCGGCATGGCTCGCGCTGGCAAGGGCACGCAACTGAGCCAGCCTCGCTGGCCTCGCTCGACCACGGCGTGGTGGGAAAATGTCGAGCACCCGCCCGCCCCCGAGCGTGAAGCGCGCCGACTGGTCACGTACGATCAGATGATCGCCGAAGACAGCGCCGATCGGCTTGTCGAGGACGAGTTGGGCGAGTCCCGTCGCGCCGGGTGCGATCGCTGCTCCCTCCAACACGGCGACGCGGCCGGTCGTTTCGGCAGCGCCGACATGAACATGCACCGGTGTCCAATGCTCGAGCGGCTCGTCGCGCATGCCGAGCACGCGCAATTCGGCATCGAACTTGGCAACCGGAGCCGCGCCCCCCTCGGAAGTCAGCCAATGACCGCGCGTGATCAACTCCTTGCGCAATTCCGGGCTGGCGAGATTGACGGCGCAGCGCTGCCCCGCCCTGCCGACCTCCGCACGCGCATCCTGCGCATGGATGCCTCGAACGCGCAGACGTGAATCGAGCCCGGCGATCTCGACGAAATCGCCGACGGAGATACAGCCCGAAAACACCGTCCCGGTGACGACAAAGCCTGCACCGACGATGTCGAAGGTTCTGTCGATCGCAAGTCTGAACCTTCCAGCGCTCCCCCGCGGCGGCATCCTCGCGCTACACGCGATGAGGTGGTCGAGCAGTGATCGCACACCGTCGCCGGTGAGTGCCGATACGGCGAACCGCGCAGCCTCCGCCAGCGTGGTTCCCGCCAGCAGATCGGCAATCTCGCCTTCGACCTGCCGCAACCTCTGCAGCGGGACCCGGTCGGCCTTGGTGATGGCCACAGCCCCGTGCGAAATGCCGAGCAGGTCGATGATCGCGAGGTGCTCGGCAGTCTGCGGCATCGGACCGTCGTCGGCTGCGACCACGAGCAGGATGAAGTCGGTGCCCGCGAGACCACACAGTGCGTTGCGGATGAACCGCTCATGCCCCGGCACGTCTATGAACCCGATCGTCTCGTGGCCGACGATCGGCAGATAGGCGAAACCCAGGTCGATCGTCAGGCTTCGCCTCTTCTCCTCGGGCAGCCGGTCCGTATCGATGCCGGTCAGCGCTTTGACGAGCAGCGTCTTGCCGTGATCGACGTGGCCGGCCGTCGCGATAATCATGGCGAGATCCTGAGCTTCCCGGCGAGCAACTCCAGCTCATCGGCATTCTCGAGGCATCTCAGGTCGAGCAGAAACGCGCCGTCGTAAATGCGGCCGATGACCGGTATCGGCAGCTCGGCGAAGGCGCGGGCAATAGCCGACAACATCGAGCCGGCGCCGCGTTCCACGGTTGGTCTGACGGCAATCCCGATGCTCGGAATCACTCTGCGCGGCAGCGCGCCGGAGCCGATCACGCTTTCGCACTCGGTGACCGTGACGGTCGCGCAAGCGGTCAGCGATCGGGACAGAGGCTCGACGAGCCGGGCGGCGAGTGCGCGCATCTCGTCGGTCGATCGTGTCAGCGCCCTCAGCGTCGGCAGGCGTTCGGCGAGCCGATCAGGATCAGTATAGAGGCGAAGCACGGCGGCGAGCGCTGCGATCGTCATCTTGTCGCAACGCAAGGCGCGCTTCATCGGGTTTTTCTTGAGGCGGTCGATCAGCACCTTGCTGCCGACGATGATCCCGGCTTGTGGCCCGCCCAGCAGCTTGTCGCCGGAGAAGGTCACGAGGTCCGCGCCCGCCCGCAGCGTTTCGGCGGGCGTGGGCTCGTGCGGAATGCCGTAACGGCGCAGATCGACGAGCGAGCCGGCGCCGAGGTCGACGACGTAGGGAATCCCTCTCGAACGGCAGAGTGACGCGAGTTCGTTCTCGGGGACGGACGCCGTGAACCCTTCGATCACGTAATTGCTGGTATGGACCTTCATGACGATCGCCGTTTCCGGACCGATCGCGCGCTCGAAGTCCTCGAGGTGCGTCCGGTTGGTCGTCCCGACCTCGACCAGCGTGCAGCCCGAGCGGCTCATGATCTCGGGGACGCGGAACGATCCGCCGATCTCGACCAGCTCGCCGCGCGACACCGGCACCTCTTTTCCCAGCGCCAGCGTGTTGAGCACCAGCATGACGGCAGCGGCATTGTTGTTGACGACCGTCGCAGCCTCGCAGCCGATCAATCGCGCGAGCAGCGCGTCGAGGTGCCGATCGCGATCACCTCGGGCACCGGCGTCGAGGTCGTACTCGAGGTTGCTCGCGCCGCGCGCCACGTCCGCGACGGCGGCAATCGCCTCCTCCGGCAGGAATGCGCGCCCCAGATTGGTATGGAGGACCGTGCCCGTGAGGTTCAGGACCCGACGCAACGAGAGGTCGGCGTCACGACCGAGAAGCGCGGCAACCGAGGCCATGACCGTCTGCTCGTCGAGATCTGGAAGTCTTCCCTGCCGCATTTCCAGACGCAATTCGTCCAACACCTGGCGGACAACCCGTGTCACTTCCGCCCGACCATGCCGGTCGATGAGCGCTGCAGCGAGGCCCGAGCGAACGAGGCGGTCAACTGATGGAGGCCGGGGGGGCTGTGATGGTTTTGTATCAATCGACATCAAACCAGAATACACAAGACTGATCTGCCGTAAAGGACGCCAGACCTACGGGCGGCAGGCTCGTCGGAGACGAAGCGATGCAGCCGCCGGTTCCTGCCGCTGCTCGCGAAGAGTTGGCTTTCAATTGAGCGCGCGTGGCAACACCATATCGGCCATCCGGCCTGCAGCACCAGTCCGGCGCAATTCACGCCCCTCTCGGCTCGGGATGAAGCAATTTCGAGGTGCCTTCCATGACGATCACACCAATTTCTACCGATCGCCTCGGATCTCGCATCGCGGCCGCGCTGCTCGGCCCTCCTGTCCCGTCGGGACTGCCGGCTCGCATCACCGAGTCGATCCGTGCTCACGAAGAGCGGAGCGAGGTGCTGATCTGCCTCGTCCAACTCGCTGCCATCATATTTTTCGCCGCCTTCTACATGCTGACGCCGAAGGGTTTCGGTACGGACGTCCGGTTCGAGCCGGTGCCTGTTACGCTTGCCGCCTATGCGCTGTTCACCGGCGTAAGGTTGTGGCTCGCGTTGCGCGGCAAGCTCAGTCGCGCCTTCCTCGCCACATCGATCGTCGTCGATGTCGCGGTGCTCATGGTCACGATCTGGAGCTTCCATCTTCAGTACGCGCAGCCGGCCGCCGCTTACCTCAAGGCGCCCACTCTGCTGTACGTCTTCATCATCATCGGCCTGCGCGCACTTCGTTTCGATCCGACGTGGGTGCTGCTTGCCGGCGTGACGACCTCGTTGGGCTGGCTCCTGCTGGTCGCCTACGCCATCTGGGGCCAACCGTTGTCGACCATGTTCACGCGCAATTTCGCGGAATACACGATGTCGAACAAGGTGCTGCTTGGTGCCGAAGTCGACAAGGTCGTGTCGATCATGGTCGTCACGCTGGTGCTCGGGCTGGCGATCGAGCGAGCGCGGCGCACGTTGGTCTGCGCGGTGGTGGAAGGCATGGCGGCCGGAGAACTCTCGCGCTTCTTTGCACCGGACATCGCGGCGACGATCGTGGGCGCTCCTGCGCTGATCGAGCCGGGAACCGGCACCACTCGCGCAGCAGCGATCATGTTCATCGATCTGCGTGGCTTCACCGCGCTCGCCAGCACCGTCGAGCCGGAAGCCCTCGTCAGGCTGCTGGCAGAGTATCACTCGGTCGTGCTGCCGGTCATCCGCCGACACCACGGCTCCGTCATCACCTACCTGGGTGATGGCATAATGATTACCTTCGGTGCCACTCAGCCCAGCCCGACTTGCGCGGCCGATGCCCTGCGCGCCACCGAAGAGCTGATCGGCGAGCTGGCCGTCTGGGCGGATCAGAGACGCGCCTCCGGACTTCCTCTCCTGCGTGCGGGTATCGGTCTGACCTACGGGACGGTCGTCGTCGGCGCGATCGGGACGGAAGGCAGACTGGAGTTCGCCACGATCGGCGATCCCGTGAACCGTGCCGCCCGCTTGCAAGGTTTGACGAAGACTGAGGCCGTGCCGGCGCTGATCGCGGCAGAGGCCTGGGAGCAGGCTCTCGCCGAGCGCTACGAGCCGCAGCGTCGCTTCGAGCAACGTGTGTGCAGTCTCGCGGGCATTGCACAGCCGCTGTCTGTCTACGCGATGCAGGAATAGCGCGATCACGCTTTCGTCATCCCTCGTCATTTGGGTACGCGCCTTCCATCCGAACGTGAAGATCGTCGGGGCCAGGTGATCGAGCGCGAAGGCTGCGCATCGACATGACGACGCCCGCAACCGGATGGCCGCGGGCGTCGATAATCGATCAGCTCCGAATGCCGTTCAACCGACAAGCTGCTTGATCGCGTCCTCGAAGCCGACATCGTCCCAACCGAACGGGCCCTTCTTGCCGGCGTATGCGATCTTGCCTTCGGCATCGATCAGGAACAGCCGCATCGGCAGGCCGACGTACTTCTTGTCGACGTCATTGTCGATGCGATCGATCAGCATGGGCATGTGAAGGTCCAGTGCCATCTGACAAGCCGAAGCGACCTCGGTGCGCTCGTCGTCGGTCCGGGGCTCATCGTAGATGATGTCCTCGATGAGATTGTTCGGAACACGCCATCCGTCGTGCGGGTGCGCTTCCCGGATATAGACGATATAGAACTGAATACGGTCCTTGTACGTGGCGTACATTTCGTTGAGACGCACGGCCTTTTTACGAAATGGCGGTCAAGTGTAGGAGCCGAATACCAGCCCCACCGGCTTGCCGCGGAGTGCGGAAAGCGTAACTGTCTCAGAGGTTCTCCTGCGGTCGCGACCGAGCACGTCGGCGACGAAGTCCGGCGCCATCGTGCCTACCTTGGGAACGATTGCCTCTCGTGCCTTCTCCTCGGCCATGTGGGCCTCGAATTCGGCCTCCGAGATGTCGGAAATGTCCAACCACACCTTTCGGCGCTGCGCCATGTCCAACGCAGCGTATTCTTCGAGTGTGACGGGACTTTTGGGTACGTCGTTGCGCATCAAGCACCTCCTGACCTGTCGTGCACCAGTGCAGCGCGAGCCTATCCAACGCCGGCATTTCCGACAAGCCGGCAGCCGGCGGCGGTGGGCCGGGGATCGCATATGCTCGTTCAATTCGCTGATCGTCGCGCATCGGCGGGAAAGAACCAGCTCATTTCACCTTGATGCCGGTCTGCGAAATGACGTCGCGCCAGAAGGCAACGTCCTTCACCACCTTCGCTTTCGTGTCGGCTGGGGTCAGTGCGGTCACGTCGAACCCCGCCGCCGTCAGGCGCTGTTTCAACTCCTGCTTCTGCAGCGCTGAGCGCGTCACGGTCGCCACACGCTCGACGATGGGCTTCGGCGTCTTCGAAGGAGCCATCAGCAGGAAATTCACTTCTATGACGAAATCCTTGTACCCCAACTCCAGCATGGTGGGCACATCGGGCAATCCGGGCCAGCGCCGCGCCGTCGTTACGGCAAGGCCCTTGAACGCCCCCGAACGGACGTGCGGTTGAGCGGGCGGCAAGCCCATGGCGCCCAATTGAACTGCGCCGCTGAGCAGATTCTGAACCGCTGGGCCGGCTCCCTGATGGCTCAGGTGAGACATCTGCACCTTCTCGCGCACCTTGAGCAGCTCGCCGGCGAAATGGGCCTGTGTACCGGCTCCGGGAGTTGCATAACTGTGCTTGTCGGGCTCGGCGCGCAATTTTGTGATGAGACCGGGTAAGCTCGTCACGCCCGAGGCGGTGGTGGCGACGAAAATATTGGCGGCAATCGCGATCTCGGCAACCGCCTCGAAATCTGCAATCGGATCGTAGGTAACCTTCTCGTACAGGCTCGGATTGAGTGAGAACGCGCCTGAAGTGACGAGGAAAGTGTAGCCGTCCGGATCGGAGCGGGCGACGGCAGCGATCCCGACATTGCCGCCGGCACCACCGCGGTTCTCGATCACGACGTTGGTGCCGAGTGCATCTCCCAGTGGTGGCGCGAGAACACGTGCAGTGACGTCTGCCGGCCCGCCAGCCGCAAATGGTACGACGATGCGGATCGCCCGATCCGACGGCCATGCCGCGTGAGCACTATCTCGGCTTGCGGCGATCGGTTGGGCGATCAGCCCTGCAACAATGATAGCGCCAAATCGGCGCTGCAATCCGTGATGCTTGGGCATCGCTCCCTCCCTGTTGGGCGTTCGCAGCGGCAGATGTAGTTGGGGCGGTCGATGAACTGCCCCAGCCTCCAGCTACGCGTGACCGGCAACGCCTCTTGCCCGTGAGCCTCCCATTCCGAGGCGACGACTTCAACCAGAAAAGGAGCGGCCGAAGGTGGGCGTCAACCTTTCGGTTCGGTCCATTGGATATTCTTCGTCTCTGCACCACCGGTCAATCGAAGAGCGACGCGACACCGAACTTGTATCCGGATCGCTACAAAACTTCACGCGATCGACTTCAATCACGAAACCGTGCAGGGGTTTCCCGACGAAGTGCAGCCCCATGCGCATTCACCAGCTGCCGACCGGGCGCCCTCCATTCGACAGCGTAACCTTCAACGGTGTTGCACCGAGCATGGTCTGATGAAGGTAGCAGGTATTGGCTGCTACGAGTTGCAGGCGTTCGAACATCTCCTCGTCAGCCTCGCCTTGCATGAAGAGGTGCGTGTCACAGGGGCTCGACACACCTCGCAAGTCAGAGCTGATCGCGTATGGCGACAACTGCACCAAACGCACGTTCCGTATGGCGATTTCCATCGCCTCGATATAGCGCGAGAGCTGCGTCATGTAGCAGAACGCCACTGCGGCCGACATCAAGGCAAGCCCCGATGGGGCGCGGTCGGCTGCCGTCTCGTCACTGATATAGGCGAAGTGCGAGCTGCCGGGACGGTTGAGCGCCACCTTACAGCGATAAAGCCCGCTGGCCGCTTCGATTTCACCTTCGCCGTTCACGGCCCAGGTCACGCGGCCGCCCGGCAGCGGCGTGCTCGACGCCGCGGAAGCCGACCCCATGGTCTTTTCTCCCGTTTTCACGATGAGATCTCCAATCCCCGCGACATCGGTCAGCGGCGCAGGCGCCCGCGCGTATTTCAGAAACGGGTCGATAGGCGCGGCGGCCGGGGATGCGGGAAGCGACGCCGGATTGCGCCGGCGCCCGTTGCAATAGAGCGCGAACGTATTCTCGAGCGGTCTCGTCAGAAGATCGAATGCGGGCGACTCCGCAACGGCATCGCCGACCAGAGCTTTCAGATCGGCGTCGCCGGCCGGCGATCGAAATGCCACATGCGCGCCCACCGCCTCGGCGTAGCCTTTGCCAGTTCCCTGCACGAACGAACCGCTCAACGAGTATTGCGTGCTGACGCCGACCGAAAGGTGCGACCACGCCATGCCACGCGCCGCGGCCAGGCGTGCCACTCTGCCCGCCAGGTCGGATTGCAGGCCGGCGTTGAAGAAGCCCAGCGGGAATGGCGCGAGGTCGGTCCCGCCGAGGTAGGAGCCTTCGTCGCTCGTCGTCCGCCAGGAGCTGCCATCCGCCCCCTCCTGGACGATCGCTTCCTTGAAGTGGTGGCCGAGCTGGCGCGCTTCCGAGATGAACAAGTCCTGTCCCGCTACCCCGAGAATCGAATTCGCTCGCCTTGGACCCGCTGCGGTCTTGAAGCTCAGTGGCACATCGCCAGCGTCGTCGCTCATCTCTTTCCGCTCCGTTGATCGATCGGACGAGGAGCCATCGAGCATTCCCCGCCACGCCGTGTCTCGAGACAAATCAATTCAGAACCTTCGGCAGCCATGTCGCCAGCGACGGAAAGGCCAGAACAGTCACGCCGAGGATCAGCAGCATGATCCAATAGGCCGTCGAGCCGCGGAAGATGTCGCCGAGCGTCACCGCGCTGTCGGGAACGCAACCTTTGACAGCGTAGATCAGCAAGCCGAACGGTGGGGTGAGCAGGCCCGCCTCGATGACCAGGATGCCGAACACCGCAAAGGCGATGGGATCGACGCCGATCTTGGCCGCCAGCGGCGCAAAAATGGGAACCGTCAACAGGATGATCGAAACGGAGTCGATCAGCATGCCGAGCAGGAACCAGATCAGGGCCATGAACGACAAGAGCAACATGTCGCTGGAGGTGAAGCTCATCATCGCCCCCTGAATCACGTTGACGCCGCCGGACAAGGCGAGCAACCGGGAGTACATCGACGCGGCAATCAGCAGGATCATCAGCGGCGCGGTCGTCTTGGCCGCATGATAAACCGCCTCCATTGCGGCCTTTCTGTCCATGCCCTTGGCGAAAGCCACCACCATCGCGCCCAGAACGCCGAAGCCTGCGGCCTCTGTCGGCGTGAACAAGCCGCCCCACATGCCGCCCAGAACGAGCACGATCAGCAAAGAGATGCCGACGCCGCCGACCAGCTCGCTGCGTCGCTCGGCCGGAGTGAGACAGTCGCTCTCCAGCGTCCCGGCAGGAGCGATCTGCGGATTTCGAAACGCGAGCAGAATGCAGTAGCCCGCGAACATCGAAGCCAGGATGAGCCCCGGAACGACACCGGCCAGGAACAACGCGCCCACCGACTGCTCTGTCAGGATCGCCCAAACGATCATCAGGACAGACGGGGGAATGAGCATACCGAGACACGCCGATCCGGCGATGACGCCTACAGCATAGCTGCGGTCGTAACCGAGCTTGCGCATCTCCGGGTACGAAATGCGTGAGAAGGCTGCTGCCGCGGCGATGCTGACACCCGTCACGGCGGCGAACACTGCGTTGCCGGCCACGGTCGCGACCGCAAGTCTCCCGGGAACCCTCGCCATAATGCGATTGCACAGCCGATAGAGGTCTCCGGCCGCGCCACATCGGGCGATGAAATCCCCCATCAGAACGAACAGCGGTATTACGGCGAACTCGTGCTTGCGAACGGCATCGTAGGTCGTGACGCTGAGGATGGACAAGGCGGCGTCGATGTTGCCGAGGATCAGATAGACGCCGAGGAAGCTCACGACGGCCAGCGCTACGGCAATATGTACGCCGAGCAAGATGAGCCCGAGCATCAACCCGAGCATGTAGAGTGCGATATCGGCGCCCAATTCTCTTCCTCCCGAACAATCAAGTCGCATTCAACCCAACGGCAAGCGGATCGCAGGCGTCTCAGGCCGTCTCGTTGGAAGGCGCGTGCTCCATCGCGGCGATACGGTCAGGCGGCACGCCGGCCCAGTCGAGCACCATGACGACGAGGTAGCAGAGCGCAGAGTAGAGGCAGGTGCCGACCAGCAGGAACCGGACGGGCCAGGTCGGGACGCGCATGGCGCCTTCGCCTTCATATTCACCCACAGCGAATGCAGACAACGCCGGCCCCCACCCGGACCAGGCAATGAGCAGGAAGATCGCCATCCCCAGCAGGCAGGCGAACGACCGCAGGAGCCGTCGGCTGAAGGGCCCGAGATAGTCTGTCAGGGCACTGGTGCGCAGCATCGAGTCCATCAGAATTGCCAACGGCAATTGAAGCAGTGCGATCGAGACGACGGAGTTCTTGATGATCTCACTGGCACCGAGGAAGGGCTTGTTGAAAGCAGCTCTTCCCACGACATCGACGAATATGACGAGCGCGAGCGCCACGACCCAGAAGGCCGACACGACGTGAATTGTTCGCGCGAAGCGAACGAGGATCGTCAGCAAGGCATCCCTCCCGGTCTGTGCCTGTTCGTCGGCACTGCGTCAGTCGTCGCGGGTGGTTCCCGCCTGCGGTGACTCATACTGGACCATGCGCTCGTTTTGTACTATATCGCTCGGAACAAAATTTTTCCGTCGGGAGGAAACCATGCGTCACTTTTCAGTGAAGGTCGCTCTAGCGACGATCGGGGTGTGTGCGATCACAATGGCGCCCGCCCAGGCCCAGCAATCTTTCACGCTCCGTATCGGTTCGGGGCATCCGGCAGGGCCCTCCGGCTACGTGACGATGGCGCAACAATTCTTCGTGCCGGAAGTCAAGAAGCGCGTTGCCGCCGAAACCAAGCACAAGGTGGAATTCGTCGAAGCCTACGGCGGCACCATCGCCGGCGTCGCCGACACGCTCGAAGCGGTCGAATCCGGTTTGCTCGACGTTGGTGTCTACTGCGTGTGCTTCGAGCCCGCGAAGCTGTTCGTGCACAACTTTCCCTACTTCGTTCCGTTCGGGCCACAGGACTCGTCGACGGCGATCAAGACGACCCGCGCCGTCTACGAAAAGATCCCGGCGCTGAAAGAGATGTTTCCCAAGCAGTACAAGCAGGTTCTTCTCGGATTGTCCGTGTGGGACAACTATCATCTGGGAACCGTGAATCCGTGGGAGAAGGTGTCGGATCTCAAGGGCGTAAAGATCGGTGGCGCCGGTCCCAATCTACCCTGGTTGCAGTACGCGGGTGCAGTGCCCGTTCAATCGACACTGCCCGAGGGATACCAGTCGCTCAAGACCGGGGTCTATACGGGCTGGTTGATGTTTCCGTCAGCCTATCTCGGCTTCAAATTCTACGAGCCCGCGCCGCACTATACCCTGATTGGTTTTGGCGCCATGGCTGTCAATGTCATGACGATCAATCAGAACACCCTGAACAAGCTGCCGGCCGAGGTGCAGAAGATCATCCGGGAAGTCGGCATGCAGTATGAGGCCAAGTCCGGCGAGCACCTCGACCAGCGGCAGAAGACCGGGCTCGAAGGTCTGGCCAAGGCCGGCGCCAAGATCAAGACCTTGCCCGAGGCAACGCGCGTGGAATGGGCCAAGGCGCTTGCCGAGTTTCCAAGGAAGATGGCCAAGGAGGCGGACACCAAAGGTCAGCAAGGCACGCTCGTGCTCAAGACCTTCCTGGCCGAGATCAAAGCCGCAGGCGTGAAAATGCCGGTCGACTACAAGGTCGACTGAGCGGCCTGAACTGAAACTTCCAGAGAATGGCCGAGACACATCGTTTCAGGCGATCGAAGGCGTTGCCCCGAGCGTCCGGGGGCAACGCTGCCACGCCGCTTCATCGAGAGGAAATCCTGCAATGGCAGAGATGAAATTGAAGACGTTCGTCGACATGAACCTGAAGGGCGCCGTCGAGACGCATGCACGAACGCGCGTCACGACGCGAGACGTCAACACGGTGATCGACGAGCCCGCCATTCGCGGCGGCACCAACTTGGGCCTGACACCGACCGATACGCTGATGGCCTCACTCATCGGCTGCACGAATGTGATCTCGCAGCGGATCGCGCACAAGATCGGTGTCGAATTCCACGACATGACGGTGGACGTGAAGGCCCAGTTCGATCGACGCGGCGCCTCGCTGGAGGAGGCGGTTGCCGTGCCGTTTCCCGAGGTTACGTTGACCATCAGTGCACGCTCGAATGCAACCCCTGCTCAGATCGAGGAGATCAAGCGGGATCTCGCGAAGTATTGCCCGATCAGCGTTGTCATGCGGGCTGCGGG
The DNA here is from genome assembly GCA_964574325.1 of uncultured Devosia sp. GTDB lineage: Bacteria > Pseudomonadota > Alphaproteobacteria > Rhizobiales > Hyphomicrobiaceae > CAMDPA01. The sequence goes on along the minus strand of CAZNMY010000078.1, from coordinate 17,249 downwards.
AACGACGATCAACGAGATTTGGAACATCACGCCGGCTTGACTTACCCCCGACGGCGGCCGGCGACAGGCCGGCCACGTCGGCGGACCGGCTACCCGGCGGTTATTGATCGACAGCGCGGCCATTGTGATCGAGCGTGATGCGGAGCTGCGGAAGCTGGATCATCGTCTGGTGCAGATAGCAGGTATTGGCGGCCACCCGCTGCAGCATCTCGAAGGTCTCGTCGTCGGCCTCGCCATTCAAGAACAGATGGGTATCGCACGGCGCCGCGGTTCCGCGTCCCTGTTGCGTCATGCCGAACGGCGAGTACTGCACGAGGCGGACGCCGTTGATCGGCAGCTTCATGTGCTCGATGTAGCGCGAAATCTGGGTGATGTAGCAGAACGCTATTCCGGCAGCCGCGAGCGCGAGCCCGGTCGGCGCCGCTCCCGCGCCACTCTCGTCGCTCGTGAATTCGAACAGCGAGCTTGCCGGCAGATTGAGTGCGACCTTCGTGCGGAACATGCCCGCCGCGCCGAGCAACTCGCCGCGACCCTTTACCTCCCGGATCACCTTTCCCGAGACGGGCGCCAGGATCGGCTCGCCCGCCTGCTTCTCACCCGTCTTCACGACGAGGGGCTGTTCGGGGAGGGGCTGGAGCGGGCGCGGCAGATCGCGGTACTTGACGAAAGGATCTACTGCGGCCGGTGCATCGGAGGCGGGGAGCGTGGTCGGGTTCTTGCGCCGCCCGTTGACGTAGAGCGCGAACGTGTTCTCGATCGGTGCAGTTACCATTGCGAGAGCGGGCGAAGACGCTACCGCATCGGCGATCAATGCGGAAATATGGTTCGTGGCAGCGGTAGAGTCGACTTCGAGATCGATATAGACGCCTTCCGCCACCCCCTGCCCCGTGCCTTGCGCGAACGAGCCGGTCAGGGAATAGGCGGTCGTCAACGTCATACCGACCCGGGAAAGCGCGATGCCTCGCGAAATCGCCAACCGCGCTACGCGTCCGGCGAGGTCGGCCTGCAAGCCGGCGTTGAAATAGCCGAGCGGGAACGGCGCGAGATCCGTCCCCTTGAGGTGGACACCCTCGTCGCTCGCCAGCCGCCACAGCGGTCCGCCGGCGCCCTCCTCGACAACGGCCTCCTTCTGATGGTGGCCGACATGGCGGACTTCCGCTGTCAGCTCGCAGTCGCCAGGGTGGCCCTTCGCCATCGGGGAAGAGACTGGTCCGCCGCCGGTTCTGAAGGCGATGGGATAGCCATTGTCGTCGATGCTGGCTGCCATTGGCTTTCTACCTCACGAGTTGTCGGTCAGATCTTACCGATCCCACGCACCGCGCCTTCGACGCGCTGCAGATCCTTCGCCAGGAACGACTTGAAGTCGGGAGCGTCGAGATAGGCGATGTCCTGATTGAGATTGCTCATCGCCTGTTGAAAGGCGGGCGCTGCAGCCGCAGTTCCAACTTGCGCGCGGAGCTTTGCGACGATGGCGTCCGGCGTGCCCTTCGGCGCGAACAGGCCGACCCACAGATAGAACTCAGCGTCGTAGCCCAACTCCTTGAGCGTCGGCACATCCGGGAACCGAGGGTTGCGCTTGTCACCGAAGCATGCGAGCGCGCGCACCTTGCCCGCCTTGATCTGACTGCTCGCGCCCGCAAACGACACGACCGTCATCTGAGCGTTGTTGCCGAGTAGCGCCGTCATCGCCGGCCCACCTCCAGGTGTCGGCAGATGCTTCATCTGAATACCGGCCGCGCGGGTGAAAATTCCTGCGGGCAGATGAGCAGCGCCGTGCATTCCCGACGAGCTGAAGATGAGCTGGCCGGGGCGGCGCTTGGCATCGCCGACGAGATCTGCGAGCGACTTGTATCCCGTGGCTTCGTTGGTCAGAAGCACCATCGGGTCTGCAATGAAGCGTGCAATGGGAACGAAGTCGTTCATGGTGAACTTCACCGGGCGGCCGTAGATGCGGTCCACTTCGGCGAAACCGGACAGCGATACGATGTGCACCATCAAGGTGTAGCCATCGGGCTTGGCGGAGGCTGCGACCTGCGCACCGATCGCGCCTGCGGCACCGGCCTTCGTCTCCACGACGACGGGGCGCTTGAACACCGGCTCCAGCGCTGATGCGAAAGGCCGGACGACCACGTCTGCGGCGCCTCCGGGAGGAAACGGATTGATGATCGTCACGGCACGAGAAGGATAGTCGTCGGCTGCCGTTGCCGTCCCCATGCCCCCGACCGCCGCAAAGCCGGCAGCCGAACCGACCATGAATTCACGCCTGTCCATGTTTTCCTCCCTTTGGATTCTCCGGGCTGCGCGGCGGCCTGTTGGTCTCTTACCGCGCAGTCCCGGCGTCTCGTGCCGCTGAAATCAAACCAGCGTGCCGCGAACCGGATAGCTACGCTCCTGAATGATTTTGATGCCATTGAGAATGCCACCGAGGTCCGGACGGGCGAACGGTGCGTTCGAGATCTCGACGATCTGAATTCGACCGTCCGGATTGACCGCGAACAGACCGGGCTCCGCAAAGGGGCGATCGGTCTCCTGGCTGGATCGCGGCTCGGACACGTAGAGGCCGAGCTGTCGCATCTCGTCGACCGTCATTCCGTAGCCGACGGGAAACCGCCATTTGAACTCGGCGAGGTCGGCTTCGACCTTTTCCTTCGGATCTGCAGACACGGCAGACACGGCGACACCTGCCGCAGTGAATCCGTCGAGCATCCCATCGAGAGCTGCGAAGTACTTCTTGCACAGAGGACAATGCTTGCCTCGGTAGACGACCAGCATCCGCCACCCCGGCGCGGCGGCAACATCGATCTTGCCGCCATCCACGGTCGGCCACGTCATCGCGGGAAACATGGATCCCGCGGGTACTTTCTGCTGAGCTGACACGTAGACGGCCTCCGGTTCGATGTTCGACACAACCAATTCAGATGTTTGGGTCCGGCTCTAGTTCTTGCGACGCGTCGGACCACCCTTGGCCGCGACCCTGAACGCTCCGAGCCGGCTGGGTTGGATCCCGATCGACAGCAGTGCAGAGCCGACGATGCGCTCGATGAGCTCGCGCTCCGGCTGGCTCCGCGCCAGAACACGAACACCCAGCAAGACCGACAAGAGGTGGTCTGCCGAACCGCTCGGCTCGATCGTATCCTCGATCTCGCCAGCGGATTGCGCCGACTGCAGTTGCCGCCTCAGAAATCCTCGGATGGCATCGAGATGCGCCGATACGATCTTCGCCATCATCCTGTCGTGAGGAGCAACCTCGAGGGCGGAATTCACCAGGAAGCAGCCCCGGCGCTCCCGATCACCGATCGTACGATCGACCACCTCGCCGAAGAATGCGACGATGGCGCCCACGCCGCTGTGCTCGCTCTCGATCCGCTCCAGGAGCGGATGCGTTCGGGTCCGGCAGTAGTGCTCCAATGCTTCGACGTACAGCTCCTTCTTGTCGCCGAAAGCGTTGTAGAGACTGGGGCCGGAAATTCCCATAGCATCGATCAGATCGCGCACCGAGGTCGCCTCGTAGCCGCGTCCCCAGAAGCAGGTCAGCGCGGCATCGAGCACCTTGTTTTCATCGAAAGAGCGCGGTCGGCCCAAAAGACACCTCGGTCGGTTGAATCTGAACATGGCCTTATAGCTCCCGGTTTCCGATCAGTCGATACAAAAACAAGTGAGGGAGCACCGCGTCGATCCCTATTTCCAAATCGTTCCGGGTCGGTGACACTCATGGCAACGACGTCGACAAAGAGTTCAGGGAGGAGCGCATGAGACGCACCACGAGAAGCAGTTTGTGCGTCGCGCATACCGCTGCGGCTACATCATTGCTGTTCTGCACCGTGTTGCTCGCTCTGGTGCTCTCTCTGGCATCACCCAACGGCGCCTCTGCCCAATCCGGCACGATCAAGGTCCTCTATCCATTCGCTGCTGGAGGATCGGGCGACGTGATGGCCCGCATCGTCACCGACAGGATCTCTTCCGCGCTTGGAACTCCGGCAATCGTCGAGAACCGAACGGGGGCCGCGGGACGACTTGCGGCGAAGGCCGTCGCAGCTGCCGCGCCGGACGGGTTCACTCTGCTGTTCGCGTCGAGCCCGATGATGGTGATCTATCCTCATTCCTATTCGTCGCTCGACTATGATCCGACAAAGGACTTCGAGCCGGTCTCGGCCATCGCAGCCTTCGACATCGCGCTCGCCGTGGGGCCGCAGAACTCCTCGAAGTCCGTCGCCGAGCTGGTGGGTTGGGCGAAGGCAAATCCCAGTCAAGGAAGCTACGGCTCGCCGGGCGCCGGCGGTCTGGGGCATTTCGTTGCCGTCATGTTTGCAACCGCGTCGAAGCTGGAGTTGCGCCACGTCACCTATCGTGGGTCCGGACCGGTCCTCAACGATCTCGTCGCCGGCCAGCTTCCGATGGCCGTTCTGCCGCTCGGGGATGTCACGGAGCTGCACAAGGCCGGCAAAATCCGTGCGCTCGCGACGGCAGGACCGAAGAGATCGAGCTTCCTGGCGGATGTTCCGACCTTCAAGGAGGCCGGCTTCGACATGATCGGACAGGGCTGGTACGGCCTTTATGCGCCGGCCAGAACTCCGACCGCGATGATCGCTCGCATCAACAAAGCGGTTGTCGATGGACTGCAGACGAAGGAGTTGAGGGCGCGGGTTGCTGCCCTGAGCCTCGAGCCCATTCCAACATCGCCTGCTGGACTTGCGGCGTTGGAAAATGCGGATCGCGAGCGATGGGGGCCTGTGGTCAAGGCGTCAGGCTTCAAGCCGGCGCAATGAAATGAGACGGCTGTCCCCGCCCGGATCGACAGATCCATCTGCTCGGCGGCACTCCGCAGTGGCACATCGCTGCTCGCCGTTGCGCAGCCGCTGCTGATTTGTTCGGAGGAGAATTCAGGCGATGACACATCATTGGCCACTCACGTCGTCCATCATCGCCGCATCGGCGGCCTTTTGCGTGGCGATCATGCCGACGCAAACCGCCGCGTTCGACCTCAAGAACAGAACGGTGACGATCCATGTCGGCGGCGGCACCGGCGGGGGCGTCGATATCTTCGCGCGCACTTTCGGCCAGCATTTGCCGCGCCACCTGCCCGGCGAGCCGCAAGTGGTCGTGAGCAACATGCCTGGCAACGGCGGCATTCAGGCGGTACAATTCACCTACAATGTCGCTGCAAAAGATGGGACGGCCATCGGCACCACCAACGCCGGGCCCATCGTCGAGCCACTCATGGGCGGTGGGTTTGCCGCCAACTACGACATCACCAGGCTGCGCTGGATCGGCAGCCTGCTGAAGGGCGACACCGTTTGCGCCGTGTGGCACGGCTCGCAAGCCAAGTCGCTCGGCGACGCCCGCAAACAGGAGGTCGTCATGGCCTCGACCGGCGCCACGTCGTCGCCGATGCGAACCGCACTCCTGATGAATGCCCTGATCGGTACGCGCTTCAAGCCGATCTCGGGGTTTCACGTCGGAAATGCCCTGCTCGCCATCGAGCGTGGCGAGGTGGAAGGCATCTGCAATACGCTGTCTTCGATGCGCACGACGCGCGCCGACTGGCTGCGCAACAAGCAACTCGTCCCGCTGGTCCAGGTTGCGATGACCCGAGATCGCGATTTCCCCGACGTTCCACGCGCGATCGATCTGATCAAATCCGACGACGCCCGGCAGATGCTCGAATTCTTCCTTCTGCCTTACGAGTTCAACAATCCGTATTATCTGCCACCAGGAGTTCCCGATGAGGCGCTCGGCGTATACCGCAAGGCTTTCGACGCCGTGATGGCCGATCCCGCTTATCGTGCGGATGCGCTGAAACGCGGGCAAAACCTGGCGCCGCATACCGGTGGTGATGTCGAGAAGCTCGTGGCTCGGCTCTACGCGATGCCGAAGGAGATCGTGCGGAAAACGATCGAAGCCACGACACCCAAGAAGTGAGGCCGCCATGAGTGCACCTCGGCACGCAGGATCGGCGATGAGCGCGCGCATATCGTCGGGCTGCCGATCCGCAATCCCCCCGACGCAACTCACAGGCAAGCCCAAGTGTGGCGTCGCGCTTCAATTGACCTGTTCGTGCGGCACGGTTGGAGTCAATTGAAGCGCGATGAACGCCACACTAAGCTCATGATTTCTCTAGTGGCCCTTGTGTCGCGCCTAAATCGTCAACGGTTCCGGCCAGGACAGCGATTTAGGCGCGACGGGCCACTAGGGGATCGTCGAGCGCACCTTCGCTGCGAAGACAGCGGTGAGATCGGCGCAAGTGAGTGTCTACCAACCAGGAGGATCGCGCATGTGGCGAAGGCTGATCAGTCTCGAAGCTGCCGTGCTGGCGGGCATCGCCTCGGCCGGCTGCGCAATTTCCGCGCAAGCGCAGGACTTCCCCAACCGTCAGATCAAGATCATCGTGCCGACGGCGGCCGGCGGCGGCTTCGACATCACAGCGCGGATCATCGCCGAGCGCCTTTCGCCGCTGCTCGGGCAAGGGGTCGTCGTCGAGAACCGCACGGGGGCCGGCACGCTGGTCGGCACCGAAGCCGCCGCCAAGGCCGCACCGGACGGCTACACGTTGCTGATGGGCGCCTTTTCGAACTTCGGGCTGAACTCGGGGCTCCACGCGAAGCTGCCCTACGATCCGATCAAAGACTTCGTCCCGATCAACATCGTCGTGGCATTCCCATTCGTACTCGTCGCGCGCAACGATCTCCCGCACAAGTCTCTCGCTGACGTGATATCGGCTGCGCGCTCGAGCCCAGGCACGATCACTTATGCCTCCGGCGGTCGCGCCACCGGCCAGCACATCGCCATGGCCGCTATCGAGCAACTCAATCGCGTGTCCTTCAATCATGTGCCGTATCGCGGAGCGCAGCCCGCCTACCAAGACATGATCGGCGGAAGAATCGATCTGATGTTCGACAACGTCTCGACGGCACTGCCGCAAATTCTGGGCAAGTCCGTGCGCCCTCTCACGGTATCATCCGCCGCACGCATGAGCCAACTGCCTGAAGTCCCGACCATCCAGCAGGGCGGCGGCGGAAAGCTCGAGTTCGAGAGCTGGTTCGGATTGTTCGCGCCGGCGGCAATTCCCGCCCCCGCACTGGACAAACTCAGCCGGGAAGTCGCCAAGGTCGTCGCGCTGCCGGAGGTGGCGAAATCGTTCGGACGCACAGGTGGCCGCATTCTGGGGCTGTCGGGAAGAGAAGCAGGCGAGATGGTGAAGAGCGAGGTCGCTCGATGGTCCAAGATCATCAAGGAGGCCGGGATCACTGCACAGTAGCCACGAACGATCTCCGGCCGACGTCGGATAAGCCCCCGACTGCTGAAGGCAGTCGGCGTGATCGTGAAGCGAAGCGAGCCGATCCGCAAAAGCGATCGCGACGCTTGCCGATACGATGTCGGTCTTCAGACGTTGTCTGCGTCGGAGCGTCGGGATTGGACGGCGATGCCGATCATCGACGGCGGGAATGGTCGTGATCCATCATGTGATCGCCCATCGCGCCGCCCATGTTGCGCCTCATCGTATCGTGCGCGGCCTGCATGCCGCGCTGCACGGAATCGGATACATCCGCGGCGTGCTTCTGCAGCGCCGTGACCGTCTCGGCGTCATCCGAAGTCTGCGTGACTTCGATCCCCTTGGGCGTAGGCTCCAAGCTCGTTTTGATCTTGTCCTTTTTGCGGAAAATGATCTCGAGCTGCGGGCTCTGCATCGGCAGTCCGGGATTTCGCCCTTCCTCGACGCGCTTGATCATTCCGGCGACGTGGCTGACGAGTATCCGCGTCATCTCGGGATCGTCCGATTCCGTGAGGGTCTTGATCCCGTTCGGCAGGTTCGTCACCGACCGCTTGATCATGGTGTGGTCGACGAACATCCGATGCAGCTCCTGCATCTCTGTCGACGAGGCGGATCCCCCGTGCATGCCCATCATCGTGCCCGGCCCCATGCCCATGCGGCCCGGGCCGAAGCCGTGACCATGCTGAGCCCAGACGTAGGTTCCGAAGGATCCAATCGCAGCCACGACGACAGCGATTGCGACTTTCGTTCTTTTCTTCATGACGGTGCTCCTGGACCAATTCGGCTGTCGTGCGCAGACGCGGCTCGGCTGTGGTGATGCTGTGGAAATCACCTCGGCCTCGTGGCCTTGCCGGCTCGAGACCGAGGTGGCTACGTCGAGGCTCAGCGCGCCCAAGGCGGCCCCATGCCGCGACCTTCGCCCCGACCATGGCCATTGCCGTGGCCGCCCATCATGCCGAAACGCCTGCCGGAACCGGCGGTCGCGAGACCGGGCAGCGATGTGCTGGCCTTCGCCTTCTGGGCGTCGTCGAGCTTCGCCACCAGCGCCTCGGCAGCGGCCTTGATCCGGGCTTGCGCTGCGTCGCGCTGCTTCTGCATGGCGTCGAAGTGCTGCTGGCGCTCTTCCGGCTTCAAGTTGCGTATCGCATCGCGGTCGATCTTCCCGGCGTGGTCACGCCGCTCCGTCGCGGTGTCGGTGACGACCTTGGCATAAGCGTCCCAGGCGGCGGTCTGCTCAGGCTTGATGCCGAGCTCGGTCTTCAGGGTGGAGAGCCGGCTCGCCGGATCGCCGAAATTGCCCATCATCGCGCCTTTCCCCATGCCGCGCTGGCCCATTCCACCATGGCCCATTCCGCCGTGCTCCATGCCGTTCGTCATGCCGTGCCCCATGCCCATGCGACCGGGCCCGCCACCGGGGCCTTGCTGGGCGAAGGCGTAGGCACCGAGAAGCCCGACCGCCGCGAAACCTGCGACAATACCAACCGTTTTCGTTGTCTTCGACATTGAAGCTCTCCTGACTTTGCCGTGACGGAACGTCCGTCGGTAAGCAGGAAGATGGGCTGCACTTGTCACTGAGGTTTGTCGCGAACAGCCGAAATTGTGACAAAGTTTGTCAGACGCCGGCGTTGACAAATCCTGTGACGAACTTCTGCTGCAGGGACGTGCCGGTGCGGGTATTGTCATCCTCATGAGCACGACGCCCCACATCCTGATCGTCGACGATCATCGCGAGATCCGCGATCTCGTCTCACGCGCCTTGACGAAGGAGGGCTTCCGCGTGACCGCCGTCGCCGACGGCAAAGCCATGCGAAAGGCGATCGCCGACGGCCGATTCGATCTCATCCTGCTCGACCTGATGCTGCCCGGCGACAGTGGTCTCGTCCTGTGTCGCGAGGTTCGCGCCAGTTCGAACATTCCCATCATCATGGTGACGGCAAAAGGAGAAGAGGTCGATCGTATCGTCGGACTGGAATTGGGCGCCGACGACTATCTGCCCAAGCCGTTCGGCATTCGTGAGCTCATCGCCAGGATCAATGCCGTGTTGCGGCGGACACGTTCGGAAGGCGGCCACGCTCAGCGCAACGAGACGAAGACGAAGCGCTACGCCTTCGACAGGTGGGTGCTCGATCTCGACGCACGTGAGTTGCTCCGGGACGACGGCGTCAGCGTCGCTTTGAGCACCGGCGAATTCGATCTTCTCGTCGCGATGGTCGAGCGGCCGCAACGCGTCCTCACCCGCGAGGTGCTTCTCGACCTGGCCCGTGGCCGCTCGGCAGGCGCATTCGATCGCAGTATCGACACGCAGATCAGCCGGCTGCGCAAGAAGCTCGAGGTCGATCCGTCGGACCCGCGCATCATCCAGACCGTCTGGGGCGGCGGCTACCGCTTCGCGCCGGAGGTCGTCGCAACATGAAGCGGCTGCTGCCACAAACGCTGTTCGGCCAGACGCTGCTGGTTCTGCTCGCGGGCATCGGGCTCGCTCTGTCGGCCGGCGCCTGGATCTATTCCAGTGCGCGACAGGAAGCCGTTCGCGCCGTCGGCGCACTGGCGGTGGCGGAGAGGATCATCAACGTGTCGCGCCTCGTCGGTGAAGCGCCGGCGAGTTGGCGTCCTCGTCTCGCGAGCGGCTCCAGCGATCCGATGTTTCGCGTCGCTCTATCAGCGCAGAAGTCGCCATCGAGCGTGCCAGCCGAAGCCGACGATGCTTCGCAGATCATCGCCGATTACATCAAGCAGGGCCTGCCGAACCATTCGGTCGTCGTCGACGTCGCGACCGATCCAATCGGATCGCGGCTCGCCGATCAGCCGTTCCGTGGTCCGGGCGGCGGCATCGGCGCAGGCCACTATCCCGGTATGGGGGCTGGGATGGGCGCCGGTATGGGGCATGGTCCGATGATGCGAGGCCCGCTGGCGCGCGCGGCGATGTCGTGGCGGGGGCTCACGGCTTCGGTGGAGCTCGGCGAGGGCCAATGGTTGCACTTCGCGACAGCTCTGCCCGATACCGGTCCGACCATCTCCCCCCGCTTGCTGCTCGCGCTGGCGGTGATGACGGCGATGATCGCGATGCTGACCGCATGGACCGTGCGCCGCATGACGGCGCCGCTCAGCTTGTTGTCGGACGCTGCCACGCGGCTCGGTCGTGATGTCGAGGCACCGGCCCTGCCGGTGTCCGGCAGTCTGGAGATGCGGCGTGCCGCTGCCGCCTTCAACGAGATGCAGGGCAAGTTACGTCGGCTCATCGAAAACCGGACGATGATGCTGGCTGCGATCTCGCACGATCTGCGCACACAACTGACGCTGTTGCGATTGCGGGCGGAGGCGGCCGACAACGGCGACGAGCGCGCGCGCATGCTCAAGACCATCGGCGAGATGGAGGACATGCTCTCCGCCACGCTGTCGTTCGCGCGCGAGGAAGCAAAAGGCGAAGCGAACCGTCGCGTCGACGTCAGTGCGCTCGTGTCCAGCATCGTCGACGACATGAGCGATGCCGGCCTCGCCGTCGGCGAGGGATCGATCGAGGCGGCTGTGGTCGCCGAATGCAAGCCCGCTGCCCTGCGCCGGGCGATCACCAACCTGATCGACAACGCTGTGAAATACGGCGAACGCGCAACCGTCTCGCTCGCGGATCGAGGCGGCAACGTCGCCATCCAAGTCGACGATCGAGGCCCCGGCATTCCCGAGGATCAGTTGGCCAAGGTACTGCAACCGTTCTATCGCGTCGAAGCCTCACGCAATCGCGACACCGGCGGGATCGGGCTCGGGCTCGCCATTGCGGCGTCGATCGCCGAAGCCCACGGCGGATCTCTACGATTGTCGAACAAGCCGTCGGGCGGATTGCAGGCGACCATAGAAATTGCCCGATAGGTCATTGATCTGCGCGCAGTGCTCGAAAGCAGCCGAATGCGATACCGGCGAACGCCTGGAAGGCGATCGACAGAAACACGATGTCCGGATCGACGCTGAACGGCATTTGCAGGCCACGCGTTTTCACGCAGAAGCTGCCGGCTATCGGCCTCGACCGCCAGGAAATCGACGTCGTCCACGGGAATCGACGGCGGTCCGAGCGGTGGGTGCATCGCTCGGACCGTCGTCCTCAGAGCGGCCTCATGCCGAAGGCGGCGGGGGCATCTCGAGATGGACCGGCCGCCGGGGCTCGCCGTTCGAGATCAGCCGCGCGACGGCGTGGAAGTTCGGCAATCGCGTCAATTCCTGCGGCGTGATCTCCGGCGCGAGCCAGCCCGCGACCGCCGCAGCATCCTCGACGCCGACGCGGAACGTCACGAGGTTCGCGACGTTGCCGAGGATCGGGCCGAGGACGTTGGGATTGAGGCCGCGTCCGTCGATCTGACTCACCGACTGGTTGGCGAGCGTGATGCGGAAGCCGTACTTGCGCGTTTCGGCGAGCATCACCGGAAGGCTGTCGGTCGCATAGGTGTGGAACTCGTCGAGGACGATCGTCGCCGGCGTGCGTTCGCCGGGAAGTTTGCGCCCCTGCGAGAGAGCCGCCATGCACAGGCGGGAAAGCATGACGCCGCCGAGGAAGGCCGCGCTCTTCTCGCCGAGCCGGGCCTTGTCGAGATTGACGAGGCAGATCTTGCGACCGTTGATGATGGTGTCGAAATCCACCGTCGAGGAGGTCGCGCCCAGGATCGGCCGCAGTCGCTCGTTCGACGTGATCTGGTTGAGCTTGCAGACGATGTAGGGCGCGATCGACTCGATCGAGATCTCGTGATTGCTCACCCGTTCCGCCGTCTTGCTCCAGAAGTCCGCGACGTGCTCCAGCGGACAATCCTTCACGAGTTTGCGCCGGAACGAGTCGTCCTGGAACAGCCGCTCGAAATCGAGCACCGTCGCTTCCGATCCGCGCGACGCCATCAGCAGCAACAGCGCATTGCGGAAATAAACCTCGAACATCGGGCCGAAGGCTTCTGGCACACCGCGATAGAGCACGCGCCGGAACAATTCGATGAGATCGTTCGCGACGGTGTTGCGGTCGAAGCCGGGATCGCCGCTGTTGCCTTGCAGCACATTCAGCGTGAAGCTCTCGCTGAGGCTGCCGGCGTCCGCCAGGATCAGATCGGCGCGCCGCCGCTCGGGCACGAGCGACGCGACCGCGTGGTAGAGATCTCCGTGCGGGTCGATCAGGATCACGCCCTCGCCCGCCTCCATGTCCTGCACCAGCAGATTGAGCAGCATCGTCGACTTGCCGGTCCCTGTCGCGCCGAGAGCGTAGGTGTGCTGGCTGCGGTCGGCGTAACTTTGCCGCTCGGGCGTACCGCGAAGGGTGTTCCCCATAAGCGTGCCGCCTGCAACGACGCGGTTGGACCGCGCCTCGCCGTCGGCGACCACACGCAGCATCGTGTTGAGGATCGAGCCCGCCGCTTGTCCGCCGACGGCGCGCGGAAGCAAGGCGGACAGCTTGTCGTCCGCAATATCGTCGCCCATGGCAGCCGGCGCATCGAAGATCGCGCTGGACAGCAGATCGCGTTCCGACGCCTCGAGCGGGCGAGCCGAGCGGACCATCACCGAAAGCCGCAATGCCGTGCATTCCCGCGTCAGGATGCGAACCCGCGTCAGCTCGTTGGTCGCCATCACATCGACCAGCGGATCATCGGGGCTGAGGATGTCGGCGACGAGTTGCTTCTCGATCTGGCCGAGCTTGCGCAGATCGGCAGCGCCGAGGGCAGCGTGGCCGAGGTCGAGATCCAATGCGACGGGCGTGTCGATGCAGCGCAATGCCATCGCCAGCGCTCCCGCACCGAGCGAAAGCCGCGCGCCGATCTCGGCCTTGTCGCGCTCGCCGCCGCCGGCATCGGCGCGCACCGATCCGTTGCTGGCCGCGATCGCCGGCGGTGCATCGCGCATCGCACGGGCTTGCCATTTCGACAGTCGCCGAGATGCCGGCGCGATCTCGATCCGATGCGCGAGAGCAGGATACGAGCCGCTGTCCGACGACTTCAGCTTCGCGTCGCGGAACACGGCGCTGGGAAACGCACCGATGAGCGCTTCCTCCAGCGCCTTCAGCACGATCCGCTCCCGCTGACGCGCCGTGCTTGCGCCGAGCCGCGCGGCAACGCGAAGGGCGAGTGAACTCTCCGCACCTGGACGCGTCAGCGAGATGCTCAAGGTGTCACCCGGCGAGAGAAATCCGACGACGGCGCTCAACGCTTCGCCACCGAACGTCCTCTGGGTGGTTGCTAGTCCCGCTTGTCCCACGAGATCCATTCCGATCTCGATCGATGACGAAATCTCGCATGCGAGATCGGCAGTTCTATTTACGCTCGCAATGTCGAGACGGCCTGCTGTCGAATGCATCATCGGGCAATCCTTTCGGCTGGGGAGGCGCCGTGTACCCCGCGAGACAGGCAGTTTCTTGGTGGGGATATGTTGGCAGCAAGGCAGAATGGCGCCGGTTCGTTCATTCACGGCGGCGAGGCTGACGCCAGAAGCGGGGCACGATGAACAGCGCTCCGCCGCGTTTCTTGACTTCCTTCCTCAGTCCCTGTCAGAACTCGGTCTGATCCGCTTCCTGCCGGCCTTTCCGGCACCATGAACCGACGTTGTGAGCAGCGCGCCGATGACCGATCGCGACAAGACCAGGTTCGTGCACGCGGCTCGACCTGCACCGACACGATCAGCGGCAGGGCAGAGTTCCGGTGATTCGACGAGCGCAGTGAACCCGTCCCTCACGCGCGCGTCGACCGTTCTCTACCGTGACACGGCCCATTTGCGCGAAACAGCGCTTCGACGCTCCAAGGGAGAGCGTAATTTCAGTTACGGCGCCAAGGGCACGCCGACGACGTTCGCACTCGAGGATGCCATCACCGAGGTGGAAGGCGGCACGCGAACGCAACTCTTCCCGACAGGGCTCGCGGCGATCGCCCACGTCTTCCTCAGCGTCCTGAAGCCGGGCGATCACGTGCTGCTCGCCGAAACGATCTACGGCCCTGCGCGCGCCATCGCCGACGACTACCTCTCCTCCCGGGGCGTCCAGTGCGAATACTACGCCGCGGGAGATGCAGCCGCAGCGGATGTCGCGCGCCGCATCAAAGCCGAGACGCGTCTCGTCTATCTCGATAACCCCGGCTCCATCGTCTATGACGTGCAGGACCTGCCGGCGATCGCAGCGTCGGCGAAAGCACGCGGCGCGCTCGTCGCCGTCGACAACACGTGGGGTGCTGCCGGCCTCTATCGACCGCTCGCGCTCGGCGCGGACATTTCGATCGTCGCGCTGACGAAGTACATCGCCGGTCACTCCGACATCACGATGGGCTCGGTCACCGCGGCGGGCGAGATCGCAGACCACCTCTGGCGCGACAGTCATTTGCTGGGCCAGACCGTCAGCCCGGATGACGCCTATGCCGTCCTGAGAGGTCTGCGCACGGTCTCGGCACGGATGGCTCAGTCCCACACCCACGCCATGGAAGTCATCACCTGGCTGCAGCAGCAGCCGCTGGTCGAGCGCGTCTTGTTCCCGGCCCTCCCGAGCGATCCGGGCCACGCCCTGTGGAAGCGCGATTTCAACGGCGCCAACAGCCTGTTCTCGATCATCCTGGCGAAGCCGTGCACGCTCGGTCACGCCAACGCGTTCGTCGATGCGTTGCGCCTGTTCGGCATCGGCGCATCGTGGGGCGGCTTCGAAAGCCTCGCGCTCACCTATCCCCAGGGTATTCGGGGCTGGCAGGGAGGCCCGCTCGTGCGCCTGCACGTCGGCCTCGAAGATCCCGCGGACATCATCGCCGATCTGGCTCGCGGACTAGCGGCAGCCGAGAAGCTGTGCGGCTGAGTGCTTCCGGCTGAACCACCGGGTTCCCGGGCACGATGTCTTTCGTGGAAAATTCCGATTGGTATATCGATATATTCAGCCTACGTTCCGAGTCGTGAGCAGCATTATAACTCCTGGGAGGAGACAACATGCCGATCGATCTCATCATTCAGCTTCTCAGCGGCGCCGCAGGCGGCAACTTGGCCGGCTCGGTTCTGAAAAATCTCAATATGGGTTGGCTTTGGAATTCGATACTGGGCGTCGTGGGCGGCGGTCTGACCGGCCAGGTCCTCGGCCCCATGCTCGGCATGGCCGGGGCTGCCGCCAAGTCCGGCATGGATCCGATGGCCATCCTGAGCAGCATCCTGCAAGGCGGCGCCGGCGGCGGCGTGCTGATGGCAGTCGCCGGCGTACTCAAGGGCATGATGGCGAACAAGTAGTCGACGGAACGGTCGATCCGGAAACCTGCGGCTGCCGGGCCTGCCTCGGTGGCCGTTTCATTTCGTCTCCTACGCTCCCACTTCACTCCCCTGTCATGTCGGACGCGCAAACAGCAGTCGGCCGGTCCGGGCCATTTCAAATGACCTTGGGGGAGTATCAACATGCCTGTGGATCTCATCGTTCAACTCGTCAGCGGTGCCGTCGGGGGAAATCTCTCCGGCTTGGCTGGAAAGAGCATCAACCTCGGCTGGATCTGGAACACGCTGCTCGGTCTCGCCGGCGGCGCAGCCGGCGGGCATCTGCTGGGCCCGATCGTCGGTCCGCTCATCGGTGTTGCGGCCGGCGCTTCCGCGGCCAATTTCGATCCGATGGCGATCGCTTCCAGTGTTCTGACGGGTGGTGGCAGCGGCCTCGTGCTGACGGCCCTGGCTGGTATCGTCAAGAGCATGGTTTTCAAGCAAGCCGCGTAAAGCGCTTCGAGCCTGGTGAGAACAGCCGACGGGCGATCATTGCTCCGTCCGTCGGTTTTTCTATCGACGACTTGCGGCTTCGTTCTGCGCCCATGCTACTCTGCGCATGCTACAAGGCCGGAGAGCTGTTCGACCCGCAGGAGACGATCGTGATCATCAAGGCCCTCGTGACGGCGACCGTCTCCGGAGTGCTCGATGCGCTCCTGCCCGAGTTCGAGAAGAAGACCGGCCATACAGTCGAGCGCTGGGACGCGACGGCCGGCAAGGTGCGTGACAAACTCCTCGAAGGCGCCGCGGCAGACGTCGCATTCGTGACCGGCAGCGTGATCGCGGACGTCGAGAAAGCCGGCCACATCGTCGTTCCGAGCAAGGTCGTGCTTGCCCGCTCGCCCCTCGGCGTTGCGATCGGGAAAGGCGCAGCGAAGCCCGATCTCGCCGACGAGGACGCTGTCCGCCGGCTGATCCTTTCGGCAAAGACCATCGCGCTCACCGATCCGGATGGCGGCGGAAACACAGGCCGCTACTTCATGGGTGTCGCCGATCGCCTCGGGGTGGGCGCCGAATTGAAGGCGAAGACGAAACTCTACCATCACGGCGGGCACGTCTCGCAGGGCGTGGCTGCGGGAGAAGCGGATTTCGGCATCACCGTCATCAGCGAGATCGTGCCGATAGCGGGCGCCGATGTCGGCGGCGCGCTGCCCGACAGCATCCAGAACGTCTCGGTCACCTACGCGGCGATCGTCACCGGCGCGACAAATACCGAAGCGGGGCGAGCCCTGATCGCTCATCTCACCGGTCCTGGCGCCGCCGCAGTCATTCGCTCCTGCGGTATGCAGCCGGGCTGATCCCTCATCCCGCTGTCATCGTTCACTTCGAGTGCTGTTCTCCACAAGACACCATGTTGCCGGGATCGCGCACGTCGTGCTATCCGGCCGAGCCTTGCTCAGCGAGACCATTGTCCATGACACCTATGAAACCACCCACCGACCGCGGGCATCTCCGCCTCCTGGGATCACTGATCTTCGGCTCGCGCTGGCTGCAGGTGCCGCTGTACCTCGGCCTGATCGTGGCGCAGTGCGTGTACGTGTTCCTGTTCCTGAAAGAGTTGTGGCATCTGCTGTCGCACGCCAACTCGTTCTCCGAACAGCAGATCATGCTGGTGGTGCTGGCACTGATCGACGTGGTGATGATCTCGAACCTCTTGGTCATGGTGATCGTGGGCGGCTACGAGACGTTCGTGTCGCGGCTGGACCTTGAGGGCCATCCCGACCAGCCGGAGTGGCTGAGCCACGTCAACGCCAGT
>CAZNMY010000077.1:0-30824 GCA_964574325.1 uncultured Devosia sp. | reverse complement strand
GGTTCCGCTGCGCTCCACCCGTAGCTACATCCTGCGGCCCCTTCGGGGCCAGTGCGCTGCGTCAACATGAACGCCGAACAGCGCCATAGTTTTCAGGGGGCGGCAACTCCATACGCGCTGCCTTTGAACTGCTGAACCTATCCCTTTGTCTCCCCGGGCGAAGCGCGTGAGTGCGTAGACCCGGCTTCCCGTGAAAATCTCTGGGCAAGGCCCCGGCTCGGCGCTCTCCGACCTATCGGTCGGATCGCTTGGCCGGGGACGCAGGAAGTTTTCTGCGCGTCACCTTGGATTGACGTGAGCGGCTCGCGAACGAGCGTCCGAGATCCAATATTTCGTGTTTGTCGAAATGACAGGCCCTTTCGGCTCTGGCATGTAGGGGGCATGTCGAACAGAATTCCCGTTACAGTGCTCACCGGCTATCTCGGTGCGGGCAAGACCACGCTGCTCAACCGCATTCTCACGCGGCGTCATGGCCGTCGTATCGCAGTGATCGTCAACGAATTCGGCGAGATCGGTATCGACGGCGATCTGATCGTCGGCGGCGACGAGGAGCTGGTCGAGCTCAGCAACGGCTGCGTATGCTGCACGGTGCGCGGCGATCTCGTGCGCACGGTGCGCAGCCTGTTGGCGCGCCAGCCGCTGCCGGACGCGATCGTGGTCGAGACGACGGGGCTAGCGGCACCTGCGCCCGTTGCGCAGACGTTTCTCGTCGATCATGTGCTGCAAGCGCGGACGCGGCTCGATTCCATCACGACGCTGGTCGATGCACGCCACATCTCAGATTGCCTGGACGACAGCCGGGAAGCGGTCGAGCAGGTGGCGTTCGCGGATCAGATCGTGCTGAACAAAGTGGAGCTTGCGAGCGAGGAAGCGCTGGGCGCGATCGAGGCCCGTCTGCGGCGGCTCAATCCGCTGGCGCCGATCATCCGCGCTGTGCGTGCCGACGTGCCGCTCGATGCGATCCTCGATCGCGGGAGCTTCGATTTGGAGCGGTTGATGTCGCTCGAGCCGCATCTGCTTGATGCTGGAGCGTGCGGCGAACCGGGGCATGTTCACGACGAGCACTGCGGGCACGATCACGGCGACGGGCATAGCGACGGCCACGCGCATTCGCATCTGGCCGACAGCGACATCGACAGCGTTTCACTCACGTGTTCGCGGCCGTTGGACGAGGCGAAGGTTTCGGCGTGGATCGAGGATCTTGTTCAAACGCGGGGTCGGGATATCCTGCGGCTCAAGGGTATTCTCGCTATTGCGGGGGATCCGCGACGGCTGGTGGTGCAGGCCGTTCACATGCAGCTCGAAGGCGACTTCCAGCGTGAGTGGAAAGCGGGCGAGGTGCGTTCGAGCCGGCTCGTGCTGATCGGGCGCAATCTCGATGGGGCGGAGCTTCAGCGGGGGCTCGAGACCTGCGCGGCTTGAGAATGTGCGTGCGCGATTTTGTGTCTTCGACGCTCTTTGCGCTGGATCCCCGTCTTGTTCGGGCTTCGCCCTTACGCGACGAGGATGACGGTCTCTTACAAGCATCAGGTAGCGGCCGGGAGCTTCTCGTAGACGGCGATGGCGGCTGCGAGATCCTCGATCGCGGCGCCGACGGACTTGAACATCGTGATGTCTTCCGGGGCTGTGCGGGCAATGCGATCGGCCCGCGCGAGGTCGTGGAGATCGCCCAAAATACTGCCTTCGGTGATCGTTCCCGCCGCGTGAGGGATGGCGATGTCGCCTGCTTCCTTGATCGCGCCGACGCGTGTGTCGAGCCAGATCCGGGAGCGGCGGACGGCGTCGTCATCGGTCTCGCGCATGTGCGGGCGGTAGGCGCCGACGCAATCGAGGTGCGTGCCGGGCGACAACCATTTGCCAAAAACGAGTGGCGTCGTGGAGAGCGTTGCGGTGCTGACGATGTCGACTGCGCGCACCGATTTCTCGAGATCTTCGCTGACGGATACGTTGAAGCCTTCTTCCGTCAGGCGTCGTGCGAGTGCGTGTGCGCCGGCGGGGCGCCTGTTCCAGAGGACGACGTCGCGGATCGGGCGGACGCTCGCGTGCGCGTGAGCGAGATAGCGACCGAGAGCGCCGGTGCCGACGATCAGCAGCTTTCGGGAGTTTTCGCGCGAAAGATAGCGCGATGCGAGCGCGGAAGCGGCGGCGGTTCGCCAGGCGGTGAGGCGTGGTGCTTCCATCAAGGCGAGCGGCTCGCCGGTCTCGGCGGAGAACAGGAGGAATGCGCCCTGCACGGCGGGAAGATCGCGGTCGCGATTGCCGGGGAATACGCTGACAGTCTTGACGCCGATGTAGTGGCCGGCGGTTTCTGCGCCCGGTGCAGATGCTGTCCAAGCCGGCATCAGCAAAAGGGTGGCGTCGGGGCGGGCGCCTTCCAGCGGGATGGTGTGGTGGTGGCGCGGCGGGGCGATCATGCCGGCGCGGAATGCCTCGCGGAGGACATCGACGAGATCCGGAAAGGCGAGAGCTGCCTCGATGTCTTCGGCGGTGACGACGCGCATCGTGGCCTCGTCGATCGGCGCGGTTTCGGCGTCTATTTCAGCGGCCGGCGATCGCGAGTTGCTTCTTGCGTTCGCCGACCTGCGCGTCGCGTTCGCGCATCAGACGATCAGCCTCTCCCTTCCAGCGCAGCGACTCCTGCGTGCGGAGGCGAACGAGGCGACGCCATTTGCCCTGGCTGATCCAGGTAGCGATGCCGCCGAGTAGAACGCCGACGATCAGCATGGCGAACAGGTAGATGTAGAACGGCAATTCCGTGAAGATCACCGGCGCCTGACGGTTGAACGGGTCGAGCACCAACCGTACCTCGTGACGGTTGGCGACAGCCAAGCTCACGAGCACGATGGCGACCACAAGCGCGCCGAGCGTCCATAGAATCCGGGCGATCAAACACGGCCTCCTTTAGCCTTCGTTTTCGGAGCGGCCGCGGCAGCCGACTGGGCCTTGTCGTTCAGCCGCTCGCGCAATTCCTTGCCCGTCTTGAAGAAGGGCACGAACTTCTGATCGACGGAGACCGTCGCGCCGGTGCGGGGGTTGCGGCCGGTGCGGGCGCCACGGTGCTTGACCGTGAAAGCGCCGAAGCCACGCAACTCGACCCGCTGGCCGCGGGCCAGGGCGTCGACGATTTCGTCGAACACGACGTTGACGATGCGCTCCACGTCGCGCTGGAACAGGTGCGGATTGGCGCCTGCGATCTTGGCAATCAACTCGGACTTAAGCACGTCGGCCTCTCAGATAAACTCATTGGAAACGCTCAATTTTTGGCAGGGTGCCAAACCGAGACGAGACCGTCAAGTCGGATCGTGGAGAGGCCGGTCTCCTCGAGCACGGTCCGGGTCGCCGAACGGATGGTTTCGACGATGCCGCCCGACACGGCTTCAGAGAACGTCGAGAACGGCCACTCGGAGGGGCGGGACGGGCGCCAGTCTACAATCTTCAGCTTTTTCTGTATCTTACGCTCGTCCTCGAGCCACTGGACGGCTTCGGCTTCGCCGCCGATCCGGTCGGCCAGCTTGTAGCGGACGGCCTCGCGACCCGAGAATACGCGGCCCTCCTCCAGGCCGGGGATCGCGGCGGTCGAAACGCCGCGGCGGGAGCGAACGAGGTCGAGGAACCACTTGTGGCTGTCCATGATCATCTCCTCGGTCACCTTGCGGCTGGCCGGGTCGACGGGCTGGAACGGCGACGGGGAGGCTTTCAGGGGGCCGCTCTTGATCTCGTTCATCTTGACACCGAGTTTTCCCAGCAACTCGGTGACCTCCGGCCATTGCATGATGACGCCGACGGAGCCGGTGATGGTGTTGCCGCGGGCGATGATCTGGTCGGTGGCGAGCCCGGCGATGTAGGCGGCAGACGCCGCAACCGTGCCGAACTGGGCCACGACCGGCTTTTTCTCAGAGACCTTGCGGAGCGCTTCGTAGAGCGCTTCGCCGCCTGTGGTGGTGCCGCCGGGGCTGTTGACGACCAGGATCACGCCGGAAACGTGCTTGGCTTCCTCGATGCGCTTCAACATGCGCAACTGGGCGCGATCCTCGGTGATCATCCCCTCAATGGTGACGCGCGCAATCTGTTTGGGCGGTGCGAAGCCCCATTCGGAGGTGGCGCCTGCGATCGTGACGGTGCCGAGCGCGACCGCGCCGGCAAGTATGGCGAGGCCCCGCCACATCGTCGTCGACCGGCGCAGCCGGCGGCTGTCGAGGACGGATTCGATCTCGTGCGGCATCGATGGCTCCATATGTCGGTCGTTCGCCAAATCGCCGGCCGCTGCCGGTGACGGCTATGTGGGGCGTAGCGTGTGATTCTTAATAGGCGATTGGTAGCCAAATTGGGACTGAAGGCCAATGGAGGTCTATTCCCGCGTCAGAAGGCCGACCACGGCCGCCGTCATCAATGTCGCCAGGGTGCCAGATACGATCGTGCGGGGGCCGAGGGCGAGGATGGCGTCGCGGCGGCTCGGGGCCATGGCGACGAGACCACCGAGCATGATGCCGAGGCTGCCGAGGTTGGCGAAGCCGCACAGGGCGTAGGTCATGATCAGGCGGGAACGCGGCGAGAGCGCGTCGGCGGGCAGTGCGCCCAATTGCAGGAATGCGATGAACTCGTTGAGGATCGTCTTCACGCCCAGCAGGCTGCCGGCGAGCGCGCATTCGGCCCAGGGGATGCCGACCAGCCAGGCCAACGGGGCGAACACCCAACCGAGGATCTGTTGGAACGACAGAGTAAGGCCGAAAGGCGTGACGGCCGACTTCAGGATCATGTTGGCCAGTGCTACCAGGGCGACCGCGACGACGAGCATCGCCGTGACGGCGACGAGGAGATCGACGCCTTCGCGGGTGCCTTGGGCGATCGCATCCATGCTCGTGCGCGGCGCGTTTTCGTCTTCGATCTCGGCTGGTGCGGCGACGGCGGCAGCCGTCGCGGGTGGGGCATCGTCGGGCACCATCAGCGCCGACAACAGCAGGGCTGCGGGTACGCTGATGACAGACGCGACGATCAAATGGCCAGCGGCGCCAGGGAGTTGCGATCCGAGGATGGTCGCATAGATCGCGAGCACGGTGCCTGCGATGCCGGCCATGCCGACGGTCATCGTGGCGAAAAGGCCGGCGCGGCTCATGCCGGCGAGATACGGCTTCACCAGCAAGGGGGCTTCGACCATGCCGACGAAGATATTGGCAGCAGCCGACGTGCCGACGGGACCCGACACGCCGAGCGTGCGCTCGAGGCCCCAGGCGAAGGCTCGCACGACGGCCTGGAGAATTCCCCAGTGGTAAAGCAGTTTCGACAGGACGCTTACGATCAGGACGAGTGGAAGCGCTTGGAATGCCAGGATGAATGAAGTCTCGTGTTTGACGACGGCGAACGGTGCGGGGCCGCCGGCGAGGTAGCCGAAGACGAGGCGCATGCCCTCGCCGGTCGCCGACTGGAGCGCTTCGACGGCCCGGCCTGGCCAGTCGAATGCCGCGCGGACCGGGGGGACGTTCAGCATCAGCGCCGCGATGGCGATCTGGAGAACGATGCCGCCGACCACGATCCGGAATAAGCCGCGCCCTGCCGCGAGACGACGATCCTCGGACAACAGCCATGCGATGGCGGGAAGCGCGATCAATCCCGCCAGACTCTGCATCTGCAGCAGCATTTCAAGGAAGCTCCCCTACCCCAGCCCGCCACCACTTAGCCTCGGCTCGTGCAGGAGGTCTACATCGGACGATATGCCACCGTCGTGCCGCCGCTGTTGGCGATCGGGTGGCATTGGTCTAGGTTGGCGCGAAGATGGAAATTCATGCACTCCCACATGGGGTGCCGCCCAAAGGATCAGTCATGATCGATCTCTATACGTGGTCCACGCCGAACGGCCGCAAGGCTTCGATCATGCTCGAGGAAGTCGGGCTGCCGTATTCCGTGCATCCGATCGATATCGGCAAGGACGAGCAGTTCAAACCGGAATTTCTGAAAATCAGCCCCAACAACCGCATTCCCGCGATCGTAGACCGGGACAATGGTCTGTCGGTATTCGAGTCCGGCGCCATTCTCATCTATCTCGCCGACAAGACCGGCAAGCTGCTGGCGCGTGACGGCGAGGCGCGGTGGCGTGCGATCGAGTGGCTGATGTGGCAGATGGGCGGCGTCGGGCCGATGTTCGGACAGGCCCACCACTTCCTGAAGTACAATCGCGGCAAGGCGCCCTACGCCGAGGAGCGGTATGCGGCCGAGGTCAAGCGCCTCTATGGCGTGCTCGACAAGCAACTCGGCCTCAACGCGTATGTCGCCGGCAAGGACTATTCCATCGCGGATCTCGCCATCTGGCCGTGGGTTTCACGCTACGACTGGCACATCGGCGACCTCAAGGACTACCCCAACGTCGTGCGCTGGTATCGCGAGGTCGCATCGCGGCCGGCCGTTCAGCGCGGGTATAATGTCCCGATCAAACAGCCCGACATTCCGATGCCTTGATCGCGTGGCTACAGCACGCAGCTCCAACTCACGTCTAACTCATGCGACCGGGGGGAACCCCGGTCAGGCCGATGAAATTCACGGGGCAGGTTGCAACCTGGCCCCGACTCCGATCGTTTCGACTTGTTTCACACGAGGATGACCACATGACCAAAGAGCGAAACTTCAGCGGCGTCATCGCACCGGTCCTGACGCCGTTCGGTCCGGACGGAGCGCCGGATCCGGACCGGTTCATCGATCATGCGCACTGGCTGATCGAAGAAGGCTGCACGGCGCTCGCTCCCTTCGGCACGACGAGCGAGGCCAATTCCCTGGGCCTCGATGAGCGGCTGGAACTGCTGGAAACACTGATCGACGGCGGTATCGATCCGTCGATGATGATGCCGGGGACGGGCGCGTGCTCGGTCACCGACGCGATCATCCTCACCGAGCATGCGGTGGAGGCCGGCTGCAAAGGCGTGTTGATGCTGCCGCCGTTCTATTACAAGAATCCCAGCGAGGAGGGGCTCTATCGATTCTTCTCCGAAGTGATCGAGGAAGTCGGCGACGACGATCTCAAGATCTATCTCTATCACATCCCGCCGGTGTCGCAGGTCGGGTTCCCGCTGTCGCTGATCGGGCGTCTGAAGAAGGCGTTCCCGGAGATCATCGCGGGTATGAAGGACAGCTCGGGCGACTGGTCGAACATGAAGGCCGTGCTCGAGACCTATCCGGAGCTGGAGTTCTTCCCGGGATCGGAGCTGCATCTCCTCGACGGTCTGAGGAAGGGGGCTGCCGGCGTCATCTCGGCGACCGCGAACGTCAGTCCGGCACCGATGCGCGCGCTCTACGACAGCTGGCAGAAGGACGAAGCCGATGCCGATGCGCAGCAGGCCAAGATCTCGGCTCTGCGCAATGCCGTGCAGGCCTATCCGGTGATCCCGCTGTTGAAGGCGCTGGTCGCGCACTATCGCGGCGACGAGCAGTGGGCTGAGCTGCGGCCGCCGTTCGAGACGCTGGACGAGGCGACCGCAAAGAAGGCGATCGCGGAACTGGCCGAGAAGCACGGGTTGAAGCTCGAGTTCGAGGAAGATTGATCTCTTCGTCCTTTACGGCTTCCCAGCGCAGCAGCGCGCTGCGGCCTTGGACTTACGCTTCAAGAAGAGAAACGAGAATAGTGCGCTCCCGGAAGCCGAGCTTTTACTAGGCCGGCGACTGCGGCGCGAAGGAGCGCCGGATCGCTGCCGGCTGTGCGAGGCTGTCCGGGATATTGACCGGAAGGGGGTTGTGCACCGTATTCGTCGTGTCCGAAGGTCGTGCTCAACTCATTCGGGTCAAGGCCCCGGCTCTCGCGAGGCGCTCGGCCGGGGAAGCAAAGGATGGGACGCAAAACGAAGGAATGAAGTGACGATAGGTGACGCTTCCTTTGCCTGGAGACCGTGACTTCAAGCGGTCATCCGGATCTTGCCCTTCTGAGAAGTGTAAAGACCCCGGCTCTTCACGTTCCGACCTGACGGTCGGATCGTTCGTCCGGGGACACGGAGAGTGTTTGCTGTGGGCGCGAACATGCGCCGGATCGCTGCAGGACGCACCGCCAACCCGACCGACGAAGATCCTTCATGCGCAATTTCCAGCTTCCCGGGCGATCGCCCGTTTATGCGCGCAACGGCATGTGCGCGACGTCGCATCCGCTGGCGAGCCTCACGGCGATCGAGACGCTGAAGCGCGGGGGCAACGCGGTCGATGCGGCCATCGCTGCCGTCGCGGTGCTCGGCGTGGTCGAGCCACACATGACCGGTATCGGCGGCGATTGCTTCGCGCTGATCGCGCGACCGGGCGAGAAGCCGGTGGCGTTGAGCGCTGCGGGGCGCGCGCCGGGGGCTGCTACACAAGAGTGGTACGCGGGCCGGGGTATCTCGGCGATATCGCCGACGACGGCGCATGCGGTGACGGTGCCGGGTGCTGTCGACGGGTGGGCGACGCTCAACGCGTCGCATGGCCGGCTGCCGCTGGGCGAACTTCTCGAGCCTGCGATCGAGATCGCGGAGGCGGGCTGGGCGGTGGCGCCGCGCGTGGCTGCCGACTGGGCCAACGGCGTGCCGAAGCTGTCGCTGCATGCCGGTGCGCGCAAGCATCTACTGATCGATGGCCGTGCGCCCGTGGTCGGCGAGGTGATGCGCAGCCCGGCACTCGCACGAACCTTGCGGGCGATCGCGCGAGATGGCCGCGATGCCTTCTATTCCGGTGAGATCGCCGAGGACATGGTAGCGACGCTGCGCGAAGCGGGCGGGCTGCACACGATGGCGGATTTCGCGGCGCAGCGGTCGAGCTGGGTCGAGCCGATCTCGACGCGCTATGGCGGGCTCGACATTTTGGAATTGCCGCCGAGCAACCAGGGTATCGTCGCGCTGATCGTGCTGAAGATGCTGGAGCGGCTGGGCTCGCTCGGCGCGGATCCGCTCGGGGTGGAGCGGTTCCACGTGCTGATGGAGGCGGCCCGGCTCGCCTATGCGATGCGCGATCGGTTCGTCGCCGATCCGGATCTCGCGGAAGTGCCCGTCGCGCACATGCTGGCCGACGATACGATCATGAAGCTCGCTGGGCAGATCGACGCCAAGCGGCGGACGCCGGACCTCGCGCCCGTGCTGAAGCCGGGGGGAACCGACACGGTCTATCTGACGGTCGTCGATCGTGACGGGCTCGCGGTGTCGTTCATCAACTCGCTGTTCGCGCAGTGGGGCTGCGGGATCGTGACGGAGAAGACCGGCATCAATTTCCATTGCCGAGGTGGCGGCTTCACGCTCGAAGCGGGGCACCCCAATGCGATCGCGCCGGGCAAGCGGCCGCTGCACACACTGGTGCCGGCGATGGCCATGAAGGATGGCCTGCCGCACATGCCGTTCGGTGTGATGGGGGCGGCGTTCCAGCCGCTCGGGCACGTGTTCGTGGTGACGAATATGGTCGACTACGGCATGGACCCGCAGGAGGCGCTCGATTTCCCGCGCGCGTTCGTGGAGGGCGGTGTGGTCGGTGTCGAGGACGGCGTGCCGGTGGCGGTGCGGGCGGGTCTCACCGAACTCGGACACATAGTCGAGCGGCGTGCGGAACCCTGGGGCGGCGGGCAGAGCATCCTCATCGATCGCGCCAACGGCGTTCTGGTCGGGGCGTCGGATCATCGCAAGGATGGGTGTGCACTCGGGTATTGACGCCGCCGACGCGACGGCGCGCGCGCACTCCGGTCGGCCGGCTCTACTCGGCGACCGTTTCGTGGACGCGCTTGGCATCGCGTCGCAAGCCTTCGAGGATCGGCCGGAACGCTTCCTCATCGCGATCCTCGGGATAGACCATGTAGACGGGATAGACGAAGCGGCGAGCCCGGCGCGCGAGCTTGACGCGACCGCGGCTCAGGTGCGGCCGAAGCAGGCGAAGGGGCGCGTAGCCCGACAACTCATGCGCGACGAGATAGTCGAGGCCGCGTGACCCGACGTCCAGCCGAAGGCCCGGCGTGCGGTGCTCGGGGAACGCGGTGGAGTGGTCGAACTCGAATTCGGGCCCCCAATACAAAGCGGTGTAGTCGGCCGATATCCGGCGTGGCGGCGTGCGTGCGCCGCTGAACAGCACGATCTCCTCGTCGAAGAGGTGTTCCAGCGTCAATCCCGGCGGAGGCACGGGGCGGTACATCACCGCCAGATCCAGCGTACCTTCCAACAAGCGCTGCGTGAGGACCTGCGTCTGGCCCGACGTCGCGGAAACGGCGATATCGGGGATCGACTTCCTGAGCCAGGACACCCAGCGCAGCAGAAAGCCATCCCAGAGGCCGGTCGGCGCACCGACCGAAAGGTGGTCGCGATGGTGCTCGGTCAGTCCGATTTCCATCTGCGCATGCTGCCACACGCGAACGAGGGCCAACGCATGGCGACGGAACTGCTCCCCTTCGGTGGTCAGCCGCGCTCCGATCTTGGATCTGTCGAACAGCGACCGGCCGAGCTCGGATTCGAGACCCTTGATGCGTGCCGAGACGGTCGATTGCGTGATGTTGAGCCTGCGTGCGGCGTCGATGAAGCTGCCCGTCTCGGCAACCATGAGGAACGTTCGGGCGAGATTTATGTCCATTCAGTGCTGATCCATCGCCAGCGTGAAACGGTGCGCGTGATGAACTTTGGTGGTGTGGCGCACCTTCATCGTCGCGTAGTTATCCACTGAAAACAGCATTTTTGAGCCATCTATCGAACTCTTCGATAGTGAAGACCGGAAATTTCCGTTTGCGGCGGGAATTGTTTCTTACCAGATTACATTCGTCTTGATTCTAGTGAATCGGGACTCAGCAAGCTCCCCTCCGAGGGGGCAACGACAAAAGAAGGACGTGGACCATGAAGGCTAAGACCGCTAAGCCGGCTGCGAAGAAGGCCAAGGCTCCTGCCAAGAAGGCAGCAGCGAAGAAGAAGAAGTAATCTGACAGGGTCCTTACGAAGATGACCGTGATGCGCGTTCGGGTTCTCGCGGTTTGTCTCGTTGCAGCGTTGACCTGTTCAAACGCTGTTCTTGCGTTGACCGTCATCAATCGGGACGATCACGACCACAAGGTCACCATTGTCGAAGGCTCTCGATCTCAGGACCAGGTTCTGAAGCCGGAAGCGCAAATCGAGAATGTCTGCCTCAAGGGGTGTGTCATCCGTCTGAATGACAGCGACGAGGACGAGTACGAGCTCGAGGGGAACGAGGTCGTCTTCATCGAGGACGGTAACCTCTACTACGACGGTCCAGATGTTCCACCAGAACCGCCAGCCGGCAACGGCAAGGCAGGCGAAGGGGCGGGGCCGTCAAATAAGAAGTAGAGGCTACGAATGTCGAGATCAGCACCTGGCTGCCGCGAGAGCGTCAGCTAGGTGTTTTTTTGTCTGAAGCAGGCAGTCAGCGGCGGTTCTTGCGGCCCCTTGTTCAGCGCAGGACGGAGCCGAAGCGTTCCTCGAACGTATCGGCGAGCGCCATGTCCACCTCGGCCATGCTGACGATCAATCCGAGGTCGGCGAGGCTCGTCACGCCGTAGGTCGAGATTCCACACGGAACGATGCCGGTGAAGTGCTCGAGTTCGGGTTCCACGTTGATCGACAGGCCGTGCATGCTCACCCAGCGCTTCAGGCGAATGCCGAGCGCGGCGATCTTGTCCTCGGCATCTGGCGCGCGATGTGGCCGGCGCACCCAAACGCCGACGCGGTCGCCTCTTACCTCGCCCTGTACGTTGAAGCGATGGAGCGTATCGATGATCCAACCTTCGAGGGCAGCCACGAAGGCGCGCACATCCTTGCCGCGGCGGTTGAGGTCCAGCATCACGTAGACGATGCGCTGGCCGGGGCCGTGGTAGGTGAACTGGCCGCCGCGTCCGGTGCGGTGAACGGGAAAGCGATCGGGGGCCAGGAGATCGGCGAAGTCGGCGCTGGTGCCCGCGGTGTAGAGCGGCGGGTGCTCGAGCAGCCAGACCAGTTCGGGCGCGGCGCCGTCGGCGATCGCTTCGACACGAGCTTCCATTGCGCGCACAGCTTCCTCGTAGCCGACGGGAGCGTCGCTTATCAGCCATTCGACCGGCGTATCGGAATACATATCGGCTGCGACGCGCAGGGGCGTGCTCGACTTTGCCGGGGGCTCGGCTGGGCTCATGGTCTGCTCGAAACTGGATGGTCTTCAGGGCATTCAGTTTAGGTGTCGCACATCGGCGGCTCCCTGCGCTACATGGGGCACCGAGAGTAGAGAGCGATGAACAACGTCACGCATGAAAAGCATGGCCTGAACAGGCAGCGATTGGACGGCGCCCTCGTCGAGCGGGGGCTCGCGCCGACGCGATCGCAGGCCCGGGATCTCATCAAGCGGGGGTGTGTCAGCGTCGATGGTGCGACGATCGCAAAGGCTGGGCACGTCGTGGGCGAAGCCGCCATCATCGCGGTGCAGGAGGGCGCGCAGCCCTATGTGTCCCGCGGTGGGTTGAAGCTGGCCGCGGCGCTGGAGGCTTTCGGGTTCGATCCCGAAGGTGTTGTGGCGGTCGATATCGGTGCGTCCACCGGCGGGTTCAGCGATGTGCTGCTGCGGCGGAATGCGGCGAAGGTCTATGCGGTGGACGTGGGGCGCGGGCAGCTTCATCCGGTGATCGCGGGCGATCCTCGGGTGGTGATGCTCGAAGGTCAGGATGCGCGCCTGCTCGACCGGTCGATCATCGCGGAGCCGGCTGGTGCGATCGTTGCGGACGTGAGCTTCGTCTCGCTGGCCAAGGTTCTCGGCGCGGCGCTGGCGCTCGCGGCGCCTGGAGCGTGGCTGGTGGCGCTGGTGAAGCCTCAGTTCGAACTGGGCCGCGAGGAAATCGGCAAGGGCGGCATCGTGCGCGATCCGGCGGCGCGGGAGCAGGCGGTCGAGAGCGTACGAGGCTGGGTTTGCGGGCAAGCCGGCTGGCAGGTGATGGGCGTCATCGCCTCGCCGATCGCGGGCGGCTCTGGGAATGTCGAACTGCTTCTGGGAGCACGGCGAGATGGCTGAGCGGATCGAACTTCGTATCGCGCGGCTCGGTGCGCAGGGTGACGGCGTGGCCGAGACGCCGACGGGGGCCGTGTTCATTCCGCGGACGCTGCCGGGCGAGTTGGTGGCGGTGGAGGTCAGTGGGGATCGTGGCCGCGTCGTCGAGATACTGGAGGCTGGCGCCGACCGGGTGACGCCGGCGTGCCCGCATTTCGGTACGTGCGGCGGCTGCGCGGTGCAGCACCTGTCCGGCGATGTCTACGCCAAGTGGAAGCGCGATATCGTGGTGACGGCGTTCTCGCATCGCGGGCTCGAGCCCGAGGTGGCCGATGTCGTCGTTGTCGGGGCCGGGCGGCGGCGGCGGGCGACGTTCGCGGCGATGCGTCGGGGCAGCGAGGTCGTTCTGGGTTTTCACGAAGAAGGCTCGCACGCGCTGGTCGGGATCAATGTGTGTCCGGTGATGCTGCCAGCGATCGAGAGTGCGCTGCCTGCGTTGCGAGCGATTGCCGACGTCGTGCTGCCGGCCAAAGACAAGGAAGCGAAGGTCAGGTTGGCGGTGACGGCGACGCCCGAGGGGCTCGACGCGATGCTGATCGACGTGGCGGAGAAGATCGGGCCGTCCGTCCAGGCGCGGATCTCCGATATCGCGGGGCCCGCCGGCATCATTCGCGTGATGTGCGAGGGCAGCATCGTGATGCAGCGCGCGGTGCCGCGGCTGTCGATCGGCGGGGCGATCGTGACGCTGCCGCCTGGGGCGTTCATCCAGGCGACGGCGGAGGCGGAGGAGGCGATCGCGGGCATTCTCGCCGAGGCGACGAAAAAGGCGAAGCGGATCGCGGACCTGTTCTGTGGGCTCGGGACGTTCACGTTCGGGCTCGCCCGGAAGGCACGCGTGGTTGCGGTCGATGGCGACAAACCGGCGCTGGCCGTGCTCCAGGCGGCGGCGAAGGGAGCGCCGGGTATCAAGCCGCTCGAGATCAAGCATCGCGATCTGCTGCGCGAGCCGCTGTCGCGGACGGAACTCGCCGACATCGACGCGGTGGTGTTCGATCCGCCGCGTGCGGGGGCGCTCGCGCAGTGCGAGACGATCGCGCGGTCGAAGGTGCCAGTCGTGTGTGCGGTGTCGTGCAATCCGGCGACGCTGGCGCGCGATTGCCGGATCCTGGTCGATGCCGGCTACGAGATCGAGCGCGTCGTGCCGATCGATCAGTTCGTGTGGAGCCCGCACGTGGAGGCCGTGGCGGTGTTGCGGCGGGGGAAGAAGGCGGGTTGAATAGGCCGGAGGGCCTGCGAATACGTCGCGACGCAGTCGGGCCAAAGCCGACAAAACGCGCTTCCTGCGCGACCTGAATGACCCCGAGGAGAAGCGACAGCGCGCGCTTCTCCCTGTCCGCGTTCTTCACGGGAGTGGGTTGGGGCATGCCCTCGGGCACTGACCCGAGGGTGAGGGGCGGCAACGAGCAAAACGCCCTGGTCCCGCAATGTCCACTGTCCCCTCGAGACCGTTTTTGTTCCGCCGCTGCCGCGATCTCGGCAGTGGGCCAGTAGGGGAAGTGCCTGGTGCGTCGATGAAAGGATGGGGGCGTCGGGTTTAGAGCAGCATAGCTGAAGCTCAGCCTCGCGACCGCGAGATCCTGTGAGCTCTGGCTAGTTTCGGTGGAGCCTTGCATACTTAGTACAGTCAAGTAATATGCGAGCATTGCGATGATACGACTAGTGGCTACAGCCTACACAGATCATTGGACGCAGGAGGGATGTCCCAATGCTAAAGATCGTACAGGCGCTATTTGCAATCTCGATCCTTTTTTGGGGTGTTTCACATTCACCGGCAGTCGCGCAGAACGGCCGCTTTATCGGCGAATTAGAAATGCAGATGATCGGTAATAGCGATCGCGATGCCAAGCTACTTAAGCAATTTGGATTCATTGATCCTGGCGGTCGCAACTGGAGCGTTCCTGCGGGTGCCATTGTCAATGGAGCATCAATTCCCTGGCAATTGTGGTCGATTGTTGGAAGCCCATGGACAGGAAAGTACCGGAGAGCATCCGTTGTGCACGACTATTATTGCGAAACGAAGGATCGAGGCTGGAGAAATGTTCATCGTGTTTTCTACGACGCAATGATTGCTGACGGCGTCGGGGTGCGTCAGGCAAAATTGATGTATGGCGCGGTAATGTATTTCGGGCCAAAGTGGAAGATTGAATATGGCGTAGACGGCAAGCCGCACTTGCAAACGTGGCAACCTGAGTTCAGTCGGGAGCGCTTCGATCAATTAGAAAAGTGGATTGACGCTTCGAATCCTTCTCTGGAGCAGATCGATGCTCTAGTTCAATAAATTAGGTGCTGCAAATGATTAGACGGGATGTAATTCGCGGGGCGGCAAGCTTGGGTGTCAGTATTGCATCCTCTGCCTTTTCTCCATTTGCCTTCGCTCAGACCGATGCCTGTCAAGTGCGCGGATACGAGAATTGTAAGTCGAAATTGGGAAAAGAGTTGTGTTTGATCAATGGCGATGTGCAAAACGTCATTCGCCATAGTGTGGCGCCGCCTCCTGTGATGTCGGTGCCATGGAAAGAACGAGTTGCGCTGAAGTCATCTTCTATTTCAGGATTTGACGAAGCTTTGAGGCTTAGTGTGCTTCAGCCACTAGGGAGAATGTTTCAGGTAAATCCAAAGTTTGGATACTACGGCGATCTGGCCTACGATGGAAAGCGCAATGCGCTGGCGTCGACCGATGGGGTCGTTTTGTTCGGCACGGGGTTGCTAGAGGCTATGCTGAAGGCTCCTGGTGGGGATTATGCTGTGATGGCAGCGTGCGCGCATGAATTTGCACATTTGAAACAATTCGAGACAGGCATCCATATGGCCATTGTGAAGTCCTTGCCCTGCTATTGCGTTGAGTTGCATGCGGACTTTATGGCCGGATTTTTCGTGCGCCGATTCAGGTCGTTGTTTTCAGGCGCGAGCATTCAGTCTATTGGCGCGGCATGGGCTGCCTGGGACAAGGAAAGCTGCTCTCATGGTAGCCGGCAACAACGGATGGATGCTCTTGAAAAAGGTTTTGGATACGGAGACCCGGCGTTGAATCGCACAATCGACCAAGCGATGGATTCGGGAAGGCATTACCTCACTCGATACTTGTAGAAACGCAACTTGCTTCTTGTCGAAACGTAGTCGGTTCTCCGGTTAGCGAGGGGTTCGGCTGGATGGGATTTTATGGTGGATTCTCTTGCCAGTATATAAACTGGCTGATGTATTCCGCCAATTTCCGAGGGTTCTCCTCACCCGACACGAAGGCCATTAACGGTTGACGTTTGCTCTCATCCTTGCACTGCAGTCTATCGAAGCGTATTTTCGCAAGATTGTCGTTGCAGTCTACGGCGCTAAACAGAAACGAATAGTTTTGATAGCTTCCTGGGCGGCCAAAATAGCATGTTGGGGTCCAGAAGACGTGATAGCGAGCATCGCTCTCAATTGTTCCAACTTCGCAGCGACTCTTCAAGTATTGGAGTGTGAACGCGCCTAGATTGAAAAACCAACGAGTTGCTTTGCTATTCTCGGGCGTGTCGCCCATGTGCAGATAGGGAATCCGCGCATGCGAAGCCTTCTTGCCCGTGGATCGCACGGCGACGCCGACGTCCACATCCTTTGCGCTCCGATTGCGAAGTGTTATAAAGTCAAAGCTTTCTCCGGCGTATCTCGAAATCGCAAATTTCTTACCCAGCGCCACCTGCTTAGGTTGGCCGAATGCGGTTGCTATCAGGGCCGTGGGAGTGTGTGGTCCGTATTCACTCAAGAAAATATACTGCTCCTTGCACAACAGGAAGCAATCTGGAGGCGATTGGGCGCGATCGTTTGCGTTCGCTTCAAGGGTAATCGCGATTAGAGCGGCAGAAGCGATGAAACGCTTACTAATCAGTTTGCTTTTATGCATAAATAACCCCATGACGGAAGCCAACAGGCAATGAGAGGCTATCGCGCAGACTAGTGAATTGCGAAGCTCACCACATGAACAGTGCTGCTCACATCGGTCATATTGTCGGCTCTCGCTGTTCTCTTGTTGGTTCTAATCTGTCCTGGAAGTCTTCATCAGACGCCAGCGGACGTAGGCTGTCAAGGCTTGTAGAGCAGAGCAGATGACTGCTCCGGGTCACTTGCGTGGATCAAGGTGCCGCGTCTGAGGCGGTCGGTCAATCTGAGAAAGCGGAAGCTCGTTGTGGCCAGCGCCGCCCAAGTGGCCGCCCCTCACCCTCGGGGCAGTGTCAGAGGGCATGCCCTCACCCTCTCGTCACGCAGAAGGCATGCGTTCTGTGTGACGGAAGGCGGGGAATGTGGAGTGCGATGGCAACTCGGGTCGGATGCGCGTGGCCCCCGCGCGGCTAAGTCGTACGTTCAGTGATCGTGTTGACCCGGCTTGTTCGGGGCATCCACGTCGCGTTGTCGTACATCCAAAATAGAAGTGTCGTGGATGGTCCGCCTTCGCGGACCATGATGACGTTGTTCGGGCAGGGATCAACCTGCGAGGCGCTCCAACTCGCCGAGGATGGCTTTGCCCATGTCGGTCGTGCCGACGGAGCGCATGTTGGGCTGCATGATGTCGCCGGTGCGGAAGCCCTGGGCGAGCGCGTTAGAGATCGCCTTGTCGACCATGTCGGCTTCCTTCACGAGACCGAACGAATAGCGCAGCGCCATGCCGAAGCTGGCGATTGTCGCGATCGGGTTCGCCTTGCCCTGGCCTGCGATGTCCGGTGCGGAGCCGTGCACGGGCTCGTAGAACGCCTTGCGCGCGCCGGTCTTGTCGGGGGCGCCGAGTGAGGCCGAGGGCAGCATGCCGAGCGATCCGGTCATCATGGCGGCGGCGTCGGAGAGGATGTCGCCGAACAGGTTGTCGGTGACGATCACGTCGAACTGCTTGGGATTGCGGATCAGCTGCATGGCGCAGTTGTCGGCGAGGATGTGGTGCAGCTCGATGCCTGCCCCATGCTTCTTGTGGGTGTCGATGACGACTTCCTTCCACAGCACGCCGGTCTTCATCACGTTGTTCTTCTCGGCGGAGTGGACCTTGTTGCCACGTGTGCGCGCGAGGTCGAAGGCGACGCGGGTGATGCGCTCGATTTCGTGGGTCGTGTAGACCTGGGTGTCGACGGCGCGCTTCTCGCCGTTCTCGAGGGTGACGATCTCCTTGGGCTCGCCGAAGTAGACGCCGCCGGTCAGCTCGCGGATGATGAGCATGTCGAGGCCCTCGACGACCTCACGGCGCAAGGTGGAGGCTTCGGCGAGCGCCGGGTAGCAGATGGCGGGGCGCAGGTTGGCGAAAAGGTCGAGTTCCTTGCGGATGCGCAGGAGGGCCGCCTCGGGGCGATGCTCGTAAGGCACCTTGTCCCACTTCGGGCCGCCGACCGCGCCGAACAGGATCGCGGAGCAGGAGTGCGCCTTCTTCATCGCCTCCTCGGTGATGGCGACGCCGTGCTTGTCGAAGGCGCTGCCGCCGGCGAGGTCGCTGTCGGTGGTGAACTTCACCTTGTTCGACTTCTTGTTGAAGAAATCGATGAAGCGCTCCACCTCGGCCATCACCTCCGGGCCGATGCCGTCGCCGGGGAGAAGCAGGAGGTTCTGTGTGGTGGCCATGGTGCGGTCCTTCGCGATCGGGTGTCCCTGATTTGCTGGATAGCTAGCCGGTGACGGGCCGGAGGGCAACCGGAAGCCGTGTCGCGGCTCGGGTCGTCAGCGGCAGGTCGTGCAGTGGGCGTCGTCGCCGACGAAGACGGGGGCGAAGCCGCCGCCGCGGGTGCGGAAGTTGGTGGTCTGGCCTTCGTAGATGCGGGCGGCGACGAGCTGGACATCACCGGCATAGGCGTAGTTGCGCAGGTCGACCTTCATGTTGTGCACGACGCCGTCGACGGAGATCGCGCGAGCGCTCGGCGGTACGATTTCCTGGGCAACGTAGCGGCCTGCCAGGATGTCCTCCCAGACTTTGCGGGTGACCTTGTCACCACGATAGGCCGCCTTGCCGCCGTAGCCGGCGCTCGGCTTGAAGAACAGCTTGCTCCGGCGGGACCAGAGGTCGTCGGCGGTCGCGCGAGAGACGGCTTCGGTGCGGGGAATGCCGCTGGTCAGCGCCGCGATGAGCGGGGCCTCGACGCCGAGATCGCGGAGGCGGACGGGGTCGCTCAACAGGACGAGGTTGCGCTTGTCGGCCAACAGGGCATGGGCGCGCGGATTGGGGGTGATCGCGGCGGCGCGCGAGAGGTAGGCTTCGCGAAGGGCAGTGCAGGCGGGGGTCGCGAGCGTGAAATCGGTCAGCCGGTTGTAGACGAGATCGATAGTCCGTCCGCCGTGCCACAGCTTGCCGTCCTTCAGGGTGAATTCCCCGGGGGCTGCGATGACGGCGGTCAGTCCGTGCTTCTGGAAGAGCCGCTGGAACAGCACGAACTCCGGGTAGAGATACTGCGTGGCTGGCGATTCATCTGAAATGGCGATGGATCGCAGCGGCTCGTCGCGGCCCAGGAGCTTCCATTCCGCTCTGAAGCTCGCGACGAAGCGCTGCTCGATATCGGCGACGCGCTCTGGCAGGCCGCCGGCGATCTCCATCTCCGCGCAGCACGTGCGCTGGGCCATCAGGAGATAGGCATTTATGAGTGCGCCGCCCGCGTTGGTGTTGATCTCGATGAGGCGAGGGCCGTTTTCGCCGATGTGGAAATCATAGCCCATGAAAACGCCGATAGGGCCCGTTTCGATGCGGGCGATCTCGGGGGCATGGGACAGCACGGCCTCGCGATAGGCGGGCAGGCGGGCTACCGTCTCGATCGCGTGGATCGTCTCGCGCATCTGTCGGGCGTGGTCCGCCGACAGGAACATCGGCTGGGCGGAGAGCAGATGCGGGTGCGTTTCGGCCAGATCACGGCAGAATGCGGGATCGCCGACGATCGCTTCGGCGGCCTTACACAGGGCAGCAGCGTCCAGCGTGATGCACGTGCAGGCCGTGTTGAGGCTTTCGATGTTGCCGTCCGCTCGTTCGCTCATCGTGGCCATCCGGCGCCGGAAATCACTCGCTGCATTCGCGGTGGCTCACCCTAGCACGAGCTTTCCGACGACAATGAGGGCGGCACCGGCGCAGACGCCCTTCCACGCGGTATTTCGGGTGCGGAAAAAGACGGCGACGCCGAGGGCGAAAGCGGCGAGGCGAAGCCACATGGGGATGCCGGCGAGTGCACCGGAGGGGAACAGCAGCAGGCGGGCGGCGAGGGCTGCGACCAGCGAGGTCGAGACGTACTTGACCCAGTTGAAGATCTCGTCGTCGGGATCGAGGCGGCGGCCGAGGATGTAGCCCGCCCATCGCCAAGGCTCATGCACCAGCACGGCGATGGCGAGCATGACGAAAAAGCCCGAGATGCCGCTCATCGTTTCGCCCGCCCGTAGGCATAGGCGATGGTGCCGCCGACGAGGCCGGCGATCAATAGATCGAGATCGGGCGAGACGAGGTAGACGAGCGGGCCGATAACCGCACCCAGGCCGATGGCGAGCCAATCGGCACGTAGATAGGCCGACTGCATCATCGACATCACGAAGTACGCGGGCGTGAAGAACAGCAGCGCGCCGGTCAACGCCACGGGCACGCGCCCGGCGATCATGAAGCCGACTGCGGCGCTGACTGCCGTGAAGCCCATGAAGGTCGCGCCGAAGCCGATGAAGTGCGACAGGCGCAGGTGCGGCGGCAGCGGCCCGAGGCGGCGGTTGGCTTCGATCCACGCGGTCACGGCAACGAAGTGGATCGCCATGATCTCGCGCCAGCGCCGGCCCTTGTAGTCGGTGAGGAAGGGTGTGACCGTCACGGCCATCGGCAGAAGGCGAACGGAGGTCAGCGTCACGGCGAAGGCGGCCGTCAGGATCGGTGCGCCGCGGCCGAGTTCGGCGGCCAGGATCACCTGCGCGGGCAGCGCGTAGAAGACGAGTGAGGACAGGATCGCGAAGTCGATGCCGAGGCCGAGGTCGCGGACGAGCGCGCCGAAGCCGATGGAGCCTGCGATGAGCACGTAGCCGGCGATGCCGAAGGCCGCCGTGAAGCCACGGAAAAGGGCCTCGGATTGGGTTGCGGTCGCGGCCCAGGCGGGCGTGGCGTCGGTCGGCGTCCATGCTGCCGGCTGGGCTGAGGGTTTGTCTGACAAGGTGGCTTCTATCGAGCGGCGTTGGTGAGGGGCGGAGGAAGCGAGAGCGCGCCTCGGCCGCGATCATTCGGTGTCATTCGGCGGGCTGTGCTCGTGGCGTCGATGGGTGACCGGCATCGGCGACCTTGCGGCGCGCAGCGAGGCCGCGGATGGCGATGTAGAAGACAGGCGTGAAGATCAGGCCGAACAGGGTGACGCCGATCATGCCCCAGAACATCGCGGTGCCGAGCGCGACGCGCATTTCAGCGCCGGCGCCGACGGCGGTGTAGAGCGGCATGACGCCGAGGACGAACGTCAGCGACGTCATCAGGATCGGGCGGAGGCGCATGCGGCAGGCTTCGACCGCGGCGGTAACGCGATCCCTGCCTTGATCTTCCAGCTGCCGCGCGAATTCGACGATCAGGATCGCGTTCTTGGCGGCGAGGCCGATCAGCACGACGAAGCCGATCTGGGTGAGGATGTTGATGTCGAGGCTGTGCAGGCGAACGCCGAACACGCCGGAGAACAGGCACATCGGAACGATCAGGATGATGGCCAGCGGCAGCGCCCAGCTTTCATAGAGGGCGGCAAGTGCCAGGAACACGAAGATGATCGACAGAGCGAACACCCAGTAGCCGGTGCTCGACGCACGGCGCTCCTGGAAGGAGAGGTCGGTCCATTCATAGGTGATGCCTTGGGGAAGCATGCGACCGGCGAGCTCGTGCATCAGGTCGAGCGCCTGTCCGGACGATACGCCCGGCGCGCCCTGGCCCGATATCTCGACAGTCGGAAACAGATTGTAGCGCGGCAGGCGTTCCGGACCCATCTGCATCCTGAAGGAAACGAGCGAGCCGAGCGGCACCATTGCGCCGTCGAGAGACCGCACGCGGATGTTGGCGACGTTCTCGGGATTCGTGCGGAAGTCACCATCGGCCTGGGCCGTGACGCGATAGGTGCGGCCGAACATGTTGAAGTCGTTGACGTAGGCGGAGCCCATGTAGATGCGAAGCGCTTCGAAGACGGCGTTCAGCGGCACGCGCAACATCTGCGCCTTGTCGCGATCGACATCGACGAACATCTGCGGGGTGTTCGTCTGGAAGGTCGTGAATGCGTTGCGCAGCATGGGATTGGCGTTGGCCTCGCGGATCAGCTCGCCGGCAATACGGCTCAGCTCTGCCGAGCCGTAGTTGCCGCGATCCTGGAGGCGCATGGCGAAGCCGGATTGAGAACCGATGCCGCGGACAGGAGGGGGTACGAAAACGAACGTCATGGCGTCCTGGATCGTCGCCAATCGGCGCCGGAGATCGGCGGCAACGGCGTCGACGCTCTGGCCCTTGGTCGCGCGGACGGCGTGGTCGTCGAGCACGGTCCAGATGGCGCCAGCGCTCGGCGAGGACGTGAAGGTGGCGGCATTGCGGCCGGCGAAGGGCGCGGTATTCTTGATGCCGGGGGTGGTGAGAGTGATCTCGTTGGCGCGGGCGAGCACGCGGTCGGTTCGCTCGAGCGAGCTGCCGGGAGGCAATTGCACCGAGACGAACATGATGCCGCGATCCAGGGCTGGGATGAAGCCGGTCGGCGTGGCGCGGGTCATCCAAAGGGCGAGGCCGATGAGGCCGCAATAGAAGACGAGCATCAACGCGCTGCGCCGCGAGTTGGCGCGAACCATGCGGCTGTAGGCGTTGGCAAGGGCATCGAAGCTGCGATTGAAGCCGGCGAAGAACAATCTTACCGGCGACATCAGCATGGCGCCGACGCCACGGCGAGGCGCGTCGTGTCCATGCGGCTTGAAAAGGATCGCGCACAGAGCCGGCGACAGCGTGAGCGAGACGAACGCCGAGATGATCGTCGCGGCGGCGATCGTGACGGCGAACTGCTTGAAGAACGTGCCGGTGATGCCGCCGATGAAGGCGGCCGGTATGAACACCGAGACGAGCACGATGGCGATGGCGATGACGGCGGTACCGACCTCGTTCATCGTGACGCGCGCCGCTTCGACCGGCGACAAGCCTTCGCGCAGTTTGCGCTCGACGTTTTCGACCACGACGATCGCGTCGTCGACGACGATGCCGACGGCGAGAACAAGGCCGAACAGCGTCAGCGTATTGAGCGAATAGCCGAGCGACAGCATCACCGCGAAGGTGCCGATCAGCGAGATCGGAATAGCGACCAGCGGGATCACCGTGGCGCGCCAGGTCTGCAGGAAGACGAGCATGACGAGAACGACGAGACCGATCGCTTCCAGGATCGTCTTGTTCAACTCGCGAGCCGAGCTCTCGATGAACTCGGTCGTATTGTAGATGATGCGGTATTCGAGGCCCTTCGGGAACCGCTCGGAGAGGGCATCGATCTTGGCCTTGATGGCACGCGCCGCTTTCAACGCGTCGGTGCCCGGTGTCTGCGTGAGAACGATCACCGTCGCGGGGTTGCGGTCCTGATAGCCGTAGTTGGTGTAGTTCAGGGCGCCGAGCTCGACGCGTGCGATATCCTTCAGCCGGACGGTGCGACCGTCGGCGCCGGCCTTGACGGTGATGTTCTCGAACTCGGACGCATCGCGCAGACGGCCCTTGAGGAGCAACGGGACCTGAAACGCGCCCGTGTCACGCGTCGGCGGCTCGCCGAGTGCGCCGCCCGAGGCCTGAATGTTCTGCTGCCTGAGCGAGGCGAGCACTTCCTCGGCGGTCATGCCGAGGGCTGCGATCCGGGTGGGATCGAGCCAGATGCGCATCGAATATTCGCGCGAGCCGAACAGCAGCACCTGCCCGACGCCTTCGATACGCGCCAGCTCCTCCTGTACGTTGAGGATGGCATAGTTGGAGATGTAGACCTGATCGTAGGTGCGGTCGGGCGAGATCAAGTGGATCGAGAGAAGGAAGTCCGGCGAAACCTTGCGCACGCTCAAGCCGCCGCGGCGAACCTCTTCGGGCAGGCGAGGCTCAGCGGCAGTGATGCGGTTCTGGACCAGCACCTGGGCGCGGTCGATGTCGGTGCCGAACTCGAACGTCACGCGCAGGTTGATGCCACCGTCGGCGGTAGCCTGCGAGTACATGTAGATCATGCCCTCGACGCCGTTGATCTCCTGCTCGAGGACGGCGGCGACGGTGTCGGCGACGGTCTGGGCGCTCGCGCCGGGAAACGTCGTGGTGATCTGGATCGAGGGCGGTGCGATCTCGGGCAGCTCGGAGACCGGCAGGCGCGAATAGGCGAGGCCGCCGACGATGACGATGAACAGCGACAGAACGCTGGCGAAGATCGGCCGGTCGATGAAGAACTGTGACGTCTTCATTCAGATCATCCTCAGGTGCGGGCGTGCTCCGGATGCCGGCCGGGAAGTGCCGATGCGGAGCGTTCCGGCTGCAAGCGTGTCGTTCACGGCGTGATCTATTGCGAAGCGCTACTGTGAAGCGCTGGGGCGAGGCGCTCCGGGATCGGGGGCGGCGTTCGTCACTTGTAGAATCTCGCGCGTGGGCGTGACTTTCTGGCCGGGGCGGGCCCGCTGCAATCCCTTTATCACGACCCAGTCCTCGCTTTTGAGCCCGCTTCTCACGACACGCATTCCCTGGGCAATCGGACCCTGGACGATGACGCGGCGCTGGACCGTACCGTCGTCAGCGACGACGAGGACGAACTTGTTGGCCTGGTCGGTTCCGATCGCCTCGTCGGGCAACAGCATCGCCTGATAGGGCGTGGAGCCGGCGACGCGAACGCGGGCGAACAGGCCCGGCGAGAAGAGCCGCTTGGCATTCTCGACGGTGGCGCGGACGCGCAGTGTGCCTGTCTGAGCATCGAGGCGATTGTCGGAAAAGTCGATGGTGCCGCGGTGCGGATAGCCTTTCTCGTCAGGCAGCGCGATCTCGACGACTGCGCCGGCTTCACCTGCGACGGCCTTCGCGCCAGCGATGGTCAGGCGGCGGTATTTGATCGCGTTGGCTTCGTTCACGTCGAAATAGAGGTGGATCGGATCCTCCGAGACGATGGTGGTGAGAAGCGTCGGCTGCGCACCGCCACCAGCGGAGACGTAGTTACCGGGTGTGATGACGGAACGCGACATGCGTCCGCCGATCGGCGCGGTAATGCGGGTGAACGCCAGATCGAGCTCGGAGGTGCGAAGTTTCGCTTCGGCGACCTTCACGGCTGATTCAGCTTCGCGCTTCAGGTTGGAGCGGTCGTCGAAAACCTTCTCGGACATGATCTTGGTGGCGACGAGCGGGCGTCCGCGATCGACATCCTTCGATGCGTTCTCGACCTTGGTCTGCGCCTGAGCGAGCTCGGCACGGGCCTGATCGGCAGCGGCTTCGAACGGGCGGCGGTCGATCGTGTAGAGCAGATCGCCCTTGGCGACCATCTGGCCGTCCTTGAAGTGGACCTGATCGAGATAGCCGGCGACGCGCGCGCGGACCTCGACCGCGGCGGCGGCTTCAAAGCGGCCGGTGTATTCGTCCCAGTCGGTTACCTGGCGTGGGGCGGGCTTGCTGATGGTGACGGCGGGCGGGGGGCCGCCGGCGAGGCGGCGGTCGATGCTCGAGCCGCGCTCCGGGGTCATCGCGAAAACCCGGAGGATCGACTGGAACGGGCCGCCAGTGCCGGGCTTCGGGTTCTGGGAAAACTGTATGAAAGCGTACGCGCCGATGCCGACGACCGCCGCCAAGGTGCCGAGGCGGAGGATCGAACGTGGTGTGGTGCGGCTCAAGGGGACCTCGCTGTGATACGGCGGTACGAATAGCGCGGTTCCGATCGACCTGCCATTGCCGTGCAGGGAGCGGTCGGGATCAGAGCAGTTTCATCCGATCCGTCGATCGCCCGGGGCGACCACCGCTGATCGGATACTGCTCCAAGTATCAGATTGGTAAGGTCATGTAACCGTCATCGCCGTCGCTTCTGGCGTTGTACTGCCATGCGGTCGCGGGGGGGACGACGTCCCGGTCCGATCAATGCCGTCGACCGGCAACCGATACGCGAATGGGCACGGCTGTCGGCCGTGCCCATTGCATTCAAGGTTATCGGCGGGGTGGTGAGTTACTGCGACCAGTAGGTCGATTGAGTACGGACGGAGGAAACGCGGCGCGTCTGGCTCTGCGGCTGGTACCGGCTCTGGGTGCGAGGCCTGGGCTGGTAGCCGTAGCTGTCGTTGCGGCTGGCGGCGGCACGGGCTGCGGCGCGGCCGGCGCTGCTGTTGTCGGCATAAACCCATGCATTGGCAGCTCTCGACTGCCGGTTGGAAGAGCGGGCTGCCATAAGCTGACTGTTCGAGAAGGGCTGCTTGCCGTGCACGATGATCCGAGTCTGGGCCATGCCGTGGCGGTTGACCAGCTTGAAGAACGTGGCTGCGTTCGAGGTGGCGAGGCGCACGCAACCATGCGAACGGGCGCTGCCGAGCGAGCCGGGGTTCATGGTGCCGTGGACGGCGATGCCGCCGTTGAAGAACACCGAGTAGGGCATCGGCGCGTCGTCGTACTGACGCGAACGCCACGACTGGGCCATCCAGCTCGGCTTGAAAGAACCGGGAGGTGTGGCGTAGCCGGGAGCGCCGGTCGAGACCTTCCATGTGTGGATGGTCTTGTTGCCCGCCTGCACGACCATTGTCTGGGACGTCAGGTTGATGCGAGCGACGAGCGTGATGGGGAGCGGCTTCGGTTTTTCAGGAACTGCCGCAGTATCCGGGGCTTTCGCTTCGGTAGTCCCGACGGTCGATTTCTCGGGTGCGATCGGAGCGGCGGCCGGTGTCGAGGCGGCGGTGGGTGCAGCCTGGGGAGCCGGCGACGGGCTTGCCGGCGTCAGGTCGACCGGAGCCTGGGTAACCGGAGCCTGGGTAACCGGAGCCTGGGTCACCGGAGCCTGGGTCACCGGAGTTCGGGCCTTGTCTGCA
Source organism: uncultured Devosia sp. (assembly GCA_964574325.1). Lineage (GTDB taxonomy): Bacteria > Pseudomonadota > Alphaproteobacteria > Rhizobiales > Hyphomicrobiaceae > CAMDPA01. The sequence continues at coordinate 3,887 of CAZNMY010000077.1, read as the reverse complement.
GGCTTGGCCGCCGGAGCGGTGACCGGTGCTGCGGCCGGCGCTGCGGTGTGCGGGCGCACACCGGTCGGGGCGGGGGCTTCCGTGGTGGCCGACACAGTCTGCGGCTGATTGAAGAAGACGAGCAGGGCTGCGGCGGCGGCTCCGACGAGTTGGATACCCGCAGCGTTGTAACTACGCATCACTATACGCTCCAAATGTTTCATTCCGGGACCTAAACGATGGTGCGTTATAGCCGCATCAAGGCTGACAGCAGGTTAACCGATGTGCCTCATCCGAAAAATCTGCAGATCTGATAAGTTATTGCGATATCGTCACAAAGTTGTGATCTGCAACCCTTGGGGACGGCATTCGCGACGGAGTGTGATCGAACTGTTTCAGGCACGCGGAAGTTGTGCGCGGGACGTTGGAACGGGTTGCCGACCCGATGGGCTCTGGGGCTAGATTGGTGGTGCGCGTCGTCTGGAATCGCGATTCCGGGAGGAAGCCGGTTTCTCATTTTCTGGTCGACCCACTCGGGCGGGGCACGCATTGCTGTTTCAATTCTGCACGGCCAAGGAGGCCAGCGAATGTCCGATTTTCTCCGAACAACGTGCGGCGCTATTGCCGCTGTCGCAGTATTCACGCTTGGTGCAGGCGGGCCTGTCGCGGCCGAGAACGAGTTCAGCGGGCTCGCAGGGAGCTGGTCGGGAGGGGGGCAGATTCGCCTGGCCGACGGGCGCAGCGAAAGGCTGAGCTGCCGGGCCAACTACCTTCCGAAAGATGGAGGCAGCGGTCTCGGGCTGTCGATCCGGTGCGCTTCTCAAAGCTACAAGATCGAGCTGCGGTCGTCGCTGAAGCTCTCCGGCAGCCGGGTGAGCGGCTCCTGGGAGGAGCGGTCTTTCAACGCTGGCGGCTCGGTGACGGGTAGCTCCGCCAGCGGCTTGTTGCGACTGGCGTTCAGCGGAACTATGGACGGCTCGCTTTCGGTCACCTACGGCGGCTCCAGCCAGCAGGTTTCCATCAGAACCTCGAGCGGCGAGCTTTCTGCTATTTCACTGAGCCTGAAGCGGGGCTGAAGCAACAACTGCGGAAGCAGAACGGTGAAGCCGAAGCCGCGGCCGGCTTCAGCTTCACGTTCCACGACGAGATCAGCCGCGGCCGACGAACGGCATGTTGTTGGCCATGATGGTCATGAACAGCACGTTCGTATCGAGCGGCAGGCTCGCCATGTGGAGGACCGCGGCACCCACGTGAGCGACATCCATCAGCGGCTCTGCCCTGATCGAGCCGTCGGCCTGGGGCACGCCGGCAGCCATGCGTGAGGCGAGGGGCGTTTCGGCATTGCCGATGTCGATCTGCCCGCACGCGATGTCATGTTTGCGGCCGTCGAGCGAGAGCGACTTCGTCAGGCCGGTGATGGCGTGCTTGGTCGCGACGTAGGCGATCGAGTTCGGCCGCGGCGAATGAGCCGAAATCGAACCGTTGTTGATGATGCGGCCGCCCTTCGGGGTCTGCGCTTTCATGATGCGGATCGCGTGCTGGGCACACAGGAAGCAGCCGGTCAGGTTGACGTCCACCACCTGCTTCCATCGCGCGATTTCGAGGTCCTCGGCGGGGCCGGGGGCGCCGATGCCGGCGTTGTTGAACAGCAGGTCGAGGCGACCGAACGTCGTCTTGGCCTTGTCGAACAGGGCCGCGACAGCGTCGGGGTTCGCCACGTCGGTCGGCACGGCGAGGATGCGGCCACCGCCCGTTTTCGCCATGGCGGCGGTTTTATCGAGCTCGTCGGCACGACGGCCGGCGATGACGACGTTCCAGCCTGCGCCTTGCAGGGACAGGGCTGCAGCGCGGCCGATGCCGCTGCCGCCTCCGGTAACGAGTGCGATCTTGTCGGCCATGGGCGTCTTCTCCTCGTGCGGAACGGTGTTGGCGGTGAGATGGGTAGCGCAACACGAGGCGCGGCGACAACAGGGGTGTGCGTTCGGCCCGAAGCGGGTGCCTCATGCGGTCGGCGGTGCCGGTGCGGGGATGAAGACGAGGATGCGGCCCTCGACTTCCCTCGTTGGATAGGTGGTGACCTTGAAACGCTCGGGGATGCGGCTGCGATCCTGGGCCGGCATATGGATGCACACGCCCTTGCCGTCGAACCGAAGGCCGTGATGCAGGCACTCCACCGCGCCGACTACTACCCAGCCGGTCGAGAGGGGCAGGTCCTGATGGGGGCACAGATCGGCCAGAGCCGCGACGGTGCCGTCCTTCTCGCGGAACAGCACGAGCTTGGTGCCGGCGATCTTCACACCGAGCGGGTCGGTGCTCAGGTCGGCGCCGAGGGCCGCAAGCTGCCAGCTCCCCGGCGCATCATTCGCTGCTGTCATCGATTTTCGGCCTCGTGGTGGGGAAGTTCCATGTCGGTTGGGTCGAGGCCATTGGCCGAGGCTCGACATTTCCCGGCGAGCCCTGAATGTCGGCCCTCCCCGGCTCGCGCCATGCGCGTCCGGAGTCGACTCAACCTACGGCGCAGATCGTGTAATTGCGATTCACTTCAAGCGGAATACGCTCTAGAAGCAGTCGCACTTCAGCTCCCGACCGCGAAGGGTCCCGACCGACAACGCATGTCAAACCTCCCGACAGAAAAGCTCGAGAAAATGATCGAGCGCTGGCAGTCCGTGCAGGAGGAGCTCAATCGGGGCGCCGCCAACCAGCAGGCGTTCGCGAAGCTCTCGAAGGAGTTTTCCGAGCTGAAGCCGATGGTGGAGGCGATCGAGGAGCTTCGGAGCAGCCAGCAGGAAGAGGCGGATCTTTCGGCCATGATTGCGGACGCGGGAACCGACCGTGAGATGAAGGCGATGGCGGAGGACGAGTTGTCTGCGCTCAAGCCGCGGCTGGCCGATCTCGAGGCCAAGCTCAAGATCCTGATGCTGCCGAAAGACTCCGCCGACGAGCGCAGCGCGATCCTGGAAGTGCGTGCTGGAACCGGGGGAGACGAGGCGGCGCTGTTCGCGGCCGACCTGTTCCGCATGTACCAGCGCTATGCCGAAAAGAAAGGCTGGAAAGTCGAAATCATCTCGATCTCGGAGAACGACCTCGGCGGCTACAAGGAGATCGTGGCTTCGATCACGGGATCGGGCGTGTTCGCGCGGCTCAAGTTCGAGTCGGGCGTGCATCGCGTCCAGAGGGTGCCGGCGACGGAAGCTTCGGGGCGCATTCATACGTCGGCGGCGACGGTCGCGGTGCTGCCGGAGGCCGAGGACGTCGACATCGACATCCGCGAGCAGGACCTGCGGATCGACACGATGCGGGCAGGTGGTGCTGGTGGCCAGCACGTCAACAAGACGGAATCGGCGGTGCGGATCGTCCACATTCCCACGGGCATCATGGTGGTGTCGGCGGAGAAGAACCAGCATCAGAACCGGCGGCTGGCGATGCAGGTGCTGCGGTCGCGGCTGTATGAGATGGAGCGGCAACGGGTCGACAGCGAGCGCTCGGCAGCGCGCAAGGATCAGGTCGGTTCGGGCGACCGCAGTCAGCGCATCAGGACGTACAATTTTTCCCAGAGCCGCGTGACGGATCACCGGATCAATCTGACGCTGCATTCGCTGACCGAGGTGCTGGCGGGCGATGGTCTCGACGAGATCGTCGATGCGCTGATCACCGATCATCAGGCGAGCCTGCTGTCGCAGATGCAGTGATGTAGGGGTGCATGGGGTCAGACCCGCAGGGTCTGACCCCGATCCAGGGACGGACATATGTCGGGGTCAGACCCCGCGGGTCTGACCCCGATGGGGCGCGCTCTATCGATCAGTCTACCCGCACGATGGCGCAGGCGAGGTGCATGGGGTCAGACCCGCAGGGTCTGACCCCGATCCAGGGACGGACATATGTCGGGGTCAGACCCAGCGGGTCTGACC
>CAZNMY010000076.1:0-31472 GCA_964574325.1 uncultured Devosia sp. | reverse complement strand
CGATCATCGCGCGCTGGCGCATGCCGCCCGACAACTCGTGAGGATACTGCATCAGCCGGCGTTCGGCATCGGGTATGCGCACGAGGCGAAGCGCGTCGAGGGCCTGGGCCAAGGCCTCCTTTTTCGACTTGCCCTGGTGCAGAATGATCGCCTCGGCGATCTGGTCGCCGATCTTGAGCACGGGATTGAGCGAGGTCAGCGGCTCCTGGAAGATCATCGAGATCTCGTTGCCGCGCACCCGGCGCAGGTCGCCGAGCGCCATTGTCGCGAGGTCCATCGCCGGCGCGGAAGCCGGCGCATAGAGCATCGAGCCGGACCTGACCTCGCCTCCCTGGTAGTCGGTGAGGCGCAGGATCGACTTCGCCGTGACGGACTTTCCCGAACCGGACTCGCCGACGACCGCGACGGTTTCTCCGGGATTTATCTGGAAAGACACGTCGTCGATCGCGACGATGTCGCCATCGATGGTCGGAAACACCGTGCGCAGGTTGCGAATGTCGAGCACCGGCCCCGAGCTCGCGGCTTTCGCAGTGCTCGGCTGCGCTTCATTGATGGTCGCCAAAGTCGTCATCGTGCCATCCATGCCGTTCACACAAGCTCCATGTGCAGTCGCCAAATGACCATGAGAGCAGGTGTCGTGCCAAGGCCGAACAGTGGCGTAGGCGAGAAGAACTACTTCGATGAAAAAGGCGTCGTTGCGCGCGATATCGAGGACCCTGCCGCGCTTGCCGCTTGCGTGGCGCACCTCCGTAGAAATCCGTCTCTGGCTTCAATCTCGGCATTTTCGCGCCGGCCTGCTCAAAAAATGCACTTGCGTCCAGCGTGCAGTTCTTAGCACACTATCTCGGCGCACAGCATTTGAACCACCGTTTCATTCGGTGACGCGGCTGCGTTTTGCGCGTTGAAGTCATGGCTGAAGTCTAAGGAGCTGAACGATGTCGGCGAGGACGCAAAGGCCGCTTTCCAAGAACGCATTCGGCGCATGGGCCGCCAAAGGCCTGGTGACCAGTGGCCTGGTTGCCAGTGGCCTCGTCGCAAGTGGATTGGCACTGGCGATTTCTGCAAGCAGTGCTCAGGCGCAGCAGCGCACCCGGGTCACGGCCGCCGTGACGGAGACCATCGCGTCGGTCAACCCTTATGCCGACAGCGTCTCGCTGATGTACGCGATCTACAGCCAGACCTACGGAACGCTCGTCGACTGGAGCTTCGAGAAGGGCGGCTATATCTCGCGCTTCGCCGATAGCTGGTCGAATCCCGACAAGACGACGTGGGTGTTCAAGTTGAAGCCGGGATTGAAGCGCAACAACGGCGAGCCCGTGGTGGTCGCTGATTTCGTGCACTCGATCAATCGGGCGATGAAAGACCCACAGACGAAACAGAAGCACAACGTGCGCTGGATAGTCAGCATGGAGACGCCGGACGAGCGAACCTTGATCATCAAGACGTCGGAGCCCGTGGCGCCGATGCTGGAGAACCTGTCGCGGGTGATCGTGACGTCCAAAGCGCAGTACGACAAGCTCGGTCCGGCAGCCGACAAGGATGCTCCTGTCGGTGCCGGTCCCTACGCCATCAAGCAGATCGCGGTCGACAACTTCCTTGCGATGACGAAGGTGCCGGGCCACCCGGACGTGAAGCCGGAGAACCCCGACGAGCTCATCTACCGGATCATGAAGGAGCCGGAGAGCCGCGTCACGGCGCTGCTCAACGGTGAGGTCCAGATCGCGCAGTTCATTCCCCCACAACTCGTACCGCGCGTGCAGAACTCTTCGGCCGCCTCGATCGTATGGGAAGATGCGGTCGAATTGATGTTCCTTGCGATGAGCCCTGAGCACAAGCCTTGGGACAAGAAGGAAGTGCGGCAGGCGGTGGCCTACGCCGTCGACAGGGACGCGCTGATCAAGGTGCTGCTCAACGGGCAGGCCTCGCGCCTCGACGGGCCGATCGGCCCGGGCCAGTTCGCTTACGACAAGGATCTGAAGCCGCGCTACACCTACAATCCGGCAAAGGCGAAGGAGTTGCTCAAGCAGGCGGGCTATCCCAACGGCGTAGAGATCGATTTCTACGCGACCGTGGGCCGCTACATCGCCGACAAGCAGATCTGCGAGGCGATCGTTCCGATGCTCGAGGCGGTCGGGTTCAAGGTCAACTTGAAGACGCCGGAGTGGGGCACGATGTGGGCCAACGTGCAGAAGGGCGGCACGCCGTTCTACTACATGGGCCGCGGCTCGGTGATCGATCCTTCCGCCGCGCTGTCGCAGTATTTCGAGACCGGCCAGTCTCCGCGCATCAAGTTCTCCAACAAGGAAGTCGATGCGGCGCTGCGCGCCGAGCGTGAGGAATTCGACGAGAAGAAGCGGATCGCACTGATGCGCAAGGCGATGTCGGTGATCACCGAGGAAGCGCCCGCGCACTTCATGTGGCGGCACAAGATGGCCACGGGCGTCGCCAATCACATCGTGTTCAAACCGCAGCCGACGATGGACATCAACGGCATCGACATCACGATGAAGCCGCGCGGCAGAGCGAAGAAGTAGACGTCGCGGACTACGCAGCAAGCAGGAACGGCGCTCATGCTGAGCTATTTCCTTCGTCGCGTCGCAGGCACGGTGCCGGTCATCTTCATGATCTCGCTGTTCGTGTTCCTGCTGCTGCATGCCGCGCCCGGAGATCCGGCAGACCTGCTCATCCCCGATCAGGCGACTGCCGAGGACATCGCGGATGCGCGAAAGCGATGGGGGCTCGATCAACCCGTCCTGGTGCAATACTGGCGTTTCCTCGTGTCCGCGGTGTCGCTCGATTTCGGCCGCTCCTTCAAGTACGACGAGCCGGTCCTGGCGCTGATCATGCAGCGGTTTCCCGCGACACTGGAACTCGCGATGATCGCCACGTTGCTTGCGATCGTGATCGGCATCCCGCTCGGCATCTTCGCTTCTTCGCGGCCGAACTCGTGGTTCGACAACACCTCGTCGCTGGGTGGCTTCTTCGGCGTCAGCATGCCGAACTTCTGGATGGCGATCATGCTGATCCTGATCGTGTCGGGCTATTTCAATCTGTTGCCGTCGGGTGGGCGCGCCACGTTCGGGGTCGCGGATGATCCGATCACGGGCTTCCTCCTGCTCGATTCCATTCTCTACCGGGATTGGGCAGGGCTTGCGGATGCCGCCAGATATCTCGTGCTTCCCGCAATCGTGCTCAGCGTGAACATGGCCGGTCTGCTGATGCGGATGACGAGATCGTCGATGCTCGAGGTGCTGTCCGAGGACTACATCATGACGGCGCGCGCAAAGGGGCTCAGCGAGCGCGTCGTGGTGTGGCGGCATGCGCTGAAGAACGCGCGGATCATCGTGATCACCGTTGTCGGGCTCGAGTTCGGCGCGCTCATCTCAGGCTCGATCATCGTCGAGTCGGTTTTCTCGTGGCCCGGGATCGGGCAGCTTCTGCTGCAGGGGATCACGGCGCGCGACTATCCGCTGATCACGGGCCTCGTTCTCGTCTACACGACCCTCTTCATCATCGTGAATCTCATCGTGGACTTCCTCTATGCAGCAGCTGATCCCAGAATCCGGCTCGGCGGCTGACGCTGCCGCGGCGCCGGTTTCACCGGCCGCTGGCAGGTCGCCCGGGTCGCCCAGGTCACCCAGTCCGTTCATGCGCGCGCTGCGGCCGTGGTTGACCTTCAAGGCCATCCTCGGCAGCTCGATCCTGTTCGCGCTGCTGGTGTGCGCGCTGCTGGCGCCGTGGCTCGCGCCCTATGATCCGAACAAGCAGAACCTGATGTCGGCGATGATCGCGCCGCAGTACTTCTTCGGCCCGCATTTCCTCGGAACCGACCATGTCGGCCGCGATCTCCTCGCGCGACTGATCTACGGCGCGCGGATCTCGCTGTCGATTGCAGCGGCTGTCGTGGTGATCTCCGGTGCGGTCGGGATCGCGCTCGGCATCATCTCGGGCTACTTCGGCGGACGCGTGGATTTCATGATCCAGAAGGTCGTGGAAATGGTGTGGGCGTTCCCGCCCCTGCTGATCGCGATCGCCATCCTCGCTTTTCTGGGGCAAGGCCTCGGCAATCTCATTCTCGCGCTCACGCTGCAGCGATGGATACCTTACTGCCGCGTGGTTCGAGCCGAAGCCATGACGCTGAAGGAACGCGAGTTCGTGGTGGCGGCACGCTCGATCGGCGCCAGCCATCTGCGGATTCTCGGCCGGCACCTGCTGCCCAACCTCATTCAGTCCGCGCTGGTGATCGGCACTTTCGCGATGGCGGCCGCGATTATCGCCGAAGCGGCGCTGAGCTTCCTCGGCCTCGGCGTGCCGCCGCAGATCCCGACGTGGGGCTCCATGCTTGCGGACGGTCGGGCCTATGTTTCGACGTCGTGGTGGATGTCTCTGTTTCCAGGGCTCGCGATCTTTGCCACGGTGCTCGCCATCAATATGCTGGGCGACGCGCTGCGCGACAATCTCGATCCGAAAATGAAGCGGCGGAGGTAGCGCTCCCAGCTCACGATCTACTGCTCGCACATCGACAAAGCTTTCGAACCCAAGGAACGCGCTCATGCCAGCCAAGAAAGACGCAGCCAAAACAACCAAGCCCGCGAAGAAGGAACGGATCTGGGACAAGTACCTGACCGATCGCGACAAGGCGGTGTTCGAGCAGGCCGGCTATGGCGCGATGGCCGCATGGGGCAAGCGCCCGGCGCTGTTGGTGATCGACGTCAACTACGCGTTCACCGGGGAAAGCTCCCTGCCGATCCTCGATTCGATCAAGAAGTGGCGTAATTCCTGCGGCTCCGACGGCTGGGACGCGATCCCGGTTCTGCAGAGGCTGATCGAGATGTGCCGCTCGAAGGGCATCCCCGTGATCTACACGACCGGCACACGCCGGCCGGATGCGTGGAACGCGGGCTCGTGGGCGTGGAAGAACTCGCGCAACGACGAGGATCTCAGCGTCAAGATCGAGAAGACGAGCTTCGACGGCCTCGACGGCAACATCATCGTCAAGGAGATCGAGCCCGGTCCGCGCGATCTCGTGGTGCGCAAGGAGAAGCCGTCGGCGTTCTTCGGCTCGCCGCTGCAGAGCTATCTGCAGAACCTCGGCTGCGACAGCGTGATCGTCACGGGCACGACGACTTCGGGTTGCGTGCGCGCGACGGTGCTCGACAGCTTCTCGCTCAACTTCCGCACCACCGTCGTCGAGGACGGCTGCTTCGACCGCAGCCAGGCGAGCCACGCGATCAACCTGTGCGACATGAACGCGAAGTACGCCAACGTGCTGTCGTCGGAGGAAGTGCTGGAGCATCTGCGGTCGGTGCCGCAAGGCATGTACGACCTGCCGAGCGGGCAGGGCATCAAGAAGGGCGACGTCTGGTATTGAAGCGTTCGCGCGTTTTCAGCGACCCGCATTGGAGGCCACAATGGCGCGGAAAGAGGACTTCGAAGATCACTGCTGGAAAGACGTGATCGATGCGGACACGCTCAAAGTGTACGATTGCTACCGTCGCGAGACGTTCGTCGGCGACAAGCCGGCGGTGATCGCCATCGATCTCTACAAGCTCGTCTACGAAGGCGGGCCGCGCCCGCCGGTCGAGACGACGCCGCAGCACTACAACACCTGCGGGAAGTTCGCCTACGATGCGATCGAGCCGACGAAGAAGCTGCTCGCGGCGGCGCGGCGCGCGAAGCTTCCGATCTTCTATTGCACACAGGAGACGCGGCCGCAGAATCGGCCCTACGGCGTCGGCTCCACGCGCAGCGTCGTGAAGCTCGATCCGGACGTGTTCGAGATCTATCACGAGTTCACGCCACAGCCCGAGGACGTGATCATCAAGAAGCAGCGCGCCTCGATCTTCCAGGGCACGCCGATCGTCTCGCACCTGAATTTCCTCGGCGTGAAGAGCCTGATCGTTTGCGGTGAGTCGACCTCGGGCTGCGTCAGGGCGAGTTCTGTCGACGCCTACTCGCTGGGCTATCACGTCAGCCTCGTCGAGGAGTGCACGTACGATCGGTCGGCGCTGATCCACAAGGTCAACCTGTTCGACCTCGCCCACAAGTACGTCGACGTGATGAAGGTGGACGAGGTCGTCGCGCACCTCGACAAGTCCGGGAAGGCAAAGGCCATGGCGGCGGAGTAGCTTCCGGATCGGCGCTCCCACCACATATCCCAACACAAATGCCGTCACGGCCCGACTTGGTCGGGTCGTCCACGACACGCTGCTTCAAGGCGCAGGTAAACTCCGCCATCACCCTTCGAGGGGCGAGGCGCGCTCCCGGCGAGGTCTCCATGGGCGGCCGAGGAGCGGCCGGAGGGCGGTTTTGCCCGTCCTAAACGTCCCACATGACGGCGGGCGGGTGATCTGCTAGCTAGCCGCCAGCATCCACACCAGCCCGATCTCAGGAGCCCCCATGGCCTACGCTTTCGATCCAGCCCCCGTCGTCACCGTTCCGGTCGTCGGTTCCAGCGATCTGTTCCCCGTCCACCGCGTCTACTGCGTCGGCCGCAACTATGCCGAGCACGCCCGCGAGATGGGCTCGGACCCGGACAAGGAGCCGCCGTTCTTCTTTGCCAAGGCCGCCGACCAGGTCACCGTGGACGGCAAGTTCCCCTACCCGCCGGCGACCAAGGATGTGCACTACGAAATGGAGCTGTGCGTGTGCCTGAAGTCGGGCGGCACGGACATCCGCCCCGAGGACGCGCTGAAGCACGTCTATGGCTATGCGCTCGGCCTCGACATGACCCGCCGCGACCTGCAGAACGCCGCCAAGAAGACCGGCCGGCCGTGGGAGATCGGCAAGATGGTCGAGAAGTCCGCGCCGATGACGCCGATCCTGCTCGCCGACAAGATCGGTCATCCGAAGAAGGGCCGCATCTGGCTCGAGGTGAACGGCGCCGTGAAGCAGGACAGCGACATCGACCAGATGATCTGGGATGTGCCCAACCAGATCGCGTTCCTGTCGCAGTTGTGGACGCTGCAGGCGGGCGACATCATCATGACCGGTACGCCCGCTGGCGTCGGCCCGTGCAAGAAGGGCGACATCCTCAAAGGCGGCGTCGACGGGGTCGGCGTGATCGAGGTCGCGATCGTTTGATCGAACGATCGATCGGGGTCAGACCCTGCGGGTCTGACCCCTTTGCTCTCGTCACCGCGGAGTTCGCCCCATGTCCGATACCAAGCCCAACGAAACCGCGCTCAAGGCACAGCTCGTCGATTGCATCAGGATGCTCGAGAAGGCCGACATCATCGACTACAACGGCCACTGCTCGATCCGGACGGGCGACAACCGCATTCTGATCAACACGGGCGCCTGCACGCGCGCGGCGCTGACCACAGCCGACATCGTCGTCATCGACATGGAAGGCAAGCTGGTCGAAGGCAGCGTGAACCCGCCCCTCGAATTCCATCTGCACACCGGCATCTATCGCGCACGGGCCGACGTGAAGGCCGTCGTGCACGCGCACCCGAAGTGGTCGACGTTCCTGACCATGGTCGGCGAGAGCTACCGGCCGGTGTTCGCGCAGGGCTCGCTGCTCTACCCGTGCCCGGTGCTCGACACGCCCGACTCGATCAACAACCGGCCGATGGCGGATCGGCTCGCCAAGACGCTCGGCAAGGGGCCGGCCGCACTGATGAAGTCGCACGGTGCTGTCGCCGTGGGCGGTGACATCGTCGAGGCGTTCGTGCTCGCGAACTATCTGGAAGAGAACGCCTACCGGCAGCACCAGGCGATGCAGATCGGCAAACCATACGAGTTCACCGAGGCCGAGCGGGCGCTGTGCCGCGAGAAGCTGTGGACGCCGTCGCTGTTCAAGCGGACGTGGGACCATTTCAAGGCGAAGTTGGATCGCTGAGTGTTCCGCGGGTAACCGCTTCCAAGCATTGCACTGGCTACATTCGAGCCATCACCGGCTCGACACGAGCGCATCGCAATGTCGTTGGAGGTTCCCATGCTGATGGTCGTCGAAAGCACCTTTGCCGCCGAAGTAGAATTCACTCCGCCGGTCGTGCCGAGCATCCTCGAGCAATTGGTGATCGAGGCCCGGTTCGGCGAGACCTACCGCTTCGCTTCCAGCCGTTGCGGCGTCGAGATCGTGCTCGGCTTCCGGCCCGGCATCGACCGCATCGTCGTCGCCGTTGAAAGCGAGCTGCCGCGCGGCGGCCGGGCGCTGACCACCGAAGAAAGCGGCAACGCCGTCATCATCGATGGATCGGGGCGGCGCATCGTCATTCAGGGCATCGCGCTGAACGAACTGGCGCGCGGCGACATCGGGATCGCAAGGTCACTTTGAGTGCTTGCCAGCGAATTTGTCTTTGCTTTCACTGCGCGTTCCGACGGTGGACTTCTTGCCCATTGCCGAAGCGAGGTCCTGCGCAATGCCGAACGAGATGCGGGCCCAGGCGACCATTTCCCCGGGCTCATCCAGAAGGCGTTCAGGCACGCGCCAATAGGACATCGTGATGGGCCTGCCTTTTCCCTGATAGACGAAAGGTCCGCAGCCTTCAGCCTCGAATGATTTCCGGCTCTCCTCACTCGTTTTGAAATACAGAGTATCGTTCGAGACGAGGCCGAACATCAGGCCGTCGCAGCAGACGCCACCACCGCCGAACATGCGCCGGACGACTATATTGCCCAGCGGCGACAACATAGCGCGAAGCATTTACGCGAATACTGCCGACATGCTCATCGATCCACCTATCGCCTACGCCAACCGGCGCGGCGCAGCCTTGATCTCGACCGGCCGCGGCGCTGCCGGAGACGAGCCCGGAACGGTGTGCGCCCAGCCATAGGCCAGCATCGTGATGAGCGCACTCGCCGCAAAGTAGTACGCGCCGGGTAGGACGCGCGCGTCGGTGTAGCCCGACGAGTTCACGTAGAAGATCATCAGCGCGAGGACCATCACGTCGGTCATCGAGTAGCGGCCCAGCCACTCCATCGTCGCGATCGACTTCTTCCTGAAGTCGGCCGGCAAGTCGGGCGAGGTCAGCAGCGTCAGCAGATAGAACAGCTTCAGGAACGGGAACAGGATCGAGAAGACGAACAGCACCGCGCAGAGAAAGAACTCCTGGTTGGTGTAGAGCGCCCAGATGATCGTCGCGATCGAGTGCTCGTTCTTCCACACGAAGACAGTGGTGAAGCGAACGACGGGAAGGATGACGCCGAGCGCGAAGAGGACCGTCGCCAGGATGATGAAGAACGACAGGACGAAATTCCGCAACGGCCAGCGCCGGCGTGGCGGCGTCTCCTGCGCACCGACAGGCATCGGCGCATCGCTTCGCACCGCTCCACCGGGGCTTCTCGCACCCGGCAGATGGCCCGGCTTCGGCATCGGCATCGGCAAAGCGCCGGCGTTGGGGCCTGCAAGTCGCGGCTCGTTACTCGTTCCTGAAGGGAGGCCTTCGTCGGCGCGCAGCCACGCGTAAGCCAGGATCATCAGCAGGACGCCAGCGGTGAAGAAATACACGCCGAGCAGGCTCGCAGCGTCGTAGAGGCCCTGGCTCTTGATGAAAAAGATGGTCAGCGCCAGCACAAGCACGTCGTGCATGGACCACTTGCCGAGCCATTCGAGCGCGCGCAACTGGGGTCGCATGCGCACCAGATCGTGCTGGGGCAAGGTGGAGCAAAGCAGCAGGTAGAGCAACTTCACCACGGGGAAGACGATCGAGAATACCAGCACCGTCACGCCGAGGAAGATCTGGCCGTCCTTGATCAGGACCTGGACCGTGGAGAGCAGGGAGTGCTCGGTCGTCCAGAACACGTACTTGGTGAGCTTGATGATCGGAAGGGTGATACCCAGCGCCAAGCAGACGCTGGCGCCGGTAATCGCCAGGCTCAACAGGAACCGCCTGCCGCCGAGCTTCACTGCCATGCTCACCCGCCCCTGAAGCACCACACGCCTCGGCGGGTTTATCCCGGGACCGAGGGCAACACTGTGGCAGTCGTGCGCAATCGGGAATTGCGAGATCGTCAGGCGACGGCGGTGTCGTGCTTTACGCCCTTCTCGGAAAGCATCTGCTGCAGCTCGCCGGCCTCGTACATCTCTCGGACGATGTCGCAACCGCCGACGAACTCACCCTTGATGTAGAGCTGCGGGATGGTCGGCCAGTTCGAGAACTCCTTGATGCCTTCACGAATGCTGGCGTCGTCGAGGACGTTGATGTCCGCATAATCGACGCCGAGCAACGTCAGGATCTGGTCGACCTGCATCGAGAACCCGCACTGTGGCATCCCCTTGCGGCCCTTCATGAAAAGGACGACGTCGTGGCCGGCAACCGTTTTGCCGATCCAATCGTGCACGTTCTGCTGGGCGTTCATATCCGTTGGTCCTTTTCGATCGGCTCGTTCGGCAGCTTCGGGTCGCCATTCGTGCACCCGATGCGAACGAGTGATGTGGCGTCCGGCGCGGGATTGTCAATCCTTGACCGCGGTAGTCAGCGCGAGGGCGTGCAGCTCGCCGCCCATCCGGCCTTCCAAGGCATCGTAAACCATCTTGTGCTGCTGCACCCGGCTCTTCCCCTTGAACTCGCGCGCGACGACGTGGGCGGCGTAGTGGTTGCCGTCACCCGCGAGGTCCTGGATCTTCACGTCGGCTTCGGGGAACCTCACCCTGATCAGGTTCTCGATTTCGTGGGCATCCATCGCCATGCCAGCTTCTCCATCTCGCCGGTTCGCGCAAGCGCCGACGGCTGCCTGCGTGATACCTATCCCTCGGAAGTTCAAGACTAAAACTGGCAACCTCGTGGGCGACCAGAAATCCCTGCCTGTTCCGCAGCTTGGCTAACACGGGCCTCGTCAGGCGACAACCGTAGATCGATCGAGCATCGGGATGGTGGGCACCACCTATCGGTTCTCCCGTCCTCCCGGACGACGAGACCCGGCTCAGCGGTGCGGAAGATCCGGAAACCTGCGTGTCGGGTGTGCACCTGAGTTGAATTGCCCAGGCATCGGCTGCTTCATCCGGTTGACGAAGCAGCGATGGGGCCTCAAAGATTCCGCCGACGACTCGACGACGTTGGCGGCACGTTCGCACCTGCCGCAACTTCCAGCCGCAACGCGGCGTTTCAGCTACCAGATCGTCTGATAAGCCCGACCGAAAGACAGCGCGGACATCCCATGGGCATGATCAAGAACCCCTCCCTGCCGAAGGATAAGACCAAGATCCTTCTGCTGGAGAACATCTCCGATACGGCGGTCAACGCGCTCAAAGGGGCAGGTTACCAGAATATCGAGCGGCTCACCAAGGCGCTGGAAGGGAAGGCACTGATCGAGGCCCTTCGGGGCGTGCGTCTGCTCGGCATCCGCTCGCGTTCGGAGATCACGCCAGAAATCGTTGCTGCTACCGACCAGCTCATCGCCATCGGATGCTTCTCGGTCGGCACGAACCAGGTGGACCTCGACGCTGCACGGCGCAAGGGAATCCCTGTGTTCAATGCGCCGTTCTCCAATACCCGCAGCGTCGCCGAACTGACGATCGCCGAGATCGTGATGCTGTACCGGCGCATATTCCCCCGCTCCGTGTCGGCCCATGCCGGCGGATGGGACAAGTCGGCCACGGGCAGTCACGAGGTCCGCGGCAAGACGCTGGGCATCGTCGGCTACGGCAACATCGGCAGCCAGCTTTCCGATCTCGCCGAGGCGATGGGAATGCGGGTCGTGTTCTATGACCACACGGATAAGTTGCGTCGTGGCAACGTCGAGCCGACCAACACACTCGACGAGCTTTTGCAGATGTCCGACGTGGTGACGGTGCATCTGCCGGAAACACCCTCGACCATGGGCATGTTCGGACGCGACGAGATCGCCCGCATGCGCAAGGGGGCCTTCCTCATCAACAACGCGCGCGGCACGCTGGTCGATCTCGAGGCGGTCGCAGATGCGCTGAAGAGCGGCCACCTCGGCGGGGCCGCGATCGACGTGTTCCCGGTCGAGCCGTCGTCCAACAACGACCGATTCACGACGCCGTTGCAGGGCTTGGATAATGTGATCCTTTCTCCACACGTCGGTGGATCGACGGAAGAGGCACAGGAGCGTATCGGCGCCGAAGTCGCCCGAAAATTCGTGGAATATGCAGACGTCGGTTCGACCGTCGGCGCGGTGAATTTCCCCAGCGTCCAATTGCCGACGCGACCGGCCGGCACCCGCTTCATCCAGGTCCAGAAGAACATTCCAGGCGAGCTGCGCCGCCTCAACGACGTGTTCGCAGCCCGAGGCGTCAATATCGCCGCGCAATACTATCAGACCGACGCCGACATAGGGTACGTAGTGCTCGACGCGGATGGCGCTGTGGCAGCGGCGGACGACATCCTCGCCGAGATAAGGGCAAACCCGGGTACGATCAGGGCGAGGTTGGTTCACAGGCTGTAGATGGCCACGGTTTTCGCATGACTGGTACCCGGTCTGGAAGCTGCTGAGACGATCTATCTTTTTGTAGGGGAAGCAACTTCTGGCGATCCTCCGCGGTGGCCTCTCTTATGGGTGAGCGTAGCAACTCGGTGACGCGCAGGTTCTAGATGCCGCAGCTTTTCGCTCTTTCCGAGGGGCGTGGGCGGGCGTATAGCCTCGCGACTTTCGAGCCGACCTTCCTGCCGGCAAGACGAGGTGCCTGAATGGCACATACCGCTCTCAATGCTCATTCTGGCGATGACAATCGCGCCGGATCGCAATCCAGTCTCCTGGCGCTCGCGCTCGGCTCGATCGGCGTCGTCTACGGCGACATCGGCACCAGTCCGCTGTACGCCTTCAAGGAGGCGGTGACTCACGCCAGCGATCACGGCATGCGGGGCGAAGCCGTGATCCTCGGCATCCTGTCGATCATGGTCTGGACCGTTGTCCTGATCGTGACGCTGAAATACGTCATCATCCTGCTCCGGGCGGACAACAACGGCGAAGGCGGGACGTTCGCGCTGATGTCGCTCGGTCAGTCCGTGTCCAAGAAGTCCGGCCATGTGCTGTTGGTCCTGGGCGTGCTCGGCGCATCGTTCTTCTATGGCGATGCGATCATCACGCCGGCGATTTCCGTGCTCTCGGCGGTCGAGGGTCTCGAGGTGATCTCGCCTCATTTCAAGAAGGTCGTACTGCCACTCACGCTCGCGATAATCATCGCGTTGTTCTGGGTCCAGTCACGGGGCACGGCGCGGGTTGCGCAGTTCTTCGGCCCGATCACGCTCGTCTGGTTCGCGGTCCTGGCGCTGGGCGGGCTTTATCACCTGGTCTCCGACTTTCGTGTGCTGCTCGCCCTCAATCCGCTCTATGGACTGAGTTTCCTGGCGCAGAACGGACTGACTGGCCTCTCCGTCATGGGCCTCGTGTTCCTGTGCGCGACCGGTGCGGAGGCGCTCTACGCCGACCTCGGCCATTTCGGGCGCAAGCCGATCCAACTCGCGTGGTTCTGGATCGTGCTGCCCAGCCTTATGCTGAACTACTTCGGGCAGGGCGCCTTGCTGCTGTCCGATCCGGCGGCGCTGAAGAATCCATTCTACCTGATGTATCCCTCCTGGGCCCTGCCGATGATGGTGATCCTGGCGACGATGGCGACCATCATCGCCAGCCAGGCCGTGATCACAGGCGCGTTCTCGATCACCCGGCAGGCGATCCAGCTCGGCCTGCTCCCGCGCCAACTCATCAAGCACACGTCGGAAGCGGTGGCGGGCCAGATCTACCTGCCGCGCGTGAATTGGATCCTGTGCGCCGGTGTCGTGATCGTAACGCTGATGTTCCAATCGTCGAGCAAGCTCGCCGCGGCCTACGGCGTCTCGGTCACGGCCGCGATGGTCATCGATTCGATGATGGCGTTCTTCGTGATCTGGCGATACTGGAAGTGGAACGTCTGGAAGACCGCCGCGTTGATCGTCCCCCTGCTGCTGATCGAGCAGGTGTTCTTCTTCGCCAATGCGCTCAAGATCCCCGATGGCGGCTGGTTCCCGCTCGCGATCGCAGCCTTCATCGGCATCCTGATGCAGACCTGGATGCGCGGCTCGCGGGTGCTCTCCAAGGCGACCCGCAAGAACGAAGCCGAGCTCGGTTGGCTCGTTCGGAAGCTCGAGGCGAAGCCCCCGCACCGGGTCCCCGGCACTGCGGTGTTCCTCACCGGCGACCCGGAGTCCGCGCCGACGTCGCTGATGCACAACCTCAAGCACAACCGCGTGCTGCACGAGCGCAACATCATCCTGACCATCAAGTCGGAGGACGTGCCGCGGGTCGTGCGCCACGAGCGCATCGAAATCGAGCGGGTGTCCGACAACTTCATTCGGGTGATCGCGCACTACGGCTTCATGGAAACGCCGAGCGTGCCGAAGATCCTCGAGCACTGCCGTCGCAAGGACCTCAATATCGAGATCTCGCAGAGTTCTTTCTTCCTGTCGCGGCGCTCGCTGAAGACGACGATCCGCTCGGAGATGCCGCGGTGGCAGGAGCGGCTGTTCATCCTCCAGGCGAGTACCGCCGAGGACGCAACGGCGTACTTCCAGATCCCGACCGACCGGGTGGTCGAGGTCGGCACGCAGGTGATGGTATAGATCAGCGTCTGTCCCGGCCGGTCAGTCCGGCGCGCGAGATGCGCATTGCGGTCGTCGAAAATGCGGCGGGTTACGCTACGCTAACCCGCCCTACAGTACCTTACATCCAGGGACGTTCGGCGTTCTGCTTTTCCTCGTAGGACTTGATCGCCTTGTCCTTCTGCAGGGTGAGGCCGATGTCGTCGAGGCCGTTCAGGAGGCAGTGCTTGCGGAAGCTGTCGACGTCGAACTTGATGGTGCCGCCGTCGGGTCCCTTGATCTCCTGCTTCTCCAGGTCGATCGTCATCGTCGCGTTGGCGCCGCGCTTGGCGTCGTCCATCAGCTTCTCGAGCTGCTCGGGCGTGACCTTGATCGCAAGGATGCCGTTCTGGAAGCAGTTGTTGAAGAAGATGTCGGCGAAGGACGTCGAGATCACGCAGCGGATGCCGAAGTCCATCAGCGCCCACGGGGCATGCTCGCGGCTCGAGCCGCACCCGAAGTTGTCGCCGGCGACGAGGATCTTGGACTGGCGATAGGCGGGCTTGTTGAGCACGAAATCGGGGCGCTCGTTGCCCTTCTCGTCGAAGCGGAGCTCGGACAGCAGCGCCTTGCCGAGCCCGGTGCGGCCCAGCGTCTTGAGGTACTGCTTGGGAATGATCATGTCGGTGTCGACGTTGATCATCTCCAGGGGCGCAGCAACGCCGGTGAGGGTGGTGAACTTCTCCATGGGGCTTCACTCCGGGCTTCGTCTCGATGGGATTGGCCGATGCCAAAGGTTGTCCGGGCAAATGCCATGGGGCGGTCCCAATGTCCACACCCACCTGCGCCCGAACGGCTCACTCGTACGATCGCGCGACGCCCTATTTTCCGCCAGCGGCTGCGATGACTTTCGCGACGGCGGCTTGGCCCATGCGGCGAGCGTGGCCCAGCGGGGAAACACGTTCCTTGTCGGCGATATTCGGGTTGGCGCCAGCGGCCAGAACCGCGCGGGCAATTTCGACATAGGCCGGGCCGCCGTCGCCGAGGATCACCAGCTCCAGAAGGCAGGTCCAGCCGAGGTGGTTGATCTGGTCGACGTCGATCCGCGTGGTGAGCAGCAGCTTCACCGTATCGACGTGGCCGTAGTGGCAGGCCGGGATGAGGGCCGAGCCGCCGTAACGATTGCGCAACGTGAAGTCGGGTCCCCTGGGGATCATCCGGCGGAGCATCTCGGTCTGCCCGCGGGCCCCGGCCAGCAGCCAGGGACTATCCAGGTTTCGGGCCTGCAGGTTGATGTCGGCGCCGGCATCGATCAGCGCGACGGCCGCATCCAGCCTGTTCTCGGCGACCGCAAGGAGCAACGGGGTCTCACCGTTGTTGTTGCGGATGTCGACGGCCGCGCCCGCCGACAGGAGCCTGCGCACGGCAGCGGCATCCCCCCGCGCGGCGGCTTCGAGAAGCTGGCGGCCTTGCGCGTTCGCGTCAGCCGACGCCGGAAGCACCGACAGGGCGACGAGCACGATCGCCACGGCTCCGAAAAAGCGTCGCCGGATCAACGAGATCACTGCAATCACCTCTGGATCGCGGGAAGACTGGGGCCGTCTGGGAGAATTAGTAGCCGAAGCCCCGGCCAGCTCCGCTACACGCCTCAGCGTACCGACGGGTCGGCGTAGCACTTCCGCATGTATTCGCAACGATAAGAGCCCGCGAAATGCATGCTGTCGCCTTTGGCCGGGGCGATGAAGTTACAAACTTCGTTCAAACCTTCCGGTGACAACCAGCCTTCCCGCCGGCCGCGCTGCACTGCGAAACAATCCGCCGTCTCCTCGTCGGGGCCGCGGAACTGGTGGCCGCACTCGTGGGCATGGATCCAAAGCTTCACGGGCTTGGAAACACGCGCCAGGAGCCGCGGATTGAGGATGAGGAAGCCTGGATAGGCCGCGCCGTAGTCGTCGAGCTGATTGTCGAGCACGGTCGGCCGCTGGCCGCAGATGACCTTGTAGTTGTCGAGCTTGAGCTGGCCGGGCGGCACGATCTGCGCGCCGTTGCCGACGTGCCCGACGTACTCTTCCGGTGTCGGCGGTCCTTCGGCGCTGAGAGGGCCGAACATCGCAAACATCGCACCGGTCGCAACCGCCAGTGCAGCAGAGACTTTCCTGGCGTGCCGCATTCCCGTCCGCCGATCCCGCCGTTGTTCGGAGCCCACTGTATAGCCGCACAGAGTGAGCTCTTAAACCCATATTCAGCATGTGACGTACGTTCTGCGCAGATGTGTATTGCCAATTTGTTGCCAAATTCCTCCCGCGAGCATTTTGTCCTCGCGCGGCGAGCGGCCGACAGCACCAACATCGCAGCACCAGCATCAAGGCATCCGCGGGCGCACGAACGTATGGCTCTGCACGTGGTGGTTGCTGTGGCGCAGCAGAACCCGTGTGCCGATGTTCAATTGCTCCGCGGTCAAGGGCCCCGCCAGCAACATCACCTCGCCTTTCAGCATTCGGTCCATCAGGCTTTGCCTGAACTGCGGCGTGAGCCAGCATCCCCCGGAAGCGGCCGCCGCCTCTTGTTGCGACGCCGGACGACGGTTGGTGTCTTTCACTTCGGCCAACCAGTTGCGGGCGGTCATGAAAATCTCGTCGGGAACGCCGGACGGGAACGGAACGACGTCATCGAGCAGCGACGCCAGCGCGGGCACTTCTTTCCGGGTTACGATCTCCCGCAGAGTTCTGAGCGTCCCGGTAGCACCGGCCAGGCTCAGGCGATCCGTCGCAATCCGATGACTGCCGAGTTCCTCCACAGCGGTTTGCAGGGGAAGCGGCACCTCGAGAGATGCAATCGCCATGCGATAGGTTTCGGTCGCCCCGGCCATGCTCGATACAGCCCCCTTACCTGCCACGATGCCGCAAGCGCCGATACCGGCAGATTTGCGCACGATACCGCATTCCAACTCAGTCTGACGATTGTTCAAGCCATGCCGTTTGATCCAGCTCAATGAACCCGGAGGCGGCCTGGCTCGGATTGGAGCCGAGGCGAGAATGATTTTTCAGGACAACTCGTGGAAGGAATTAGAATGCGGACCGGTGCGCAATATCTGGACGATCTGAAGCGCGGCGAACGCTCGATCTTCATCGACGGCGAGCGGGTGAAGGATCCGACCAGCCATCGCGCGTTCCGTGCCGGCGCTCGATCGATGGCGCACCTCTATGACTTCGCGGCCGATCCGGCCAATCGCGAGGCGATGACGTTCACGGTGCCCGAAACGGGAAAACCGGCGCTGAGGTGCTACCAGATCCCGCGCAATCACGCCGACCTGAAGGCCAAGCGGATCTCGGCCGAGAAGTGGGCCGAGCAGACGTTCGGCCTGATGGGCCGCACGCCGGACCACGTCGGCAACTTCTTCACCGGCTATGCCGCCAAGCCGCAGGTTTTCGCCGCAGGCGGCCAGCAGTTCGCGGACAACCTCGTCCGGTTCTACGAGAAGCTGCGCGACGAGCATCTCTATGTCACCTACGCGATCGTGCCGCCGCAGATCGACCGCTCGAAGCCGGCGCACAAGCAAAACGATCCGACGCTCTATGCCGGCGTGACCAAGGAGACCGACGCCGGCATCTATCTGTCGGGCGGGCAACAACTCGCGACCGGCGGCGTCTATTCCGACTGGCTGCAGGTGAGCACAATCCATCCCCAGCAGCCGGGCGACGAGGCCTATGCCTTCAACGTCGCGATGCCGATGTCGACGCCGGGGCTCAAGCTCTATCCGCGCCGCGCCTACGCGATGCAGGCGCCGAACGAGGTCGAGTATCCGCTCTCCGCGCGCTACGACGAGAGCGACTGCTTCGTCGCGCTCGACAACGTGTTCGTGCCTTGGGAGAACGTGTTCGTCTACCGCAACCTCAAGATCAGCCGCGACCAGTGGTTCGAGACGCCAGCGCACATGTACGGCAATCATCAGGCGCAGGCGCGTTACGCCACCAAGCTGCGCTTCCTGCTGGGGCTCGCGCAGCGAATGAACGAGGCAACCGGCAACGCCGGCATTCCACAGGTGCAACAAGTGATGGGCGAACTCGCGGCCTACGCCTCGATCATCGACGGCATGCTGCACAGCCACGAGACGCTGGGCCAGCTCGACGCCGACGGCGTGATGTGGCCGAGCCGGCCGTCGCTCTACGCGATGATCGCGCTGCAATCCGAATTCAATCCGAAGATGTTCGAAATCGTGCGCGAGCTGACAGGGGCTGGCATGATCACGTTGCCGGCGACGCAGAAAGAACTCGATAATCCAGAGTCGGCCGAGGACGTCGCGCGCTACTACCAGTCGAACACGATGTCGGCGCGGGAGCGCGTGGCGCTGATGCGGCTCGCGTGGGATTTCATCGGCAGCGAGTTCGCGAGCCGCCATCTGCAGTACGAGAAGTTCTATGGTGGCGCGTCGTACCTGATGAAGCACAACATGTACCGGTTCTACGACTTCAAGCGGGCCGGCGAAATGGTCGACCGTGCGTTGAGCCTGCCGCCGTTGCCAAAGGATCGGTGACAAGAGCGCGTACTGTACCGACAGACATGGCGATGCGACGAGCGCTGCCGCATCCGACAAATCCGGAACAGAAAGCCCGCCGCTGGGTGACAGCGGCGGGTTCTCGTCAGGTCTAGCCCGAGGTTGGATCAGGCTGCCTTGCGCGCGGCGGAGGCGTTGTTCTCGAACAGCATGGTGGCTGCGGCCGTGTTCGAAATGGGGATGTGATAGTTGCGATGGCCTTCCGTCACCGTGCCGGTGAGTGCGCCGCGCATGGCGACCCAGTTCAGCAGCTCGACGCCTTGCGAGCCGGCCTGCTCCACGACATCACGGATGGAGAAGCGCGTAAGCGCATCGGGATCAGTGACCAGCTTGTCCATGCAGAGCTTGTCGAAGTCCTTGTTGATGAAGCCGGCGCGCTCGCCATCCAACTGATGCGAAAGGCCGCCCGTGCCGAGGATCAGAACCTTTGCGTCGGCCGGGAAGCTGTCGATCGCGCGGCCGACGGAGCGACCCAACTCCAGGCAGCGCTTCACCGATGGCAGCGGATGCTGGACGGTGTTGATGCCGATGGGGACGATGCGCACGGGCCAGCCGCCATCACCGGGCCACATCAGCGAAAGCGGTATCGTCAGCGCGTGGTCGATCAGCATTTCCTGGCACATGGTGATGTCGAAGTCGTCGCCGACCGCGGCATTGATGATGTGCCACGACAGGTCCGGAATGCCCTTCGCCGCATGAGATACCGGGATGCCCCAGCCCTCGTCCTCGCTGCCGTACTCGGCAGCAGCACCGATGGCGAACGTCGGCAGCTTGTCGAGGAAGAAGTTCAATCCGTGATCGTTCGAGAAGGCCACGACGATGTCGGGGCGCTCGCGGTCGAGCCATTTGTGGATGTGGTGGAAACCGTCGAAGAACGGCTTCCAATAGGGATCGTTCTGCAACCCTTTCGCGATGGCGCTGCCGATCGCGGGAACGTGTGTGGTGCCGACGCCGCCGATGATGCGTGCCATGATTACTGCCTCCCTGCAGCAACGAGTTTCTCTTTGAATGCGTCGACCGTCATGCCCGTCTGCTGGGCGCCGACATCCTGGACGTTGAGGCCGAATATCCCGGCGAACTTGGCGAGGTAGTAGATGTTGCCGCCCGCGGCGATCAGAGCCAAGACGTTGCGTTGGCGGATCGCTTCGCGCTGCTCGGCGTTGAGGCCATACTTCGTACAGTAGGCGTCCTCGTCCTTCAGGAACGCGTCGCGGTTTTCAGCGCTGTTGAAGGAAAAGCACATGCGGTTGAGGGCGTAGCCCTTCTGCGCCTGATCTCCGTCGAACATGACGGTGCCAGGGATCGGCTGCTTGCTCACGTGGTTCCTCCTTCGATCGAAGCTGCGGCGCTCGCGAGGCCGAAGTCGTTTGGCGCTTTAGTCGTGCGAAAGCAGAGTCCGTAGGCTGGCGATCGGCGCCTTGATCGCGATCAAACGCAGATCGTCGAGCGCCATTCCGCCGACGACGCGCAATACGCACGAACTGTCGCGAGATTTGATCCAAATCAACGCCGCTCGCGACCCCGCAGATAGCTTGCCGATCGTACTTCCATGCGGAATAGCGTTCCGTATATCAGAACATCGACATCAACGCTCAATTCAAGGGAGGAAGCGCATGCTGCGCAAGGAGCAGAACGATCTCGTGACCCAGACCGGGCCGGGAACCCCGATGGGCAACCTCTTCCGGCACTATTGGATTCCGATGCTGCATGCGGAAGAACTGCCGGAGAACGACTGCCCTCCGGTTCGGGTCAAACTGCTGTCCGAGCGGCTCCTCGCATTCCGCGACACCAACGGGCGCTACGGCCTGATCGACGAATTCTGCCCGCACCGCGGTGCGTCGCTCTGGTTCGGGCGCAACGAGGAGTGCGGACTGCGCTGCCCGTATCACGGCTGGAAGTTCGACGTCGAAGGCAACTGCCTGGAAGTGCCATCGGAGCCGATAGAGTCGGGCTATGCCAACAAGATCAAGCTCACTTCGTATCCCGTCGTAAAGCGTGGCGACATCCTGTTCACGTACATGGGGCCGCCCGACAAACAGCCGCCTCTGCCCGAGTGGGAATTCTGCACGGTGCCTGCCGAGCAGTCCTTCACGTCGAAGCGGTTGCAGGAGTGTAACTGGCTGCAGGCGATGGAAGGCGGCATCGATTCCAGCCACGTATCCTGGCTGCATCGCGGCAACGTCGTCTCCGATCCGTTGTTCAAGGGCGCCAAGGGCAATCAGTACAATTTCGGCGACCTCGCGCCGGTATTCGAGGTCACGGAAGCGCCGGGCGGTCTTTACATCGGCGCTCGCCGCAATGCCGAGAACGATCAGTATTACTGGCGCATCACGCCGTGGGTGATGCCGAGCTACACGGCCGTCGCGCCGCGTGCGGACCATCCGATGCACGGGCATTTCTGGATACCGATCGACGACGAAAACTGCTGGGCGTGGAGCTACGACTACCATCCGACGCGGGCGCTGACGGTGGCCGAGCGGGCAGCGATGAAGGACGGCTACGGCATCCACAGCAAGAACATTCCCGGCACGTATCGCCCGGTCGCCAACAAGGACAACGACTACCTGATGGACCGCGCGGCCCAGAAAGCGGGAACCGAGTACAGCGGCATCCGCGGCATCGCGATCCAGGATTCTTCGCTGCAGGAAAGCATGGGGCCGATCATCGACAGGACAAAGGAGAACCTCGTCGGATGCGACAACGGAATCATCATGGCGCGTACGCGCCTGATGAAAGCTGCTCGCGATCTCGCCGAGAAGGGTATCCTTCCGCCCGGCCGTGACGTCGAGCACCAGAAGATCAGGTCGGCTGCGGTACTATTGCCGCGCGCGGTCCCCTACAAGGATGGTGCGAAGGAAGCGTTGATCGCGCGTCCGGGCAAAGCTCAGGCCACCGTCTGAAAAACGGCGACGGCACGACGATCATTGCGGCCGGCACTGCGGGGTCCGGCTGTGGTGGCGTGCCGTCGCCGTCTTCACCCGTGCACCAACTCGCACCTGCAAGGTTGAACGCCATGGCGCGCCTGTGTGCAGCATTCGCCTCGTCCCACAGCGTTATGCTGACCTGCACGCTCGAGGACTGGCAATCGCGCTTTCTCGAGCGTGACCGCCGGATCCAGTTCTTCGACCGACGCGGAAATCCCTGTACATACGAGGAACTCGAAGCGAGGGCGCCTGCGAATGCGGACGCGCTCGTCACTCCCGATCAGATCGCCAAGCGATACGCCGACGTGCAGGCCGCGATGCTGCGGCTCGGAAAGTCGATCTCGGATGCGCGCCTCGATGCGCTGATCATCTGCGGTGACGATCAGCACGAGTTGCTCGACGAACGACTGATGCCGTCGATCGGCATCTACTACGGCAACACGATCGCCAATGGTGCGCGTCCGGACAACGTAACGGACTGGTATGTCCAGGCACAGAACCGCAGGCTCGAAGAAAAGGTCGCTCGGGACTATCCCTGCGATCAGCCGCTGGCGCTTCATCTCATCGACGGGCTGCTGCGCCGCGGCTTCGATCCGACGACGATGTCGGGCCTGGCGGAAGGCAAGTTCGAGGGGCACGCTTTCTCGTTCATTCACCGCGCTTATCTCGCCGAACGGCCCGTGCCGATCGTTCCGGTATTTCTCAACACGTTCTATCCGCCCAACCAGCCGAGCCCGGCACGCTGCCTGGCGCTCGGCGAGGCGATGCGCGAAATCCTGGCCGAATATCCGACCGATGCCCGGATCGGCTTCATGGCGTCGGGCGGGCTCAGTCATTTCCACGCAGAAGCCGAACTCGACCACGAGGTGATCGACGCGCTGCGGCGACGCGACAAAGCCGCTCTGGCCGCACTCGACGCAAAGCGCCTGCAGTCTGGAAGCTCCGAGATCAGGAGCTGGATCGTGCTCGGCGGCATCGCGCCCGACCTCGATCTCGACTGGGTTTCGTACACGCCCGGCTACCGGACACGTGCGCTGACCGGCACGGGCCTCGCCTTTGCGAGCTGGGTCCGGAATTCTTGACCTCGATCAACCTGCCTCGATCTCGGCCGGGATAGCCTCGTCGCTTATCGGCAGCACCGGTGTTTATCGGGAAACGCACCAATGCATGAGCAGGATCACGCGCATGCGATCGGCGATGAAAAGAGCGGTGCACGCTCGATTTTCGCCGATCCGATCGACAGAATCGTGTCCGAGCACACATGGCAACTCGAGCTGTGCGATGCTCTGGAATACATCGCCGACGGGCTTCCAGACAGCATCGACCGACGGTTGGTCCGCGAGGTCAGCGCCATTCTCGGACATGGCCTCGAGGCGCATTTCCGAGCGGAAGAGCAATTCCTGTTCCCGCTTCTCCGACGGCGCGGCAGCGGAGATCCGTCTCTCGTCGCCGCACTCGATCAGCTAGAGATGGAGCACGTTAGAGACGAGGACATCTCTTCGGAACTTCTGGAAGAGCTGACGTTCGTGGCCGAGCAGGGACGGGCGCGCAACGCGGATATGCTCGGTTACATGCTGCGCGGATTCTTCGAGGGGCAGCGCCGGCACATCGCATGGGAGAACGCCGTGGTCGTACCGGCGGCGCGACGCCTGTTGCAACAGGAAGACCTGCAATCCCTGTCCGAAATACAAGGACGTGCACCGTGCCGGATGGCAGGTTTGCGGCGTCCTCGAACGGGCTGAGCCGCCTGCGAGCGCTGCCTGCAATCCTGTGGCGGGTCGGAATTTCGCGAGTATCGTGTGGATCAGTCGGACATCTGCTCGGACAACCGTTCGAGCTTTTCGATCTCGGGGACGACGACGGTTCGGGTGCCTTCGAGCACGATGACGCCACGGCGTTTCAAGCTGGTGATCTGGCGGCTGACGGTCTCGATGGTGAGGCCGAGGTAGTCCGCGATCTCACTGCGCGACAGCGCCAGCTCGAGCTTCACGAGATCGGGGTTTGCCGCCGCCGCGCAGCCGTCCTGCGACGAGCGTTTGGCGACCATGAGCAGGAAGCTCGCGACCTTTTCTCCGGCGGTCTTGCGGCCGAGCAGAACCATCCATTCCTGCGCGGCATCGAGTTCGTCCAGCGTGTGCTCGAACAAGCGTCGCTCGATACCCGGCGTTTCCTTGACGATGCGCTCGAACTGGCTGCGCTCGAACGTGCACAAGGTGACGTCGCTGGCGGCTTCGGCGAAATAGGGGCTGCGATTGCGGAACGGCCGGCCGAGGAAATCGGAGGGAAACTGGAGCCCCACGATTTGTTGGCGGCCATCACCCAGCGTCTTGGTCAGCTTGACGACGCCAGCGACGACGTTGGCGAAATAGCCCGGTTCGTCATGGTCCCTGAGGATCACGCTGCCCGCGGCGAAATGCTTGAAATGGGCGATGGCGTTCAGCCGCGCGATCTCGTCGTCCGACAGCGCCCCGCAGACTGAGCGATTGCGCACGGCGCATGAACTGCAAGCTATCGGACGCGGGCCCATCAGGCGCTCCATCGGACGACTCGTCGTTACCCTAGGCCGATCAGCGGGTGTCGAGGATGCGACACGAGCCGCGTGCGACAATGCTTCACGACGAGGCGGTCGATCAAGTCTCGACCGTTACTCTTTACACGTTACACGTTACACGTTACACGTTACACGTTACACGCCGATCGCGTGCCGGCCGACCTCGGGTCGTAGATAGCTGTCGAATCTGGCGCACAAACTGCGGATGAACGGCCTGCCGCGGTCTGTCACCCGGAAGCCATCGGCGGTGCGCTCGACGAGGCCGTCGGCATCGGCGGCAACCAGGGCCTCGGCTTCGCGCTGGACGGGGTCCGCCGCCGTTCCAAAAAGGTCCCTCAGCTCGTGACCGGGGAATTGCAGGTCGCACATCAGGCGCTCGATCACGAAACCGCGGAGACGGTCCTCGAGGTCGAGCATCAATCCGCGAGCAGTCGCCAGACGTCCGGCATCCATGCAGGCGATGTACTCCCCGGCCGGCGTCGCGTTCTGCAGGTACGCATCACCGATGCGGCCTATGGCCGAAGCGCCGAGCCCGATCAGCGCGGTGGCCTTATCCGTGGTGTAGCCCTGGAAATTCCGGGTCACCTGCCGGCCTGCGAGTCGATCGGTAGGCTGGGCGAAATGGTCGAGACCGATGCGGACATAACCCGCGCCGGTGAGCATTTCCGCTATCAGCTCCGAGAGTTCGAACCGCTCGACGGGGCCTGCAAGCGACCTCGCATCGATGAGCCGCTGATGTTTGAGGCGGGACGGCAGATGCGCGTAGCCGAACGCCGCGACGCGATCCGGCGACAGCCGCAGAACCTGTCGCACCGTACGCTCGGCGGTCGCAAGAGTTTGATGAGGCAGCCCATAGACGAGATCGACGTTGACCGATGCGACGCCGCGATCACGGAACAGCTCGACAGCCCGGCGCGTCATGTCGAACGGCTGGATCCGGTTGATCGCGGCCTGCACCGTGGGATCGAAATCCTGGACGCCGAACGAGACCCGATTGACGCCGGTATCCGTGAAGGCCGCGACCTGGGGAATCGAGAGCGTGCGCGGATCGATCTCGACGGCGATTTCAGCACCGCCCGCCACATCGAAATGGGTGCGCAGGGCGTCTGAAAGCATTCTGATGTGGGCGGCGCTGAGGACATTCGGCGAGCCGCCACCCCAGTGAATATTCGTCACCCTGCGTGGCCCCTGCAGGTGGGCGGCGACCATGGCGATCTCGCGCTCCAGGGCTGCGGCATACTTTGCAACCGGTTCGTATCGCTTCACGGCTTTCGTATTGCAGCCACAGTACCAGCACAGCTCGTGGCAATAGGGGATGTGGAGGTAGAGCGAGAGATTCGACGTATCCCGCAATCTCTCCAGCAGCGCGACGTATTCGCCTGCGCCGACGTCGCCGCCGAAGTGGGGTGCGGTCGGATAGCTCGTGTAGCGGGGAACGGGTGCGGCGTGCCGAGCAATCAGGTCGTGGTCGATGTCGCGCATATCCCGCTCCTCGCGGAAGCCGTGTCGTGGAGTTCCCGATATTGCGAAGTGTCATGCTCGGGGCGTTGCGAACATTGATCCAACGCAAAACCCTCTTCCGTGTGATCGCCAAGTATCCCGTTCGATCCGATCCGAGGGAGGTGTGGGCAGATGGCGACTTCGAAGATCAAACCCCAGGTCGTTGTTGCCGGCTCCCGAACAACAGACGAGGACATCACGTCATGGCGACCATGGGAACGCTGGAAGAGCTACCGTTGAGCTACAGAACCGGATTGACCGAGCGAAATCTCGTGCCGTTGTGGCCCAGCATGCGGGCCGCCCTTCCACACGACAAGCCGAACCGGCGCACGAAGCCCACGGTTTGGCGGTACGCGCAGGACGTGCGTCCTTATCTTCTGCGCGCGGGCGAATTGACGCCGATCGAGAAAGCCGAACGGCGCGTGCTCATTCTCTCCAATCCTGGCCTCGGCCTGGAAAACATGCAGGCGACGCCGGCGATCTTCATTGGTATGCAGATGATCCTGCCGGGCGAGACCGCGCCCAACCACAAGCACAGCCCGAGTGCGGTGCGCTTCGTGGTGGAAGGTGAAGGCGGATTCACCGTCGTCGGTGGTGAGAAGATGCCGATGGAGCGCGGCGATCTGATCCTCACGCCGTCGGGGCTTTGGCATCAGCACGGCCACGAAGGCAGCGCGCCGGTGATCTGGCTCGATGCGCTCTATCTGCCGATGGTGCTCGCACTCGAGGCTTCCTACGCGGTCGAAGGACCGCCACAGACGATCCGCAACGAGCCGGATTCCTCGCAGAGCCGGTATATCCGCTCCGGTCTCGTGCCATACGGTTCGCTCGCGAAGCCGCGGACCAACTATCCGTTGTTGCGGTTCCCGTGGCGGGAAGTGCGTGAGGCGCTCGGATCGTTCGCGAGCGTGACGCCCGAAGGCGACATGGTGCAGCTCGCCTACGTCAATCCGGAGACCGGCGGGGAATGCCTGCCGGTGCTGGGATTCTCGGCGATCATGCTCAGGCCCGGCGAGACTGTATCGCCGCCTCGGCGTTCGACCTCCGCGGTGCTGCATGTGGTGGAGGGCGGCATCGAAGCGACGATCGACGGACACGAGCTGAAGGCTGATATCAACGATACGGTCGCCATACCGACGCATGCCCGGATCAGTTTGCGGAACGCGTCGACGAAGACCGCGGCCTATATGTTCCAGGTCGACGATGCGCCGATGCAGCGCAAGCTCGGGTTCTTCGAGCAGTTCGACTGACACCTTTGCGTCATCGCTCGATCATGGCGAGGCGTCGCAGCAGAAACTGCGATGCCGTTTGCATGCCGTTCTGCCGGCCGACACCACTCTTGCTTCAGTCCACCGCGAAGCGAATCCGACGACGAACACGACAAAGGGCCCGGCGGATACCGGGCCCTCGTCAGTCGAGATCATTATGCCGATCTTCTACTTCAGCGGAGCGGCAGCCGTGCGCCCGAAGAGGTTGAAGCGATAACCGAAGTTCGCGGTGACCAGCAGCGGATCGAGATCGTGGCGGGTGACGATCCGGTTGCCGGCGGTATCCGAGAACGTGAGCTTGGTGTCTTCCCAGACCTTCTTCACATCCAGACCGAGGGTCCAGCCGCCGCCGATGTTGTAGTCGACGCCGGCTTGCAGAACGACGCCGAAGCTGTCGTCGAAGTTGACCTTGTTGAAGCCTGCGACCTTCGACTTCTCATTGAAGAAGTGAATCCACTGCGCGCCGACGCCGATGTAAGGGACGATCGGCCCCATGCCGTCGAAGTGGTACTGCAGTGTGAGTGCCGGCGGAAACGTCCAGGCTTCAGCGGCGTGAGCAGTTCCCAACGTGCCCTCACCGAAGACCTTGGCATGCGCAAAGCAGCAGAACAGCTCGAGGCCGATGTTCTTCGTGAGGTAGTATGTCAGTGTCGCAGTCGGGAGGCTGAGGTCCCGGACATTTGCACCGGCGCCGGCTATCGAAGCGCCATTCAGGCTGAAGCCCTTGTTGTCGTTGTCCCAGAAAATGCCGGTGTAACCAGCCTTGATCTGGAAGTTGCCGGACGGATCGCCGGCTTGGGCGACACTCGACATCATCGGAGCGGTAGTCATTCCAACTGCGAGTGAAACGATTGCGCCAATCTTACGAAGCATAGTGTCCCCCATCTCTTCCCGATCAATCCAGTCACCGTCCTGTACGGCGCCTTCGGCACGTACGGACGATCAGCACTTGCCGAGATCCAGATTCGTCGATTCGGCGCGAATATCGAGAGTGGATCGAGTGGAAACCCTGATGGTGATCAGGAAACCTCGCCGCATTGAAACGTGTTGCCTTGCCGACACGCAGTTAATTGATCTCGATCAAGCATCTCGATGGACCAGTGCTGCTGGCCGCGACCAAATGCGGCCACCATCTGCGGCAAGTCGGCCTGATTGATGCGGCGCAAAGTATTCGCAGGGGGCATCGACATTGTGGAGATGCGATGCGCATGCGCGCCGCCGCTCCCTCCCCTTTCAGCCGATCACGGTTGCCGAGAGAACCAAGCCAGAAATGCCGCGATCCGAATCACACGGTCTCGCAAGCCAGCCCGGCTCTTCGCCAGAAGCGGCCAGACTGCAGTGTCGGCGTGGCCAGCGCATCCACCTCGACAACGTCGGGCCAGAGCCCCTGTTCCGTGTCGAGCAAGGCTGCCTGACGTGCGACGTAGTGCTGGCCTCGGGTGTGCGGCACATCATGATCGTTCTCTATCCCGGCGACTTGATCTGCCGGAGGTTCCTGCCGCCTCTGTCGGGTCTGGGCCTCACGGCGGTGGCCCCCTCGGCACTCACCCGCGCCTCCCTCACGCTCGACAAGACAGGTGAAGCTGCGCCGCCGGAACTGCACGCTTCACTTGCCGTTTGCGCTGCCCGACTGCTTGCCAGGACGACGCTCTACGCAATCGCGATGGGGCGGTTGACGGCCGAGGAGCGGCTGGCGACGCTGCTGTGCGACATTGCCTTGCACCTGGGGAAACAGGCCCCAGGCGGATTTACGTTCGAGGTGCCGCTGTCGCGGCGCGACATGGCTGATCATCTCGCGCTCAATCCCGATTCGCTTAGCCGGCTGATGTCGCGCTTCAAGGCTCGGGGGCTGATTACGCTGCCGAGCCGTACGCGAGCGATCGCGAGAGATCTCGGCGCTCTCCTTGCAGCCACGCCCTTCGGTGCGACCCTGCAAGCGATGCGCACGGCATCGGCAGTGCCGGACGACGTGACGCCCAATCGAGAAAAGTCTGCACCTTCGTCGCGGCGGACGGACTATTCCACGACGCGCCGGTAAAGGTGCCACGATGCGTGACCGAGCAGCGGCAGCACCACGATCAATCCCGTGAAGGCCAGCGCGATCGATCCGACGACCAGCATCGCAATCAGCGCGCACCAGATCATCATGGGCAGCGGATTGGCCGCGACGACACGGACGCTCGTCGCCATGGCCGTCACGAAATCCACGTCGCGGTCGAACAACAGCGGAAAAGATACGACCGAGATCGAGAACACGGCAAATGCGATCAGTGCTCCGACCACGTGACCGATCATCACGAAAACGAGGCCCGTCTGCGTCATGAAGATATCGCGCAGGAGGTCGGCGTCGAGCGAGCGGAAGCCCAGGAATCCGAAGAACAGCAGAGCCGCGATGTCGAGCCAGATGACGAGCGCGAACGCGGTCACGAGCGCCATCCACCTGAGATCCCGCTGGCGCGCATCCAAGATCGAACGGAGCACCGCGCTCCACGACAGAGGCTCCCCGCGCTCCAGCCGCCGGCTGATATCGTAGAGACCCGTCACCACGAACGGGGCGACGAGCGCGAATCCCATCGCCATGGGATAGGCGAGATACGGCAACTCTAAGAGCCACAACAGCATGAGGATCAGCCAACCGCCGGCTGCGTAGAACAAGCCGATCCCGAGCCCGAAGCGAGGCGCCGATACCAGGTCTTTCCACCCCGCGGCGACGATATCTCCCAACTCACCAGAGCGGATCGTCCGCACTTCGATCGGCTTGGCCGCATCGAGCGCCGGCTCGCCATTGCGTCTCCCCGAATCGTTCATCGCTCTCTCCCATGCGACCGCGACGCCGCCGGGTTGCCGCAACCCCGTCGAGGCGGAAGCCGATACACGCCATCGGACGCGCAGATCGTTGTCCGTCACGATCCGTGGTGCGGCAGGCCGCGACGCTCTTTTTCGAAAATGCGCTCTTGGCCGCAGGCGAATTTGATTTCGATCAATCGATGGGCTGCAGGCAGCAGGGCATTTTTCGCGCACCGGGATCTGGCAGCGGCTGGACCAGACGAAACGATTTGCAAGCGAGGGAACATGGCAGACGGATCGCACTCGATCGCGCCTCACAGCCACGCCGGTCCGCGCGGCTGGCAGCGCTGGCTGCTTTCGACAAATCACAAGGATATCGGAACGCTGTACCTGATATTCGCCATGGTCGGCGGTGTCGTCGGCGGGTTCCTGTCCATCATGATGCGGCTCGAGCTGCAGGAACCCGGCCTGCAGTTCTTCGCCAACCCTCACACGTTCAACGTGTTCACGACAGCGCACGGCCTGATCATGGTGTTCTTCATGATCATGCCGGCGCTGTTCGGCGGATTCGGCAACTGGTTCGTGCCGCTGATGATCGGCGCGCCCGACATGGCGTTCCCGCGGCTCAACAACATCTCGTTCTGGCTGTTGCCGGCTGCACTGACGCTGCTCGTGTTGTCGCTTTTCGTCGAAGGGCCGCCGGGCTCGAACGGTGCCGGCGTCGGATGGACCGCCTACGCACCGCTCTCGACGAAGACGGGGCATCCAGGACCATCCGTCGACTTCGCTATCCTTGCACTGCATCTTGCCGGCGCATCGTCGATCCTGTCGTCGATCAACTTCATCACGACGATATTCAACATGCGTGCGCCCGGCATGACGATGCACAAAACGCCGCTGTTCGTGTGGTCCGTGCTCATCACCGCGTTCCTGCTGGTGCTGTCGCTTCCGGTACTGGCCGGCGCCATCACGATGCTGCTCACCGACCGAAATTTCGGCACGACGTTCTTCGAGGCGAAGGGGGGCGGGGATCCGATCCTGTACCAGCATCTGTTCTGGTTCTTCGGGCACCCCGAGGTCTACATCATCATCCTGCCGGGCTTCGGCATCGTCAGCCAGGTGATCTCGACGTTTTCGCGCAAGCCCGTGTTCGGCTACCTCGGCATGGCCTACGCGATGGTCGCCATCGGCGTGGTCGGCTTCATCGTGTGGGCGCACCACATGTACACCGCTGGCCTGGGCGTCGACACGCAGGCGTACTTCATGTTCGCGACCATGGTGATTGCGGTGCCGACCGGCATCAAGATCTTCTCCTGGATCGCGACGATGTGGGGCGGCTCGATCCGCTTCACCGCGCCGATGGTCTGGGCGATCGGCTTCATCTTCCTGTTCACGGTGGGCGGCGTCACCGGCGTCGTGCTGGCC
>CAZNMY010000075.1:0-31619 GCA_964574325.1 uncultured Devosia sp. | reverse complement strand
AGTAGTTCATGTTGGCGATGCCGCCTTCATAGATCAGGTCGACGATCAGCTTCACTTCGTGGAGGCACTCGAAATAGGCCATCTCCGGCGCGTAACCGGCCTCGACCAGCGTCTCGAAGCCCGCGCGGATCAACTCGACGAGGCCGCCGCAAAGCACGGCCTGCTCGCCGAACAGATCGGTCTCGCACTCTTCCTTGAAGGTGGTCTCGATGACGCCCGAGCGACCGCCGCCGACGCCTGAAGCGTACGACAGCGCGAGATCGTGCGCGTTGCCCGAGGCGTCATGGTGGATCGCGATCAGGCAGGGCACGCCGCCGCCCTTCTGGTACTCGCCGCGCACGGTATGGCCAGGGCCCTTCGGCGCGATCATGATGACGTCGATGGTCTTCTTCGGCTCGATCAGGTTGAAGTGGACGTTGAGCCCGTGCGCGAACGCGATGGCAGCGCCGTCGCGGATGTTGCCGGCGATGTGGTCCTTCCAGATGTCGGCCTGGAGTTCGTCCGGCGTCGCCATCATCAGGAGGTCGGCCCACTTGGCGGCATCGGCGACGGACTTGACCTTGAGGCCGTCGGCCTCGACCTTCTTGGCCGTCGCGCTGTCGGGGCGAAGCGCCACCACGATGTCCTTGCAGCCGGAATCCTTGAGGTTCAGCGCGTGGGCGCGTCCCTGGCTGCCGTAGCCGACGATGGCGACTTTCTTGCCTTTGATCAGGTTGATGTCGGCATCACGATCGTAATAGACGCGCATGGGAAGGCTCCTTTCGGCGCAAACGAGAAATGGCGGATGATCCAGGCGACGAGTTCTCGCCGAGTTCTGGCCCCACGCCTAGCCGGTAACAGGCCGCTTTCCAAGGGAAAACAAGCCGTACTGCGCCGGATTGACGAGCCTGCCCGGTGTTATCCCCTCGGCGGGCCGGCGTCGGCTCCCTTCGGGCCCCAGTACATTCTGGAAATACCGGCATTGGCGGCCGCGGCTTCGCACAGCGGGCACGCCCGTGAGGTCGAATAGAGGAACGCACCGGCAAGGTCGGTGCTACCTGCCTTCCGTTGTGCATCCCGGATGGCCACGCGCTCCGCATGGGCATCGCGGTTGCGGTCCGTGATCACGCGGCTCGGTCCCCAGCCGATGATCTCGTCGGCGCGGACGACGACGGCGCCATAGGACTGATCGCCAGCGGAGACGGCCTGCCGCCGCATACGCTCTGCTTCTTCGATGAAATGCTGGTGCGGTGTCGGCGACATGCCGCTGGGCTGCGCCTGAGCCTTCGGCACGGACTGCCGACTGGCGCACAACGTAACTGCTGCGCCGATCCACAGATTGCGGCGAGATATGCTGGGCACGACGACCTCCTTTCTTTACCGCACGCCCTCCGGCACGGGCGTGATCACGGGAGCTTCGCGGGCGAGGCGGGCGGCTTCGGACGGGGGCAGGCTGTCGTCCCAGAGTTTGCCCACGAAGCGGCTGCCGGTCACGCCGTCGGAGTGTTCCGACGCGAGCCAGAGCATGGGCGCGACGACGATCTCGGGCTGGTGCAGGCGGTCGGCCAGATCGATGCGACTCTGCGGCTCCAGGAACGGCGTATCGACGGCGCCGCCTGGGATCAGCGAGTTGCAGGTCACGCCGGTCCCCAGCAGATCCTTGGCCCACACCAGCGTCGCGCCCTCCATCGCCACCTTGCTGACGCTGTAGGGCGAGTTGTTGACGCGCTGCATCGTGGCGAGGCTCGTGGTTATGTTGACGATCCGTCCCCAGCGGCCCGCGATCATCTGCGGCGCCGCATGATGCGCCATCAGGAAGTGGCCGTTGACGTTGGTGTCGATCACCCGCGTCCACTGCTCCGGATCGGCCTCCCAGAACTTCATCGACTTCGTCTTGTCCGACTGCTGGACGTGGATGTTGCCGCGCGCCGCGCAGTTGACGAGAATGTGCAGGCCGCCGAGCGTCGTCACGCATTCGCGCACGGCCGTCTCGCAGTCGTCTGCGCGGGTGATATCGAGGCCGACCGCCAGCACCTGGCCAGCGCCTTTGGCCTCTCGCACCGCGCGTGCGGCCATCTCGGCCTTGGTGTGATCGATGTCGGCAAACGCGACGTTCGCTCCATGCCGCGCCAGCGCCTGCGCCATCGCGCGGCCCAGCCCGCTCGCGGCGCCCGTCACGAGAGCCACACGGCCATCGAGCCTGATGTTCTTCGTCCCCGGCATGTTCCCCTCCGTGCGTGCTTGTTCGATGATGGCAAAGTTTCGAATACGAGCGCGATCAACTCAATCCCGAATCAGCGGCTCATCCCCGGCCACGACGCCACCGGAAATCGCCTTGTCGACGTAGTAGCGCCAGAGCTTGTCGACGTGGAACGCGCGCATCTCGTGGCGGTTGATCTGCTCGCGTTCTTCCGGTGTCAGCGGCAGAGGCTCCGCGCCGGCATTCAGGACCGTCATCAGGGCTCGCGCGTTCTCATCGAAATGCACCGCGTCCACCAACAGCGCCGGCACGCTCTCCGCGACGAGAACGAGCCCGTGCGCACGCATCAACGCTGCGTGATGCGGGCCGAGCGAGCGCGCGAGCGTCTGGCCTTGCGCGGTCGTCTTGATGTGCGACGGATCGAGGTCCATCGGGATGCCGCTTTCCCAGCGCACGGCGCGCGCGCGCATCGGGACGAGCTTCACGCCGCGCATCATCGTGAAGGCGATCGCCAGCTCCATGTGCGAATGTAGCACCGCCTGCACGTCCGGCCGCGCCTCGAGGATTTCGATATGGATCGGGATCTCGACCGGCGGTCGTCCGTTGCCGTCGATCACCTTGCCGTCGAAGCCCACCATCAGGATGTCGTCGGCCGTAACGGACGAGCGCGGTGCGGTCGCCGGCTGGATCAGGAACGCATCGCGCTCCGGAACGCGCGCGCTGACGTGGCCGCTGTAGTCGAGCAGGTCCTCCATCACCAGCATGCGCGTGGCGGCGGCCACTTGGGCCTTCAATTTCGCGACCTTATCCATATCCATCTTCGCCATCGCCGTGTTCTCCGTCCCCATCCGCCGTCAACCCCGCAGGCGCGAAATGATCGCGGCGGCGTCGGTGCCCAAGTCGTCGAGTCCGACACGGGTATCTTCGAAGCGCATGCGGCGGAAGCGGTCGCGTTCCTCCAGCGGCACCGTCGCGTCGATGCCGAGCTTGGCGCGGATACCGTTGCGGCCGGCGCGGACGTATTCGTGGCCGCGCGCCTCCGGGATCAGGATGAGATCGCGCGAGGCTTCCATGCGGGTGGCGAGCGCATACTCGACATCCATGGGATCGCGGATGTCGATGTCGTCGTCCACGACGATGACGAGGTCGAGGTCCTTGAGCGCGCCGAACGACGCCAGGATCGCATTGCGTTGAAGACCTTCATGCGCGGGCAGCGACTTCTTCACCTGGATGACCGCGTGGAATCGATGCAATCCCCCCGCCGTCATTTCGGCATCGACCAGGATCGGCACCGCCGGCTGCACGGCCTTCAAGAGGCTCGCCTCCAGCACGTATTTGCGCAGCATGATGGTCTCGCGGCCATAGCCGTTGATGGCGAGGTAGACCGGATTCTTGCGATGTGTGACCGCGGTCACCTGGAACACCGGCGCTTCGGCTGCCGGCGCCATGTAGCCGATGAACTCGCCGAACGGGCCTTCCTCGACGGTCTCGGTCGCGCTGAGCCGGCCTTCCAGCACGATCTCGGTTTCCGCGGGCACCAGGAGATCCTGCGTCACCGCCTTCACGACGGGCATCGCCCGGCCCGCGAGGCCGCCGGCCGCTGCAAGCTCATCGGCGTTCTCCGGCATCTGCGAGCCCATGGTCGCGGCCGTGTAGTGAAGCGCGATGTCGGTGCCGATGCAGACCACCATCGGCAGATCCTGCTTTTTCGCCTTGGCGCGCTCCCACGCGAGGCGGAGATGGCGGCCGAGGTCGAGCTTCAAGCCCGTGCGATCGGGGCCGAGCAACTGCAGCCGATGATAGGAGGCATTGTAGATGCCGGTGTCGGGATCTCTTGAAATGACGATCCCGGCCGTCACGAAACGCCCGGCATCTTCAGTTGTGTGATGCAGTGCCGGCAGCAGCTTCCCGAGATCGAAATCCTTTTTCAGCACGACTTCCTGCGCCGCGGCTTTCTTGACGATCTGCGGCGGGATCGGTGCGCCCAGCGCGCGCGTCACGAACGTTCGGATCGCCCGGAAGTCCACGCCGAACGCGGCCTCGCAATTCGCCTGCGCCGACAGGAAATTGCCGAGCACCGGCATGCCGTAGCCCTTGGGATCGGTGAACATGATGGCCGGCCCGCCATCCAGCCGCTTCATGATCGCGGCGATCTCCAGATGCGTATCCGCGGGCTTGTCGTAGGTCCGCAGCCGCCCCGCCTCGGCCATGCGCTCGAGTGCTGCGCGAAAGCGGGTATCGATGATGTCGGCGTTGGATAGAAGTGCGGCCATGGGGGCTCCGGAGACGTTCGTCGCGATCATTGTGCCGCCGACTATACCGCCAGAAGCCGATCGTGGAACCTTCCAGGCCAAATCCTCGCCGCCGGCCGCACGGCGACCGCGGCAAAACCCACGGCTGCCGCCAGCAGCCCCCTACTTCCCCTTCCTCCCTACTTCCTGGGGTCGTAGGCGTTCTTCTGGCGCCACTCCGACATGAAGTAAGCGAGTTGCTCGTCGATGGCCTCGGGCAGCACGATGCGCACGGTGACGAGCTGATCGCCGGACGCGCCGGTCGTCAGGTTGCGCACCCCCTTGCCACGAAGGCGGAATACCGTGCCGGAACTCGTGCCCTTCGGCACCGTGAGTGCGACCCGGCCCGTTGCCGTGGGGACCTCGATCTTCGCGCCCAGCACCGCCTCGTCTATCGAGATCGCGAGGTCCAGCACGATGTCGTCGCCCTGGCGCTTGAAATCGCGGTGGGTGCGCACCTTGATCTCGACGAGCGCATCGCCGGGCTCGCCGCCGCGCGGACTGGCGCGGCCCTTGCCCTTGAGGCGCAGCACCTGGCCATCGTCGACGCCTTCGGGCACCACGAGATCGAGCACGCCACCTTCGGGCAGCGTAACGCGCTTGCGCGCGCCGGCCACTGCCTCGAGGAATTCCACCTCGAGGGTATAGCGAACGTCCTGGCCCTTCGTGCTCGCAGGTCGCGGCCTTCCGCCGCGCGCGCCGCCGAACAGGTCGGAGAACACGTCGCCGAAACCGAGATCGTCGGCAGGGCCGCCCGGCCCATAGCCCGCTCCACCTCCCGGCCCGGTACCGGGCCGGCC
This sequence comes from uncultured Devosia sp., assembly GCA_964574325.1. Taxonomy (GTDB): domain Bacteria; phylum Pseudomonadota; class Alphaproteobacteria; order Rhizobiales; family Hyphomicrobiaceae; genus CAMDPA01. Next base: position 26,349 of record CAZNMY010000075.1, on the reverse strand, counting down.
GCCACGGGCGCCGAATGGCGCGCCGCCGAACGGATTGTATCCTCGACGCGGCTCGCCCGACGCGTCTATCTCGCCGCGGTCGAACTTCGCACGCTTTTCCGCATCGCTCAGCAACTCGTAGGCCGCCGACACCTTCTGGAAGCGCTCAGCCGAAGCCTTGTTGCCAGGATTGAGGTCGGGGTGGAGCTCCTTGGCGAGTTTACGGAATGCCTTGGAGATATCCTCGGACGTAGCATTCTTGGCAACGCCGAGCAGCACGTAGGGATCGTCGGCCATGGAGCGATGAACTCAGATGTGGACCGACACGCGTGTAGCACGAAACCGCGTCGGACAAGCTCAATTTGTCAGGTCCCGATGCGAACGACCGGGGTGAGGTCGACCAGTTTGGCCAGCACGTCGAAGCGGCGGCGCAGACGATCACCGTCGAGGCCGGCATGCGCCCGCGGCAGGGTGAAGACGAGCCTTCCGCCGTCCGCCTTGATCGGCGCCTCGTCGATGATGCCGGCATGCCCCATCGACAGCATGTGCGCCGTGCGGATCGCGGCCGAGAGTATCCGCGCCCGCTTCAGCGCGCGCCTGTCCTGCGACAACAACTCACCCAGAGGCCGCAGGCGTTGGGCGAGCTTCTCCAGCGGCTCTCCCGGACCTGCATGGCGCAGATAGACCGTCAGGGCGAGAAACACGCGACCGGGATGATCGATCCCCGCCATCGCGGAATGCGCGATCACATTGAGACTCTGCTCGCCCCGGAAGTCCGGGTTGATGCGCCAGCCGATATCCGACAGAAGGCAGCCCGCGTGCCGGAGGCGCCGTTCGTCGGGCGTTTCTTTCTGCCCGATCTCCGCCCACAGCGCATCGGTCCAGGAGCACAATTCGCGCGCGTGCGGCAGCGAGCGGGACCGAAGCCGCGCCAGATCCTCGCAGAACGCCAGCAGAGGATCGCGTCGGCGCTCGGCGGGCGGCAGCAGATCGAACAGGGCCCCCTCCCGGATGCCGAACACGGAGAAGACGACCTCCGACGACTGCAGACGCTCGACCGTCCTCTCCAGCACGAGTGCGCCGTAAGGCAGCACATCGCGGCGCGAGCGAGACACCTCCTCCATGCCGCGAATCCTCTTGCCCTTTCTCAGAGCCTCGCAGAACCGGAGCGCGTCCTTCGCGGGAATTGCGTAGCCGTGCAGCACGCCGAGCGGATAATTCGCATAGGCCATGTGGAGCTTCGCCAGCGCGCGCCACGTACCGCCGACCGCGTAGAACGGCCGGCCCTTGCCTGCCGTCGACCACGTCACGCGCTGCAGTTGCTCGTCGACCACGCCCTCGGCACGATCGAGCTTGCCGTGCACCACGTCGATCAGCCGGAGCCCTCCGAGCGGCAGCGTCATCGCGTTGCGCCGCCCGGCCGGCGCAACGTCGACCAGCTCGAGACTGCCACCGCCCATGTCGCCGGTCACACCGTCGGCTGCCCCGAAGCCCATCTGGATGCCGAGGGCCGCCAGTTCGGCTTCGCGCTCGCCGGTCAGGAGTTGAATGGGCAGCCCGAGCGCCCGCTCCCCGTTGGCCAGGAAAGCCCCGCCGTTGGACGCCTCCCGGGCCGCCGCCGTTGCAAACGCCCGGATGTTCTTCACGCCCAGCACACGCGTGATCGCGCGGAAGCGGCTGAGGGTCGCCAGGGCGCTGTCGACGCTCTCCTCGTCGAGCCGGCCGGTCGAGGCGATGCTGCGCCCGAGCTTGCAGCTGTCCTTTTCGTTGAACAGAGGCGTCGGCGCACGAACCGCGCCGTCGTACACCACGAGGCGCACGGAATTGGAACCGATGTCGACGATGCCGATCGGCTCGAGGTCCGACAGACCCCGTTCATCCGAGCTGTCGCGCCCGGGACTGTCGAACAGCATGCTCGAGAATGGCCCCTTCATGGTCTCCGACCGAGGTTGAAGCGGGGAGGCATACTCTCGTCGAGAGCCCGACCGCGCCCTGAAAGGCTGGGATTGGTCATGAAGTAGCGATGCGCATTGAAACTTTCGATACCGGCATCCCGCACGATCCGCTCCGACGAGCCGTCCTGGAGGATGCGCCAGCTCTGCTCGTTGTCGATCAGGTTGGCAACCATGATCTGCCCCAGAATCTGTTCATGAACCGTGGGGTTGAGGATCGGAACCATAGCCTCGACACGGCGGTCAAGGTTGCGCGGCATCATATCCGCCGAACTGATGAACACGTGCGCGCCCGGCGAGGGCAAACCATGGCCATTGCCGAAGCAATAGATGCGCGCGTGCTCGAGGAAACGGCCGACCAGGCTCTTCACGCGGATGTTGTCGGAGAGGCCGGGCACCTCGGGCCTCAGACAGCAGATGCCGCGGACGACGAGGTCGATCTGGACGCCGGCCTGGCTCGCCTCATAGAGCGCCGTGATGATGCCGCTGTCCACGAGCGCATTCATCTTGGCCCAGATCGCCGCGGGACGTCCGGCCTTCGCGTGCTCGATCTCCGCCCCGATCTCGCGCATCATGCGCTCGCGAATGCCGGCTGGGCTCGCGGAGAGCACTTCCAGATCGGTCGGCTTGCCGTAGCCCGTCACGAAATTGAAAATGCGCGTCACGTCGCGGCCGATCGCGCGATCCGCCGTGAAGAACGAGAGGTCCGTGTAAACGCGGGCGGTGACAGGGTGGTAGTTGCCCGTACCGATGTGGCAGTAGGTCGCCACATCCGTCCCTTCGCGGCGGACGACCAGCCCGAGCTTGGCGTGCGTCTTCAATTCCATGAAGCCGTAGACCACCTGCACGCCGACCTTTTCGAGTTCGCGGGCGAGCGAAATATTCGTGGTCTCGTCGAAGCGGGCCTTCAACTCGATCACCGCCGTAACCGACTTGCCCTCTTCCGCCGCCTCCTTCAGGGCTGCGACGATCGGGCTCTTCTCTCGCGTCGTGCGGTAGAGTGTCCACTTGATCGCGAGGACGTCGGGATCGGCCACCGCCTGCCGCAGATACTGCAGCACGACGTCGAACGACTCATAGGGGTGATGGACCACGAAATCCTTGGCCCGTATCGCAGCGAACACGTCGCCGCTGTATTCGCGGATGCGCTCGGGGAAACGCGGATTGTAGGGCCTGAATGCGAGATCGGGCCGATCGGGCACGATCAGCTGTTGGGTATCGGCGAGGCCGAGCATGCCCGGCTTCACGAATACCGATTCGGGCGCGGCGCGCTGCTCGCCGATCACGAACTGGCGGAGCGTCTCCGGCATCGATTCTTCGATCTCCAGGCGGATGACATTGCCGCGGCGGCGGCGGCGAAGCTGCGATTCGAACGCGCGAGTGAGGTCCTCCGCCTTTTCCTGGAATTCGATGTCGCTGTCGCGCAGCACCCGGAACGAGCCGCCCCGCCCGATCGTGAAATTCGCGAACAGCTCGCCGACGAACAAACCTATGACGGCCTCGATGCGAACGAAACGGATCACGGGATCGCCGGGACGCTGCGGCAAGCGGCGGAAGCGCTCCATCATTGCGGGGATCGGGATCAGACCGACCATGCTCTTGCCGTCCGCATTCGACATCTCCAGCACGAGGGTCAGCCCCTTGTTCTGGATGAACGGAAACGGATGGGCCGGATCGACGTTTATCGGCGTCAGGATCGGGAACACGTGCGTCATGAACACCTGACGCAGCCAATCGACTTCGGTTTTCGACAACTCGCCCGGCTCGAGGATCAGGATGCCTTCACGCTGCAAGATCTGCCTGAGCTCGTCCCAGCAGCGTTGCTTGGTCTCGGCCAGCTTTCCCGCGAACGTGTTGATCTCGGCCAGTTGTTGCGCCGGCGTCAGTCCGTCGATGCTGAGCACGCTGACGTCGGCGCGCAGCAGGCCGAACAACCCGGCGGCACGCACCATGTAGAATTCATCGAGGTTCGATGCCGCGATCGACAGAAAGCGCAAACGCTCGAGAATGGGATGCTGCTTGTTGCTCGCCTCCTCCAGCACACGGCGGTTGAACTGGAGCCAGGACAGCTCGCGGTTGTAGAAGCGCTGGAACCCTTGTGGCGGAACTGCGGGCGGATCTGCCGGCTTCGTGTTTTCTTCCCTGCCCTTGGTCTTCCCGCTGCTCATTCGCAATTCTCCAGAAGGCATCAGCCTTGCGAGCGCCGGGTCTCGCTGAGAAGCTGAGCTGCTCGATCGGCGACCACACCATAAAGCCACGCGCACAAACTAGCGATCTCTCATGACGCCCGCATAGGCGTCGAGGATCCGCGCTCACGCAGTCGAAGCGCGGTCTGTGTCAGGTCTCCGGCCTCAACTCCATGGCGTCCAGCACCTCGCGTGCGAGTGGAACCGTCACCAGCCGCCGCGCCGCGAGGGCCTGCCGATCGATCTCGCGAACGAACCGGAGCGCCGCATCCGCCGACCGCTCCATCCGGGGGATAACATATTCGATCAACCGCGGCCCCACCTCGAGTTGCCGGTCGGCCATGAGTTTGACCAGCAGCGCGCGCAGGAGCCCCTCGTCGGGCTGGTCGATCTTCGTCAGCGCCACCGCCCGGAGCCGCGACCGCAGATCCGGAAGGGTGATCTCGATCTCGCCTGGAAGTGCGCGCGTCGTCACCAGCAGAGCGAGACGCCCTTCGCGCGCCACGTTGAACAGGTGGAACAGGATGCGTTCGTCGCCGATGCCCCGGTCGATGTCCTCGACGGCGATCGCACCGGCATCGGTTGCTGCCTGCACGTCGCTTTCCGCGAGCGCCGACGCTGCCACTCGCATCGCCTGCGATCGGGAACGCCAGACTTCGACGAGATGGCTCTTGCCCGATCCGGGGGGCCCCGCGATCGCATGCGCGCGCTGCGGCCAGTGCGCCCAGTCGTCGATGGTCGCGACCGCGGCCTCGTTGACGGGACTGACGAGGAAATCCTCGCGCCCGAGCGCTGCGCGGAACTCCAGATCGAACGCCAACTGTCGAGAACGCGTTGTCATGCCTGAGCCGAACTGTCCCTGGGCGTATTGCCCGAGCCACCAACTGCCGCATCACAGCCGGCCGTCGCGGCGCTGGCGGCTCTACCCCGATAGACCTCGCTGCCGAGATAGACCTCCAGGCCGTGCCGGACCAGCACCGCAAATGCGGCTGCAAGAGGGACGGCGAGCAGCATCCCGACAAAGCCCATCGCGTAACTGAACACGACCAGCGCGAAAATCAGCCACAGCGGATGCAGACCCACGCGGGACCCCACGATCCGCGGCGACAGCACCGCCGAGTCGAGCACCATGCCTGCGACGAACACGCCCGCCACGAGGTAGAGTGGCTGGAGATCGGGCCACGCCTGGACCAGAATGGACACTGCCGAAACCATGAAGCCGAGGGCCCAGCCGGCAAAGGGCACGAAGCTCAGCAGCCCCGTGGCCAAGCCGATCAGCAGGCCATAGCGGAGACCCGCCCACGACAGGCCGATCGCATAGAGCGTGCCCAGGATCAGGCACACAACGCCCTGCCCCCGGATGAAGGCGCCGACCGCGGCATCCATCTCCCCGAACAACCGGCTCACGGTTGCGACGCGGTCGCGAGGTATCCAGCTCTCGACTCGCCGCACCATCGGATACCAGTCGACCAGGAGATAGAACACCACCAGCGGCGTGATCAGAACGATCGACAAGATGTTGGCCACGGCCAGCCCTTTGGTCCACACCGAACCGAGCACCGCCGGCACGATCGCTGACCAGTCGATCTCCAAGCCCGCAATCGACTTGTCGAGGCCGGCCTTGAACTCGCCGAAGCGCTCACCCAGCCGCTCCCTGGCGATTTCTTCGACCAGCACCCTCAGCCGGTTCACGCCCGCCGGCAGCGTTTGACCGAGCCCTTCGATCTGCGTGATGAGGGGCGGGACGAGGAACCAGACCGCGAGCGCCAGCGTCAGCACGATGAGCGCGACGACGAGCCCCGATGCCGCGACCCTGGAAAGCCCCCGCCGCACCATCGTCTCTGCAACGGGATTGAGCGCATAGGCCAGAATCATCCCGATGATGAACGGCAGCAGCACATCCTTGAGGAGCGCGAGTACCGCCAGCGCCACGACAAATACCACAAGCCAGAACAGGAACTGTCGCTCTATCTTCATGACATCGTCCCCCAAGGCCCCAGACGAGACAAGAACCCGTGACCGCTGTGCGAGATCGGCAGGGCGGCCCCGATACCACCTGTCGACTCTCGGGCTCGTCAGCGGCGTTACAGTCCTACTTGACCGGCTCGCTGCCGGTCATATGCCGGAACCAAGCGACCGTATATGCCGCCAGAGAGGCGAGCGTCAGCAGCCCCGTCACAACCACCAACACATCGCGCAAGGTGCCCAGCCCCAGCTTGAACCCGGTATCGGCCAGGACGCACGACGCCAGCACGAGTTGGGCGAACGTGTTGGCCTTGCTCACGACGAGAGGCCGGATTCGCACCGGATGGTCCAGCAGCCAAGCGAGCATTACCCCCGTAATGATCAGCAGGTCCCTCGAAACCACGGCGATCACCAGCCAGAGCGGCAACTCACCGAGCCAGCCCATCGCCACGAAAATGCAGACGATGAGCAGTTTGTCGGCGAGCGGATCGAGGTAGGAACCGAGCTCCGTGCGCAGATTGTATCGCTTGGCGAGCCAGCCATCCACCGCATCGCTGAGGCCGGCCACGACGAACAGGAAAAAGGCGGTCTGATAGCGCCCGCTGAGAAGCAGCCAGAAAACCAGCGGAACGGACAACACGCGCGCCAGAGAGATGCAATTCGGCACGTTGAGAGCCGGCGGCTGGCTGACCGCACCCTCGGTCTCCTGCAACGAGTTTCCCGGCAAGGGAGCCTCCTGCGGGGATGGCGCCGGCCGACGACCGGAGCATTCAATCGACTGTGCCTTGGGCTCCATGCGCGCCCGAGTCCTCCCTGCCGCCATGCCCGATCGCCTCGGGATTCGATCTACGAATAGCGGGGCGGCGCTGTCCCGTCGAGACGTTGCTATCTGAAACGGTGGACTTACATCCTTGCCTTGGCGGAAGAAATCCAACCAGACGACGGAGGGGTCGATTTCGGCGGCACCCGCATCAGTTGAGGCGGCGTGCCACCCACGATGCGCCACTGCCTCGCAGATCGATGCCCATTCCCCCCAAGGCCGTCGCCAGCGCGGTGCCGCCGCCGGGATAGCGAAGCGCTATGTCGGCTGCCGCGCCGGAAAATCCGCCGACCGTGAAATCGGCAACTCCAGGCATTTCCTCGAACTGCCGCCGCAGTGATTGCCACTCCTGCTGGGACCGGAACTCTACGTAGATCTGCACCTGCTGCAGCGGACCGCCCACGGGGAACGGCGCCGCAGCCCGCCCGCGCACGGCCTTCCAACGGCCTTCCAGGGTGCGCAGCGCCACCACCGCCGCCAACTCACCCGAATAGGCCGGATCGGCAGCGTCCATCCGCCACGTCCGCTTCAGCACGAAAGGACCGACGCCATCGACACCGCTCAGCGTCACCTGGAGACGCCGCGCCGCCGAGTCCGGTTCTGCGATCGCCAGAAGCGCCTGCCCCGACTTCGAAAGGATGGCGATGCTCCGCAGCGCCGCCTCGGGGTTGCCGCCGGCCGCCTTCAGCATATCGCCGGTGAGGGACGCCGGCGGTTCGTGTAGCTTTACCGGGGTCAGCCCGTTCTCGAGGTCGAGACCGGTCCATGCTTCCCGCCACGCCGATTTCGTCAGCGTCGCGCCGCTTGCCGCACCCCCGGGCTGGAGAACGAGCACGACCGCCGTCTCCCGCGCCTGCTCGTCGAGAAATGGAACGCCGTGCTGTTTCAAGAGGTCGCGGACGCGCCGGGAATCGAACGAAAAATCGAGCGTTGCCCGATAGCTGGTGGACGAGTTCCGTTCGGAACGGACAGCGATTCCCGATATCAGGTTCGCCGCCGGCACGGATTTCAACGCGGCAAGGGATCTGTAGCTCGTCACAGGCGCCAAGCGCTTCAAAAGAGAGCGGAAAGCCGCCTGCTGGCCCTCGGTGATCGCGCGCTCCTTGGCCGCGACGGCATCCTGGGCACCGGCCTCCACGGGATAGTTGCCGATCGTGAAGACACGCTCGTCCTGCGCCAGCGCCGCGCCGGAGAAGGTGCTGCACCAGACGCCGCACCAGAACAGGGCTGCGGTCGCACCGGCGATGTGAACGATGCCCCCTCGCCGCCATACCGTTCGCTTCACTGATGGCACCTCCCGCGTCGTTCGCTCGCTCATGGGCCGTCCCATTCCCCGCAGCCCCACCGACGAGGCTCCACGCGCACGCCACGCCGATTGCCGAGCCCGCGCACCCCATGCTACGGCCCGACCACGGTTTCAGCAGTATCCGAGCAGGGAAACGCGAATGCGATTCCGTCGGGCCGGATGTTGCTCTAGTCGAGCTATGGCGCGAAAGTTTGGCCGCGGTCAACGCCGTCGGCGGGTCTCGATCCCCGCTGCGGCTCCGGAGAGCGATATGACGACATCTGGACCGACCGACAAAGGCCAGCCCATCACCTACGCCGACGCCGGCGTCGACATCGACGCGGGCAACGCGCTGGTGAAAGCGATCAAACCCCTGGCCAAGTCGACCCTGCGGCCCGGCGCGGACGCCGATCTCGGCGGCTTCGGCGCATTGTTCGACCTGAAGCGTGCGGGGTTCGTCGATCCGATCCTGGTCGCGGCCAACGACGGCGTGGGCACCAAGCTGAAGATCGCCATCGACACCGGGCACCACGCGACGATCGGCATCGATCTCGTCGCGATGTGCGTCAACGATCTCCTGGCGCAAGGTGCGGAGCCGCTGTTCTTCCTCGACTATTACGCCACGGGGAAGCTCGATGTCGCGACCGCCCGGGATGTCGTCGCCGGCATCGCCGATGGTTGCCGGCAGGCCGGCGCCGCGCTGATCGGAGGCGAGACCGCCGAGATGCCCGGCATGTACCAGGGCAAGGACTACGACCTCGCCGGCTTCACCGTCGGCGCGGCAGAACGCGGGCAACTGCTGCCGCGCGCCGATATCGGGCCCGGCGACACGCTGATCGCCCTGCCTTCGTCGGGGGTTCATTCCAACGGCTATTCCCTCGTGCGGCGGCTCGTCGCGACGTCGGGTCTCGCCTGGGAGGCGCCCGCGCCCTTCGCGGAGGGGCAAACCCTCGCTGCGGCGCTGCTCGAGCCGACGCGCATCTACGTAAAGCCGGTGCTGGCGGCGATGCGGACAACCGGGGCAATCAAGGCCGTGGCGCACATCACGGGCGGCGGCCTCACCGAGAACATCCCGCGCGTGCTGCCGGACGGCATCGCCGGGCATGTCGATCTCGGTCGCTGGAAGATGCCGCCCGTATTCGGATGGCTCGCCGCTCAGGGCCATCTCGACGACGCGGAGATGTTGCGCACGTTCAACTGCGGCATCGGCCTCGTGATCGTTGCCGAAGCAGAAAAGGCCGACGCGGTGATCGCGGCCCTCGTCAGCGCCGGCGAGAAGCCGATCGTCATCGGAGAGACAGAACATGGGCGCGGCGTGAAATCCGAGGCCAAAGGCAAGGGCGAGGCCGAAGCCGTTCGCTTCAGCGGCAAACTCTCCTGATCGACATGGCGAACGCAGATCCACGTCACCCGGCATCGTTGCCCCGCCCCGCCTCCAAGCGCAGCGAGGTTCCCGCGTTCATCGTGATGGACGTGATCAGTGCGGCTGCGCGCCGCGAAGCCGAAGGCGCCGATATCATCCACATGGAGGTCGGCCAGCCCGGCACCGCGGCACCTGCCGTCGCGCGCGAAGCCGTGAAACGGTTCATCGATACCGATACGCTCGGCTACAGCGAGGCGCTCGGCAGGCCCGCGCTGCGCGCCCGCATCGCGCGACACTACCTGGACTGGTACGGCGTCGAGATCGATCCGTCCCGCGTCGTCGTCACGACCGGTTCGTCCGCCGCATTCGTGCTCGCCTTCATGGCCCTCTTCGATCCCGGCGACAGCGTGCTGCTCCCCTCGCCGGGCTATCCCTGCTACCGGCACATCCTCGCGAGTCTGGGTGTCGCCAGCGACATCATCGAGACCGGCGCCACTACGCGCTGGATGCCGACGCCCGAACAGGTCGCCGGCCGCGCGCGGGGGAACGGCCGGACGGCGGGACTGCTCGTCGCGAGCCCCTCCAATCCAACCGGCACGATGCTGGAACCCGAGCGCCTCGCAGCTCTCGTGAACGCCTGCCGATCGGCCGGAATCTGGTTCATTTCGGATGAGATCTACCACGGCCTGACCTATGCGCTGCCGGCCGAGACGGCCCTCCGGTACAGTCCCGACGCGATCGTCATCAACAGCTTTTCGAAGTACTTCTCGATGACGGGCTGGCGGATCGGCTGGATGATCGTGCCGTCGGCGCTCGTGCGGCCGATCGAGCGCTTGGCGCAGAACCTCTACATCTGTCCGCCGGCGATCGCCCAGGCCGCTGCTCTCGCCGCGTTCGATGCGACGACCGAACTCGAAGCCAATCGCGAGGTCTATCGCGCGAACCGCGACCTGCTGCTCGCCGGCCTCCCCGCAGCCGGGTTCACCGAGATCGTTCCCGCCGACGGCGCGTTCTATCTCTATGCCGATGTCTCGCGCCTCACCGACGACAGCGTCGCCTTCACTCGCGCCATGCTGGCAGAGGCCGGCGTCGCGGCAACACCCGGCCTCGATTTCGACGAGGCGCGAGGTAAGCGTTTCGTCCGCTTCTCCTATTCCGGGCCGACTTCGGCCATGGCAGAGGCAGTCGAGCGGTTGACGCGGTGGCGCCAGCTGGCGCGGTGACGAGGTTGTGATCTGTGATCCACACAGACTACTTAAGTCGTAGTCGCCACGTATGGTCGCCCGTTTCGTCACCATATAAAGTCGCGCCTACGGAGCCTCTTTCAACTCGACCGCGCCCCAAGATGCGGATGATCGACTACCGAAACCGGGATCGTTGCCACCAAAGCACGATGCCAATCAGGAGGAACGCATGACCAAGCAATCCCGTGAGACGTCCCAGAACCGCCGCAGCTTTCTGAAGAAGACCGCCGTCGTGGCAGGCGCTGCGACCGTCGGCACCCTGGCGATGCCGCAAGTCAGCCGCGCGCAGACCGTCAACTTCAAGTTCCAGTCGACTTGGCCGACGAAGGACATCTTCCACGAATTCGCGGGCGATTTCGTCAAGAAGGTCAACGATATGTCCGGCGGCCGCCTGCGCGTCGAGCTGCTGGCTGCCGGTGCGGTCGTGCCTGCGTTCCAGCTCATCGACGCCGTCCACAACGGCATCCTCGACGGCGGCCATGGCGTGTCGGCCTACTGGTTCGGCAAGAACAAGGCTTTTTCGCTGTTCGGCACGGGTCCCGCACTCGGCATGGACGCAAACCAGGTGCTCGGCTGGATGCGCTACGGCGGCGGTCAGGCGCTCTATGACGAACTGGTCGGCCAGATTCTCAAGCTCAACATCGTCGGCTTCCAGTACGGCCCGATGGGTACGCAGCCGCTGGGCTGGTTCAAGAAGCCGATCGCCGGACCCGACGATCTCAAGAACATCAAGTACCGCACCGTCGGCCTGTCGGCGGATATGTTCAAGGGGCTCGGAACCAACGTCACGATCCTGCCGGGCGGCGAAATCGTGCCGGCGCTGGAGAAGGGCCTGATCGACGGCGCCGAATTCAACAATCCCTCATCGGACCGGCTGCTCGGCTTCACCGACGTCGCCAAGAACATGATGGTGCAGAGCTATCACCAGCCCAACGAGACCTTCGAAATCCTGTTCAACAAGGCGAAGTTCTCCGGGCTGCCGGCCGAGCTGCAGGCGATGATCCGCCACGCGGTCGACGCGTCGTCGTCCGATATGTCGTGGAAGGCGATGGATCGCTACTCGAAGGACCTGGAAGCCATCAAGGCAGCCAAGGTCACGGTGACGAAGACGCCGGAGAGCGTGCTCAAGGCGCAGCTCGCGTCGTGGGACAAGGTCGTCGCAGAGCAGTCGAAGGACGCCTTCTTCAAGAAGGTCGTCGATAGCCAGAAGGCCTGGGCGAAGCGTGTCGTCGGGTTCGACATCGAGTACACGGTGAACCCCCAACTCGCGTTCAATCACATCTTCAAGGCCTGATGACCGACGGGGAGCACGGCGACCTGCGTTCGACGTGCTCCGGCAATCCGGACCGCCGTGGCGACATCCACGGCGGTTTCCCGGGGGATCGGCTCAACGCGGCGAGAGCGGCGCGCTCGCGGGGGACCATTTCGCCGACGAGGCGATGGGGAGGGGAACTTGCTGAGCTTCGTCAAAGCCGTCGACAATCTCAATACGTGGATCGGCAAAGCGGCATCCTGGCTGATCGTCGGGCTGACGCTCGCCATCTGCTACGAGGTGATGGCGCGATACGCGTTCAAGGCGCCGACGGCGTGGGCCTACGACGTCAGCCTGATGTTCTACGGCACCCTGTTCATGATGGCTGGTGGCTACACGCTGGCCCGCAATGCCCATGTCCGCGGCGATTTCCTCTATCGGGAGTGGTCACCCAGCAGACAGGCGTGGTGTGACCTGATCCTCTACGTTCTGTTCTATTTTCCGGGCATCCTCGCGTTGATCTACGCGGGCTGGAACTTCGCCTATATGTCATGGCTGTTCAACGAGCGCTCGGCATTCAGTCCGGACGGGCCGATCATCTGGCCGTTCAAATTCGTGATTCCAATCGTCGGCGTGCTGATGACGCTGCAGGGGATCGCCGAGGTGTTCCGCTGTATCGTGTGCATCCAGACCGGTGAGTGGCCGCAACGGCTGCATGACGTGGAAGAACTCGAGAAGATCATTCTCGAGCAGGCCGCTCACAGCCAGCAGCCGATCGATCAATCGACCATTCCGGGTGCGCGCTGATGTTCCTTCCCCTCCGCACGAAGCGGCGCAGTCCTTACGCGCTGGGCCTGCTGATGCTCGCCCTGATCGTCGTTTCCGTCGCGAGCGCCTGGTGGTCGCCTGCAACCGCTGCAACAGGGTTCACGCTCTCTTCGCTGTTCTCGCAGGCGGGCATGGGCATCCTGATGTTGGTGCTGTTTCTGTTCTTCCTGATGCTGGGCTTTCCGATCGCGTTCACGCTGATGGCGCTCGGGGTGCTGTTCGGCTACTACGGAATGGGCAGCAACATATTCAACCTGTTCGTGCAGCGCACGTACTCCGTGATGGCGAACGACGTGCTGCTGTCGATCCCGCTGTTCCTGTTCATGGGCTACGTGGTCGAGCGCGCCAACATATTGGACCGGCTGTTCCGTTCGATCCAGCTTGCGGCCGGATGGCTGCCGGGCTCGCTCGCGGTCGCCACACTGGCGACCTGCGCGCTGTTCGCGACCGCGACCGGCATCGTCGGCGCCGTCGTCACGCTGATGGGCCTGCTCGCGTTCCCGGCGATGCTGCGGGCGGGTTATGACGTGCGCCTCGCATCGGGCGTGGTTTGCGCGGGCGGCTGTCTCGGCATCCTCATTCCGCCGTCGGTGATGCTCATCCTGTATGGCGCGACGGCCGGCGTCTCCGTCGTCAAGCTCTATGCGGCGGCGTTCATTCCCGGCATCATGCTCGCCACGCTCTATATGGTCTACGTCATCGGGCTGTCGATCGTGCGGCCGTCGGTGGCGCCGAAGCTGCCGCCGGCGGAGCGCAACATTCCATTCGGCACCGTCATGCTCGAGCTGGCGCGGTCGTTCGTCCCGCTGTTCGTGCTCATCATGGGCGTGCTGGGTGCGATCATGTTCGGCCTCGCGACACCGCAGGAGGCGGCCGCGGTCGGCGCGCTCGGCTCTGTCCTTCTCGCCATCGCCTACCGCAGCTTCTCGGTCGAGAAGTTGAAGGAGAGCGCCTTCCTCACCGCGCGCGCTTCCGCCATGGTGTGTTGGCTGTTCGTCGGCTCGGCGGTGTTCTCGGCCGTGTTCGCTTATCTCGGCGGACAGAAGGTGGTCGAGGATTTCGTCCTGTCGCTCAATCTGTCCTCGCTCCAGTTCCTGCTGCTGACGCAGGCGATCATCTTCGTTCTCGGATGGCCGCTCGAGTGGACCGAGATCATCATCATCTTCCTGCCGATCTTCCTGCCTCTCCTCGACGATTTCGGGATCGACCCGATCTTCTTCGGTGTCCTGGTGGCGCTCAACCTGCAGACGTCGTTCCTGTCGCCGCCGGTTGCGATGGCGCCGTTCTATCTGAAAGGCGTCGCCCCCAAGCACGTCACGATCGACGACATCTTCAAGGGCGTCTATCCGTTCCTGGCGATCGTGATGCTGATGATGGTTCTGTTCTACACGTTCCCGCAGATCGGCCTGTGGCTGCCGGAGTACCTCTACGGCAAGAGCTCACGCTGAAGACGACGCGATGGACACAGGCCGCGGAGTGATCCGCGGCCTTTCCGATTCCGGGCCGAACCGCGAGGCGTCCTGCCGCGATCCTTCGGAAGCCGCATTATTCAGCATTCCCGGTTGCAACCGTGCTCTGCGGTGTTACGCTCGATCGATTGCAGAAGCAGGGGAGGGTTCCCAATGCCCGTCACGCAGAAGCGCCCGATCGCGCTCGCCGCCGCTCTCGCTCTCTGGGTTGCGCCCGCGTCGGCGCAATCACCCGCTGCACCGCCCGACGACTTCTTCAAAGGCAAAACCGTGCAGATGCTGATCGGCTTTCAGGCCGGCACGGGCTATGACACCTACGCACGGGCACTGTCGCGTCATCTCGGACGCCACCTCCCCGGCAATCCCGGCATCGTGCCGCAGAACATGACGGGTGCGGGCGGTCTGGTGGCTGCCAACCACCTCTACAATCTCGCTCCGAAGGACGGCACCGTCATCGGCATCTTCAACCGGTCCACCATCCTCGACCCCCTGTTCGGATCGCCGGAAGCGAAATTCGACGCGAAGAAATTCCTCTGGATCGGCAGCATGGGGCCGGAGGTCAGCGTCTGCATCTCCTGGGCGAAGTCACCGTTCGCCAAGTGGGAGGATCTGCTGCAGCGCGAGTTCATCGCTGCGGCTACGTCGTTCTCCGCCGACACCGGCGTCTATCCCACGATCTTCAACAAGGTGCTGGGCACCCGGATGAAGGTCATCACGGGCTATCGCGGCGGCCCGGAGATGAGCCAGGCAATCGAGAGCGGCGAGGCGCACGGCCGCTGCGGATGGTCGTGGACGGCGGTCAAGAGCACCAAACCCGACTGGCTGACCAACAAGTCCATTCACATCCTTTTGCAAGCCGGCCTGAAGAAGGCAGCGGATCTGCCTCAGGTGCCGCTCGTCGTCGATCTCGCCAAGACCGATCGGCAACGGCAAATCCTGACGCTGGCCTTCGGGCCCCAGCAGGTCGCCTGGCCTTTCGTCGGGCCGCCCGGTCTCCCGGCCGCGCGACAGGCGATGCTGCGCAAAGCCTTCGACGAGACACTGCGCGATCCCGAGCTGCTGGCCGAAGCGCGCAAACTGAAACTCGATATCGATCCCATGTCCGGCGCCGAGGTCGAGAAGGTCGTCGACGCGCTCTACGCCTCTCCGCCCGACATCGTTGCCGAAGTGCGCGCGATCATGAAGCCCGTGCTGAAGTAGAGCCCCCCAGCCGATCGCAAACCCACGCGCACCAGAGCCGCGGCCGATGCATTAGACTTGCAGCCGCCGGCCATGCCAGACTTCGCGCCATAATAGTTCGAAAACCGGAGAGAACGCTATGGAGCCGATCGAGGGCATGAACTTCGACTTGCCGGAAGAGCTCGTGCAGATGCGCGATACGCTGCGCCGGTTCGTCGACCGCGAGATGATCCCGATCGAACGGCAGGTGCGCTCGACCTACAAGACCGACCCGAAGCCGATCGCGACGCTCACCGAGAAGGCAAAAGCGCTCGGTCTGGAAGGCTTCGACGTTCCCGTCGAGCACGGCGGCATGGGGCTGGGCCTGCTGGCGAAGACGATCGTGTGGTCTGAACTCGCGCGCTCGATCGCTCTGCCGTCGCGAGGCGGCGCGATTCTCGGCCCGAACATTAGCCCGATCCTCTATTCGCTCAACCCGGCGCAGCAGGAGAAGTACCTGAAACCCACGCTGGCGGGCAAATACCGCTGGTGCTTCATGCAGACCGAGCCCGACGCCGGCGCCGATCCATCGTCCATGCGCACCCGCGCCGTCCGCAACGGCGACCACTACGTGATCAACGGCAACAAGCGCTTCATCTCGTTCGCCGGTGATTCCGACTACGCTCAGGTGATCGCGCTCACCGATCCCGAGAAGAAAGCGCGCGGCGGCATCTCGGCCTTCATCGTGCCGATCAAGACACCGGGCCTGAAGCTCGTGCGCCAGCAGGAGCTTATGGTCGACGACAGGCCGTGGGAGGTCACCTTCGACAACGTCGAAGTCCCCGTAGCCGACCGGATCGGCGAGGAAGGCGAGGGCTTCAAGCATGCGCAGCACTGGCTCAACACCGGCCGCATCCGCCACGGCGCGCGTTCGATGGGCGTGATGATGCGCTGCCTCGAGCTTGCTGCGACTTACGCCAAGCAGCGCGTCACGTTCGGCCGGCCGCTCGCTGACCGGCAGTCGATCCAGTGGATGCTCGCCGAGATGTACACGGACCTGCATCAGCTCCGGCTGATGGTGCATCATGCCGCCTGGAAATACGACCGCGGCGAGGACATCCGCAACGAAGCCTTCATGTGCAAAAACTTCGGCAACGTGCAGTCGTTCATCGCCGCCGACAAATGCATGCAGATCCACGGCGGCATCGGCATGTCGACCGACCTGCCGATCGAAACGCTGTGGCGGGATCAACGCAGCATGCAGATCACGGAGGGCCCGACGGAGGTCCTCAAGATGACACTCGCGCGCCACGTCCTGAAGGAATACGGCGGCTGAGACCTGCGGGGTGCATGGGGTCGGACCTGCAGGGTCAGACCCCGACGGCCGTGCCTTGCCCCGCGCCTACGCGACCGACGGCCTGAGAGCACCGATCTTCACGTTGTCGACGACGTCGGTTCCGCCGGCTTCCTCGACGAGGATCCGAAGACCCTTGTGCTGGGCTTCACTGGCGACGAATCCGGACATCTCCACCTTGCCGTCGTGTACCATCACCGACAGATAGGTCTGGTTGAGCCAAGCCTGCGCCTCGATGCCCTTCATGATGCGCTGCTGCAGCGCGACGTCGTCGGGCCGGCCGGGCTGATGCTTCAACTGGCTCGCCACCAGCGCACGAACGAGATCGCCGCGCGTGATGATGCCGACGAGCACGTCCTTCTCCATCACCGGCACGCGCTTGATGCGATTGCTGTCGAGCACGTTGGCGACGTGACTGAGGTCGGCGTCGGCCGAGACCGTGATGACGAAGGGCGACATGATATCGGCGACCTTCGTGCCGTGGCTCTTGACGAAGTCGCGAGCCAACGCATCGCTGTCGGCAAAGAGTTGCATCCACCATTTACGGCGCCGCTCGGTGCCGGTCTCCGTGCGATGCATCAGGTCGGTTTCGCTGACGAGCCCGATCAATGCGCCCTTGTCGTCGACGACCGGGAGCCCGCTGATGCCGCGCTCCGTCAACAGCTTGGCGAGTTCGGGAACGCTGGTCGAGCCATTGATGGTCAAGACCGGCTTGACCATGATGTCGCGTGCCTTCATCGCAAGCCTCCTCGTGTTCCCGGTCTGCAGTTCGCCTGCAAACGAATCCCGAGACGATAGGCTTGGCGGCTGGGCGCGCTTTGATGGGAGTCAATCCGGCAGGTGGCGTAGGTTGGGTCAAGGTCACTGGCCGCGACCCAACACTTCCCGGCGTGCCATGGATGTTGGGTCGCTCCCGGCTCGCGCTCCGCGCATCCGGGATTGACCCAACCTACTTGGGAAGCGCTCTAGCCCAGATGCTCACCGCGCAACTGATAGAGCGCGAGAGCTGTCGCGACGGCGAGGTTGAGGCTGTCGAGGCTGCCGGCCATGGGTATCCGCACCAGCACGCTGCAGGCAGCGCGAACCTCCGGGCTCATGCCGGGGCCTTCGCTACCCATGACGAGGATGACGGGGCCGCGCGGCTCGGCACGGCGGAAGTCCTCGCTCGCTTCGAGGTGGGTGCCGACCACATCTCCGGGCCACGCCTTCGCCGCCTCGACGAACTGCGCCCGGTCCATCCGCACCAGCGGCACCGAAAAGATCGAGCCCATCGTCGCGCGCACGCACTCGTGGCTGAAGGGATCGCAGCATTGGCCGACGAGGATCACGCCTTTCGCGCCGACAGCGTCGGCGGTGCGGATGATCGTGCCGAGATTGCCGGGGTCGCGAACCTCGTCGAGTGCGAGCCACACATCGGACGAAGCCAGGCCCGCCGCGCTCGGGGGCTCCGCCCAGCGCTGCTCGAATACGCCCATCATGGTCTGCGGATTTTCCTTCGCTGCAATTTTCATCAGGACGGCCGGGCTTGCTTCGAGCACGTCCGCGCCGCCTTCCAGCGCCCAGTCGATCAGGCGGCGGCCGATATCGCCCTGTTCTATCCACGCCTGCGTGACGATCATGCGCGGCTTGAACCGCGCTTCCATCGCCGTCACCAGGATCGACGCGCCCTCAGCGACGAACAAGCCGGTCTCGCGGCGCGCCTTGCGCATATCGAGCGATCGAATGAGCTTGACGCGATCGTTCTGGAGGCTCGTGATGAGGGTCGGCTCGCGTGGCATCTCAGTCCCTGACGTTCTCATGACCTGGCAAGGCTGTGCAGCAAGTTTGCCCTGTCGTCCAGCAGGGATGCACAAGGAAGCGGCTTGCAAAGCCTGTCACGATGGGCATCGTAGGCGGGAACACAAACTCGGGGGGTGACTGATGACCAGATACCGAATGACTGCCACTGCCGCAGCCGCCGTGGCGCTGCTTACATCTTTCGCAGCCACATCCGTGCTTGCACAGGGCTGGCCTGCGCGACACGTGACCATGGTCGTGCCGTTCGCCGCAGGCAGCGCCTCCGATGGCATGGGCCGCATCGTGGCTGCACGCATGTCCGAAATCCTGGGGCAGCAGGTGATCGTGGAGAACGTCGGCGGCGCCGGTGGCATGGTCGGCACCGCCCGCGTGGCTCGCGCCGAACCGGACGGGTATCAGTTCGTGCTGGGCGGCACCGATACGCTCGCACAAAACCAGTCTCTCTATCGCACGCCGCAGTACAATGCCGCCAAGGATTTCGTGCCGGTATCGCTGGTCGGGGACCAGGCGCTGCTGTTCGTCATCCGCAAGGATCTGCCGGTGAACGACCTGAAGGAGCTGACGACCTACGGCAAGGCCAATTTCCAGAAGATGCAATTCGCCTCTTCGGGCCTGGGCTCGGCCTCCCACCTGACGTGTGCGCAGGTCACGAAATGGCTCGGCTCCGACATCGCTCACGTCAGCTACCGCGGCTCCGGCCCTGCCTTGCAAGACATGATCGCCGGTCGCATCGACTACTTCTGCTCGCTGGCAGCCAGCGCGATGCCGCACATCGACAACAAGCTGTTGCGGACCATCGCCGTGCTCAGCAAGGAGCGCTCTCCCTTCCTGCCGACCGTCAGCACGGCCCACGAGCAGGGCATCAAGGACATGGACTCGGTGTTCTGGAGCATGGCGGCCTATCCCAAGGGCACGCCGAAGGAGATCGTCGACAAACTCGCCAAGGTCATCTCCGACACGCTCGACACCCCGGTGGTCAAGGATCGGCTGAAGACACTCGCCGTCGTCCCTACCCCTGCTGCCCAGCGAGGGCCTGCGCAGGCGCAGAAATTCATCGAGAGCGAGATCGCGCGGTGGGCCACGATCATCAAGGCCAGCGGCGTGGTGCTGAACTAAAGGCGCCGCCGTCAGAACCGAGCGTCAGCCGCCGGGTCCCTTGCCCGGAATCAGCCCCGGCGGCAGCGTGTAGCAGTAGTCGGCAATCGCGCCCGGTGTCGTCCACCACACGCGGTCGCGCGCCTCGTTCTGCACGCAATGCGCCAGCGCTTTTCGCAGCGCCGGCAGGCGGAACGGCTGGCCCATCATGAACGGGTGCAGCGAGATCGTCATGACCAGTGGATGGGCGCGGGATTGCTCCGCCATCTCGTCGAAGCCGGCGACGATCATGTCGGCGAAGTCGTTGGCCGTGCCTTCGCGGTGTACGATCACGGCGCTGTCGTTGAGTTCCGCTGGATAAGGCACCGACAGGATCGGTCCCGCCCGCGTCGACAGCCAGAACGGCTGGTCGTCCGCCGGCCAATCCAGCACGTAGCTGTAGCCGGCCTCCTTGAGCAGATCGATCGTGACGTTGCTCTCCGACGCCGCCGGTCCCATCCAGCCGCGCGGCGGCTTGCCCTCGCGCAGCGTGATCTCCTTCGTCACGTCGTCGATCAGCCTGAACTCGTCGAGCTCCCACAGGTCGCCCTGCCGCTCGGCGTTGGTGCGTCCGTGGCCGATGACCTCGTCGCCGCGCGCGCGGATCTTGTCGGTTATCTGCGGGTGATAGGTGTAAAGCAGCGAGTTGATATTGTGCGCGGCAGGCACGTTGAACTGCTCGAACATTTCGAAAAAGCGCCATATCCCGATGCGATTGCCGTAGTCGCGCCACGCGTAATTGCGCTGCTGCTGCGGCTCGCCCTTTTTGGCAGGGTCCCACCCCGTGCCCTTGCGGTAGGCGTAGACCTCGATGTTGGTCGTGAGGCAGACCGCGAGCCGCTTGCCGCCCGGCCAGGAGTAATCCTTGCGCTCGGTGATCGGCGAGAAATCGTAGCGGTTGTGCTTGGGCAGCGTGAGCATGGGCGGTCTCCTGTTCACGACGACGTTGCCACAGCAGCCCCCACCCGGCAACGCACGCGAAGCGAATCAACCAGACGTCCACCGCGAATAGAGCGACGTGCCGATCAGACGACGTCCGCTCGCTTCCTGCAGCGCCAGTTCGCCACTCTCGAAGTCGCCGCCGTGATCGCGGAGCGTCTCGCGCATCAGGCCATCGAGCGCCAGCGACGATGCCCGGATCGCGTAGGCCGTGAGGATCAAGTGTGCGCCTTCGGGAGCCAGGAGCTTGGCGCAATCCGACAGCAGCGCGGGCAGGTGATCGAACAGCTCCCACACCTCGCCGTCGGGGCCGCGCCCGAACTTCGGGGGATCGACGAGGATCGAATGATACGTGCGCCCGCGGCGGACCTCGCGCGCCACGAATTTTCGTGCGTCCTCGCAGATCCAGCGCACAGGTGCGTCGGCGAGGTTCGACTCCGCCTGGTTCTCACGGGCCCAGGCTATCGCCTTCTTCGATGCATCGACGTGGACGACCTCCGCACCCGCTCGCGCCGCGATGAGCGAAGCCGCTCCGGTGTAGCCGAAAAGGTTCAAGACTCGCTTTGTCGCAGCGCCACCCTTCTTCGGCTCGCCCGCAAAGGGGGAAGCGGAACCGCCGTCGGCAGCACCAACGAGGTTCGCCACCATCCACTGCCAGTGCGGCAACTGCTCGGGAAACAGACCCATGTGCCAGAGGCCGGCGAGCCGCAGGCGCAACCGCGCGCCCTCGACATCGATGGGCCAGACCTCCGGCACGGGCTTGTCGATGCGCCAGCGGCCCTTTTCCTCGTCCTCGGTCGACGCGGAGAACACCGCGTTGGCCTTTGCCCATTCGCTTCGCGGCAATCCCGGTTGCCACATCGCCTGCGGCTCCGGGCGGTCGATGACGACCGAGGCGAAACGCTCGAGCTTTCGGCCATTGCCGGAATCGACGAGCGCGTAGGACGACGGCCCAGCGGTCACGATCAGACGCAGCAGTTCTGAGAGAGGTTGCATGACCTAGCCCGCCGCCTCCGCGCGAACGCTACGCCGCCTCTTACGAACCGGCTTGGCATCGGACGCGACCGCGCCGAATTCCTTCTCCAGTTGGTCGAGGTTGCGGTAGGCGGCCTCGAGCTGCGCTTTCAATCGCGCAACCTCCGCTTCGCCTATACCCATTACCGCCGCTGCCTCGAAGCGAACCGCCACGGGCATCAGATCGGCTGCCAGCCTTCGCCCCTTCACCGACAGGGAGATCTCGACGATCCTGCCGTTGCCGCGTGGACGACGCCGCGTGAGAAGCCCCTTCGCCGACATCGTGCCGACGAGACGCGACAGCGTGGACAATTCGATCGACGTGATCTCGCTGAGCTGACCCAATTGCTGCCGGTCACTTTCTGCGAGCGCAGCGATCACCCGGTACATCGATACGTCGACGCCATAGGGGGCCACGGCGCGATCGAAAAGCTCGCCGATCCTGAGACCGACGCGCCGGACGATGTAGGGGAAGGATGTGCTCAGCCGGTAGCCTTCGGGGGCTTTCATCGGGGCGGCAAGTGTGTTCGTTTGGCTCATGATGCGTCAGGCTAGGT
Source organism: uncultured Devosia sp. (assembly GCA_964574325.1). GTDB lineage: Bacteria > Pseudomonadota > Alphaproteobacteria > Rhizobiales > Hyphomicrobiaceae > CAMDPA01. Next base: position 4,053 of record CAZNMY010000075.1, on the reverse strand, counting down.
CCGGCCTTGTCCGATTGCAAGTTTTGCATTTACAAATATTGGACCTGCAAATAATGTGCGTTCCAGACTGAACGCAGGGCCGCCGGCAAAGGCCCGAAAAATGGGAGAGCACCATGGAATTCGGCTATTTCACGCTGAGCGACAACGCCTACCCGCAGGTCGGCCGCAGCCCCGAGCAGTTCATCCTCGAAATCCGCGAGCAGGCGATCCTGGCCGACAGAATCGGCATGAACTCGGCCTGGATCGGGGAGCATCACTTCGACAGTCTCGGAGTCAATTCGTGCCCGCACCTGCTGCTGGCGAGCATCATCCCGCTGACCCGGAACATCCGCTTCGCGCCGGCCGTCGCCGTGCTGCCGCTGCAGCATCCGCTGCGCGTGGCCGAGGAATACGCGACGCTCGATCTGCTGTCCGGCGGGCGCGTCGATTTCGCCGTCGGTCGCGGTTACGACCGCCGGGAATACCTGCCGTTCGGTGCCGACTACATGACCAGCCTCGAGCGCATGGACGAGAGCTGCCAGGTGATCCTGAAAGCCTGGGGCTCGCCGGGTCCGTGGTCCCACAAAGGCCAGTTCTTCGACATCCCGGAAATGACGATCACGCCGCGCCCCGTGCAGCGGCCGATCCCGTTCTACATGGGCTGCTTCTCGCAATCGTCGATGGACATCGCGGGGCGTCTCGGTCTCAACATCGCGTTCGCGCCGTTCGCGGCGGCCATGATGTTCGGCGGTCTCGGCGAAGCCGTCGCGCAGTACAAGGCCACCTGTGCCAAGTTCGGGACCAAGCCGGGCCGGGCCATCTGCAGCTATTTCATCCACATCGCCGAGACGCCCGCTGAGAACGATCTCGGACGCGAGACGCTGATGCGGTACTTCGACAATGCGGTGAAACCCGCCTTCAAACAGGAACCGGGCAAGACACCGCCGACAATGCTCTACTTCAACAAGATCAACGAGATCCTCGCGGGCATCACCAAGGACAACCTGTCGGACAAGTCGATACTGCTCGGCACGCCGGCGGAAATCACCGAAACACTGAAGAAGGTCGAGGCCGCCGGCATCGACGAGGTCATTCTCTATTTCAACGTCGGTGGAAAACCGCACGCACTCGTCGCCGAACAGATGCAGAAGTTCATGGCTACTGTCGCGCCCGCCTTCAAGGGCAAGCACCTGGAGCGCGTCGCCGCGTAGTTCGGCAGCAACATGGCGGGAAACGTCGTGCGCGGCATCGCGAACAACTTATCCACAGAGAACTTATAGTGCTTGACCGAATCGCAGCGACGGAAAATCGGAACCGGGCTATCTTCCAATAGCCCGGTGATGGTTCTGCGTTGTTGGTTCTGCGTACCTGTTGCGTTGGTGTGAGTTTGGCGTAAAGGGCAAGGCGAAGGCTCCGTGTTCTGCGGTATCGAGCACCCACCAACCCCGCGTTGGAGATTCGGGAGGCTCGGAACCGCGTGCGGGGCCTTTGTTCTGTGCTGATGAGCCCGACGTCCCCGCCTCGGCTTCGATTCGTTGCAATCGTAATGGTGTCGACGGCCGATCCGCCCGTGAACCCGGCGTGCCGATCTGCATCGAAGCGCTTCGATAGGGGTAGGGATCGGCTCACGTCGTCCCCTCCCTCCGAACCGTACGGGCGGTTTTCCCGCAAACGGCTCTCTGTCGATCGGCGTCCAACTTTGACCCTGGTTGCGAATGCAATCTTGACCCCAGCAGCGGGCATCTGGGTGGCTCTCCAATGCATGGCGAAGCATCGCGTGAGAGCACGGCGGCATTATCCGCGTGATGGGTTGGAGAAACGACCTCGGCTCGCTCAGGCGCGGTGCTTGAAGCGCCAACTGTCGTTGCCGGTCTCGATGATGTCGCAGTGATGCGTGATCCGATCGAGCAGCGCCGTCGTCATCTTCGGATCGGCGAACACGCTCGCCCGCTCGGCGAACGCAAGGTTGGTCGTGACGATGATCGAGGTGCGGATTCCGGCCGAGGCGGACAGTGATTCCACATGGTCGCGGACAGTAATCCGCAAGGTTTCGCCGTCGAGTTCGAGGCGGTGGGCAGTGAGCACCAGGCGATCGAGGATCGGCGATCAGCTCGTGCCTGTGAGTGAAAGGGGATCTGGCTGGTCTGCACCGTCGAGCCGCGACCGTGCCGGTCGTCGATGACCTCCAGGAGATCGCGTCCCTGGGCTGAGGTAATCGACGGGGGCGAGGAGCTGATTCGAATGTCGACGGCAGCTACTACTGAACGAACCTCAGAACTGTCCGCGACCACCGGAACGCAGCTCAACGACCTGCAGAAATCATCCGACGTCGGATTCCGGACAGTAGTGCTCCGTCTCCTGTTTCGTGTTCGCGCAAAATACTCGGCGACCGAGGCGTTTCGACCCCCTCAGACCACGAGTCTTTTCACTTCTTCAAGGGCGTTTCATAATGGCAATTCAAGAATGGCGCGCCGTACACGATAAAAGTGCGAACTCTTATGTAATTGAAATTGCGTTATAAAAACCTGTAGACGCTCGCCGTGCTGGACGCGCTCTTGAAGGGAGGCTGACGGTTCAGAGCCGCCGAGTCAAATCCCCAGCTGGGCGCCGTATTTCGTGGGTCCCCAACCATTGGGAGAACCCGAACCGGCTTTACACGACAATTTGCCTTGACCCTTCAGCGCGCTACTCCGAGAGTGGTGACCGGAGGTTCCTACGTTGCGCCTGTACCGTGCCATTCTCTCTACGCTCGTCGCGGTCGCGATCGTTTTCGCGCCGATGACGACTGTTTGGGCGGGTGGCGCCAAGGGGATGGGCGCGGCAATGGCGCATACGGTCGCCCATGCAACTGAGGGCGAGGCCGGTGTCGCCGCTTCTCCCATGGAGGACTGCGCCTCCATGATGAAAGTCGCCGCAGGCACAGATGATTGCCCTTGCTGTGACGAGGACAAGGCCTGCCCGCCTCAGCTCTGCATGGCCAAATGCTTCCAGTTTCTGGGACTCGTTCAGCAATCGCGGCCGATCGTCCGCTTGGTGACGACACATTATCGACCGACCACACCTGCGCATCCGCCCGATTGGTTGGACCAGCCTCAGCCTCCACCTCCGCGAACCTGATCCATCGATGATGAGCCCGCGCGTCGTCGCGGGCGCTGGCGCTTGGATATCGTCCAGCGCCGCTCGCAACCGGCTTGGTGCCGCTGCGAAGGCATTCTCTTTGGACAGGATCATATCATGACGTTCGCAATCTCCCTTCGCGCAGGTCTTGTAGGCCTCGCGCTTTCCCTTGGTGCGGCACAAGCCCTGGCCGCCGCCGCCGACTACGAGTTCCAGCCGCTCAAGGTCGATGTGAAAAACGGCAATGGCAGCGAGCTTGCTGTTCGTCTCGTTCACAAGCCTTCCGGCAAGCCTGTCACAGGAGCCGTGCTGTTCCGTACGCGGCTCGACATGGCGCCTGACAACATGGCCGACATGACGGCCAAGCACGAGGCGATGCCGTCACCAGAGGCCGGCGTCTATCGCTTCAAGGCCGACCTCACCATGGCCGGCGGTTGGGCTTTCCGCGTCATGGCCAAGATTCCAGGCGAGACTGACACGGTGCAAGGCGTCGTCGTGTTCCAGGCCAAGGACTGAGGAGCCTCCCATGAGCAAGCTCTTCACCGGGGGGATCGCCATAGCGGCGGTCCTCATCGCAAGCGTGGCCGGCTACCGTCTGGGTGCCGGCACCTGGCCCACCTTTCGCACCTCGACGACGGCCGTAGCTCCCGAGGCCATCGCCATGCCGGCCGCCGCTCCGAAAGAACGCAAGGTGCTCTATTGGAAGCACCCAGACAACGATACGGATTTCGCCGCCGCGCCGAAGAAGACCGGCGATGGCCGCGACTACGTTGCCGTATATGACGACCAGGAGGCCGACTTCGCACAGGCCAAACCGAAGGAACCACCATTGGCCGCGGGCGGCGCGCCGAAAAAGCTGCTCTTCTACCGCAACCCGATGGGCCTGCCCGACACCTCGCCATTGCCGAAAAAGGATTGGATGGGGATGGACTACATCCCCGTCTACGAGGGCGAGGA
>CAZNMY010000074.1:0-31746 GCA_964574325.1 uncultured Devosia sp. | reverse complement strand
GACACCAGCCTCTCACGTTGGTAACAGGGGTTCGAGTCCCCTACGGGGCGCCACTATTTTCCTTTGAAATCTATGCGTTGGATTGGGGTCGAGTTGTGCGGTCGGCTGCGCGGCACTCGCGCAGGCTTGGATATGAAGTGCGCGTGGCCACTCGACCACCGGGGGCTGGCGGTCACGGAGTCGACATGGGTAGATACCCGTGTCCCAATACTATGCCGTTTTCGATCCGCCACGGGTTGCGGCGAGCTTCACAGCTTCGACGATCTCGGGATAGGCGGAACAGCGGCAGAGGTTGCCGGTGAGGTAGTGGCGGATCTCGTGGTCGGTCGGGTCGGGATGCTGCTCGAGCAGCGACTTGGTCATCATGATGAAGCCCGGCGTGCAGAACCCGCACTGGAATGCCCCGGCCTCGACGAAGGCCTGCTGCACCGGATCGAGCTTGTCGCCGTCGGCGAGCCCTTCGATCGTGCGGACCTTCGCGCCGTCGAGGAACCATGCGAGCGAAAGACAGCCCGAAACGGGCTTTTCATCGACGTGCACGGTGCAGCAGCCGCACAGGCCCTGGCCGCAGCTTTCGCGCGCGCCGGTCAGATCGAAATGCTGGGTGAGCATGTCGACGATGCTCTCGTGCGGCATGACGCTGGTCGTCACCGGCCGGCCGTTGAGTTCGAAGCGGATCTTGCGGGGCGTGGTCAACGTCAGTCTCCGGTTCTTCGAACTTCGGTTCGTCAGTCTTCGGTCGATCAGTCTTCGGCCAGGGGAGTGCCGTTCGCCTTCTGCAGCGCGCGGTAGATCGACTCCGCCGTGATCGGCAGTTCGGTGAGCTGGACGCCGATCGCATCGGCGACGGCGTTGCCGATCGCCGGTGTGAGTGCGATCGACGTGCTCTCGCCCGTTCCCTTAGCGCCGAACGGGCCCGCCTTGTCGTAAGCGTTCGGCACGTGCTCGTTGATGTACTCGACGGGCATGTCGAGCAGGCCGGGGATCTTGTAGTCGGCGAGCGAACCGTTGGTGAGCTGGCCGTCGCGGAACACCATGTTCTCTGTGATCGTGTGGCCGAGCTGCATGATGCCTGCGCCGGAGAGCTGCTGGCGGACGGCCTTGGGATTGAGCGCGGTGCCGACGTCGGCGACGTTGACGAGCTTCAGGATCGTGAGCTGGCCGGTCTCGGTGTCGATCTCGACCTCGGCGCCGGCAACGCCGACGCCCCAGAACGGCGTGCCCTTGGTGGTCTGGCCGGTATCGTTGTCGGGCTTCTCGTAGTCGGGGATGAAGCTGCCGGTGCCGATGATGTTGCCGGCCTGCATGCCGTAGCGGCGCTTCAACATCTCCGACAGCGGCACGTTGGTGCCTTCGGGCAGGCCGAGTTCTCTGGCGAGAGCCGCGATCTTCGACTTGGCGTCCTCGGCTGCGGCGCGAACCGCGTTGCCCATGTGGAACGTCGAGCGCGAGCCGAGCGTGCCCATGTCATAGGGCGTCACGTCCGTGTCGGGATGGATCACGCGGATCGTCGTGGGGTCCATATTGAGGACCTCGCCGGCGATCTGCGCCATCACGGTGTCGGAGCCCTGCCCCATGTCGACCGTGCCGATGTAGAGGCCGCAACTGCCGTCGCCGTACATGTTGACGATGGCGACGGAGGTGGTGGGCGCGGTAATGCCCTTGAAGCCGATGGCGATGCCGCGGCCGCGCTTGATGCGTCCGGTGCCGCGGTCGAGCGGCTTCGACCACTGCAGGCGATCGAGCACCTGATCCATCGCGCGCTCGATCTGCGCATCGCGCAATGGTGTGCCCGAGGCCTGCGGGCGGCCTTCGCGCAGCATGTTCCGGCGGCGGAACTCGATCTTGTCGATGCCCAGCGCCTGCGCGATCAGATCGGTATGGCACTCGTAGGCCCATGCGGTCTGCGGTGCGCCGAAGCCGCGAAGTGCGCCGCACGGCGGGCGGTTCGTGTAGACGGCGTAGGAGTTGATCGTGACGTTGTCGATGTCATAGGGGCCTGCCGAGGTGAAGCCCGCCTTCTGCGTGACGCGCGGGCCGATGTCGGCGTAGGCGCCGCCGTTCCACACGACCTCGCAATGGCGCGCGGTGATCTTGCCTTCCTTGGTGACGCCGCTCTTGATCGTAAACGTGCAGGGGTGACGGGTGACCATGAAGAACTGCTCTTCCATGGTGAGCGCGATCTTCACGGGCTTTCGCACCAGAACCGAGAGCGCCGTCACCAGCGCTTCGAGCTTGATGTAGAGCTTGCCGCCGAAACCGCCGCCGAGAAACGGCACCTTCACGCGCACGCGATTCTCGGGAAGGCCCAACAGCCGCGCGATCTCGATGCGCACGAACGAAGGGCCCTGCGAAGACGTATGCAGCGTGAGGTTTCCGTCCCTGTAGTCGGCGATGGAAACGAACGGCTCCATCGGCGTGTGCATCACCTGCTGTGCGCGGAAGGTGTGCTCGAACACGTGCTCGGCCTCGGCGAACGCGCGTTCGGTGTCGCCGCGGCGCAGCTTGTAGTCGAGTGCGACGTTGGTGCCGCTGCGGCCCTTCAGGTGGGCGAGGTCGGGAAAGGTCGCGGCCGGTTTCAGTACGTCGTGGACGAGCGTCGTGGAGGTCATCGCCTCGACCTCGTCGAATACGCCGGGCAGCTCCTCGTATTCGACCTCGATGAGACCGAGCGCCTCTTCGGCGATGCGCTTGTCGGACGCGAGCACGACGGCGACCGGCTCGCCGGCGAAACGGACCTTGCCGTCGGCGAGGATCGGCTGATCGTGGAAGGCCGGGCCGTAATACGGATCGGGAATGACCTTGCGGATGTCGTCGATGGTGACGACGCGATAGACGCCTTCCAGCGCGCTCGCCGCCGATGTGTCGATACGCTTGATCCGGCCGTGCGGGACGGTGCTGCGGAAGATCTTGCCGTAGAGCATTCCCGGCAGGCGGAGGTGGTGCGTGTAGTCCGCCCGGCCGGTGACCTTGTCACGCGCTTCCAGGCGATCCAGCGACTTGCCGATGCTCGATCCGATTGCTGCGGCCATAGGTTTCAGGCCCTCTGCAGTGTCTTGAGAGTCTTGATGGCGCGGCCGAAATGGACGCGCAGGAGATGACGTTTGTAGTCGGCCGAGCCGCGCAGATCGGACTCGATATGCACTTCGCCGAGGGCTGCGTCGGCGGCCTCGGCGAGCGTTGCGTCGCCGATCTCGGCGCCGCGAAGCACGGCTTCGGCCGCGCTCAATCGCGTGGGGCGGTCGACCGCGGCACTCAACACGATGCGGATGTCGTCGACACGGTTGCCGCTCAGTTTCGCGGATACGGCGATGCCGAGTGCGGGCCAGTCGTGTGCGGCGCGGGTGGTGACCTTGGCATAGTGCGAGATCCACTCGGGTCGCACGGGCACGTCGATCCCGGCGATGATCTCGCCCTGCTTCAAGGTCGTCTCGTAGTAGCCGGCGAAAAGCTCCGCCACGGGGATCGTGCGATCACCGGCCTTTCCTGTGATGCGCACCTTCGCATCGAGCGCGGTCCACATTGGTGGCAGATCGAGATGGGGATCGCCATGGGCGAGATTGCCGCCGATCGTCGCGACATTGCGCACGCGCACGTTGGCGAGCGTCAGCATCGTGTCGGCCACGACGGGCAGGTACGCTCGGATCTCGGCGGAGTGCTCGAGTTCAGAGAAGGTCGTCATCGCGCCGATGCGGAATGCGCTCTTGTCCGCCGACAGTCCGATGCCGCGAAAGGGAGCGCCGAGCTGGCGGAGGCTCACGAGACGGACGGGCTTGAAGATCTGCGCCTTCATCATCAGCATCAGCGCGGTGCCGCCACCGAAGGGTCGCACTGCCGGATCATCGGAATCGAGCAACGCGAATGCTTCATCGAGCGAGCGAGGCTCGAGTAGTTCGAAACTGGCCAAATCGGACCCCTCAGCAAAGGCACATACGCGCCGCCCCATATCGGCCCTTGTTGGTCATGGGGCGGCGGATGTCTGCGGCGAACATACCCCTGAGATGATGCTTGTCAACGCAGCCGACCGTCGTCGATCGCATGGCATCGCGGGATGGCAGGGAGAGAATGAAACGCCGTCTCATCGATCTCATCACGGTGCTCACGTGCGGCGTCCCAATCGAGACCTGACAAGACTCGAGGAGCGATTGCGGCGCATCTGATGGCAGGCCGAACCGGCACAAAGGAGGGAGGGGGGAGTGGCATGAGGTGCTGGCGATCGGAATTGTTCGACCACAGTCGAGCCGACCAGCCGGGGGACCAAGACCGAGACCCACCACCAAATCACACTTGTCCGAAGAACTCCATTCCCGGAAAAGATCATGGCCGGGACTTCGGTCCGAGGGTAAGGTGAGTGCCGTAGTCGGTCCAATGGTTGTCATCGACGCGGAGCTGTCGTGAGCACAAGCGAAGATGTGGTCGTCGAGACGCGCGGACTGACCAAGGAGTTCCGGGGGTTTACCGCCGTCAACAGCGTGAACCTCAAGGTCAGGCGCGGTTCCGTTCATGCACTGATCGGACCCAACGGCGCGGGCAAGACGACCTGCTTCAACCTGATCACGAAGTTCCTGCAGCCGACCTCGGGCAGGATCCTGCTCGGAGGGCGCGACATCACGCGGATGGCACCTGCCGATGTCGCCCGGCTGGGCCTCGTGCGCAGCTTTCAGATATCGGCGACTTTTCCAAATCTGAGCCTTGTAGAAAACGTGCGCATCGCACTTCAGAGGCCGCTTGGAAACTCGTTCCATTTCTGGCGGCCAGAAAGCACGCTCACATCGCTGGACGGACGGGCGCTCGAACTGCTCGACGACGTCGGCCTCGGCGAATATGCCGGGCTGACCGCCGTGGAACTGCCCTATGGTCGCAAGCGGGCGCTGGAAATCGCGACCACGCTGGCGCTCGATCCGGAGGTGCTGCTGCTCGACGAGCCGATGGCCGGGATGGGGCGCGAGGACATCTCGCGGGTATCGGCACTGATCCGCAGGATTTCGGCCAATCGCACGATCCTGATGGTCGAGCACAATATGTCCGTGGTCGCGGACCTGTGCGACCAGATCACCGTGTTGGCGCGCGGCGAAATCCTGGCAGAAGGCAGCTACGCGGAGGTGTCGCACAATCCAGCGGTCATCGAAGCCTACATGGGGACGGGCGAGGGCGCCGAGCACGCGCGGGGAGGCGGCCATGGCTGAGCACAGCGCGGCCGCGCCAGGACAGCTCGAGCACGCCGCTCCACTCCTGCGGGTGAAGGATCTGCACGCCTGGTATGGCGAGAGCCATATCCTGCACGGCATGACGTTCGACGTGAACAAGGGCGAGGTCGTCACGCTTCTCGGCCGTAACGGCGCGGGCAAGACGACGACGATGCGCTCGATCATGGGCATTCTGCGCAAACGCCAGGGATCGGTCGTCTACGAGGGGCGCGAGACGATCGGTCTGGCGTCGAACAGGATTGCGCAGCTCGGCATCGCTTATTGCCCGGAGGAACGCGGTATCTTCTCCGCACTCAGCGTGCGCGAAAACCTGACGCTGCCGCCGATCGTGCGGCCCGGCGGGCTCAGCCTCGAGGAAGTCTACGATCTGTTTCCGCGGCTGCTCGAGCGCGGATCGAGCCAGGGCACGAAACTGTCCGGCGGCGAGCAGCAGATGCTGGCGATCGCACGCATCCTGCGGACCGGGGCCGAGCTGCTGCTGCTGGACGAGCCGACCGAAGGGCTGGCGCCGGTCATCGTGCAGCAGATCGGCGAGATCATCCGGACGCTGCGGAAGCGCGGCTTCACGGTGCTTCTGGTGGAGCAGAATTTCCGCTTCGCTTCGACTGTCGCGGACCGTCACTACGTCGTCGAGCATGGTCATGTCATAGACATGATCGAGAACAGGGATCTGGCGCAGAGCCGGGAGAAACTGGTGAGCTACCTGGGGGTTTGAACCCAGGAGTTAAATTGCAACGGTAAGGAGACATCCAATGGTGAAGACTATCGCGCTCGCGAGCGGCATGGCGCTCGCTGCAACATTCGCAACGCTGCCGGCAAACGCACAATACTCCGGCGGCGGCATCAAGATCGGCGTGCTCAACGACCAGTCCGGCACCTATGCCGACCTCGCTGGCCCCGGCTCGACATGGGCGGCCAAGAAGGCCGTCGAGGACTACTGCAAGGCGAACAAGTGCGCCGCGAAGATCGACGTCGTATTCGCCGACCACCAGAACAAGCCGGACGTCGGCTCCAACGTCACGCGCCAGTGGTATGACGTGGACAACGTCGACGTCGTCGTGGACGTGCCGACTTCGTCGGTAGCGCTTGCCGTCAACAACATCACCAAAGAGAAGAACAAGGTGTTCCTCGTCTCGGGCGCGGCTGCTTCCGACCTGACGGGCAAGGCCTGCACGCCCAACACTGTGCACTGGACCTATGACACCTGGGCGCTGGCGAACGGCACCGGCAACGCGATCGTCAAGACCGGCGGCAACACGTGGTTTTTCCTCACCGCCGATTATGCCTTCGGTCACGCGCTCGAGCGGGACACCGAAGCGGTCGTCGTGAAGAACGGCGGCAAGGTGCTCGGCAAGGTCCGGCATCCCTTCCCGGCGCAGGACTTCTCGTCCTTCCTGCTTCAGGCACAGTCGTCGAAAGCGAAGATCATCGGCCTCGCCAACGCCGGCGCGGATACGACCAACGCGATCAAGCAGGCGTCCGAGTTCGGCATCGTGGCCGGCGGCCAGAACCTCGCGGGTCTGCTCGTGTTCCTGACGGACGTGCACTCGCTCGGCCTCAAGACCGCGCAGGGTCTGATCTTCACGGAAGCCTGGTACTGGGACATGAACGACGCCAACCGGGCCTTCGCCAAGGAGTTCTCGGCTGCGAACCGCGGCGTGCATCCCTCGATGGTTCATGCCGGCGTCTACTCCTCCGTCACCCATTATCTGAAGGCCGTACATGCCATCGGCAGCGACGCCGACGGCGCGAAGGTCGTCGCAAAGATGAAGGAAATGCCGACCGACGATCGCCTGATGGGCAAGGGCTCGATCCGCGCCGACGGCCGCAAGATCCACGACATGTACCTGTTCGAGGTCAAGAAGCCGGCCGAGAGCAAGGGTCCGTGGGACTACTACAAGGTCCGCGCCACGATCCCGGCCGCTGAAGCATTCCGCCCGCTGGCGGATGGCGGATGCCCGCTGGTCAAGTGAGAAGATGAGGCAGTAGGCATTAGGCAATAGGCGGTAGGGAAGGGCGGCTACTCCGCCACGACCTATCGACCGATTTCCTGCTTCCTACTGCCCATTGCCTAGTGCCTATTGCCCAGGACTTTCCATGTTCGAACTATTGGGCGTGACGCCCCAAGCAATGTTCGGCCAGCTCTTGCTCGGCTTGATCAACGGAGCGTTCTACGCGCTGCTGAGCCTGGGGCTCGCCGTGATCTTCGGCATGCTCAACGTGATCAACTTCACGCACGGCGCGCAGTACATGATGGGGGCGTTCGCAGCCTGGATGCTGCTGCAGTACGCGGGACTGCCGTTCTGGGGGGCGCTGATCGTCGCGCCGATCCTGATCGGTGCATTCGGCATCCTGCTCGAACGCTTTCTGCTGTCGCGGCTCTACAATCTCGATCATCTCTACGGATTGCTGCTCACGTTCGGCCTCGCGCTGATCCTCGAAGGGCTGTTCCGCAAGCAGTTCGGCTCGTCGGGACTGCCCTACCAGAACCCGCTGCCGGGCGGCGTCAATCTCGGCTTCATGTTCCTTCCGTGGTATCGCGGCTTCATCATCGTGTTCTCGCTCGTCGTGTGCCTCGGCACCTGGTTCATGATCGAGCGGACGAAGCTCGGCGCCTACCTGCGGGCCGCGACCGAGAACCCGCAGCTCGTGCAGGCGTTCGGCATCAATGTGCCGCGGATGATTACATTGACCTACGGCTTCGGCGTGGGCCTCGCGGGGCTCGCGGGTGTGCTTGCAGCACCTGTCTATTCGGTCACGCCCGTCATGGGCGCCAACCTCATCATCGTCGTATTCGCGGTCGTGGTGATCGGCGGCATGGGCTCGATCCTGGGCTCGATCATCACGGGCTTCGGCCTCGGCATCGTCGAAGGCTTCACCAAGGTGTTCTATCCGGAAGCCTCGAACACGGTGATATTCATCATCATGGCGATCGTGCTGATGATCCGACCGGCGGGTCTCTTCGGAACGCAGCGGTGAGGCCGGCATGAAATCGAACGATAGCCTGATGATCGTGGCGCTCGCGGCGGTTCTCGCGGTCGCGCCGTTCTTCATCTATCCCGTCTTCCTGATGAAGGTTCTGTGCTTCGCGCTGTTCGCGTGCGCGTTCAACCTGCTGATCGGCTATGTCGGCCTGCTGTCGTTCGGGCACGCGATGTTCTTCGGGTTTGCCGCGTACATCTCGGGATATACGGTGAAGGCGTGGGGCTTCCCGACCGAAGTCGGAATTCTGCTGGCCATGCTCGTTTCGGCCGCAATGGGCCTCGTCACGGGACTGATCGCCATCCGGCGGCAGGGCATCTACTTCGCGATGGTGACGCTGGCGCTTGCGCAGATGGTGTTCTTCTTCTGCGTGCAGGCGAAGTTCACGGGCGGCGAGGACGGCATCCAGTCGATCCCGCGGCGGGCGCTGTTCGGCGTGATCGACATCCGAAACGACTTCACGCTCTACTACGTCGTGCTGGCGATCTTCCTGGCGGGCTTTCTCGTCATCTATCGCACGATCCACTCGCCGTTCGGGCAGGTGCTGAAAGCGATCCGCGAGAACGAGCCGCGCGCGATCTCGCTGGGCTATCGCGTGGACCAGTACAAGCTCGTGGCGTTCGTGCTGTCGGCGGCGCTGTCCGGGCTCGCGGGCGCGACGAAAGCGATCGTGTTCCAGCTCGCCTCGCTGACGGACGTGACGTGGCAGATGTCCGGCGAGGTGGTGCTGATGACGCTGGTCGGCGGCATGGGGACGGTGCTCGGCCCGTTCGTCGGCGCCGCCGTGATCATCGCGATGCAGAACTACCTCGCGCAATTCGGCGAGTGGGTGCTGGTGATCCAGGGCACGATATTCGTCGCGACGGTGCTGTTGTTCCGGCGGGGAATCGTCGGCGAGATCGGGGCGTACCTTTCCAGGGATCGCGGTTCCGCGAAGAAGTAGCGTTCAGAAGCTCGCCCAGCCGGCGGGTGGCTCCTTACCGGGGTGGACCGTGCCGCAGGACTTGCAGGTGCGCGCGGCCATATCTGCGTAGAACGCCGTGTAAAGTGGCGGCAGGTCCTTGACGATGTCCTTCACTGCCACCTCGATGCGGTGAACGCGATCGCCGCAGTTGAAGCAGAACCACTCGAAACCGTCGCGATGCTGGGGTTGGCGCGGGCTTTCGACGACGAGACCGACCGAGCCTGCAACGGGACGCTGGGGCGAGTGGCGGGTGTGCGGGGGCAACAGGAACACTTCGCCCTCGCGGATCGGCACGTCGTAGATCTTGCCGCCCTCGGCGATCTTCAAGAGCATGTCGCCCTTGAGCTGGTAGAAGAACTCCTCGACGGGGTCGTCGTGGAAATCGACGCGGCTGTTGGGGCCCCCGACGATCATGACGATCATGCCGGAGTTGTCGTCGAACAGCATCTTGTTGCCGACCGGCGGCTTCAGGAATTGCTGATTCTCGGCGATCCAACGCTGAAAATTGAAGGGCTTGAGCTTCTGATGTAGGTTCATGTCTCTGCCTCCTGTGTGGCGCCCGACGGATCAGCGACCGCCTATTCCGCGGCTGCCGCCTTCGTACCGCCGGCCAACTGAAGTCCGCAATTGTCGAAGGCAGCGCGCGTGGCGGCCTTCTCGGCGTCGGTGAGCTCGAGCAGCGGACGGCGCACGGGGCCGCCGACCTGGCCCAGCAGCTCCTGCCAGTATTTCTGGTGAGCGTAGGGCTTTTCCCTGGGCTTCGTGCGGCTGATCGCGTGGCGAACCGGCTGAAGGCTCTCCCAGACGGCCTTGGCTTCGGCGGCCTTACCGGCGAACGCGAGATCGGTGTACTCGCGCATCCGCAGATCGACCTTGGTCTGCAGCGTGTAGGGGGGCGAGGAACAGAGATAGAGCTGCCAGCCGAGTTCGAGGATGTTGTCGAGCCATTCCTTCTCGGAAGCTGTCGACACCAGGATGCGATCGCCGGCGAGCTTCGTCAGCTCGACGTACATTTCGCGCGGGACCGAGTACTTGATCGCTACGACGTTCTCGATGTCGGCGAGGCGGGAGCACAACGGCGGCGACATCAGGAAGCCGTTGTCGGGATGGCTCCAGAGCGCCATGCCGATGTCGACCTTGCTGGAGATGTACTTGTAGTACTCCATCACGCACTCGTCGTGCGCGTCGTGGAAATGCAGCGTCGGCGCGTGCACGACGATGTAATCGCCGCCGATCGACTGGGCGTAGCGGGCCAGCTCGATGACGGTGTCGAGGTTCTGGTCGGACGCGGACATGATCGTCTGGGGCGTGCGGCCTTTGGTGGCCTGCGCCTCCTCGACCGCGATCTTCATCACGCGTTTGCGTTCGTCGAGCGACATCGAGAAGAATTCGCCCTGCTTGCCCGCGATGAACAAGCCGTCGATGGCGAGGTCGTCGAGCCAGTGGCGGATGTTGCGGCGCAGGCCGTCCTCGTCGATCGCGAGGGTGTCGCGCTTGAAAGGTGTGGCGGCTGCCGCCCAGATCCCGCGCATGTGCTTGCGCGAGTACGCCTTCGCATCCCGCTTCGAATACTTCATCAGCACCTCCCGCTGGCCACCGTCGAGGCCCGTCATCGAATTTCGCCGGTTGCGAGAATAGCTGCTCTGATGTTCCTTACCAGTGAATTTTCGGCAGTTTAGCATTCTGTATCGGAATACCTGACCGCTCACACAGCCGAACCGAAGGAGACACCATGACTGCGCTCGGCAAGGCAGATCACCTGACCATCCGGCAACTTCGCATCGCGGCGGCGATCGGTGATGCCGGAAGCCTCGTCGGCGCGGCTGCCCTATTGAACGTGACGCAGCCGACGATCAGCAAGGCGCTGCACGAGTTGGAGGCGATCGTCGGGTCAGAGCTGTTCGAGCGAACCCGGCGCGGCGTGGTGCCGACGATTTTCGGCATCGCGCTCGTCCGGCACGCCAAGCTGCTGATTTCGCAGTTGCGGCACGCCTCGGAGGAGTTGGCGGATCTGAAGGACGGAACGGGCGGACGCGTCGTCGTCGGCACGTTGCTGGCGGCTTCCGCGCGGTTGCTGCCCGGCGCCATTGCGAAATTGCGGCGCGAAAGGCCGCGGCTTTCGATCCAGGTCATAGAAGGCACAAACGACGTGCTGATTCCCGCGCTCAGATCCGGTGACATCGACGTGGTGGTCGGCAGGTTGTCGGAACACCGCGCCTCCCCCGATCTCACGCACGACATCCTGCTTTCGGAAGGTGCCTGTGTCGTCGTGCGCGCGGGGCATCCACTCGCCGGAAGACAGCGACCGAGACTTGCCGATCTCGCCGCCTGCGACTGGATCCTGCCACGTGCCGAGACGACGCTGCGGCGGCAGATCGACAAGGATTTCGCGGACGCCGGCATGCGACCGCCAACGAGCGTGATCGCTTCCGTCTCGTTCCTCACCAATCGCCAACTGCTGCTCGAGGACGACTACGTCACGGTCTGGCCGAGGCAAGTCGCGCTCGAGCATCTCGCGCGAAAGGAAATCAGCATTCTCGAGATCGAGTTGCCGAGTACGTTCGGTCCGATCGGGATCAGCACTCGTGCCGGTGCGATCCTGTCGCCGTCATCAGAGGCGCTGATCGCCGCACTGCAGGCCGTCGCAGACGGGTTGGGAGGCGGGACCGCCACGGCGCGCCCCGCGCGGAGACCGGCCGGCTGAAACCCTGCCCAAGCCTCGCTACGGGATTCCTCCGCCAAGTCGAACATCTGTATTCAGGCCAATAATTTCCCCTGATTTTTTGAACGCAATACTTACCCCCACTGAATACCGAAGCGAAATTTGCGGCCCCCGGCATCGAACCGAGTTGATCCAATACAAGGCAACGCACGTTCTTCGCCTTCATACTCGGTTCGTTCGCCGCCGCTTTCACTCGACAATTCGCGGTCATCGATCAGCGCTATCGATTCGAGGCCGGGCGAGCTTTGGAGGCCATAGACAGTGAAAAAGTTCGATTTCGCTTCATCCCTGCTCCACCTGCTGCACCGAGCATCGCAAATCGCGGATGACTTGTTTGCGAACCAGGCGGAGTTCGGCGGCCTCACCTCGCGGCAGTTCATCGTTCTCGCTGCGATCAAGGGCACGGACGGCATCAGCCAGACCGACATCACCACTTCCACGGGCATCGATCGGTCGACGCTGACCGATCTCATCGGCCGCCTCAATGCCAAGGGGCTCGTCGCGCGGAAACGGTCGCTTGCCGATGCCCGCTCCTACGAGGTGCGCCTGACGGAAGAGGGTGAGGCATTGCTGGATGCGGCGATACCGTTGGTCCGTGAGATCGACGAACGGCTGATGCGGATGGCGTCACCCGAGGGCAAGATGCAGGACGTCAAGTTGATCGCAGGCATCTCGGCCATCGTTTCCCGGCACACCGGCTCGGGCAGCTGAGCGACAAGTCGGACCGCGCCCCCAAATCCGAGCTGGCAACCGACAAGCGAGTAAGTGGCCCTTGCCTCTTTCCGCCCCGTGCGCCCATTCTTCTGGTGCGCAAAGCAACGAGTCTTATCGCCGAGCAGGAGTTGCAGTGACCAGCGCTACCAACTGGACGGCACGGATATCCGGGCTCGACGATGTGGAGGCCGACGCGCGGCAGACACTCGAATCCGCCGGGCGCGTCGTCAGGCTCGCCAAGGGAAGCCGCGTTTTCGGCCCGGGACAGACACCCACCGGCTACGTGCTGCTGTTGGAAGGCGACATCCGGGTCAGCCAGATCTCCGAAAGCGGGCGGGAAATCGTTCTCTATCGCGTCCTGCCGGGTGAAAGCTGCGCGCTCACCACCGCATGTCTGCTCGGTGGCGAGGACTACAATGCGGAGGCGGTCGCCGAAACCGAAATCGAGGCCGTGACCATCCCGCGGGCCACGTTCGATAAACTGATCGCGCGTTCCGCGGCGTTCCGGCGGTTCGTGTTCGCGGCCTTCAGCCAGCGCATGAGCGACCTGTTCAAACTCGTGGACGAGGTCGCGTTCCAGCGCATCGACGTTCGACTCGCTCACAAGCTGCTCGAACTGGCAGGCGATGGCAGCGATCTCGCGATGACACACCAGCAGCTCGCCACCGAGCTCGGCACGGCGCGCGAGGTCATCAGCCGGCAGGTCCACGAGTTGCAGCGGCGCGGGTGGATCGCTTCGGGACGGGGTAGCGTAAAGCTGATCGACCGGCAGGCACTACAGCGGCTCGCGAGCGAGTCCTGAGACGGCGCGCGCCGATGGGCGCTCCGCACCTGCGCCGTTCGGTGACTTAGTTACATACCGGCGCGCGGCTCCCCGCTAGTTTTCTTCCAGGATCAACCGGAGGAACTCGCCATGCCCACCAATGTCGGAACTGTCGATCGTATCCTGCGCATCGTCGTCGGGCTCGGATTGCTCGCCCTCGTCTTCGTCGGACCGCAGACCCCCTGGGGCTGGATCGGCCTCATCCCGCTCGCGACCGCATTCATCGGCTTCTGCCCTGCCTACACACTGCTGGGCATTCGCACGTGTCCGCTGCAGAACAACAAGGGTTGAAGCCTCGCCGCGGCGCGACTGGGTTTCGGTGACCGGTAGTCATCGGAATGCGAAGCCGACGGCCGCGCCGCCATCGGCCCCATACACAAGTCCATAGAGCACACCCGGAACTTTTGCGTGCACGCGCAAGGGAGCAATGACCGATGTCCATTCTCACAGAAAAAGCCTGGTCGCCCTACGTCGCCGGTGCGGTGATCGGCCTCCTGCAAATTCCCACGTTTCTCCTGATGGATACCGCACTCGGTGCGTCGTCCTCGTTCGTGACCGTCGCAGCGCACATCGCCTCGTTCGTCGATCCAGGCGTCGACAAGGTGAAATACCTGGCAAGCCACATGTGGGGCGCCAAGAACTGGTGGCAGGTCGCGATCGTCGTCGGCATCGCGCTCGGCGCGTTCGTCTCAATGAAGCTTTCCGGCGCTCGTCGCGAGACGATCTCACCGTTGTGGGCACGGGCCATGGGGACGACGACGCTGTCGGCTCGAGCCCCCATCGCGTTCCTCGGCGGCTTCATCATGCTGTTCGGCGCTCGGATCGCGGGGGGATGCACCTCGGGTCACGGCATATCCGGCATGGCGCAACTTTCGGCCGGCTCGACAGTCGCGGTCGCGGCCATGTTCACGGGCGGCATCCTGACCGCGCTGCTGATGCGCAGATCCTGACGGCCAATCCCGACAATCGAAGGAGACGACCATGTCCGTTCTTTCAGGAATCCTGATCGGCCTTGCGACCGGTCTCGTGTTCGGATTCGCACTCGAGAAGTCCCGCGTGTTCGAGCCGGGCGTGATCGTCGGCCAGATGCAGCTCAAAAACTTTCTGATGCTGAAGATCTTCCTTGCGGCCGTGATCACGGGTCTCGTCGCGCTCGCGGTGCTCAACGGCCTCTTCGGCGTGAAGCTCAGCCTGAAGCCGCTGCTGTGGAAGGCCGATATCATCGGCGGCCTGGTGCTGGGCGCCGGCATCGCCATCGCGGGCGCATGTCCGGGCACGTCACTTGCCCAGGTCGGCGCGGGCTACAAGGATGCGCTGTTCGTGGTAGCCGGCGGCATCGTCGGCGCGCTGGTCTACGGCTACAACGATGCAGCGATCACGGGCTGGTTCGCCGAGAAAGGCGACAAGATCGGCTTCGATCGGATGGTCGGCTTGCCATTCTGGATGGTCGCCCTGCTTCTGGCCGCCGCGCTGGTCGGCTTTCTCGTCGTGCTGGAGCGGGCCACGTCCTGGCGGGACGAGGTCGGGACGTCATACGACGGCGTGCCGCCCCCGGGGGCCACGGCCGCCAGGAGCGCCGACCATGCGAGGCTGAGCGAAGCCCCGCGTTGATCGTCGACGAGGCGTCTGATGCGATCGATTGGCGGGTCCGCTCCGGCGTTCCCGCCGAATTCAGTTCATGCCGCCCCGTCCGATTGTCGGGGATCATGCAGCCCGAACGTTCCTTGTCGAGGTCAGGCCAGCTATCCTGGCCCTCAAAGGAGTTCAGGCACATGCTCGAAATCGCAATCGGCTCGGCTGTGGCGCTCGTGGTCGCGATACTGGCGATCGTCGGCTTTGCTTCGATGAAGCCGGACACATTCGCCGTCACGCGTTCGCAGAAGATCACGGCCACGCCCGATCGCATCTATCCGATGATCGCAGATCTCAGACAGATGAACACCTGGAACCCGTTCGTGAAGCCCGATCCGAATATCGAGATCGAGTATCTCGGCCCGGAAAGCGGGAAGGGCGCGCGACATACGTGGCGCGGCAACAGGAATGTCGGAGAAGGGCAGATCGCCGTCGTCGATGCCGCACCACCGTACCGGATCGCGATGAAGCTCGACATGCTGAAGCCGATGAAGGCGCACAACGACGTCGTGTTCACGCTCGATCCAGCGCCCGAGGGCACGGTCGTCACCTGGTCGATGTCGGGCTCGCAACCGCTGCTGGCCAAAGTGATGAGCACGATCATCGATTGCGACAAGATGGTCGGCGGTTCGTTCGAGCAGGGGTTGCGCGATCTAAAGGCCAAGGCGGAGGCGCAGGCGTGAATCGCTGCGGCGCCCGTCCTCCGACACGACTTCCACCCGAAATCACATGATAATGTCCGCCCGGAAACGCCACAGGACGAGGGCCGGGCTTCCTCGACTCCGAGTGCACGACACTTCTGTCGTCGCTTGCGCGCGGCCGGGGGTCCGCCTCGATGACAGGCACGACCTCCTGGCAGGACCTCCTGGGGCACCGATCCGGCCGCATGACGGCCACCACAGCGCTGCCGAACTGTCGAGGCTGATCGAAGCGGCGGGGAGGGTGAACGAGACTTACGGACGGCGTCCAGAGCTGGTCGATCTCAGGGGCCGAGTGCGAACCGAGGCCCGCAAAACTCCCGCAAGCGCTTGATGGGCGCTTGCGGGACACATGCAGGTCATTGACAATATTGGTGAGCCGGGCGGGGATCGAACCCGCGACCACATGATTAAAAGTCACGTGCTCTACCGCTGAGCTACCGGCCCGCGGGCGCGTGGATAGGCGTTTTCCGGTGGGAATGCAAGCAAGCTGACCGAAGGCGAGCTGGCCGACACCTGACCGGGGGTGACCCAACTGCGGGCCTGGGATCGGGTCTCGCTGCGAACGGCGCTTCGATACCGTCTGCTGCTTCACGTCATCTTGACGTCGGCGGTCCGACTGCTGCTATCGCGGGATGCGTCGGCCATGCGCCGGAATCGCAACCGGAATCGCACCCAGACCATCCTCACCTGTTTCGCCAGACATACCTCGCACCGGAATTCGCACCAGAGCATGAGCGCTGCAATGACAATGGGATCGCGTTGTGCCGGATGGCTCCGGGTCTGCCTGATGATCCTCGCGTCGACGCTGCCCGCGATCGGCTCGGCGGCCGCCGAGACCCGCACCACCTTCGAGCAGCTCGCCGGTCGCTGGGTCGGTGAAGGTCGGCTCGGCGTGAAGGATGCCCGACCGGAAAGTGTGAAATGCCGGGTCACCTACGTGCTGACGGGCGACACGCGGCAGGCGAAGCAGACGATACGTTGCGCGAGCGCCAGCGGCCATGTCGAGGTGCAGAGCACGTTGAAGGAGGCTGCAGGCGTCCTCAGCGGGACGTGGCAAGAACTGACGCGCGACTGGGGCGGCGATCTGGCGGGCAGCGTCACCCAGCATGGGCTCAAAGTCGCGATCAAGGGTGTGGACCTCAACGCCGACATGGAGATCATTCTGAGGGGCGGCCGCCAGATCATCGAGATACAGTTCTTCGGCGGCAGTCTGATCGGATTGACCCTGGTGCTCGCCAAAGGCTGAAGCCCCGGATGTGCCAGGTTCTGGACTACAGGTTCTGGACTCCGGGTTCTGGGATTCGAGATTCCGAGTTCAACGCACCTTCACTTTGGCCTTCCACAGGTCCCACGGCCGGTGGATCTGGCCTTCGATCGTGGCTTCGGTCAGGAACGCCTCTTCCTTCGACAGGAACTCGATCGGCCCGCCCGCCATCATCGCCTGAAGCTGAAGCCGCGCATTCATCTCGGTGTAGACCGCGCGATAGGTGGCGACCTTCACGTCCTGGGCGACGACGACGTTGCCGTGCCCGCGCATCAGCGCCATCGGCTTGTCCCCCAGCACGCGCGCGAGCTGCTCACCGAAGATCGGTTCGCGAATGAGGATGTCGGTCTGCCGCCCGCTCTCTTTGCGGATGTCGTAAACAGGCACACCGCGGCCGAGGAAGCCGCTCATGTGATAGATCGGCTGCATGAGCGTCTTGGTCACGCCGAACGGCACCACCGACGGCGAATGCGTATGGATGACCGAGTGCACGTCCGGCCGCGATTTGTAGATCTCGCCGTGGATGTAGCGTTCGAGGAAACCGCGGGGTGCATTCGCGTCAACCGGCTCGCTGTCGAGATCGTACTCGACGATGTCGGCGGACGTGACGAGCTCCGGCGCGAGATTGCGCGACAGCAGGTAACGGTTGGGATCAGCCGGATGCCGGATGCTGACGTGCCCGAATGCATCGAGCACGCCATGCTGAGCGAGGATAAGGCTCGACGCGACGAGGTCCTCCATCTGCTCTCTCGATATCGGACCCGCTGATTTCTTCGCTCCGGCCATCTCGATTTCCTCTCGCTTTCTGATTTCTGACTTTTGACTTTTGACTTTTGACTTCTGACTTTTGACTTCTGACTTCTGATTTCTGATTTTCGACGTCTGCGTTCCGCCTAAGCCTCGCCCCAAACGGCTCGCGCAAGATCGACGACGAGGCGCAGCTTCGCCTCCTGCTCGGCCTCGCTCAGCGGATTGCCGGTCTCCACGCTGGCGAAGCCGCACTGCGGGCTGACCGCCAACCGCTCGATGTCGACGAAGCGCCCGGCCTCCTCGACACGCGCACGAAGATCGTCGAGCTTTTCCAGCGTACCGGCTTTGGTCGACACGAGACCGAGCACGACGCGCTTGGACTTCGGCACGGCCCGCAGCGGCTGGAAGTTACCGGCGCGCGGTGAATCGTACTCGAGGAAATAAAACGGGATCTCGAGCGCGTTGAACAGCCGCTCGGCCACTTCCTCGTAGCTGCCCTCTGCGTGCCACTGCCCGCCGCGATTGCCTCGGCACAGATGCATGCCGATCGCCATCCTCTTCGGGGCGCGTCGCAGAATGCGGTTCGTGACGTCGATGTAGGTGTCGATCAGCCGGCTCCAATCGTCGCCACGGGCAGCGAGGCTCGCCTGCACTTCGGCGTCGCCGAACTTGGCGAACGCCGTCTCGTCGATCTGCACGTAATGGCAGCCGGCCTTGTCGAGCGCGACGAGTTCCGCCACGAACGCTTCCACCGTATCGGACCAGAACTGCTCGATGTCGGTGTAGGCGCTCGAGAGAACCGCTTCGTTGCCGCCACGGAAATGCAGCGCGCACGGGCCGGGAATCGTGATCTTCGACGTCAGCTTCGTATTGGACGCGACGAACGCATGGTCCGCCGCATTGATCGGATGCGACCACGCGATACGGCTGCCGATTACAGCGACCGGCTGGGAACCGCGCTGCCCCGCGTTTCCCCCCTTGGCGTCCTCGCCACCGACAGTGTCGATGCGGATGTCACCGAGCTGGCGGTAGAAATAGCTGTGATACGAGCGCCGCCGGAATTCGCCGTCGGTCGCAAGCTTCAGACCGACACGTTCCTGCATCTCGAGCGCGTGCCTGATGGCCGCATCCTCGGCCGCGCGCAACGCTTCCCGGGTGATCTCGCCACGCTCGAACCGCGCGCGTTCGGCCAGCAGCGCCGCGGGGCGAAGCAGGCTGCCGATGTGATCCGCGCGAAATGGCGGCGTGGGCGTGGTCGGCATGGTTTAGGCGCCTTGGAAAGATGGCGGGGAGCTGCGAGGTTCTACTACGCGCCGGGGCACGATGGCGAAAGGCAAAACTGCGATATCGACCAGAAGCGACATCGGGGGGCTTCGCCTTGACACCGCGAAAGCGCGGCACCTACTGTTTCCGCAACGGCCGAGGTTCGAAACGGCGTTTCATGCCGAACCGGCCAAACTTCCAAATTCGGGCGGAGGTAACGTGAAGGCGGCTAATTCAGCCAGAACGACGTCGACGGAATTGGAGGTCAGAGGGACCACCATCAAGGTGTTTCGCTCGGGCGCTGGCTCCCCCCTCCTGCTGCTGCGCGGCACGGATGCCTCGGACGCATGGCTGCCTTACATGAGCAGCCTCGCCGAACGCCATGCCGTGATCGTCCCCGAGCATCCCGGCTTCGGCGGCAAGCCGATGCCGTCCTGGCTCGATTCCATTTCGGACATGGCCAATTTCTACCTCGACCTGATCGACGAATTGGACCTGTCCCGCGTCCATCTCGTCGGCACCTCGCTCGGCGGTTGGATAGCAGCGGATCTGGCCCATCGTTGCTCGACGAGACTAGCCAGCCTCACGCTCGTCGGTGCAGCCGGGCTCCGCGTTGCCGGCTCTGAAGGCATCGACATCTTTCTGCGCAGTGAGGAGCAGGGCCTGCGAGACCGTTTCCACGATACCGCCCGCGCGGATGAGGCCGTCGCCCGCATTCTCGCGCCTGATACCGAGGATATCAGGCTGTCGAATGCCATCGCCATCGCGCGTGTGGCCTGGAAGCCGCGGTTGTACGATCCTCACCTCGCCAAATGGCTGCACCGAATCAAAGTACCGACGACGATCGTCTGGGGCGAGCACGACCGCCTGTTTCCGGTCGCCCATGCGCACGCATTCCACGAGGCCATTCCCGGCTCGCGACTGACGATCGTGCCGGCCTGCGGCCACGCCGTCGCGCTCGACAAGCCGGATGCGCTGGTGGCCTCGATCCTCGACTTCACGGCCAATCATGGGAGTGCCGCATGAAGATCTTCAACTTCCACCTGATGCCGTACGCCGACGTGGACATCGAGGCGATGAAGCGACACGGCTCGGCGTGGCTCACGTTCTCCAACAGCCACTACGATCCCGAGAAGGGCGCCGACCTCTACAACAACTACCTCGATCAGCTCGAGAAGGCCGACGAGCTCGGCTTCTACGGCGTCTGCGTCAACGAGCACCACCAGACCGCCTACGGCCTGATGCCGACTCCAGGCGTGCTCGCCGGCGCGCTCGCCCGCAGCATCAAGAAAGGCAAGGTCGCAGTGCTCGGCCGTGCGCTGCCGCTGGTCAACAATCCACTGGTGATCGCGGAAGAGTTCGCGATGCTCGACAACCTGACGCGAGGCCGCTTCGTCGCGGGCTTCGTGCGCGGCATCGGCGCTGAATATCATACGATGGGCATCAACCCATCCGAGAGCCAGGAGCGGTTCAACGAGGCGCACGATCTCATCATTCAGGCTTGGACGAAGCCGGGACCGTTCGAGTTCCGGGGCAAGCACTACAACTTCAAGTACGTGAACCCGTGGCCGACGCCCTATCGCAAGCCGCATCCGGAAATCTACATCCCTTCGTCGGGCTCGCTCAGCACCATCCGCTGGGTGGCTGAGCGCCGCTACACCTACTGCCAGACGCTGGCGCCTATCCAGGGTGTCGCCGCCACGTTCGACTTGTTCCGCAAGGAAGCCGAGCGCGCCGGCTACGAGGCCTCGCCCGATCAGCTCTCGTGGTCCAACGCGATCTTCATCGGCGAAACGGATGCCAAGGCCATCGCCGCGTGCCGGGTGCACATGGAAAACTATGCCAACCACTACCTCTCGAAGGACCCAGCGATGATGGCCCCACCGGGGTACACGAGCGTCGAATCCGTCAAGCGGATGCGTCAGCTCCGGGCCCATCGTGCCTCGTTCCAGACGACGGAAGATCTGATCGAGAAGGGCGTCGTGATCGTCGGTTCGCCCAACACGGTGCGCGAGAAGCTGGCCGCGTATCAGGATCTCGCAGGCTTCGGCGTCTCGCTGACCAAGACCCAGTTCGGCACCATGCCGCACCAGATGGCGCTCGAGAACCAGGCCGCGGTGGCGCAGGAGGTGCTGCCGTACTTCAAGGATCGTTTGCCGCAAGGTAAGTCACGCGCGAAGGTCGCCCCCAAAGGCAGGTCCGAAATCCAGATGGACGCCCTTGGCCGCGCGTTGCCTGCGGAGTGAGGACGGCAGAGTGAGGACGGCGGAAATCAAATACCAGAATGAAGGATGTCGTAGGCTCGTTGAATCTCATACCGACTGGGCATGGCAGTGCCCATGACCTTGTCGATGTCCGTCAGCCGCACCGGGAATATCTGCTCCATCGCGACAACCAGACGCCTCCGCCCCAGTTGAACGACGGGGTGTAGACGCGGGGTCGCCTCGACCTCGCCGGCCGGCAGCAGAGGCACTACGACGCGCGTGGAGAACCGGCTGAGCAGATCGCTTTGAAGCACCATCACCAGCTCCCCGCCCGTCAGCCTGATGATGTCGTACTGACGCATCTATCTTTTCCGGTATTTTTCGGACAGCAGGCCATGCTTGGCCACGTACCGGTTCATCGAGTCGGTCACTGCCTTGTTGTCGTCACGCCATTTCTGCCAGCGATGTTCCTTGAGCGCATCCTGCAACGCCTCCTCCAAGGCCGCAGACAGGTTCATCCCCGCAGCCTTCGCCTCGGCAAGCAACTCAGCGTCGATCGAGAGATTGACGGCACGCTTCGGCTTCTTGACGCGTTCCTGCATGTGGACGCTCCCAGGCTCATGCGCAAAGGGCATGCGCATCGTAATACGCATGCCCCAACGATGCAATTCACCGCGTGCGGACGCGCTTCAGACCTCGTCCGGCCCGATCATCAGCTCCGGCCGCACGATGGCGTCGAAGTCCGCTGCCGGCACGCCCGCCTTGACGGCCTCCTCGCGCAGCGTCGTGTCGTTCTTGTGCGCGTTCTTGGCGATCTTCGCGGCGAGATCGTAGCCGTACTTTTCCTTCAGCGGCGTCACCAGCATCAGCGAGTTCTCGAGGCCGCGTTTGATGTTGTCGAGGCGCGGCTCGATGCCGACGACGCAGTTGTCGGTGAACGACACCGCGGCATCCGCCAGCAGCCGCACCGACTGCAGGAAATTGTAGGCCATCACGGGATTGTAGACGTTGAGCTCGAAGTGGCCTTGGCTGCCCGCGAAGCTGATCGCGGCGTTGTTGCCGTGGATCTGCACGGCGACCTGTGTCAGCGCCTCCGACTGGGTCGGGTTCACCTTGCCCGGCATGATCGACGAGCCCGGCTCGTTCTCCGGAAGCGCCAGTTCACCCAGGCCCGAGCGCGGACCCGAGCCCAGCAAGCGGACGTCGTTGGCGATCTTGAAGCAGCTCATCGCGACCGTCGTGATCGCGCCATGCGTCATCACCATCGCATCGTGGGCGGCCAGCGCCTCGAACTTGTTGGGCGCGGTGGTGAACGGCAAGCCGGTGATCGCCGCGATGCGCTCGGCGACCTTCTCGGCGAAGCCCTTCGGCGAAGCGAGCCCGGTGCCGACCGCCGTGCCGCCCTGGGCGAGCTCCATCAGCAGCGGCAGCGTCATCTCGATGCGCAGGATGCCGTTGCCGATCTGGTGCGCGTAGCCGCCGAACACCTGTCCGAGCGTGACCGGCGTCGCGTCCTGCGTGTGGGTACGGCCGGTCTTGATGATGTCCTTCCAGGCGTGGCTCTTGACCATCAGCGCTTCGTGCAGGCGGCGCAGCGCCGGCAGCAGATCGCTGGTGATCTGTTCCGCCGCTGCGATGTGCATCGCGGTCGGATAGGTGTCGTTCGACGACTGGCTCATGTTGACGTGATCGTTGGGATGGATGGGCTTCTTGGAACCCATCTCGCCGCCGAGCATCTCGATCGCGCGATTGGAGATCACCTCGTTCGCGTTCATGTTCGACTGGGTGCCCGAGCCGGTCTGCCACACCACCAGCGGGAAGTGGTCGTCGAGCTTTCCGTCGATGACTTCCTGTGCGGCCGCAATGATCGTCTCGCCGATCTTCGGATCGAGTTTGCCGAGCGCCATGTTGGCTTCCGCGGCGGCGCGCTTGACGATGCCCAGCGCACGGATCACCGGCTTGGGCTGACGCTCCCAGCCGATCTTGAAATTGTTGCGGCTGCGCTCTGCCTGCGCGCCCCAGTAGCGGCTGGAATCCACCTCGATCGGGCCGAAGGTGTCGGTCTCGGTGCGGGTCTTCGTCATGGGTTGTCTCTCGCGCGGCTGACGCTGGCGTCGGTTGTTCGGAAGCTCTGATGCCGGATCGCGATAGCACGCCCGCCGGGCCGGCTCCAGTATCGGCCGGCAGCACACGCTGTCGGCCGATGGTCGTAGGCCCGCAAGCCCGCCCCCGTGCGGCCGGATGGCCAGGAACCCGGCTGGAATTACCTCAAATTGGATGAATTTCAGCAGGCGTTCTTCAATGGCCACGCGCTATCAATGAACGGTGGGTGAAGCGGCTGGCGTCAATTCGTTCGACAAGCGCTTCAATGTCGATATGTAACTCGGGCAATTATTGCGGCGCGAGTTAACTTGTCTGTTCGTGGGGGCCAATGACGGCGGGATCTGGATCTGCGGGATCGAGAATGGCGGTCACGGCGCGTTGGGTGGTCTCGGTCGTCCTGCCCGCGCCTGTGCAGAAGCGCGAAACCGCCGGTAGCGCATTCGGTGGCCGTATCGCCGAACTCCTGTTGGGCCTCGGCGCGATCGCCTGAGGCGGGGCCGTGCCCTGCACGGCCCAACTGGGCTTGCACGGGGTGGCGGCACCGTGCGAAGCAGCACCGTTCATTCCAACGGCCCACATGATCTCTCCCACCGCCCTCGCCATCCTCGGACTGTCGATCGTCGCGACCTCGTTCCTTTCCGGAATCTTCGGAATGGCGGGCGGGCTGATCCTGCTCGGCATCTGCCTCGCGCTCCTCGACGTCGCTCCCGCCATGGTCCTGCACGCCGCGACCCAGTTCGCCGCCAACGGCTGGCGGGCGACGCTGTGGCGGCAGAACGTCGTCTGGCCGATCCTGCTGCGCTACTCGGCCGCGACCGTCGTGGTCTACATCGTGATGCGCTGGTTCGCGTTCCTTCCCGACAAGGCGGTGATCTACATCCTTCTGGGCGTCATGCCGTTCGCGACCGATCTCCTGCCGGAGAAGTGGACGCCGAACATCCAGCGGCCGGGCGCGCCCTATCTGTGCGGCGGCGTCGTGGCCGTGCTCCAGATCATCGCGGGCGTCGGCGGCAATATCGTCGATGTGTTCTTCCAGAACTCGAAACTCGATCGCCGCCAGATCGTCGCGACGAAATCGGCGACGCAAGCGGTCGGCCACTCGATGCGCGTGCTCTATTTCGGATCATTCGCGGAGGCGATGGCGACGCCGATCCCGCCCTGGGTGTTCATCGCTGCGATCGCGCTGGCGATGACGGGCACGACGCTCGCGGGCAGCGCGCTGAACCGGATGAGCGAATCGGACTTCAGGCGCTACAGCCGGAGACTGATACAATCCGTGGCGCTGGTGTTCATCGGCCGCGGCGTCTGGCTGCTCGCCACAAGCTGAAAAGCGGAGATGCCGAGAAGCTGCACTCGGCTTACTTCTTCCGGAACTGATCGAGCGAGAAAACCTTCGCCCCGCCGCCCTCTTTGGCCGGCGCATCGGCGTTGCCGGACGCTGCCGAATTCGGCACGGCGACGGGCCTCGGCGCGAACACAGCCGGCGCAGAGGCGGCGGGCGCGGGCACCGGTTGAGCATCGGCTACTTCGGGCTCCGCCGCCGACTCGGTGCGCGGCTTGCCGCCGGCATTGTTACCGCCGGCATTGCTGTTGCCGCTGCCACTCCCGTTACGATTGCGTCCACGGCGGTCAGCGCCCTGCCGCGAGCCGTCCGCGCGCCCTCCACGGCGCCCGCCGGCGCCTTCGGCAGAATCGTCGCCGTTGGCGGCCTCACCGAATTGCAGCGTAAAGCGGACGCTCGGATCGAAGAACACCCGCAGCGCTTCGAACGGAATGTAGAGCCGCTCGGGAATGCCGTCGAAGGTCAGCTTCACTTCGAAGCCTTCCTCGGTCACCGCGAGGTCCCAGAACCGATGTTGCAGGACGATCATCATCTCGTCCGGATATTTTTCCTTCAGCCTTCGGGACATCGATACGCCCGGAGCCTGGGTATTGAAGGCGATGTAGAAATGATGCTCGCCCGGCAGACCGCCCTTGGCGATCACCTGGTTGAGCACCATGCGCACGACGCCGCGCAGGGCAGCCTGCGTCAGCGCGTCGTAGTCGATCGAGCTTCCGGCGGTCATACGGACCCGTTTGTTGGCCGTCAGGTCATCGTTTCCCCGGCTGCATTCCGCTACCGGATCTCGGGTTTCGGCGAAGTGCACGTCACGCTGTCCACAGCATGAGCGCAACCTCGAGATGATTCCCAGTAGGCGAGTATATGGACACGCGCGCCGGATTGCAAAGGCAAGCACACGACTTTTGCCGCGTCATCCTTGCCGGAAAATCGAATCAGAAGCTCACGAACTGTGCGAAGTGTTCGCCGATCGTCCGTCGCAGCAGCGAGCCACATGCGGCATGTGCAGCATGACCGACAGCGATTCGGCCGTATTGCGGTGGCTTCCTTTCATCCATCGGCTGCATGGCGATCGGCATCGAGACGGGCGTCAGGTGGGAGCCGCGTCCGGCTTGCAGTGTCGTCAGAAGTCCGTGCAGTTCGCCGGTGATCGTCGGCCGCCCGAATATGGCGAGGCGGTGCTGCCCATGTCTGTTGGTCGCCAGGTAGATGTGGCCGGATTGATGGGGAACGGCGACGTCGCCGAACTGCGTGAAGTCGCTGTCGGAGCGCTCCGACTCGCGAAACGTCAGAACGCATCGCTCCGCGTTCCAGACGATATCGGTGCGATAGGCGTAGATCGCGCCGCCGCCGCTGAACGAGGGCCGCACGGTGAGGTAGGCGCCTTCCAGCCAGGCTACGGCGGACCGTCCGTAGCCCCCCAGCTCGTCGGGCGCACACCCCGTCGCCGCAGTCGCGA
The DNA here is from genome assembly GCA_964574325.1 of uncultured Devosia sp. Lineage (GTDB taxonomy): Bacteria > Pseudomonadota > Alphaproteobacteria > Rhizobiales > Hyphomicrobiaceae > CAMDPA01. The sequence goes on along the minus strand of CAZNMY010000074.1, from coordinate 5,619 downwards.
CAAGCATCTCGGCCTGCGCGTCTTCACGCAACCGGACGTGCAGAGCTTCCTCGATCCGGACGATGGTGGTGAGCGTCATGGCCCGACGGCCGCTGAGGATCTTCTCGACGGTCGAGAGGCTGAGCTTTGCCGTCGCTGCGAGGGCCGCACGCGACATCCGGCGCCGCGCCAGCTCCTCGAGCACCCGCGCCGCGACGCGGGCGTGATCGGGGTCTAACCGTGATGCGCCAGCCGTCCGCGATCTGGACATGAAAACCCTTCGGCGATATCGCCCCGCACAAAACCGCACACGGCAGCACATATCGCCTTCGATCGCCGTCAGGCAAGGCGGAGCGATGGACTTCTCTGCGGAAAATGCGGCAGTGCCTTCTCGATGCCGATCCGGTGGACGAGCCCGAACACGAAGGGAGATCGTCGATCGGTGGGTAACGGGGATAACTCTCGCGTTCGCCACGCGGCTTCCTTGCTCCCGCCACGCTCTCAACCTAGCTTGCCGGTCATCCAGCCGCTCAACAGTAACGGCTGACTGTCACACGACTTCCTGTTCCGTCAGTTGAGTTTCGGAGTGCGTTATCTCTCCCCGTGAGACAGCTTCAAGTAGCGGGAGAATAGCATCCAATGACCACACTTCAAAACTCGACTCAGCAGCAATTGCGCCAGCTCATCGAGCAGATCGAGCGGCTCGAGGAAGAGAAGAAGGGGCTTGCCGAGGACGTTCGGGACAAGTTCCTTGAAGCCAAGGCCATGGGCTTCGACGTCAAGATCCTCCGTCAGGTCATTCGCTTGCGCAAGCAGAGCAAGACCGATCGCGACGAGCAGCAGGCCGTTCTGGAAACTTACCTGCACGCCCTCGGCATGCTCAACGACGAGCCGCAGCAGACCGCGATGGCGGCTGAGTAGAGTACAGCTCCTCAAGGCCACTCCTCCATTCGAATACCGGCCATCCCGCGGCGCCCTTCCGGGGTTGGTCAGTCACCGGCGAGACGGTATCTCTCGCACGATCGGAACAGCCGGCTATTCCGAATGCCGGTTGCGCTGAAGTGCGGAGTGCTGTCCGCCGGTTTTCGCGCAACGTGTGTTGGCGCTCGACGAAAACCCGTTTGCAATGTCCTCGTTTTGCCGCACTCACGCGCCATCAACGGGGTGTTCACCGCAATCGGGCGCCTTGCCATGGCCGAGCCGCGCTTCGTCCACCGACACTTCCGTATCCACGTCTCGGTCGCCGTCGCTCTCGCCGGCCTCGCGACCATCGAAGCGTGGCCTGCATTCAGTCAGGCGCGCAGCGAATATCGCGCGAGCGGTACGGCCGGCCGGATGACTTTGGGGGGGCCGGCTGACGGGGCTTCATCGCCGCTGCCGCCTTCCGGTCCGCCGCCGATCGAGCGAGTGCCGAACAGCAATGACCCGGCTGCGGCTCGACTCCTCGCGACAGCCCGCCACGATCTGGCACAGGGCCACACCGAAATCGGCCGACGGGTGCTGGAACAGATCATCGTCCGCTATCCCGACAGTCCCGCGGTCGTCGACGCGCAACGCGAACTCCTGGCGATCGGCGGTGCTCTGCGCGAGCGGGCCGCGCAACCGTCTACGGCGAGCCCTTCGCCGTCGCAGCCCGGCTCTTCAGCGTCCGATCCGGCGCCGCCCGGGATCTCGGCTTGGCGGACGACCGTCATTCACTTCGCCAAGCCGCAGGAAGAGTTGCGTAACGGCATCGGCGACCGCGTATTCTTCAGTGCCGGCAGCGCCGAACTCGGCAGCCGCGCCGTCGCGGTCATCGCGGCACAGGCCGAGTGGCTGCAGCGCCGCCCCGATCTCGACATCGTCGTCGAAGGACACGCCGACGACCGTGCCGTCGGCGCCGACGACGAGAGCTTGTCGACCAGCCGCGCCGTCGCCGTCCGCGATCGCCTCGCTGCGGAAGGCGTTGCGCCGGCTCGGATCCGCATCGTGCCGCAAGGTGCCCGCGCCCCCATCGCGACCTGTGACGACGGCGCGTGTGCGGTTCAGAATCGCCGCGCCGTGGTGCAGGTTGCGCTGCCTCGGTCACAGGCCTTCGAAAAACCGGTCGCGGCGGCAGGTCCCGACATCGGGACGAGGGATCGACCTCGTTGACAAAGCACTGCGAACCGACCAAGCGTGCGACTGGTCCTGGGGGCCTTCTTTGATAGATCATGGGTGGCGCCCGCACGTGCAGGGGAGAGACTCGAGCATGCGAGCATCGTTTCGCAACGGGTCGGATCGCAGTTGGGCGAGCCGAAGCTGCTCGGGGATCTCGGCGGCCTCGACGGTTGCGCTCGCCTCGATTGCTTTCGCGACTGCCCTCGTCGGTTCCGGCGCGCCCTTCGGCACGGGCGCAGCCGATGCCCAGCAGAGCGCCCCCCAGGCGGCGCAGCCACGGCCGGCACAGCAGACGCGGCCAGCGCAGCAGCAGCAGGTGCGTCCCAAGCAGCCTGCGAAGCCGACCGAGTCGGCCGCTGCCGGCTCCGGCGGCTCCGAATCCGCCCTGCGACAGCGCGTCGAACAGCTCGAAGAGCAACTCGTCGACCTTCAGGTCGTTGTCGGCACGGTCGAATCCCTCGCCCGCGCCGGAGGCGCGTCGAGCGCATCGAGCGCCTATCGCGGCAGCGCGCCGGCCATGTCGCATGGGGGCGGCTCCGGTGCCGACGCCGGCCGGATCGCCGCGCTGGAAACCCAGGTGCAGGCGCTGACCTCGCAACTCGAGCAGATGTCACAGCAGATCCGTCAGCTGCAGAGCGGCTCGCCTCGCGGGCCGTCGGGGCCCGCTCCGCGTGTCGGCGCGAGTGCCGGCGGCTTCGGCACGACGACCGTGACCACGCCGGACGACCCGATCGCCAACATCATCAACTCGCCCGATCGCCGCGTCATTCCCCCTCAACGCGGCGATCAAGTTGCAATGGCTTCGGCCGCAGGACGCCAGCAGTACGACTCGGCCTACAGCCAGCTCCTGCAGCAGAACTATCCGGCGGCCGAGGTCGGATTTTCGGAGTTCCTGCAGCGGTTCCCCAATGACGAGCTGGCGCCCAATGCCCAGTTCTGGCTGGGGGAAACCTATTTCGTCCGGGGACAGTGGGACAGCGCTGCGGCGTCGTTCCTCAAGGTCGCGAAGTCCCATCCGCGCAGCGACAAAGCGCCCGACAGCCTCGCCAAGTTCGCGATGGCGATGGAGCGCAAGGGTAACAAGCCGGCCGCATGCCGCGCGCTGCAGGAGTTGAACGCGCGCTATCCCAATCCGCCGGCCCACGTGAGAAGCTGGGAAACGGCGGAGCGGCGGCGTGCGGGATGCACCTGAACAGCCGGTCAGCGCCGATCGGCAATCGTCGATCCCGGGCTTGAACGTCCCGGACCTCGTTGCGATCGGTGATCGGGCATTCGAAGGGCTGAGCGCGGCAGTGCTCGCCGTCTCCGGCGGCGCCGACAGCATGTTCCTGATGGTGATGGCGGGCCACTGGCGGCGGGCACGTGGGCGCCTCGATTTCCCCCTTCACGTGGCAACTGTCGATCACGGTCTGCGCGCTGCATCAGATGCCGAGGCCGTGTGGGTGAAGGCGCAGGCCGGGGAGCTCGGCTTGCCTGCCCATATCCTCGCCTGGTCGGGCGACAAGCCCGAGACTGCGATCCAGGCGGCAGCCCGCACCGCACGATACGACTTGCTCTCCGGCCTGATCGAGCGCCTGAACCTGCCCAACCCCACTGGCCTCCTCGTGGGCCACCACCTCGACGATCAGGCGGAGACCTTCCTGATGCGGCTCGCGCGCGGCAGCGGCATCGATGGCCTGGCCGCCATGCCGGCGGAACGCGCCCTGGCAGGCGACCGCGGGGTGCTTCTGCGGCGTCCCCTGCTGGGGCTCGGCAAGTCGGAAATCAGCGCCACTTTGACCCGCCTCGGCGTGGCGTGGCTCGAGGATCCGAGCAACGCGAACCCGGCATTCGAGCGGGTCCGTATCCGTAACGCGCTGGGCGTGCTCGAAGACTTGGGGGTGGGGGCGGACGCCATCGCCACATCCGCCCGCCGGCTGGCCCGCGGCCGCGCCGCCCTGGAGCACGCCACCCGTGAGCTTATCGGGCGTGCACTCGACCTCCATGCCGGCGCCTTCGCGGAGATCGCCGTCCCGGCCTTCGACGCGGCCCCCGATGAAATCCGCCTGCGCCTGCTGCAATACATCCTCGAGCGATTCGGCGCGGGTGGCGAGCCCGTGCGGCTGGTGCAGCTCGAGGAGCTCACGGATCGGCTCTCGGCCGGGCCTGCGGCAGCGGCCACGCTCGGGGGGTGCCACATCGAACGACGCGGGGAGGCGATCTCAGCGACGCGCGAGCCCGGCCGGCTGGGGCTGCCGGTCTTGACCCTCTCCCCCGGCGATGAGCGGATTTGGGACAATCGCTTCCGGGTGTCGTGCGCGGCGGGTCATCCCGGCCCCGTCGAGGTGCGAGCACTCACCGCCGATGCCTTGAGGCAGATCTCGAAGCAGGTCTCGAAGCAGGTCCGGGGGCGCGGCCCCGACGGGTCGACGGCCGGCGCTCGGGGCAAACTCGCTCTCCCACGCCGCGCCGTTTTGACCCTGCCGGCTTTCTGGCGGGGCGATCGGCTCCTCGCGGTCCCGCACCCAGCGCTGGGGTTGAACGGCGACGGCAGCTTCACCTCTGAATTTATTGATTGAATTACAGATACTTGAGAATTCCCCAGCCAAGATGGCACCACGTGGCTGGGCGGAATGGCGTCGGTCGAGCCGGCGCCGGATGCGTCCGAGGCCGGGATTGCTGCAAGTAAGCCCGGCCAAGCAACTTGGCAAAGCTCTCCCATGTGCCTATCTTAACCGACACGTAGTTATATGGCTCGCAGGATCGAGCGGATGGCATCCGGCTTCCCTTTCGGACGAGAGTCTCGGACGTATCACGTCTCACCGAGGGGCTGCCGATAGTGGTCCCGGCCTTGCAGTGCCGATCGTGAAGGATGTCCGGCACTTGCATTGCCCATGCAAGGACGCTGCTACCCAACGTACTGGGCTCTAAAGGTCTCGTGATGCAATCCAATTTCCGGAACTTGGCTGTCTGGGTGGTGATCGCGCTGCTGCTGGTGGCGCTGTTCAACCTCTTCCAGAACCCGAACCAGAGCCGGAGGGGGCAAGCCATCCCCTATTCGGATTTCATCGCCGCTGTCGAGAAGCGCGAGGTCCAGGAACTCACGATCCAGGGCAACCGGATCGAGGGTACGTATCGCGACAGCTCGAACGCGTTCCGCACGCACGCCCCCAACAATGATCCCGGCCTGATCGACCGTCTACGCGCCAGCGGTGTGAAGTTCACAGTTCGCCCGACCGAGGACGAGGTGCCGTCGTTCCTCAGCGTGCTCGTCAACTGGTTCCCGATGCTGCTGCTGATCGCGGTGTGGGTCTTCTTCATGCGCCAAATGCAGGCGGGCTCCGGCCGCGCCATGGGCTTCGGCAAGTCGAAGGCCAAGCTGCTGACGGAACGGCATGGCCGCGTCACCTTCGACGACGTCGCCGGCGTCGACGAAGCCAAGGTCGACCTGCAGGAGATCGTCGAATTCCTGCGCGACCCCCAGAAGTTCCAGCGCCTGGGTGGCCGTATTCCCCGCGGCTG
>CAZNMY010000073.1:0-32232 GCA_964574325.1 uncultured Devosia sp. | reverse complement strand
CCGACCCCTCCCCATCGAGGGGAGGGGGGAAGAGGTGTGCACGGCCGAGGTCTGCCATGATGGACATCATCGGGTTACTCCCTCGGCGCGGCGAAGGGCGGCGCGGATGCGTTGCGGTGTGACGGGCAATTCGTAGAAGGCGACGCCGAAGGGGGAGAGGGCGTCGGAGATCGCGTTGACGACGGCGGCTGGTGCGCCGATCGCGCCACCTTCACCGATGCCTTTGGCTTCAGTGATCGTCGCTTCCGAATAGGTTTCGATGTGGTGCAATTCGAAGCGCGGGATCTCCGACATCGTGGGTGGCAGGAAATCGGCGAGTGTCGCTGTCAGGATGTTGCCGCGCTCGTCGTAGATGATCTCTTCGAGGAGCGCGTTGGCGATGCCTTGTGCTACGCCGCCGTGGATCTGGCCGTCGACGATCATCGGGTTGATGAGGCGGCCGGCATCCTCCACCACCATGAAGCGCTCGACTTTGACGCCGCCGGTCTCGATGTCGACCTCGACGACGGCGACATGGCAGGCGTTCGAGAACGTGCCGGGCGGATCGTAGAAGCCTTGCTCGGCGAGGCCGGCATCGGCGACGCCGTAGAGCAGATGCGCCTTGTGATACGCGGTGCGCGCGAGTTCGGGGATCGGGATCGACTGGTTGGTCGAGCGCGCCTTGGCGAAGCCCGGCTCCAGCGTCACGTCCTCGGGCGCGACCTTCATCAGGTGCGCGGCGATGCGGACGAGCTTGGTTTTCAGCTTGCGCGCGCCGACGAGGCAGGCGCCGCCGGATATGACGAGCGAGCGCGATGCGAACGTACCCCAGCCGTAGGGCGTCTGATCGGTGTCGCCGGCGATGACGGTGATCTTATCAGGCGCCACGCAGATCTCGTCGGCGATGATCTGCGACAGCGTGGTCTTGAGGCCCTGGCCGTGCGGGAACGCGCCGATGCGCGCGGTGACGTTGCCGGACGGGTCCATCGCGATGTCGACGATCTCATAGCCCGGCGTGCTCTCCATGCCGCGTGCGGCGAATGCGGGCGTGCCGTAGCCGGTGCGCTCGGAGAACGTCGAGAAGCCGATGCCGAGATAGCGGCCGTGCTTGCGCAGCTCCTGCTGGCGCTCGCGCACTTTCGAGATGGGGAGTTCGCGCACAGCGATCTCCATCACCTCGCGATAAGTGGCATCGTCGAAGGTGAGGCCGGTCGCGGATTTGTAGGGGAACTTGTCGATCAGGTTGCGGCGGCGGATGTCGATGGGATCGATGCCGAGCCTGGCGGCGGCGGTGTCCATCATGCGTTCCATGGTGAACGTGATGACGGGACGCGATACGCCGCGATAGGGCGCCATCGGGCAGGTGTTGGTAGCGACGCCGCGCGAGACACAGCGATATTGCTGCACGTCGTAGGGGCCGGGCAGCTCGGCCATGCCCATCAGCGCCTCGACGCCGCAGGTGATCGGAAAGCCGGAGTAGGCGCCGACGTTGGAGGCCATCTCGGCGTCGATGGCGATCAGCTTCGCGTCTGCTGAAAACGCGGCTTTCAGCCTAACGCGCATGTCGCGGGCGTGGAACGAGGCGATGAGATTTTCGCGGCGATCCTCGATCCAGGAGACGGAGCGCTTCAGCTTGCGCGCGACGTGGACGACGAGCACATACTCCGGCGGCAACATCATCTTCTGGCCGAAGCCGCCGCCGACGTCAGGGGCGACGACGCGCAGGTCGGCTTCTGGAAGGCTGAGTAATTCGGCGATCGCGGTACGCATCACGTGCGGCGATTGCGTCGAGCAGGTGAGCGTGATGCGGCCGGTGCGTCGGTCGTAGTCGGCATGCGCGCCGCGCGGCTCCATCGGCAGCGCGTGCTGGCGGCGCGAGGTGATGTCGACTTCGACGACGTGGGCGGCGGATGCGAACACCGCGTCGAAGCCGGGCGTGTCGACGCGGCCTTCGACGAGGACGTTGTGCTGCGTCCAGTCGTGCACGCGCGGGGCGTCGGGTGCGAGTGCTGCGATCACGTCGACGACCGGATCGGTTTCGTCGATGTCGTAGAAGGTGGCCTCGACATGGTCTTCGGCCCCGGCGGGCGACGACGCGATGATCGCGGCGATAGGTTCACCGACGAAGCGGATGAAGCCGTCGGCGAGGATCGGCTGTTCGACCGCGACGTAGTCGGGACGATGCAGCATCGGCTTTATCCGTCCGATGCCGGCGAGATCTGCGGCGACGAAACCGCGGGCGGCATCGGGGATGGTGACGTGCTTCAGACGTCCGCTGGCGACGGGGCTTCTGACGAAGCGGATGTGGAAGTCGGCGGGCAGGTCGGCGGTGAAGCAGCCTTCGCCGCGGACGAGCGCGCGATCCTCGATCCGGCGGATGGAGCGGCCGACCCAGGTGGTCGCGTGCTTCGTCGGGTGATCGCCGCTCATAGCAGGCACTTCTCGATCGCGCGGCGGACCATCGCTGAGACGAGATCTCGGCGGTACTCGGGATCGGCCTGCGTATCGCTCAGGGGATCGACGGCCTTGGCTGCGAACTCCGCGGCGCGGCGGCAGGCGGCGTGATCGAACGGGCGGCCGAGGAGTGTCGCTTCGGCTTCCTTGATCCGCCGGGGGAACGGCTCGGCGCCGCCGATGCCGATGCGGGCTTCGGCGACCTTGCCGCCCTCGATGCGGATCACGGCGAGGCAGAGCGTCAGCGCGTAGTCGCCGACGCGGCGGCTGAATTCCTCGAAGCCGAAACGCGCGCCGACCGGCAGCAGGGGAATGCGCGCCTCGACGAGCAACTCGTCGTCGGCGCGGTCGGTCATCAGGAAGCCTTTGAAGTAGTCGGCGGCTGTGACGACGCGCCGGCCGGTCTCGCTGACGAGCACCATCTCGGCGTCGAGCGTGGCGGCGGTGGCGCACCATTCCGAGGAAGCGTCGGCGTGGGCGAGGCTGCCGCAGAAGGTGCCGCGCATGCGGATCGGCAGATGCGCGATGTTCTGGACGACGGTCGAAAGCAGATGGCCGAGGGGGCCCGGCTCGACGGGAGAATGGAAGCGTGCATGGCGGGCAAGCGCGCCGATGTGAAGGCAGTCGCCGGATACCCTGACGTAGTCGAGCTCCTCGATGCCGTTGATATCGACGATCCGGCCGGGGCGGGCGAGGCGGAAGGCCATCACGGGCACGAGGCTCTGCCCGCCGGCAAGCACCTTGGCATCGCCGCCGTAGCGGGCGAGCTGCGCCACGGCCTCCTCTACGGTGACGGGGGCATGATAGTGGAACGGCGCTGGTTTCATGGGGCGACCGGCTGGCGATGGGGAGATCCACTATCGAAGGCGGGCGCGCCCGATGTCAACGCGGTGCTCGGAACGGTCGTGTCTGAGTTGAAAATTGTCTGGTGTGTTGCACAGACGTATTTTAATCTGGTGGTTATCAGGCTATGATAACTCCTGTGAGCAATCATGATGACTACTCCGGCATCACCACCCTCGTCGATCTCCACGGCGTCACTGCCGAGGTCGGCGGAGGATACTGGGTGTCCATGAAGGCTAGAGTCGTCGAGAAGAGCGGAGGTCGGCCGCATGGAATCCAGTACGCCTTGACGCTTCATAAGCCAGGAAATGATCGGATTGTCGGATACGACAATGCGCATCAGCCAAAGGTCGGCAATGGTCCATCATCACCGTCAAGAAGTCGGTCTCTTGCCTTTGATCACAGACACTTCAAAGGCAAGATCTCAGTATATGAATTCGAATCGCCCATGAAGCTGCTGGAGGACTTTTGGGCCGACGTCGATACTATCTTGAAGGAGGAGGGCATAACGTGAGCGATACAAGGGTACTACGCATCGGCATTGCTTCGCGCGACTTCGTCAAGCAGCGAACTATGGATGTTGTTCGTGGTAAGCCGTTCAGCTCCAATGAGCCTCGCCATTGGGTATCGTCACTCGAGTCTCTTGCGAAGGTTCTCACCGATCGAAACATGCTGTTGCTCGAGATGATCCGAAACACGCAACCTCAATCGATGTCCGAGTTGGCCAAACTCTCCGGCCGCGCAAAGTCGAACCTTTCCAGAACGCTGCACACGATGGAAAGCCTAGGTCTCATTGAGCTTACTGTTGTGACTGGCGGAAAGAAAGTTCCCACTGTCATCTACGACAGCCTGACCTTCGATTTCTCTCTTGTTCCCAAGAAGAGGCCCAAGTCCAAGGCTGCGTAACGATCTGCTACTTGTAGGTCTTCGGGTGCTCGGGCTTGTCCGCAGCAGCGTCTATCGACAGGCACGATCAGATGTTGTCGGCGGTTCACCGACGAAATTGGTGATCCTAAAAAGCATTTGCATTTCTGCGTGATGTTCCAGAGGCTGGCTATTGCGAATGGCGAGCGATGGAAGTGGCTTCTGCACGCCATCGATCAAACGATGTCGCGGCGGGGGGCAACGCAGGAGTTGTCGCTTTCTATCCTTATTCCTTCTTCGCCCGCGATTTTGCTGCCTTCTGGGCAATAGCTTTGGCGGCATCGAGTGATGCGGCGCGGGCCTCCCGTCGCGCCTTCCCATGCTGACGGCGGCCTTGGCACTTCAGGCATATTGGGCAGCTTCCGCAGGGTAGTCCAGTGCTTCCTGGATGGGAAAGTACGGGGCTGCCATTCGGTCGATGGCCAGCGGCGGGAGTGCCCTGTAGAAAGCGGGCACGAATTCTAGACGGGCAAGGTGAAAGATGGGAGGAATGCCGATGACAGTTCAATCCGCACGAGGCAACCGCACGTTAGGTAGACGTCGCGCAGGACGCGTGATCGCTGGCGCCGCCATGGCTGCCGTGCTCGCTTCGGGGGGGACGGCGCAGGCGGACCCGGTGGAGGACTTCTACAAGGGCAAGTCGATCGAGGTGATCATCGGCTATTCGTCGGGCGGCGGCTATGACGTGTACGCGCGTGCCGTGACGCGCCACATGACCAACCACATGCCGGGCAAGCCGAATTTCGTGGCGCGCCAGATGCCGGGCGGGGGCAGCCGGATCGCGGCCAACTTCATCTACAACATCGCCAACAAGGAAGGGCTCGTTATCGGGATCGTCGACCAGTCGCTGGCGCTGAGCCAGGTGCTGGGCGAGCCCAACATCAAGCTCGATGCGGCGAAGTTCCTCTACATCGGCAATCCGATCTCGGACAACAACACGATGTCGGCCTGGCACACCACGGGTGTGACGAGCTGGGAGCAGGCGAAGACGAAGCCGCTGTCACTGGGCGCGACGGGCAACAACACGTCGGCCTGGTACGGCATGGCGATGAACGCCATGCTCGGCACGAAGTTCAAGATCATCATGGGCTATCCCGGCGGCAACGACGTGAACCTCGCGCTGGAGAAAGGCGAGGTCGACATTCGCGGCTCGAACTCTTGGGCATCCTGGAAGGGCACGCGCCCCCATTGGCTCGCTGAAAAGAAGATCAACATCCTCGTGCAATTCGGACTGAAGCGCGATCCTGAGCTGGCCAGTGTGCCGCTGCTGATGGAGCTGGCTACCGATCCGGACGACCAGGCCGCGCTGAAGCTGCTGTCGGCACCGACGACGATCGGGCGGCCGCTGTTCGCTCCTCCGGGTGTACCGGCCGATCGCATCAAGGCGCTGCGGGCGGCGTTCGACGCCACGATGAAAGATCCCGCGTTCATCGCCGAAGCAAAGGTCAGCAAGCTCGACCTTCAGCCGCTGTCGGGGCTCGAGCTGCAGAAGATCGTCGAGGAGATCGTCGCGACGCCGCCGCACGTGGTGAAGCGGCTCAAGGATGCCCTTGCGATGAAATGAGCGTACTCACCCCGGATTGCGTGCTTTCGGGCGCGGCAATCCGGGCGTTCTTTGCAGTGCGGCGCAAGACTCGTCACATCTCGCGCAGGCCGTGGGCGATGACCTTGCGCATGACGCTGGGGAGGGCCTGGGCGTCGAGGTCGCGGCGGGGGACCCAGCGGCAGCGGGGGCTGTCGGCCCAGAATGTGAGTTCGCTGTCGCTCGATACGACGGCCCGATAGACGACCAGCTCGAGCTCGAAGTGCGTGAAGACGTGGCGCACCGTCGAGGGCACCTTCCACCAGTCGGCTTTTACGGGCACGATGTGCATCGCGTCGGAAGCGGCGGGAAGCATGTCGAGCCAGTCGGTCGAGGGGATCTCCATCATGCCGCCGAGCAGGCCGTTGTCGGGGCGGCGGCGGAGGAGCACCGCGCCATCCTCACGCAGCGCGATGAAGGCGATGCCGAAGCGATTGGGCTTCTCGCCTTTCGGGGTGCGTGCGGGCAGCTTTCCTTCGATGCCCAATGCCCGGGCGGTACAGTCCGCTTTCAGGGGACACATCAGGCAGGAGGGGCTCCTGGGCGTGCAGATGGTGGCGCCGAGATCCATCATCGCCTGGGCGAAGTCGCCGGTGCGGGTGAGCGGCGTCAGTGTCGCTGCGAGAGATCTCAATGCAGGCTTGGCGAGCGGCAAAGGCTCGCGCACCGCGAACAGGCGGGCGACGACGCGCTCGATGTTGCCGTCGACCGGTGTGGCGCGCTCGCCGAAGGCGATCGAGGCGACTGCTGCGGCGGTGTAGGGGCCGATGCCGGGCAGCTTGGTGAGAGCGGTTTCGTTCGACGGGAACTTGCCGCCGTGGTCGGCGACGACGGCTTTCGCGCAGGCGTGCAGATTGCGCGCGCGGCTGTAGTAGCCCAGGCCCGCCCAGGCGGCGAGCACGTCGTCGAGGTCGGCCTTGGCGAGCGCTTTCACGTTGGGCCAGAGGCGGAGGAATTTCTCGTAGTAGGGCACGACGGTCTTGACGGTCGTCTGCTGCAGCATGATCTCGCTCAGCCAGACACGATAGGGATCGGCACGTTCGCCCGGGGCCATGCGCCACGGCAACTCGCGGCGCTCGCGGTCGTACCATTCGAGCAGGGGCGGCGCTACATCCCGAGCGACGGAGTTCCCGTTCGAATGTCTGGCGGCAGGGCCGGTTGCACCCGCGCGCGGTTTGCGTTGCAGTTTAGCCACGCCCGCCATGTCGATCACCTTGTGGATCCTTGGGCTGCCGACGCGAATCACCCCGACTGCGTGTTATTCGGATCGCTGCGCAGTTTGGATTGCAGCGAGGCGACGAACGTGACCGACCAAAGCAGCAAGAATGAGTCGAGTCCAGCGGTCCGCCCTGCCAGTCGGCCTGCAGCCAACCGCATTGCAACAAAGGCCTTCATCAACCCGCCGATCGTCAGGAAAACGCCGTTCGGCGCCAAGGCCGTGGGCAGTTTCGTACCGCGACTGACCAAGAAGGTGATGGAGAAGTACGGCTTTTCGACCGCAGCGCTGCTGACCGACTGGACGACGATCGTCGGCGCCGATCTGGCGCGCCACACCCGCCCCAACAAGCTGAAGTGGCCGCGCGCCGTCGAGACCTACGGCGAGACGCCTTCGGAGCAATCGGGCCGGCCAGGGGCAACGCTGCATCTGATGGTCGACGCCGCCAGGGCGCTCGACGTGCAGTACAAGGGGCGGCAGATCATCGACCGGATCAACGCCTATTTCGGTTACCGCGCGATCGCCGATCTCAGGATCGAGCAGGTGCCGATGACGGCAGAGCCGCGGCAGCCCATGCCGCGCGACGTGGTGGCGGTCAAGTCGCGCCCGGGCAAGCCGCCCGTCGATCTCGCGCAGGTGCCGGACGAACGGCTGCGGGCCGCGTTCGAGCGCATACAGAAGGGAATGGCGCGGCGCTGATTGCTGCAACGTCCTGCCAAACTTGCCATTTTCCGCCTCAATCCAATCCGGAAATCAGCCGCGATCACGGCGCTTCATGGGGCTGTCGATCGGACCCGAAAGAGGCGCATTCCGTGAGTACAGCCAACCCGAAGTCGCCGTTTCCGAACGACGAGGACCCATCCGGCATCGCCGCGGACGACGAGGCCAACCGCAAGCGAGACACCAGCGGAACGGCGGATTTCGCCGTGGAGGTACTGGCGAATGGCGCCGAGATGGTGGTCGACGGTGTCGGCACCGTGGTGTCTTCAGTGATCTCTTCGCTGGGCGATCTCGGTTGATCGTTTCGGCGGACCTGGCTTTCTCCCGGTCTCACGTCGGCGTTCACGAGATAGTGTTGCGCCAGAGCCAGCCTTCGAGCCGTGCGTTCGGTTGGCAGCGCTTGCCGAATGGCCTATGTGAGATCGTGTAAAGCTGCATGGGCCCGTGCCTTCCATTTTCGGGCGCCGGCGGCGAGATCACCGCACTGCAGTGTTGCAGTGCATCGATGCACTGCAGGAGCCGCCCGTGAGCGACGCATTTACCGACAGCCCGAACGACGCCGTGAGCCGCAGGAGATTGCTCGGAACTGGTGTTTCCGTTGCCGCACTGGCGGCTTGCGGAGCCATGTCGGTTTCTGCGTCTGCGCAACGCGCCGCTGCACCCGCCCAGGTGTCCGTCGACGAGTTGATGAAGGTCGATCTGCCCGAGATCGTCATGGGCAAGGCCGACGCGCCGGTCACGATCGTCGAGTACGCTTCGATGACGTGCGGGCATTGCGCTGCCTTCCACAACACGGTGCTGCCCAAGCTCAAGGAGAAGTACATCGATACGGGCAAGGCGCGGCTGGTGTTTCGCGAGTTCCCGCTCGACAACATCGCGGCGGCGGTTTCGATGCTGGCGCGGTGCGTCGGCGGCGACGGCTCGTCCGCCTTCATCTCCGAAATGTTCAAGCGGCAGCAGGAGTGGGCATTCCAGCCGGGCAATCCCGTGCCGCGTCTGTTCGAGATGTCGCGTCAAGCCGGCTTCACGCAGGCCAGCTTCGACAAGTGCCTGACCGACGACAAGCTGCTGCAGCAGATCGAGGCCGGCCGCAAGCGCGCCACCGAGAAGTTCGGCGTGAACGCGACGCCGACGTTCTTCGTGAACGGCAAGCGTCTGCCGGGTGTCTCCATCGCCGACTTCGAGAAAGCCATCGATCCGCTGTTGAAGGGCTGATCGCGATGAACGCTTCGGGGGCGGGCGGGATGATGGTCAAGTCGAGTTCTGCCGTGGCGGTGATGGCGGCCGCCATGGTGCTGGCCGGCTGCGGCGCGGGCGTACCGGGCCAGATGCTGTCGGTCGGCGGCCTGTCCACCGGCGGCACCCCGGGAGGCTCGTCGGGCGGTGGGGCGGCAACGGCCGACCGCATGGAGGGCAATCCCTTCGTCGACGGGGCCTCGGCTGCCGTCGCTCCGCGCGAGGTGATCGCCAATCCCACGCTGGCGCAGGTGATGCAGCCGGCGAGCAGCCTGCCGGAAATGTCGATGGGGCGGGCGGATGCGCCGGTCACCGTGATCAAGTACGCTTCGATGACGTGCCCGTTCTGCCGGCAGTTCCAGATCGAGTCGTTTCCCGAGTTGAAGCGGCAGTACATCGACACCGGCAAGATGCGGTTCATCCTGCGAGAATTTCCGATCGGTTTCCAATCGGGATTGGCTACGATCGCGACGCGCTGCGTCGCTCCGACGAAGTATTTCCAGGCCTACGACCGGCTCATGCGTCAACAGAATCAATGGGTCAGCCAGGATGTCCGGGCGGAGCCGATCGTCAAGGTAATGGGCGATCTGGGGCTGACGGCCGACAAGCTCGATGCGTGCCGGCAGGACAAGGCGCTGGTCGCTTCGCTCGACGCGGTCAAGCAGCGGGGGCGGCTGCTCGGGATCGTGGGCACGCCCAACTATTTCATCAACGGGCGGCTCATCAAGCACACCCTGACGCTCAACGACATGCGCGCCATCGTCGATCCCCTGCTCGCCGGCAACGCCTCGGTTGCGCAGCCCGGGTGAGGCGCGCAGGACGGCAGGGGGAGGGCTGCGACCACGCATCGACCAGCTGTGCAGGAGCGGCTGTCGGCTGATCCCACATGCATGACGCAGCCACGCGCGGCCAATATGTCCGCAGCCGAGGGTGCTGCAGTGGAACCGTACGGCCCCCCGAGTGGCCTTCGTTCTATGACCCTTCGCGTCGGTTGGATGGGAATGCGCGAGAGTGAAGCTATGTGGGAAAGCGGAATTGTGGTTGCCGTGGTGCGCGCTGCCGACCCTCACCCCGTTCATGAAGACGAGGGGGAGTGGGACAAGAGTGCGCAGTGTCTCGTCTTCCTGCAGGCCCTCAACCCTTCTCCCAGTCGGCGAAGATGCCGTTGAGCTTGCCGGTGGGTGGGGCGGATTTGACGTAGGTGAAGATGCCGTTGTCCTTGATGTCGTGGGCGGCGCGGAGCATTTCGCCGTAGGCGGCGCGGGCGAGGCCGCCGCCGACGCTGATGCGGCGCGCGCCGGCTCGTTCGAGCTCGGCGAATGTCAGATCGGGATTGCCGCTGCCCACGAGCACGTTGACGGGGCGGTTGACGGCGTCGATCACGGCGCGGATGTCGTCGATCGTCGCGAGGCCCGGCGCATAGAGCACGTCGGCGCCGACGGCTTCGAAGGCCTGCAACCGCTTGATGGTGTCGGTTAGCTCCTTGCGACCGTTCAGGAAGTTCTCGGCGCGGGCGCAGATCAGCATCTGCGTGGGGCCGGCGCGGTTCGCCTCGACGCCGGCACGAACGCGCTCCACCGCGAGATCGAAATCGTAGATCGGTTTCGCCGGATCGCCGCTCGAGTCCTCGATCGATGCCCCGGCGAGGCCGGTTCCAGCCGCCATGCGGATGGTCTGTGCGACGCCTGCGGGATCGTGCGCGTAGCAGTTCTCGAGGTCGGCGTTGACCGGCAGCGGTGTTGCCGCGACGATCTGTGCGCAGTGCTCCAGCATCTGGTCGCGGCTGACGGCGCCGTCGGGCTTGCCGATGCTCCAGGCGTAGCCGGCGCTGGTCGTCGCGAGCGCTTCGAAGCCCATGTCTGCGAGGAGCCGCGCCGAGCCGATGTCCCAGGGATTGGGGATGATGAAGGTCTTCTGGCGCTCGTGCAGCGCGCGGAACCTCGCGATGGCGTCTGCGGTGCTCATGAACGTCCCCTTGCCCTGATGCTTGCGCAGCCACTATCTATCGCAGTGAATGCCCGACGTGATAACTCGGATATTACGCACCGGATGTTCGGGACGGCCAGCGGAAAAGGAAGCGAGATGACGGTCGAAAGTGCGACACGGGCGGCGGCCATTCCGTTCGACAACACCTATGTGCGGTTGCCCGAGCGGTTCTACGCCCGTCTCGCCCCGACGCCGGTGATCGCGCCGCGGCTCGTCAAGCTGAACCCGGCGCTTGCGCGAGAGCTCGGAATCGATCCAGCGGCGCTAACCGCTCCGGAGGGCGTGGCGATCCTCGCTGGAAATCGCGTTCCGGAAGGGGCCGAGCCGCTGGCGCAGGCTTATGCGGGGCATCAGTTCGGCAACTTCTCGCCGCAGCTCGGCGACGGCCGCGCGATTCTGCTTGGCGAGGTGATCGACACGGCCGGCGTGCGGCGCGACGTGCAGCTCAAGGGCTCAGGGCCGACGCCGTTCTCGCGCCGTGGCGATGGGCGTGCGGCGCTGGGGCCGGTACTGCGCGAGTACATTCTGAGCGAAGCCTTCGCGGCGCTGGGTATTCCCGCGACGCGCTCGCTGGCGGCGGTCGTCACCGGAGAGCCGGTGGCGCGTGAGACGATGCTGCCGGGCGCGGTGCTGACGCGGATCGCGGCGAGCCACATCCGCGTGGGGACGTTCCAGTATTTCGCGGCGCGCCAGGACGAGGAGGCGCTGCGTGCGCTCGTCGACTACGTGATCGAGCGGCACTACCCGAACGCGGCGCACGCGGAGAACAAATACGTCGCTTTGCTCGATGCGGTGATCGCAGGGCAGGCGCGGCTCGTCGCGCAGTGGATGCACGTGGGCTTCATCCACGGCGTGATGAATACCGACAACGTCTCGATCGCTTGCGAGACGATCGATTTCGGCCCGTGCGCCTTCATGGATCACTTCGATCCCATGAAGGTCTACAGTTCGATCGATCAGCGCGGGCGCTACGCGTACGGCAATCAGCCTGCGATCGCTGCATGGAATCTCGCGCGGTTTACCGAGACGCTGCTGGGGCTGGTGGCACCTGAGAAAGATGCGGCCATCGCGATCGGGCAAGCCGCACTCGACCGGTTCAAGCCGGCGTTCGATGCGGCGTATCACGCAGGATTGCGAGCGAAGCTCGGGCTATCGAGCGAAGAGAAAGGCGACATCGAATTGGCGGGAGATCTGTTGGCGGCCATGGCGCAAGGCGGCGCCGATTTCACGCTGACGTTCCGGCGGCTCGGTGATGCAGCGGCGGATGCTGGGCGTGAAGCTGATTTGCGGGCGCTGTTCCAGGAGCCGTCCGGCCTCGATGCGTGGCTGCCGCGGTGGCGCGGCCGGCTTGCGCGCGAGGCTACGTCCGGGGCTGAGCGGAAGGCGGCGATGCACAAGGTCAACCCGGCGTATATCCCGCGCAATCATCTGGTCGAGGAAGCGCTGTCGTCGGCGGAAGGCGGGGACACCAGCGCGTTCGAGATGCTGCTCGGCGTGCTGGCGCGGCCCTTCGACGAGCAGCCGGGGAAGGAACGCTATGCGCTGCCGCCGAAACCGGACGAGGTCGTGCATCAGACTTTTTGTGGAACTTAGGATACCTGCAACGACAAGCGAATCATGATCCGTGCGCGCACATCGATCGACGTAGGCTGGATCAAGCGGAGCGCGACCCAGCTTTTGTTGGTCTACCGAAAATGCCGGGTCGCGGCCAGCAGAAATGCTGACCTTGACCCAGCCTACGATCGCAGCTTTTCCGCAGCCATCAGGATTCGTTCTGGCGTGGCGGGCGCGTCGAGGGGAACTTGCGCGCCGGGCTTCAGCGAATGCAGCGCATCGAGGATCGCCGAGAAAACGCTCGTTGCCAGGATGAGTGGCGGCTCGCCGACACCCTTCGAGCGATAGATCGTGTCGGCGCTGTTGGGGCGGTTCGTCAGCGCGACGCGGAAGTCGGCCGGAACATCGCTGGCAACAGGGATCTTGTAAGTCGAAGGCGCGTGCGTGGCGAGCCGGCCTTTGCCGTCGAACACCAACTCCTCCGTCGTCAGCCAGCCCATGCCCTGCACGAAGCCGCCTTCGATCTGGCCGATGTCGATCGCCGGATTGAGCGAGGCGCCGACGTCGTGGAGGATGTCGATGCGCTCGACCTTCATCTCGCCGGTGAGCGTGTCGATCAACACTTCTGCGCACGCGGCACCGAATGCGAAATAATAGAACGGCTTGCCCGTGCGCTTGTCGCGGTCCCAGGTGATTCCCGGCGTCTTGTAGTAGCCGGTCGCGGAAAGAGAGACCTGGGATCTGCGCGCCATCGACGCCAGCTCGCCGAACGACATCGACTTGTTGCCCGAAGATACACGACCACGTGCGAAGACGATCGTCTCCGCCGCGACTTCCCAATGCGCGGCAGCGACCGGCGTCATGCGCGCCTTGATCTTGGCAGCCGCCACGCGAGCGGCCATGCCGTTGAGATCCGAGCCCGCCGATGCCGCCGTAGGCGATGCGTTCGGCACCATCGCGGTGGAGGTCGCGGTCGGGCGCACGGCTTCGAGCGGAATGCCGAATTCCTCCGCGACCACCTGCGCCACCTTCACGAACAGGCCCTGGCCCATCTCGGTGCCGCCGTGGTTCAGAAGAACGGAGCCGTCCTGGTAGACGTTCACGAGGGCGCCCGCCTGGTTCATGTGCGCCAGCGTGAACGAGATGCCGAACTGCAGGGGCGCGAGGGCAATGCCGCGCCGCAGGATGTCGTTGGTAGCGTTGAAGGCCGCGATTTCGGCGCGGCGCGCGCGATAGCTGCTCGTCGTCTCTAGTTCGTCGACGATGTCGCGCAACACCGACGTGTCCTCCACCTTCATGCCGTAAGGTGTGGTGTCGCGTCCCGGCGCGAATAGATTGTCCTTGCGCACATCGAGCGGATCGCGGCCGGTCGCGTGCGCGACGGCATCGAGCACCCGCTCGATCGCGAGAACGCCTTGCGGTCCGCCGAAGCCGCGAAACGCCGTGTTCGAGACGGTATCGGTCTTGAGGCGACGCGAGCGGATCACTGCGTCGGGCAGGTAGTAGCCGTTGCCCGCGTGGAACATCGCGCGATCGACGACGCCGACGGAGAGATCGACGGAGCAGCCGCAGCGCGCGTTGAGCGCGACATCGTAGGCGAGCAGGCGCCCGGTGGCATCGAAGCCGACCTGCCAGTCGGCGCGGAAGTCGTGGCGCTTTCCGGTCGCGGCGAAATCGTCGTCGCGATCGAGGCGCATCTTGCACGGGCGGCCAGTCGATTGCGCGGCAAGGGCTGCGAGTGCTGCCCACTGGCACGCCTGGCTTTCCTTGCCGCCGAAGCCGCCGCCGAGACGCCGCGTCTCGACCATCACGGACGATTCCGACACGCCGAGGATGCGCGCGGTGATGTGCTGAACCTCGGTCGGGTCCTGCGTCGACGAATAGACGGTCATGGTGCCGCCCTCGCCGGGGAGAGCCATCGCGATCATGCCTTCGAGATAGAAGTGTTCCTGTCCGCCGATCGCGAGTTGACCGCTCAAGGTGTGCGGTGCGGTGCCCATCGCGCGCGCAGCATCGCCGTGCACGAATTCGTAGTCGGGCAGTACGCGGGCCCCCACGGCGAGCGCGTCGTCGATGGTGAGGATCGCCTTCTCCTCGGCTATGTCGAACGTGGCTAGGCGTGCAGCCCGGCGTGCGGCATCGCGGGTCTCGGCGACAACGGCGAAAACCGGCTGGCCGTGGAACAGCACGCGCCCCTCGGCCAGCAATGGCTCGTCGCCGAAGGCCGGCGCGATCATGTTGTGGCCCGGTACATCGGCGGCCGTGAGCACTGCGATGACGCCGGGGGCTGCACGGACCTTGTCGAGGCTGATGCCGCGCAATTCGCCGCGCGCGACAGGCGCGTGCCCGCACGCCAGATGCAATGTGCCAGCGGGCTCTCGGATATCGTCGATGTAGGTTGCAGCGCCCGTTACGTGGAGGTGAGCGGAGTCCTGTGGATGCGATTTCGTGACGATGTCGAGCGTGCGGCCAGCATCGTTGCGGCTATCGTTGTCGTTGCCGGCCACGGGCGTGATGTCATTCGCCGGCATGGGCGGCCTCCCGGTGCGAGACGATGCGTGTCGAGGTCAGCGGCGCGCCTGCGATTTCCAGCAGCGCCTTGTGCAGCAGATTGCGCGCGACGAGGCTGCGATAAGCCGCACTCGCGCGGTGATCCGACAACGGCTGGAACTCACCCGCGAGGCAATCGAGCGCCGGACGCCACGTCGCGGGGGCGTCGAGATCGACGCTCACCAACGCGCGTTCCGTTGCGCGGGCGCGCGCGGGCACACCCGCCATGCCGCCGAACGCGACGCGCGCAGATTCGATGTGACGTCCCTTGATTTGGAATGCGAAGGCGGCGAGCACCGCAGAGATGTCCTCGTCCATGCGCTTGCTGATCTTGTAGGCGCGGAAGACTGTCGATGCCCCCGGCAGCGGAACCGCGACGCGCCTCACGATCTCACCGGGCCGGCGATCCTGCTTCTTGTAGGCGATGAAGAAATCCTCGAGCGGGAGCGTTCGCGTCGCATCGCCTGCGCCGAGTTCGAGCGTTGCGCCCAGCGCGATGAGGCAAGGTGCCAGATCGCCGATCGGCGAGGCGTTGGCGATGTTGCCGCCGAAGGTGGCGGATGCGCGCACCTGCGTCGAGCCGAAGCGCCGGATGACCTCGGCCAGATCTGGTGCCAGCGCGCCCAGCTGGCGCGCTGCGTCGGCTACAGTCGCGGTTGCGCCGATGGTGAGCGCGGTCGCCGTGCGGTCGATGCGATCGAGGCCTTCGACGCGCGCGAGCCAGATCACGCGCGGCGCTGCGATCAGTGACTTCGTGAGCCACAGGCCAGCGTCCGTCGAGCCGGCGATCACGAGGGCGTCGGGATAGCGCGCGATGAGATCGGCGAGTTCGGCCTCGGTGCGCGGCGCGGCAAAGAACGCGGCGTCGTCGCCCGCGAAGATCGACTGGGTGTTCTGCAGCGCTGTCAACGCAGCGACGCGTGAGGCCGGGATTTCTGGCTGCGGCGCGGCGCAGGCTTGCAGTGCTGCCTCGATGATCGGGCGGTAGCCGGTGCAGCGGCAGAGGTTTCCCGCGAGTTGATCGCACACGTCTTGCCGGGAGACGGGCCGTGGTGCTTCGCGATGCATCGCGGCGAGGCTCATGACGATGCCCGGCGTGCAGAAACCGCATTGCGATCCATGCAGCCGCAGCATCGCGTCCTGCACGGGATGAAGCTCGGCGCCGACGGGCGACAGATCCTCGATGGTCAGTACCTCGGCGCCATCGGCCTGCCCTGCAAGCAGGATGCAGGCGTTGACGGGCTCGTGGACAACGCGGCCGTTCTTCACGCGCGCGAGGATGACCGTGCACGCGCCGCAGTCGCCTTCCGCGCAGCCCTCTTTGGTGCCGACCGCGGCATCGCGCAGGCGCAGCCAATCGAGCAGCGTCATGCGCGCGTCCGCACCCGAAAGCTCGACGATTCTTCCGCGACGAATGAAGCGGACGTGAGATCGCATAGGTGCTCCTTCGTCGGTTGTGTCGACGCGGCGGTGCGTTGGTAGCGGCGGGTTGCGCGCGAAGGCGCTTACCCGCCCTACAGTTCGATTCAGACTATCATCTTCGAGACGGCTGCGCGCGCTTCGGCCATCATTCGGTGAACGTCGAGGCCGGGGATGCGACCGTCGGCTACGACGACGCGGCCCTGGCAGAAGCCGAGCTTCACGTGCGCCTGACCGCCGGCCGCGACCGGGCCGATCGCGGGATCGTGCAGGCCGGCATAGCGTGGATGATCGAGCGCGTAGATCATCAGGTCGGCTGCCATGCCGGGCGCGATCGTGCCGACGCGATCGAGGCCGAGCAGATCCGCGCCGCCGGCCGTGCCCCAGTGGATCGCGTCCTCGACGGTGACGCTCGCCGCGCCGTGCTGTGTGCGATGCACGAGCCACGCCATGTGCGCCTCGCTGATCATGTCGGCGGCTTCGTTCGAGCCGGCGCCGTCGACACCGAGACCGACGCGGCCGCCCTGGCGGAACAGAGCGGCTGCCGGAGCAACGCCTGAACCCAGGCGGCAGTTCGATTGCGGGCAATGCGCCATGCCGGTGCGCGTGCGCGCCAGCGTCGCGACCTCGGGCGGCGTCACCTTCACGAGATGCGCGTAGAACACATCCGGACCGAGCCAGTCGTTGCGCTCGACGAATTCGATCGGCGTGCAGTTGTGTACGTCGCGACAATAGGTGACGTACTCGTCCTGCTCCGACAAGTGGCTGTGCAGGCGAATGCCGAGCTTGCGTGCAGCAGCTGCGATCACCGGCAACTCGTGCTCGTGCACGGAGAACGTCGGCGTGGTCGGCGCCATCACGATGCGGCGCATGGCATCGCCGCGCGGATCATGGAAGCGCGCGACGTCGGCTTCGATCGACGCGAGCATGCCGTCGAGCGTTTCGGGGCGGGCTTCGGGCGGCGGGTTCACGTCGATCTCGCGCACCTTGGTCGCGCCGCCGCGCATCAGCACGAAGCGAACGCCGAAACGTTCCGCGACCTCGAACAGGATCGCGCTGCCGTCGAAAGGCATATCCGGCCAGTAGGCGTAGTGGTGGTCGGCGATCGTGGTGCATCCCGACAGCAGCAGCTCCGTGATGCCGATGGTGGCGGCGAGGCGCAGCGTGTCCTCGTTGACGAAGCGGCGGTAGGCGACGGGGACCGCCGTCAACCACGGCGCAAGCTGCAGGTCGATGCCGGCGGGGATGCCTTTCTGCAGTGTCTGGAACAGGTGATGGTGCGTGTTCACCCAGCCGGGATAGACGACGCAATCGGTGGCGTCGTGGACCTGCTCGCCCGCCTCTGGCGTGAGGTTGCCGACAGCCGCGATGATGCCCGCCTTCACGCGGACATCGGAACCCGCGGCGCGCGCAGCAGCACCGGGAAGGCCGGTCATGATCGCAGCGGCGTTGCGAATGAGGAAAGAAGTCATCACGTCTCCGGTACGAGTTCGCTTTCGTGCCAGCCGCCGAGGGCCATTCGCGATAGCGCAACCATCAGCAGGAACAGCAGGACGCCGGTGATCGTGATCAGGAACAGCGCTGCGAAAAGGCGGGGAATGTTCAACTGGAAGCCCGCCTGCAGGATCTGGTAGGCGAGGCCGGCGCCCGATCCGCCCGTGCCGGCCACGAACTCGGCGACGACAGCACCGATCAGCGACAGCCCGCTCGAAATGCGCAAGCCACCGAAGAAGTAGGGGGCGGCGCTGGGGATGCGCAGGCGCACGAGTTGCTGGAACCGCGTCGCCTTGTTCATCTTGAACAGGTTGAGCAGGCCCGGGTTCACGCTGCGCAGGCCCAGAATCGTGTTCGAGATGATCGGGAACAGGCCGACGAGTGTCGCACAGATGATGAGGGCGGTGTTGGTGTCCTTCGCCCAGATGATGATGAGCGGCGCGATCGCCACGATCGGCGTGACCTGAAGGAGGACCGCGTAAGGGAAGAACGACATCTCGATCACGCGGCTCTGCACGAACAGAAATGCGACCAGTGTGCCGATGATCACGGCAAGGAAGAACGCGAAGAACGTCACCTTCAGCGTGACCATCAGCGAGTTGAACAGCAGGCCCCAATCCTCGACCAGGGTCTTGCCGATCAGGCTCGGAGCCGGCACGAGGAACTTCGGGACCTGGTAGAACCAGACCAGGAACTCCCACAATCCCAGCAGTACGACGCCGACGCCGATCGGCATCGCGACAGCCATGAATTTCGAGTCGAGCGACATCTACGCCTCGCATTTCTTGTCCCCCTCCCTCTTGTGGGGAAGGGATTGGGGTGGGGGTACACTCGGCGCAGCGCTTGCGGCTCCACCCCACCCCCGCCCCTCCCCATCGAGGGGAGGGGGGAAGACCAATCAATCCTCTACCGCGCCGGCGGCGCTGGCCTCGGCGAGCAGCACCTGCAGATCACGCGCATACATGGCGAATTCCTGCGACACGCGGAACGCTTCGGTGCGCGGATAAGGCGCGTCGATCGCCACCTCCCGCATGATCCGGCCGGGGCGCGCAGCCATCACGACGACGCGCGTCGACAGGAAAACGGCCTCGTAGATGCTGTGCGTGACGAACACGACCGTCAGCTTTCTGTCGTGCCAGAGGTCGAGCAGGTCCTGGTCGAGCCTGTTGCGCGTGATCTCGTCGAGCGCACCGAACGGCTCGTCCATCAGCAGCATGTTCGGCTCGGTGACGAGCGCACGGGCGATAGAGGCGCGCATCTGCATGCCGCCCGAAAGCTGGCGCGGATAGGACTGGTCGAACTTCGACAACCCGACGAGGGCCAGCGCCTGATCGACGCGGGCGTCGGCCAGCTTGCGGTCGGCGCCGGCGAGATCGAGCGGCAGGCGCACGTTGCCGCGCACGCTCGCCCACGGCATCAGCGTCGCGTCCTGGAACACGAAGACGAGCTTCCGGCCGTCTTCGCCGACGTGATCGAAACCCTTGCCCCACCAGCGGATGTCGCCGCGGCTCGGCTCGAGCAGGTTCGCGATCATCTTCAGCAGCGTCGACTTCCCGCAGCCGGAGGGACCGAGCAGCGTGATGAACTCACCTTCACGGATCGCGAGATCGATCGGCTCCAGCGCGCGGGTGCCGTTGGCGAACACCTTCTCCGCGCCGGATACCTCGATGACATTGTTTTCCCTCTCCCCGTATTTCACGGGGAGAGGGTCAGGGTGAGGGGCGGCCACGTGCTGGACACTCGCATAAGCTGTTTGTTGAAGGTTTGGGCAACCACAGTTGCGTCGCCCGCGAACTGACGGCGAAGCGCTTGCTGCCGCCCCTCACCCCCGCCCTCTCCCCGCAGCGCGGGGAGAGGGAGAACAAGCCGTCAAGGCATGATCTTGAGGTCTTTGACGAACTCGAGCGTGTAGGCCTTCTTCACGTCGACGTCGGGCTTGAGCAGTTTCGAGCCGACCATGAAGTCGTGCGTCGCCTTCCAGCGCGCATCCGTCATGATGCCGATGCCGCCGGTCTTGGCGTCGCCGCGGCCGAGCACGTCGGTCTCGTTCAGCCGCTTGATGGCGAACGCGATCTGCTCGTCCTTCATGTTCGGGTTGTCTTTCTTGATGAGCGCGTTCGCCGGCCCGGCATCGCCCTTGAGGTAGCTCTTCCAGCCTTCGAGCGAAGCCTTCACGAAGCGCCTGACGACATCGGGCTTGGCCTGCACGATCTTCTGCGTCGAAACGATCGTGGTGCCGTAAGGCGGATAGCCGTCGTCGGCGAACAGGAAGAACTTCACCTTCGCGCCCTGGCTCGCCGCGGCGAACGGCTCCGACGACATATAGGCCTGCTGCGTCGTATTCCTGTCGGCGATGAACGGCTGCAGATTGAACGTATAGGCCTTGGTCTGGCTGTCGCTGTAGCCGAATTTCGCCTGCATCCACGGCCACCAGTTGGAGCGGCCGGCCGTCGCGACCAGAATCGTCTTGCCCTTCAGCGATTTGAGATCCGGCACGTCGTCATGGGTCATCAGGCCCTGGAGATCGAACTGGAACGAGGTGCCGACGGTGACGGCCGCCACGCCCTGCTCGATCGCTTTCAGAACCGAGAAATCGTAGCTCATCAGGAAGTCGGTCTGCTCGGCGCCGAGGATCTGCATACCGTTGACCTGCGGGCCGCCCATCTTGATGGTGACGTCGAGGTTGGCCTTCTTGTAGAGGCCGGTGGCGAGCGCCTGATAGAACCCGCCGTGCTCGGCCTGGGCGTACCAGCTCGTCAGGAACGTCACCTTATCCTGTGCCTGTGCGCCCGGCGCGAACGCCAAAGCCAACGTGGCGGCTGCGCCAAGCATCTTGATGGTGGCTGGAAGCACGCTGGGCATCACTTTATTCCTCTCTCGTGTGGTGCTGGGCGCTGAAGTCCGCAGTCAGCAGGGCGGGCTGCCATAGCGCCGCAGGACATATTAGCGGCGCTGGTGCATCTGCAGAAGTGGAAATGCTGCCTTATCAAGTATCACCGTGCACTCTATCCGGCCAGTTGCGACATGCCGCCTCGCCGGAGCGATCGTTTCAGCCCAATCGATCGATTGACCTCTTGATGGCATGACCTCTTGATGGCGCTGGCCGACCTCGTATGAAGTAGCGGCAGCGTTCATGAACCCGGAACTCCCCATGCGCCCCTTCGACCTCAAACAACCCAGGACAACCGCCGAAGCGATCGCCCTGCTGACACAGCACGGCGCCCGCGCGAACCTGCTCGCGGGCGGCACGGACCTCCTCGTCGAGATCAAGGAAGGCATCCGCGCGCCCGATGTGGTGATCGATGCCAAGCACCTGCCGGGAATGCGCGAGCTTTCGGTGTCGCCGGGAGGTGGACTGCGACTGGGCGCGCTCGTGACGGCGCGCGAGGTCGAGACGTCCGAGGCTGTGCGCCAGCACTATCACGGGTTGTGGCAGGCCGTGCGCGAGCTCGGCTCGATCCAGGTGCGCAACCGCGCGACGGTGGCGGGGAACGTGTGCCGCGCTTCGCCTTCCGCCGATACGCTGCCGCCGCTGATCGCGGACGGCGCTGTGGTCTCGATCATCGGGCCGGGTGGCGAGCGTAACATCGCGCTGGAGGACTTCTTCACCGGTGCGGGCAAGACGGTTCTCGCGGGTGACGAGATCGTGACGGGGTTCACGCTGCCGCCGCCACAGCCGGGCACCGGCAAGTGCTACATCAAGCACGGCCGGCGCAAGGCGATGGAGCTGGCGACGGTCGGCGTCGCGGTCACGCTGACGATGTCCGGCGGCGTGTGCACGTCGATCCGTATCGCACTCGGCGCCGTGGCACCGACACCGATCCGGGCGAGAAAGGCCGAAGCCGTCCTGGCGGGCCAGAAGATCGACGCTGCGCTCATCACCCACTGCGGGGCAGTCGCCGCGTCCGAATCGAGCCCGATCAGCAACATCCGCGGCAGCGCGGACTACCGGCGGCGGATGGTCGAGGAACTGACGCAACGCGCCGTCACCGCGGCAATGGAGGCCGCCCGATGAAACGGACCATCACGACGACGATCAACGGCGAGGCGCGCGAGCTGGCGGTGGAGCCGTTCCATTCGCTGCTCGACACGCTGCGCAACGAAGCGGGCCTCACCGGCACCAAGAAGGGCTGCGACGTCGGCGATTGCGGCGCGTGCACCGTCATTCTCGACGGCGCGCCCGTGTGCTCGTGTCTCGTGCTCGCAGCGGAAACGGACGGCTCGAACGTCACCACGATCGAAGGGCTGCAGAGCGAGCCCGACAAGCTGCATCCGCTGCAGGAGAGCTTCATGATGCTCGGCGGCGCGCAGTGCGGCTTCTGCACGCCGGGCATCCTGATGATGGCGAAGGCGCTGCTCGACGAGAACCCTAGCCCCACCGACGACGAGATCCGCTTCGGCATCGCCGGCAACATCTGCCGCTGCACGGGCTACACCAGGATCATCGACGCGATCAGGGACGCCGCGGCGCACATGCGCCCAGAAGGCCAGAAAGGAGCCAAGGCATGAGCGAGCGGCAGAAGTTCAACGTCATCGGGCGCAGCGTCAGACGCTCGGATATGCTGGAGAAGGTGACCGGTGCCGCCGTCTATGCCGGCGATCTGCATCTGCCGGGCATGCTGCACGGCAAATTGAAGCGTTGCGAGATCGCGCACGCCAACATCAAGCGGATCGATACGACGAAGGCGATGGCGCTCGCCGGCGTCAAGGCCGTGCTCACGCACGCCGACGTGCCGCGCGTGCTCCACTACGGCAGCCCGCATCCGCGTTCGGCGTCCGTCACCAAGGACCAGTACATTCTCGATACGAAGGTGCGCTACTGGGGCGAAGCCGTCGCGGCCGTGGTGGCGACGAGCGAGGAAATCGCGGATGAAGCGGTCCGGCTGATCGAGGTCGAGTACGAGCCCCTTCCCGCTGCAATCACGCTCGAAGATGCGATGGCGCCCGGCGCGCCCCAGATCCACGACAACGGTCTCGAGGGAAACCGCGTCGTGCCGGACATGCTGTTCACGCGCGGCGACATCGCGAAGGGCTTCGCAGCCGCCGATGTCATCGTCGAAGGCACCTATACGGTGGGCCGGCCGCAGCCCGCCTACATGGAGCCGAACGTCTGCGTCGCGCAGTGGGACGGCAGCGACAAGCTCACGCTGTGGACCTCGACGCAGAGCGCCTTCATGGTGCGTGGCACGCTCGCCGAGGTGCTGGGGCTGCCGCTCGGCAAAGTGCGCGTTCTCTGCGATCACATGGGCGGCGGCTTCGGCGCGAAGCAGGACCTGTTCCAGCACGAGTTCCTGTGCGCGCTGTTGTCTCGCAAGACCCGACGGCCCGTGCGGATGGAATACAGCCGCAAGGAATGCTTTCTCGGCGGGCGCTCGCGCCATCCCGGCACGATATGGCTGCGCCAAGGCTTCAAGCGCGACGGCACGATAACCGCGCGCGAAGCGAAGGTGGTGTTCGACAGCGGCGCCTACGGGAGCCATGCACCGGGCGTGACGGCCGTCGGCGCGTCCGCGCTGACCTCGCTGTTTCGCTGCGAGAACGTGCGATTGGAAGGGAAGTGCGTCTACACGAATACGCCGATCGCGGGCGCGTTTCGCGGCTACGGCGTGGTGCAGACGTACTACGCGCTCGACATCCAGATCGACGAGGCCGCCGAAAAGCTCGGCATGGACCCTGCCGAGCTGAAGCTGAAGAACGCCGTGCGCGAGGGCGATATCGCCCCGTCGGGCCACGCGATCGTCGGGCACGGGCTCGAGGATTGCATTCGCGAGGGCATGAAGGCGGTCGGGTGGAAGGAGCTGCGGGCATCGCGCCACGCCCCCCCTCCGCCCCTCCGGGGCACCTCCCCCGCGAGGGGGGAGGGAAAAAAGAAGCGTGGCTGGGGCATCGGCTGCGAGATGCACGGATCGAGTGCCTATCCGGGCATCAAAGAGCAGGGCAATGCGCTCGTGAAGCTCAACGAGGACGGCAGCGCGACGCTGCTGACGGGTGCTGCCGGTCTCGGCACCGGTGCGCACACGGCGCTCTCCCAGATCGTCGCCGAGGAACTGGGGCTCGAGTTCGAGGCCGTCTCCGTCGTGCACGGCGATACCGACATCGTGCCGTGGGACATCGGCGCCTTCGCCAGTCACACGACGTATATGGTCGGCACGGCGGCCAAGATGGCGGCGGCCGAGATCAGGCAGAAGCTGCTCGAGCGCGCGGCGGATCAACTCGAGGTTTCGGCCGGCGATCTCGAGGTCGCGAACGGCTTCATCGGCGTGCGCGGCGTGCCGGGCAAGGGCATCAGCGTGAAGGACTGCGTCGCGCCCAAGCTCGGCATTCCCGCTGCGCACCTGTTCGGTTCGGGCTCCTACATGCCGACGAAGTCGTATTCGTTCGGCGCGCATTTCGTCGAGGTCGAGGTCGACACCGGCACGGGGCAGGTCGACGTGCTCCAGGTCGTTCCCGTGCACGAGATCGGCAAGGTGATCCATCCGATCGCGGCTGCCGGCCAGATCGAAGGCGGCATCCAGCAGGGCATCGGCCACACGCTGACGGAAAACCACGAGATCGATCCCAAGACCGGCCGCTCGCTCAACGCGAACTTCGTCGACTACAAGATGCCGCTGTCGATGGACATGCCCCCGATCAGGACGATCATCCTGGAAACCGCGCCCGACCCCGGCGGCCCGTGGGGCGCGAAGGGCGTCGGCGAAGACCCGATCATCGCCATCGGCCCAGCCATCGCCAACGCCATCTTCGACGCCACCGGCGTGCGTTTCCGGCACTACCCGATCACGCCCGAGCAGGTGCTGGAGGGGCTGGCTGGTAGGTCGGGTTAGCTCGGCGTCGCGTTGCGGCTTGCCGCAGAGCGAATGGCAATATGCCGAGCGTAACCCGACGCTTTCCCGGCGTGCCGCGAATTCGTCGGGTTACGCTGCGCAAAGCACTGCTAACCCGATCTACGGCCAAGGCCGCTTCTTTGCACCTGCGGCCAGATCGTCTATATTCCCGCGATGTCCGATCCCATACTCGAACAGATCAAAACCGCGCTGCTCAACGCCTACGGCGAGCGCCTGGAGCGCGTCGTGCTCTACGGCTCGCGCGCCCGCGGCGATGCGAGCGAAGACAGCGATTACGATGTCGCGGTTTTCATAGAGCGCATCGGCAGCAACTGGGAGGAGTTCAACAAGCTCGCCGACATCGAACTCGCGATTCTCGAAGATACAGGGTCAGCGGTTCACACGATGCCTTACCCGGCCGGCATCTGGGCGCATCCAAGCGCCCCCTTGATGTACGAGATACGCCGCGATGGCATGGACCTGCTATGAAGGCTCAGACTTCGGCATATCTCGTCAAGTCGCAAGAAACGCTCGATGACGCGAATAAATCGTTCGAGGTCGGGATGGCTGGCCAGGCAGCGAGGCTAGCCTACTTGGCCGCATTTCATGCAGCGCAAGCTTTGATCATGGAAATGACGTCCAAGGCGGCCAAGACGCACAAGGGCGTTCATGCGAGATTTGCCGAATTGGCGAGAACTCACCAAATCGAAAGATCTCACACTCGCTTTCTCAGCGCAGCTTATCACTTCAAGGAAGCCGTCGACTACGAGACGGGCGACCTTCGGATCGTGAGCGCCGCTGACGCCGAACTTGCGATGGCAGCGGCTCGGGAATTCGTCACCTGCATTCAGACCCTTTTGGAAAACTTTCAGTGAGCCGCCCACAAATCCCCGTCACCATCCTCACCGGCTTCCTCGGCTCGGGCAAGACGACGCTGCTCAACCACATCCTGACGGAGCGGCACGGGCACAGAATCGCCGTCATCATGAACGAGTTCGGCGAAGTCGACATCGACAGCGATCTCATCCTGAAGACGGAAGAAGAGATCTTCCAGATGACCAACGGCTGCATGTGCTGCGTCGCGGACGTGCGCCAGGACGTCATCAAGATCGTGGGCAAGCTGCTCGCCAGCGGCCAGCCCCTCGACCACATCATCGTCGAGACGAGCGGGCTCGCCGATCCCGCACCCGTTGCTGCCGCGTTCTTCGTCGACGAGGAGGCCGCCAAGCGCGTAACGCTCGATGCGATCGTGACGATGGTCGACGCCAAGCACATCGTCGGCCACCTCGCCGACGAGCGGCTCAACGCGACCGACAACCAGGCGGCCGACCAGATCATGGCCGCCGACCGGATCGTGCTGAACAAGACCGATCTCGTGGACGCCGCCCAATTGGCTGCTGCCGAGAAGCAAGTTCGCCGCGTCAACGAAACCGCGCCGATCGTGCATTCGCATCAGGCCAAAGTGTCGCTCGACAGGATCCTCGGCATCGGCGGTTTCACGCCGCCTTCGATCGCGAACCGGCCCGATTTCTTCGAGGACGATCACGCCCACAGCCACGATCCCTCGCTGGCGTCGGAGGCGTTCGTCTATTCCGCGCCGTTCGATGCGGTGAAGTTCGCGGCCTGGCTCGAGACGATCACGCAGGAGCACGGCCCTGACCTGTTCCGGCTGAAGGGCATCATCGCGGTCGCGGACGATCCGAACCGCTGGGTGCTGCAGGCCGTGCACACGCTGCTCGATTTCCGCCGCGATATTCCGTGGGGTGAATCTGTTCCCGGCAGCAAGATCGTGTTCATCGGCCGCAACCTCGATCGCGCAGCCCTCGGGCGGGCGCTGGATGGGTGTCTGGCGTAGAATTCGCGGCGATGCCGCGAACGAGGCCCGCCTCGCGCTCCGGCGGCGGGACACCCTCCGGACCGCCCGTCTTTTTGTCTCTTTGTCGTTACGCGACGGGTTTGCGGAAAACGCCGAGGTGGGCGACGAGGGCGACGCAGAGCACCGTCCAGGCGGCGAGCATGAGAGCAGCACCCGATGCGTCGGCGCGGGCGTAGATCGAGAGCACCAGCGGCGGGCCCAACAGGTTGCCGAGCGTCACCATCTGATTGACGAGGCCGGAGACCGCGCCGATGCGGTCGCGCGCGGGCGCCACGTGCGGGATCATCGCAGAGAGCACGCCGGGGATCACGCCCATCAGGATCTGGAACAGCGTGAACACCGCGAGCGCGGGCAGCAGCGGGAGCCCCGCGACGAGCGCCACTGCGATCGACAACGCCCCGCTGACGCCTGAGGTCAGCAAGACCGCGGCCGGCGTGAGCCGCCACCCGAGCAGCCAGCCCGCGCCGAAGCGGCCGATTATCCCGGGAAGTGCCGCCATCGCCGTCATTCGCGCTGCGTCAGCGACAGTCATGCCGTGCAACTTCGAAAGCACCAGCGGCGCCACCGCGACCGCGGCCAGCAGAATGCCGGTGACGCAGCCGAAGGCGAGCGAGGCGAACAAAGCCGGGGGATGCCGCATGCCTTCGAACAGTGAAGCCTGCGGCCGCGACGTGTCGTGCGGTGGTGGCGCGGGCAGTATGAGATAGGCCAGCAACGCAACAACCAGCATAATCGCACCGTGGCCGATGCCGATGGCGGTGAGACGCTCAGGGCCATCGGCGGATGCGGAAACCCATTGCCCCAACGCGAAGCCGATCGGCGCGAAGCTCGACCAGACGCTGAGCGCCAGCGTGCGATAGCTTTCCGTCGCAGTTTCGACCACGAGCACGGTCGCCCCGACCGCGAGCAAGCAATAGCCGATCCCCTCTACGAGCCGCAGCGCGATCAGGAACGGAAAGCTCGCCGACGCGAGGCCCAGCGCCATCGATGCAACCCCGCCCATAACGAGACCGGCAACCGCGACGGAGCGTGCGCCGAGCCGGTCCGTGACCACGCCGAGCGCCGCACTGAACACCGCGCCCGGCAGCATCACGGCAGAGATCGCGAAGCCGGCGAGCCCCAGCGAAATGTCGTAGGTCTCGGTGAGCCAGCGCGCGTGGGGCACGAGTTTTCCGGTTGCAGCCGCGCCCAGAAACCCCGCGACGAGCACGATGATGAACCGAAGCAGCGCCCCGTTCACTTCGCAGCACGCGCGAGAAGTGCACGCGCGCGGGCGATGGCATCTTCGGAGACGACGGCGCGAACGCCCTCGAAGCCGGGACCGCGCGTGGCGTCGAGCCCCATGCGCGAGGTTGTGCCGATGCCCGACGCGCTGGGGTCGAGCGCGTTGCCGGGCAGGCCGTCGATCACGACGATGTCGCGATGCGGCTGGAAATGCGTGGCGAGCGCCCACAGCACCTGATCGTCGCGCGTCACATCCACATCCTCGTCGACCGCGATCACCGTTTTCAGGTACGGGTCCCAGCCGAGCAGTCCGACCATGATCTGGCGCGCTTCACCGGGGCGGATCTGCTTGACCGCGACATATGCATGGAAGTGCGTACCCGAACTGGGATAATGCACCGCCGTGACCGATGGAAAGCGGTCGCGCAGCTTCTCGACCATTTCGGCTTCGCGCGGCACACGGCCGAGGTTCAGATGCTCCGCGGAATTGCTTCCGGCGACATCGACCAGGATCGGGGCCTTGCGCCGCATGATCGTCTCGACGCGTATCACGTTGTTGGTCGAGCGGTTCGACGAGTATCCCGTGAACTCGCCGAACGGCCCCTCCTCGGATTGCGCTTCGGGGTCGATCGTGCCTTCGAGCACGAACTCGGCGTGGGCGGGAACGCGGATACCGTACTTGGGCGTGCGCACGACCTCGAGCGGCTGGCCCATCAGACCGCCGGCCACGCAGCGCTCATCTTCGAGAAAGCCCAGCCGCGCAGAGGCCGCCAGCATGAACAGCGGATGCGCGCCGATCACCATCGCGACCGCCATCGGCTTGCCCTTGGCCTTCGCCATGGCGAGCAGTCGCCAGAGGTGGCCGCGCGAATGCAGGCTCGTCGCCAGCTCGTTCGCCGAGCGGATCATCGCGCGGTGATAGCTGACGTTGCCGCCCTTGCCTTCGGGGCCCTCCGCGATGACAGCACCGTTGGTGATGTAGGCGCCGCGATCCGTGGCGAAGTGCTTCAGCATCGGCAGCGTGGCGAGGTCGATGCTCTTCTGCTCGACGATCTCGGTGATCGGGCCGCTCTTCACCTCGCGCGGCTCGACAGCCGCGTGGCTGCATTTCTGATAAGCGGCGTGCAGCGTCGAAACCGTGGCTCCGATCATCCGCGCGATACGTTCGCGCGAGCCGAAGATGTTGGTGACGACGGGAACACCCGCGCCTGCGACCTTCTCGAACACCAGCAGCGGATGCCGGCCTTGCGCCGCCAGCTCCCAGATCACCGCCGTCGTGTCCTGCTCCGCCGACGCCTCGTCCTCGAGCGTGATGACGTCGTCAGGATGGGCCGCACGGTAGGCTGCGAGAAATGTGCGGATGTCTTGGGGGTGGCCGGTCAACTGTGGATCTCCCTCTCCCCATCATCCCTTGATGATGGGGAGAGGGTCGGGGAGAGGGGCGGCAGTCTGCGCCGACGCTGTGCCGGACGCCGCCCCTCACCCTGACCCTCTCCCCGCGCGCGGGGAGAGGGGAAGTTCGTCGTTACGTCACTTCACGCCCGCATAGGTATCCTTCAGCCGCGCTTCGGCGTCCTTCAGGTCCTTCGGCGGCGGCGTCGTCTTGATGCCGACCATGCGGGCGATGTTGTTGCCCATGTAGTCCTCGAGCGTATCCTCGTCGAGGTTGAGGCCGTGCGGCGGCGGCTTGCACAGCACCTCGAGTTCGCGCAGCCACATGCCCGGCTCGTTCGGCGGCGAATCCGTGCCGAACACGATCTTGTGCTTGGGCAATTGCTTGGCGAACTCGACAATGCGCGCCTGGAAGCACCAGCCGCTCTCACACACGACGTTGGGCGTGTCCATCGCCATCCAGAACGCTTCGAACGAATAGTTGCCGCCGGTCTGGATGCCGAAGTGGCCGATGATGAACTTCACCATCGGGAACTCGCGGATGATCGGATAGAACTGCGTCGGGATCGTATAGGGGCCATCACCGGTGTGGATCAGCACGACGATGTCGTACTTGGCGCACACTTTCATCGCGGGGCGCAGCCAGTCGAGCGCACGGTCGGGCCGGTAGTTGTGCATGTTGGCGTGCAGCTTCACCATCTTGAAGCCGTACTCCTTGTGGTGGAACTCGAGTTCCGCCGCACCGTTCTCTGGCCCGAAGCGCGGGTTGTAGGCGAAGTTGCCGATGAACCGGTCGGGATACTTCTCGCACAGGTCCGCGATGTACTTCATGTAGTCGCGGATGCCGTCGCGGCCGAAGCGCCCGCCTTCGCGGTAGACGGTGTTGCCGGGCGGCGGCTGGATGAAGCCCATGTCCACGCGGCGCGGCTTGCCGTTGATCCAGTAGGGGCCGTCCATCATCTTGAGCATCTTCTCGCCGTTGAACGGCGTGCCGGTGTGGCGCCAGGCCTCGTCGACGAGGTTGGTGGGATGCAGATGGGTGTCGATGATCATGGTGGTTCTCATTTCGTAGGTTGGGTCAAGCGCAGCGCGACCCAACAAGCCAACGAGTTGACGGGATGTCGGGTCGCGACCGCCGTGCGGCCTTGACCCGACCTACGAGCGTTTCACGCCGGCATACGTATCCTTCAGGCGCGCCTCGGCTTCCGCCTTGTCCTTGGGTGGCGGTGTCGGGTCGATGCCGATCATGCGGCACAGGTTGTTGCCGAGGTAATCCTCGAGCGTGTCCTCGTCGAGGTTCATGCCCTGCGGCGGCTCGTGGCACAGCACCTCGAGCAAGCGGATCCACATGCCCGGCTCGTTCGGCGGCGTATCCGTGCCGAACATGATCTTGTGCTTGGGCAGGTCCTTGGCGAATTCGACGATGCGGCTCTGCAGGCACCAGCCGCTCTCGCAGAACACGTTCGCGTTGTCCATCGCCAGCTGGAACGGCTCGAAGCAATAGACGCCGCCGGTCTGCACGCCGAAGTGCGCCATCACGAAGTTCACCTTGGGGAACTCGTAGATGATCGGCGTCCACTCGTTGGGGATCGAGTAGGGGCCGTCGCCGGTATGCAGCTTCACCAGCAGTCCCAGCTCCTCGCACTTCTTCAGCGCGGGGCGGATCCAGTCCTTGGCGCGGTCGGGCCGGTAGGCGTGCATGTTCGCCTGGAACTGCACCATCTTGAAATTGTGCTTCTTCGCGTAGTCCTCGATCGCCTGCACGCCATTCTCGACGCCCCAGCGCGGGTTGTAGACGAAACAGCCGTACAGCCGGTCGGGGTATTTCTGCGTCAATTCCAGCGTGTAGCGCGTGTAGTGGTCGATCGCCTCGCGGCCATGGATATCGCCGTCGAGCCAGGTGTGGACGGTATTGCCCTGCGGCGGCTGGATGAACGCCTTGTCGACCCGGCGGGGCTTGCCGTTGACCCAGTAAGGACCGTCCATCATCGCGAGCAGGCGCTCGCCGGTGAAAGGCTCTCCGTCGTGCTGCCAAGCGTAATCGACGACCTCGGTCGGATAGCAGCTCATATCGAAGATCATGGGGCTTCTCCTGCCTGAATTTCACGGCGCAGCGCATCGGTCGCAACAGTCAAAGCGACGGCAAGGCGGCGCGGCAACTCTGGGAGGCGGAGGATCAGGCCTGCGGTTCCCGAGCGCCGATGCAGCTTCGCATCGCGCGACCGGCAATCTCCCGCCGCACCCGATGCGAGACGCATCGATCGCCGGCTGACCGCTTCTACCGATCCCGTTTGGCTAACACGCTTCGTCGAAAAGTGTAAAGCGCGGTGCGAAGCCGTGGGCCTCCCTCTGAAAATATCCGCACCCCGCCGCTACCGCATAACCGTCGCGATGGGCCAGGAGCGACGACAATAGCGGCCCCGAAGGGGCCGTAGGCTGTAGCCACGGGTGAGCGCAGCGAAACCCGTGGAGACATTCAGTCTCATGGTACCAGCCCCGGAGGGGCGGCGGAGTTGCTCGGAACGGACGTCGATTGATCGAAAGCGTGTTTCCGTCGAACTCGACGAAATCCAGAGTGCACGTCCCTTCGTCGAGGTGACGGAATGGAGAAAGATCTGAGAGTACGTCCCCGGCATCGGAACTCCTTCGCCCCTTCGGGGCTCTATCGAGATGGGGGACTTCTGACTACGGGTTCCGCTACGCTTCACCCGTGGCTACAGTCCGTGGCCCCTCCGGGGCCGGAGTCTCCGCATATCGCACCCCTCGACCGAAGTCCGCTTTGCGCCGACAACGGGTGCGCCATTTCAAGGTGAGGCACGATCAGCGGAGATGGTTCTTGTCGATCAACTCGCCGTCAAAGCTGGCGGCAGAAGCTTCGATCACTGCAATCCCTTGATGATGTTCGTCGCCGTATTGACCGGGGCCAGGGTCGCCTGCAGCAGTCCCATCACTTCCTTGA
>CAZNMY010000072.1:0-32290 GCA_964574325.1 uncultured Devosia sp. | reverse complement strand
CAGTTCGCAGCCGGTGGGAATCCTTGCCCGCTCAAGTCATAATGAGAACTGCTGCGTGAAGATCCGGGGTCTTTACACCTCTCAGAAGGGTAGAGGTCCCGGATAGCCTCGCTGCACGCGGCTTCCGGGAACGCAGAAACGTCCATGTTGGCGCGATGGGCATTCCTCCAGCCACTTGCCATCCTCGACGGCCGACCGCCGCAAACTCCCGGAGACCAGAGCCATGCTCAGCCCCGAGATGAACGAACGCTTGACCCGTGTCGGACCGGGAACGCCGTGCGGAGAGCTGATGCGGCGATACTGGATCCCGATCGCGCCGTTCGCGCAGCTCATCGAGAATCCCGTCCGCAAAGTCCGCGTGCTCGGCGAAAGCCTCGTGCTCTATCGCAACAGGCAGGGCGGGCTCGGCCTCATCGGCGACCGCTGCCTGCATCGTCGCGTGGACCTGCAGTTCGGCATTCCCGACGACTGCGGGTTGCGCTGCCCCTATCACGGCTGGCTGTTCTCCGAGACGGGCGACTGCATCGAGCGGCCGATGGAGGCGCGGCCGCATCAGAAGATGACGCGCAAGCTCGCGGGCTATCCCGTGCAGGAGATGGGCGGCCTCGTGTTCGCCTATCTCGGTCCGCTGCCGGCGCCCGCGCTTCCGAGATGGGATCTGTTCGTGTGGCCCAACGCGGTGCGCCAGATCGCGATCAACGTGCTCGATTGCAACTGGCTGCAGTGCCAGGAGAACACCGGCGATCCCACCCACAGCGTCTGGGCGCACGGGCACTTGTTCAACTACGCGCTCGAACGCAAGGGCGAGTTGGAGCGCGCGCAGGCGGAGGGCCACACCGTGCATCGCCGTCTCGAATGGGGCGTCGGCATCAAGGATCTCTACGCGCACACCACCGAGTACGGGATGGAGAAGGGCGTCATCTACTCGAAGGAACTGGGCGCGAAGGAAGACCGCACGGATCGCCACTCGACGGTGATCTTCCCCTTTTACACACAGACCGGGGCCACCGGCGCGCCGCGCAGCGAGTATCAGATCCGCGTGCCGATGGACGACACGCACACGCTGCACATCTGCTACCAGGTCTATGCCGCGCCGCCCGGCGTCGACGCACCCGAGCAGGAGATCGTGCCGTGGTACGAGCCGCCGACGCACGACGAGAAGGGCGAGCCGATCCTCGACTACGTGCTGGCGCAGGATGCGATCGTGTGGGTCGCGCAAGGGCCGATCGTCGATCGAAGCCAGGAAACGCTGGGGCGTACCGACATCCCCATCGTCGTCCTGCGCCGCCAGTTGCAGGAGCAGATCGCGCTCGTCGAGCAGGGCAAGGCGCCGATCAACTTTTTCCCGGAGAAGTCGCCCGACATCCTCTATGGCCGTGGCTCGCCGCCGGAAGACTGGACCGCGCCGGACTGGGCGACGCGCCAGTTGAAGCTCAGCCAGAGTTTCCGAATGAACTTCCACAAGGGCTTTCACCGCGACGACGCGGACCGCTATGGCCCCGCCGTGGGCCTCGTGCAGGAACTGCACCGCCGCATCGACGAGGCGAAGCAGAAGGCGGCGAATTTGGCGGAGTGACGGGACGCGGCAGAGAATGTCAGCACTGCCGCGTTCAAACCTTTCCCAACGCCCGGAGTATCACGCCCGGCGTGAACGGCATCGCGGTGACCGGCTTGGCACCGAGCACGCTCAGCGCATCGTTGATGGCGTTCATGACGCACGCGGGCGCGCCAGCAGTGCCCGCCTCGCCCGCGCCTTTCGCGCCGAGCTCGCCATCGGCAGTCGGCGATACCACGTGACCGCAGGTGATGTCGGGCAGCTCGGACGCCATCGGCACGAGATAGTCGGCCATGTTTCCGTTCAGCATCTGTCCGCCCTCGTCGTACAGGCACTGCTCGAACAGCGCGCCACCGAGCCCTTGCACGACGCCGCCGCGCACCTGCTCGTCGACGAGCTGCGGATTGATGATGGTGCCGCAGTCCTCGATGCACCAGTGGCGCAGCAGCTTGATGAAGCCGGTGTCGATGTCGATCTCGAGATAGCTCGCCTGGATGCCGTTCGTGAACGCGAACGGAAATTGGCGCGGCACGAAATGCCGTGTCGCCATCAACTCGGCTTGGAAACCGGGCGGCAGCGTATCGGGCCGGAAGTAGCCGACGCGCGCGACTTCATCGAGGCCGATGCGCTCGCGACCCGTCTCCTTGTCGACGACGACGCCGTTGCGGATGTCCAGCGTCTCGGGCGCGGCCTGCAGCATCGCGCCCGCGAGCTGGCACACGTTCGCGCGCAACGCCTTGCCCGCCTGCCACGCCGCCTCGCCGCCGATGCCGGCCGCGCGCGACGCCCACGTGCCGCCGCCGTAGGGCGTGTTGTCGGTATCGCCCGTGATCACGCGCACCTTGTCGAGCCCGACGCCGAACGCGCTCGCCGCCACCTGCGCGATCACGGCATCCGCGCCTTGTCCCTGCTCTGTTACGCTCGACGCACACACGATCGCGCCCTGCGCATCGAGCTTGATCGTGACGCCGTCCTGCGCGGAGATCTTCGCGCCGCCGACGCCGTAGAACGCGGGGCTCGGGTTCGTCACCTCGATGAAGCTCGCCAAGCCGATGCCGCGGTAGATGCCTTTTGCACGTAACGCCGCCTGCTCCGCGCGAAGCCCCTTGTAGTCCATCATGCCGAGCAGCTTATCGAGCGCCGCGATGTGGCTGAGCTTCTCGAATTTCAATCCGGACGGCGAGCCCGAGGGATGCGCGTCGTCGGGGATGAGGTTCTTACGGCGCACGTCCGCGGGGTCCAACCCGATGGCAGCCGCCGCCTGATCGACGAGGCCCTCGGTGACGCCGACGGCGATCGGATGGCCCACCGCGCGGTACTGGCACATCACGTTCTTGTTGGTGAACACCACGCGCGCATGGCAGCGATAGTTCGGCGTCTTGTAGGGACCACCGACGAGGTTCACGACCTGGTTGGCCTCGATTCCAGAGGTGCGCGGATAGACCGAATACGGCCCTATCCCTGTGAGATCGTTGATATCCCACGCGGTGATCGTGCCGTCCATTTTGATTGCGCACCGCGCCTTCACGCGGTGATCGCGCGCGTGGATGTCGGTGACGAAACTCTCGATGCGATCGGCCACGAACTTCACCGGCCGCCGCAGCAGCTTCGACAGCGCCACCGTCGCCATCTCGTCGGCGTAGGTGTGCACCTTGATGCCGAACGATCCGCCCACGTCCTTGCAGATCACGCGCACCTGATGCTCCGCGAGCCCGAGATGCAGCGCGAACAGGTTCTGCATCATGTGCGGCGCCTGCGTGCCCTGATAGACGGTCAGCCTGTTCTCGCCGATGCTCCAGTCGCCGATGATCGCGCGAGGCTCGAGCGTCACGCCGGTGTGCCGACCGAACACGAACGTCGTCTCGACTACGGCGTCGGCTTCCGCAAACGCCTTGTCGACTTCGCCGACATCGAGTTTGCGCTCGAACGTGAGATTGTCGCCGAGTTCGGGATGTATGACGTACGCGCCCGGTTCGAGCGCCGTCTCTGGATCGACGACCGCTGGCAACTCCTCGTACTCGACGACGATTTTATCCGCCGCATCCTCGGCGAGCGCGCGCGACGACGCCACGACCGCGCAAACGGCTTCGCCCTGCCAGCAGGCGCGATCGACCGCAATCGCGCTCTGCGGCGCCGACTTGATGCCCTTGAGATGCGTCAGCACACCGACCCACGGCGTGATCACCTTGGCGAGTTCGGCCCCCGTGACGACCGCCACGACGCCCGTCGATTTCTTCGCTTCCGCCGCGTCGATCGACACGATTTTCGCGTGCGCATGTGGTGAGCGCACGAACGCCACATGCACCATGCGCGGCAGCACGACATCGCTGACGTACTGCCCCCGCCCCTGCGTCAGCCGCTCCAGGTTGGGCCGCGGCACAGCGCGCCCGATGTAGCTGTTGGGCCGATCGAGATGCGTGAGGACCGGTGGTACGTCGCGGGTGGTCATGTAGCGCTTCCTCGTGAAGAGCGAAAATGTGATATATTGCCGATAGGATTGAGCCCATCGAGGGATAGAACCATGACAGAAAGGTTACGGGAGCTGACCGCAGCCGCGCGTATGTTGTCCGCCGACGAGCGTGCGCAGCTCATCGATCTTCTGTGGGACACCTTGGAGCCGGAAAGCCTCGCCCCTGCCATGCCCGACTGGCACCGTGCGGCGCTCGATGAACGCTTGGCCGAGCACGAGGCCGATCCGGCTTCGGTTGTGCCATGGGAGGAAGCGCGCGAACGACTTGCGGCTCGACGCCGTCCATGAAGATCGCGCTCAGGCCCGCGGCGGAGCGCGACATAGCG
The DNA here is from genome assembly GCA_964574325.1 of uncultured Devosia sp. GTDB lineage: Bacteria > Pseudomonadota > Alphaproteobacteria > Rhizobiales > Hyphomicrobiaceae > CAMDPA01. Next base: position 27,939 of record CAZNMY010000072.1, on the reverse strand, counting down.
CATGCTATGGCGTGGTACGATGAGCGGCGCCCCGGCCTTGGCGACGGGTTCCTGGAGAGCATCAATGTGCTGTTTGGTCGTATACAGGAGAGGCCCTCCGGTTTTCCCACGACGCACAATGCCTTCAAGCGTGCGATTCTCGGACGATTTCCCTACACGATCTACTTTCGTGAGGAAGGAGAGGCCGTCGTTGTCTTCGCTGTCTATCATCAAAGGCGAGATCCGCTTGTGCTGCAGCAGCGCCTGAGCGACTTGCCGTAGTTAGGTCAAGGGCCACTTGGCCCGCGACCCAACGATCAACGACGTGCATGGGAATGTTGGGTCGCGCTATCCTTGACCCGACCTACGTTTGGCTGCTGAGGATGGGTGGTACGTCGCGGGTGTTCATGGCTATTTCCTTCGTAGGTTGGGTCAAGGGCCACTCGGCCCGCGACCCAACGATCAACGACGTGCATGGGCATGTCGGGCCTCTCTACGCTCGACCCGACCTACGAGCCTTCGCCGTCGTCTCCACGGCATCGACGATCGCGTGATAGCCGGTGCAGCGGCAGTAATTCCCCGACAGGTGATAGCGGATCTCGTCGCGCGTCGGCACGGTGTCGCGCTTCAACAGTTCCGCCGACGCGATCAGCATCCCCGGCGAGCAGTAGCCGCATTGCAGCGCGTTGCGCTCGCGGAATGCCTGCTGAAGATCCGCGATCTCGCCCGTGTCGGAAAGGCCCTCGATCGTCTCGACGGTGCAGCCATCGACTTGTACCGCCAGCGTCAGGCACGCGCGCACGATCTCGCCGTCGACCCGCACCGTGCATGCCCCGCACACGCCATGCTCGCAGCCGATGTGCGTGCCGGTGAGTCCGAGCTGATCCCGCAGGAAATCAGCCAGATGCGTGCGCGGCTCGACCGTCTCGGTGACGGCCTCGCCGTTGAGTGTGAAGGTGATGTCGGTGGTGGGCATGGCGCTCTCTTCTACCTCTCCCCGAAGCGGCTCATGGAGCCGCGCCACGGGGAGAGGGTCGGGGTAAGGGGCGGCAACAGCTTCGTAGGTTGGGTTAGCAGTGCGTAGCGCTGCGTAACCCAACGTCTTCACCATCCAGCGGCAAGACGTCGGGTTACGCTCGGCAGTGCCGAGCTAACCCGACCTACGAGTACCCTGATACCAATCCAGCAACTCCACGCCGTTCCAGTGCAGGACGCCCTCGAAGCGGTTCATGTAGTCGTAGACCTGCTCGAGATACTTGATGCGGTGCGGCTGGCCGGAAATGTACGGGTGGATCGCGATCGAGATCACCTTCACGCGATCCTTGCCTTCCTCGTACAGACGATCGAACGAATCCTGTACGCGGTCGACCCAATGCCGCCCCTCGTGATGGTGCAGCATCATGACAGCGATATCGTTCAGCTCCAGCGTGTAGGGCAGCGTCACGAGCGGCCCGTGCTTCGTCGCGATCTCGGCAGGCTCGTCGTCCCACACCCAATCGCCGATGTATTTCACGCCGGCTTCGGTCAGCAGATCCGGCGTCTCCAACGTCTGCGTCAGGCCTGGTCCGAGCCAGCCGACGGGACGCTTGCCGGTGAACTTCTCGAGCCGGTCCTGCGAGCGATGGATCATGCCGCGCTGGTCCTCGATCTTGTGGATCGGCCCTTGGTCCCAGGCGTGGCCCATGAACTCCCAGCCGCGGTCTTTCGCCTCGCGCGCCACGCGCTCGTAATCGTCGCAGACGCGCGCGTTGATCGACAGCGTCGGCCGGATGTTGTGCTTCTTGTAGAGGTCGAAGAACCGCCACACGCCCACGCGCATGCCGTACTCGTGCCAGCTCCAATTCGGCACGTCGGGCAGCAGCACATTGCCTTGCGGCGGCGACAACTGCTGGCGCGCCATCGGACGGCCGATGTCCCAGACTTCCAGATTGACGATCGACCATACGACGATGCGCGCGTTCCCCGGCAGCTTCAGCGGCGGCCGGTCGACTACGGCCGAATAAGGTGCGCGTTGGCGCGGTTCCATGAGGTTCCTCCGATGGGGGCGTCTGTACCCCGGATGCTGCCGCCATCGTCAGACAACGCTCCGACGCCGTCAAGCAGAGCTGGCAAGAGGCGCGTCTTTCACACGGCAGAAGGCCGACGCATCGCCAGCCACAACCCCGAGAATACCAGCACGCAGGCGAGCCAGTGATAGAGCTCGAGCCGTTCCCCGAGCAGCAGATAGGCGAGACCCACGCTCAGGATCGGAATGAGGTTGAGATAGAGCCCTGCGCGCTGCGAGCCGATAATTTCCACGCCACGATTCCAGGCGATGAACCCGACTGCGCTCGAGATCAAGCCCGTATAAAGGACGGCGCTCACGGTCCACCAGACCAACTGGAGTGGCCGACCATTCCAGTGCTCGAAGGCAGCCACCGGCAGGTTGCCAACGAACGCCACAGCGAAGATCACCAGTGTGAAACTCGTCCAGTGAACCGGCGGCTTCAATCGCAGCAGTGCGCTGTAAACAGCCCAGCACACCAGCGTCGCGAAGATCATCAGGTCGCCCGCGTTGAGCCGCAGGCCCGCTAGATTGGAAGCGTCCCCCTTGACCGCGATCACGATCGCGCCGCCGAGCGACAGCGCCAGCCCGCATTTTTGGAGTGCGGACATCCTGTCCCCGAACCAGACGGCTCCTGCCAGAGCGATCAAAACGGGTGAAGTTGCCCCGATCAGTCCGCCGTTCGTGGCCGTCGTGTATTGCAGACCGGCATATTGCAGAGTGCCGAAGATCGCGCCTCCCGTCACACCCATCAAAAGCATGTACACGCGACGCTCCCACAGCACCGGCCACTCGCGGACGAGATGCGGCCAGCCCAGCGGCAACAGCACCAGGACGGCGACCGCCCAGCGCCCGACGGCGAGCCCGCCCGGCGGCACCACGCCAGCGACGGCCCGCCCCGCGACGTAGTTGCCCGCCCAGGCCAGCGCGGCAATTCCAAGCAACACTGCTGCGAGTAAGGCCGCCGGCTTTCCGCCAGCGTTGCTCTTGTCTGATGACTGCACGTCTGCGATCCTGAATCCGACAACCTGCCCGCGACGCCATGTTGCCCGGGGTGGAAGACGACAAGATCACAGGTGGGGAATGAAAGCGCCAGACATCGCATATGAACGCGCCGATACACTTCCTCACGCCCTGTCACGTCTCGATGAGCTGAAGGACCGCGCGCGCATTCTGGCCGGCGGGCAGAGCCTCGTGCCGACCCTCAACTTGCGTCTACAATCGCCCGAAGTCATCCTCGACATCGGCCGGATCGGGGAGCTGCGCGGCATTCGCGTCGAGGGTAGCGTCATCCGCATCGGTGCGCTCACCCGGCACGCCGACCTCATTTCTTCGGACCTGTTAGCCTTGTCCTGTCCGCTGTTGCCGATGGCCGCACATCACATCGCACATCCCGCGATCCGCAATCGAGGCACGATCGGCGGCAGCATCGCGTTGGGTGATCCCGCCGCCGAGTTGCCCGCCTGCATCGTCGCCCTCGATGCCACGATCGTCGCGATGAGCACCACCGGCGAGCGCCGGATACCCGCGCGCGCGTTCTACACCGGCGTCTATTCCAACGTGCTCGCCACCGACGAATTGATCGTCGCGATCGAGATCCCGTTCCTCAAGCCCGGAGAGATCGACGGTTTTCTCGAGCTGTCGCGCCGCGAAGGCGATTACGCGATGATCGGCGTCGCCGCGCGAGGCGCTGTTGCCGACGACACGTTCGCCTCGCTGTCGCTGGCGTACTTCTCGGCGGGCGACCGGCCGATCCTGGCGACCTCCGCCGCCGCCGCCCTGGTCGGCAAACCACTCGATGACGCGGCCTTCGCCGACGCTGCGATGAAGCTCGCAGCCGAATTGCCCGAGCACAAGGACCTGCAGGCCGACGCGGCCGTGCGCCGACATCTCGCCGGCGTACTGCTGCGCCGCGTCGTCGCGCAGATGAGGGCGTAGGGTGCCGGCAGATCGCGCGCAAACGCGTCTGCCTGCTTCGCCTCTAGCGGTGCCGGATCGGCTGGTCGGGGAATGCGAGCTGCTCGCGGGCGCGCCAGTCGTTCGTCACGTAGTTCACGATCACGGACTTGCGCACGCCCTCGACCTTGCGCGGCTCGAAACCGTGGAACGTGATCTTCGAGGGCACGAAGATCATCGCCCCGTTCGGCTTGAACGGGGAGCGTGCGACATGCCGCTTGTCCGTGTCGTAGATGTCGGTGCCGAGATCGCCGTGGCTCGGATCGGTCGACGTATAGAGCAGGTATGTGAACACCTTCACGCCGAGATCGGAGTGCGGCTCGAGCCAGAACCCGTTGGTGTCCTGCGCATACTCGATGCGCAGATAGGTGCCGTCGAGGCTGGTCCCGAAGGTCTGCTCGATCTGCCGCGTCACCTTCGGCGACTGGAACGCCTCGGACACCGCCGAGATGATCGGATATTTCGCGCGGTTCTCGACATCGAAATAGCGCCGCGTCGCGTTGTGAACTTCGCGCTTGCCGGAAATGCCGCCCAGCGCGGGGGCCGGAAACGGCAGGCCGTTGATCTCCTCCACCGCGCCGTCCGGCAGGCACTTGCCCGACAACCAATGCCGGTAGGGCGTCTCGAAGCGTTCGACGGCATCAAAGCTCGACAGCAGCGAATTGATGACGGCCTCGGCGGTATGGGCCATGAGCGGCGTTCCCTTCGCGTGATCTGATGACTGGATCAGTCTCAGTCTTCGGTGCGGTTGATCGAATTGCGCGAGCCCCGCCTGCGAGCACTCGCATCGCCCGGCAAGATGCCCCCTCGGCGAGCCCGCGCATCTAGCATTGTCATAGTGGATGACAAACTGACACGGCGTCGCGGAGAAAAATCCGTTGTTCCCCAAAAACAACAACGACGCCCTCACGGACGCCGCCCCCAGTGCAAACGCCCGGCATGATCGCGGGCGGAGCCGCACGGGTGGTCCGCCGCTCCCCTCGGGAGCGCCTCGCGGCGCTCAACGGGGACACGGCGACCGGAGAAACCGGGCAGCTCCGCCCGCCCGAAACTGATTCCCGCGTCGAACGGCGAAAGTTGGGCATAAGCGTGGCAAATCGGTCATCGCGCGCCTTGATCAACCGAGCTAGCGTCGTTGCAGAGTTGATTCGGGCCGGACACTGACGATTGGGGGGAAGCCTTGCCAGAAGCCGCGCCAGAAGCTGTTACCGAGACGGTGAAATCGGCGATGCGGAACGCATCTGCACGCGCTGCCTCTCGTCATGGCCGCTTGATTCTCGTGACATGCGCCGACATCGGCCGCCTCGACCTCGTGCTTCGGGCAGCGGTTCGGCGCATGCCAGCCTGTCATCCGATCGAGCTGGCCGAGCCTGTCGTCACACGAACGCTCCCGGCAGGAAGTGGAACGCTGGTGAGCCGCAGCCGGTTCGGAGCGATCGACGAGACCGGCGACATCGTTCTGGCCTGGCAGGACGGCGGTCGCTCTTTCGGCTATACGTCGGGCCTCGTCGACAGACTGGAGAGCGGGCGCTCGGTCGTCGCCGCCGCTCCCTCGGGCTGTGGCGCCGACATCGTTGCGCGCACGCTCTGGTCGAACGTCGTCGTCGTCCATCTCGAGCCCGGAACGGAAAAGCTGCGCATCGCGCTCGGTCCGATGGCCAGCCTGCAGCGGTCGAACGCACCGGTCGCAGCCGACTCGATCTGGCAGGGAAAGAATGACGTCCGCCTCCATGACCTGGGGAGCCTGCCTCTTGTCGTGCGCGCGTTGACGACGGAGCTGACACGGCTCTGCCCGAAAACCGCCCCCTCCGACGCCCGCCCGCGAAGCCCTGCCCCAGCGCCTGCCGAACCGATCCGTCCCGGCGCCCGCTCGAGCCTCGCGGCAAAGAACCGTCGCAAGCCGATGCGAAAGCCGATCGATGCGCCCGTCCGGCGTTCCGCGTCCCCGGCTCGTGCGATCACCTCGACTTGATCGAGCCGCCCTCTCCCGGCTAAACGATACCCTGCCGCTCCCGCGGTCCGCAGCCGGAGCATCATGGCGCTTTTCCTCGACATCCTGACGCGCGTGACACTGCCGATCGTCGGATTGGCCGCGTTGGGCTACTGGTGCCAGCCCTGGCTCCGGCTCGATATCGGCACGTTGACCCGCCTGCAGGTCAACATCGTGATGCCCGCCTTCCTCATCCACTCCCTGTCGGCCGGCAAGCAGCCGCTCGATATCGTCTGGCTCGTCGCCACGCTCGGCGTGGTGCAGTTCGTGATCCTGGTGGCGCTCGGCTGGTCGCTCGTCCGCCTGCTGCGGATGCGAAGCTCACTCGGCCCGATCATGGGACTGGGAACCGCCTATGCGAATGTCGGCTTCTTCGGCATTCCCGTGACGCAGCTCGCGTTCGGCCCGGAATATCTGCTGCACCAGTCCGTATTGACCGCGACAGTGACGATCCTCGTCTGCACGGTCGGCGTGTGGCTCCTCGCCCCGAACGCGAGCGGCATTGCCGGCAAGTTGCGTCTTGCGTTGGAATCCCCGCTCATCCCCTCGGTCGCGATCGGGCTCGCGCTGCGCTACTTCGCCATCGAACTGCCTCCGATCGCCAGCCAGCCGCTGCAACTGCTGGGCTCGATCTTCACGCCGCTCGCGATCTACACGCTGGGAGCACAGATTTCCGCCGCACGGTCGCTGCGCCTGGAGATGCGCCCGCAAGCGCTCATCCTGTTTCTGAAACTCGCGATCGCGCCGGTGCTGACATTGCTCCTGTGCCGGGCGATGGGCGTGCCGGCAGACGTGACGCAGGTGATGATGGTGGCCGCAGCCACTCCCGTGGGCGTGCTCGTCACGATCTTCGCCACCGAGATGAAAGCCGAACCCGAATTCATCTCGACGGCCACGGTGATCACGACCGCGTTGTCGCCGCTCACCGTCACCGCCTGGATCATCGCCGCGCGACTCTGGTGAAATCGGGCTTCAGATGCCTCGTCCATCGGGCTTGCGATAGGGGAGGAAATGCTGGCTACGCGTCTCGACCGCCGCATCGCCGGCTACGCTGCCGAACGGCGTCGGCGGCAGCACGATCCGGGTTCCATCCGCCAGCTCGATGAGCGTGTCGGAACCGATGCGCATTCCGGTGACGGCGCTGCGCGTCAACCGCGTCATGACACGACCTTCGGCCACGGCTTCCACCAGAGGCAGTACGACATCGAGCGACGGCAGCTCCAGATCCTCGTAGGTCTCGCCGCCGATCTTCAGATCGCACTCGAGCCTGTCGCCGTCGAGCAGCATCTCGATCGGACACGCACCGGGGGTCGACGGCTGCATCGCGAGCCGAAAGCCGTGTCCCTCGTCGTGGGTTTCGACCCGCGCCACGTCTGCGACGAAGCCGCTCCACGCTTTGATGGAGGCTACGACTTGCTGCAGCTTGAGACGATACGTGTCGAGTGAGTACATGGTGCGATGGGGCTCGGGTTGCCGGCTGGAACCTATGCGATCGGCCGCGACCCGTCCATCGGCTGCCGGCAATATTCCGGATGAAGTCGAATAGCGACCAATTCAAAACCACTCGGAAATTCAGGCTTCCCGGCTACCCCTCCTGCTGCCGCTCGCGCAGGAACCTCGTCAACGCCGTTTCCTCGACGACATTACGTGCGTAAGCCATATCGTGATCGCCCGGCGCCACGGGACTGCCGGGCGGGCGCGCCTTGTAGCTCGCACCCATATCCCGAGCGCGGGCCAGAATCCGACGACCGACCGCGAGGCGCTCGGCCTGGAAGCGTTGCAGCGCATCTGTGACGGAGGTCTCCTCGTCGAGTGCTGCCACCATCGACAGCACGTCCTCCGCGGCCTTGATCACGCCCGCCGCCACATGCGGGCGCGCCACGAATGCTGCATCCCCGATCACCGCCACACGCCCGGTCGCGAGACGACTGGATTCCAGATCGTAGATCGGTTGCAGGAAGGATTGCGGTGACAGCGTCACGGCTTCCACATACTCCGGCGCCAGGAGACGCTCGGCTGCTTCCTTCAATTCCGCCCGCACCTCGTGACGGATCAGCGGCGGCGGGATGGATATCTCGTGTACTCTGCCATTGGCGTCCGTAAGCAGCCGACGCAGCTCGCGCTCGTCGGCGGGCCGGTACCAGATCATGTTCCAGCGGAGGTAGCCGGGCGTCATGTCGTCGTTGGGTCCCGTCACGGGATAGCCGAGGAACTGCTCGCCGGGCGGCAACCCGAACGCCATCGTCCAGAATGTCCGCGCATGGGTCGCAGGAGAAAAGGCCCGTTCTTCGATCAGGCTGCGCCAGCCGACGTAGCCGGTGTAGTCCAGGCGCGCCTCGGGGAAGAACTGCTGACGCACCGTCGAGCGGATTCCATCCGCGCCGACCACCAGCTCGGCCTCGACAGAACGGCCATCGGCGAACACGGCACGAGGCAACTCGCCGGACGTATCGATCCGTTCGAGCTCGGCGCCCGAATGGTAGCGCGCATCGGCGAACCGGGCCCGCAGCAGCCGGTGCACACGCTCCCACGACGTGACCGTCTGCGGACACGACAGCCGCAACAGCTCGCGGCCCCGAGCATCGAGCAGAATACGCTGATCGACGGCCACTCCGACCTCGCCGATGTCGCCGATTCCCGCTGCCGCAAGCGCCTCGCGCAACTCGGGCTGGGCGACGATGCCCGCACCTCGACCGGCAAGCTCGCCCGCCGAACGCTCGTACACGTCGACATGCCAGCCGTGCCGCTCGAGCAGCAGTGCTGCGAACAATCCGCTGATCGATCCGCCGATGACGAGTGCGCGGCGGCTGCCCGATTGCTGCATTCCAGAAGTTCCAGACCTGTGGTTGGCGTGCCGTGCCGCACACGAATTGCGCCGCCCGGGTGGGTTATGAGATCCGGGGTTATCGCATAGACTGCGACGCACCGCACGGCGATACCGCGCATTTCCCGACGAGGCGAAGGACAGACATGGCGACGCCGCGGCGTATTCCGAACTCGGCAGCCGCAATCCGTGCGAGCGCGATGGTTTGCATCTGGTGCCTCGGCCTCAGCGGCATGGCCGACCGAGGCGCTGCACAGGAACAATCGGCCGCCGCCAAGCCGGCCGGCACCTCGTGCGATCTCACCGACGGCGAGGATCGCACCGTCACCCGCGTCGTCGATGGGGAAACCCTCGTTCTCGACGGTGGCACCGAGCTTCGTCTGATCGGCGCCCTGGCTCCGCGCGCCTACGACACCGCGGGAGAAACCTCGGAGTGGCCGATTGCCGATCGGGCCCGCTCCGCCCTCGAAGCGATCGCGGCGGGCCGCACCATACGCCTCGCCTACGCCGGTCGCCGGATCGACCGGTATGGCCGCATCCTCGCCCACGCGTTTGCCGGCAGCGGCGAGGATCGGATGTGGCTGCAGGGGGAGTTGCTCAAGAGAGGGCTCGCCCGCGCCTATGCCCTCGACGGCAATACGGCCTGTCTCGCCGAGCTCGTCGCACACGAAGCCTTCGCGCGGAAAAAGGCCGAGGGCCTGTGGGCGGAAGCCATCTACGCCGTGCGCTCCGCCGAGGACGTGTCCACGCTGCTGCGCCTGGCGGGTACATTCCAGATCGTGGAAGGCACAGTCTCCAATGCAGCCGACGTGAGGGGCACACTCTACGTGAACTTCGGTGAAGACAGGCGGCAGGACTTCACCGTCGTCGTTCGTCCGCAGGCTCGCCGCGCTTTCACCGCCGCTGGTCTGAAGCCGGACGAACTCGATGGCCGCCGCATCCGCGTGCGCGGCTGGATCGAACGGCGCGGCGGTCCGATGATCGAGCTTCCCCACCCCGATGCGATGGAGCGTCTCGCCCCGACGACCGTTGATGCGGGCCCTTCCGCCCCAGGCGACCAGCCGGCGCGCCGTCGCCAACGGCGCCCTCCCCGGCCGGATCAGGCGCGCTGACGCAAGGCGCGAAAAAGCCCGGTGGCGCGGTGCTACCGGGCTTTCGTCGATATCGTCGTGCGCTCTTCCACCCGGACGAAGTGCCGGTCACGCAGCCTTTGCGTCGGACTCGAGATCACCATCGGCATCAGCCGGCTCGGCAACCTCCGTCGCGCGGCGTCCCTTCGCGCTCTTGGCGAGCACCTCGGTGATCCGCTGCACCGCGCCGCGCTCGTCGATGCGAGCGACAGCCGCGATCTCGCGCGCCATCCGATCGAGTGCCGCCTCGTACAACTGACGCTCGGAATACGACTGCTCGGGCTGGCTCTCCGACCGATAGAGATCGCGCACGACCTCCGCGATCGAGATGAGGTCGCCCGAGTTGATCTTCGCTTCGTACTCCTGAGCGCGGCGGCTCCACATCGTGCGCTTCACGCGCGCGCGGCCCTTGAGGGTCTCCATCGCCTTGCTGACGATGTCGTCCTCTGCGAGCTTGCGCATGCCGACCGTCTGAAGCTTTCCGGTGGGAACCTTCAGGGTCATCTTGTCCTTTTCGAACTGGATGACGAACAGCTCGAGCGGCATGCCCGCGATTTCCTGCTCCTCGATGCCGATGATGCGGCCGACACCGTGGGCGGGGTAGACGATGCTCTCGTTGATCTTGAACCCGTGACGCGCGGTCACGACCTTCTTGGCGCCACCGGCGAGCGCGCCGGCAACCTGCTGCTGACGGGCGTCGACCGCCTTTTGTGCGATATCACGCGGGCTCGCAGGAGCCGAGCCCCCACCTGCCGCTGCGCCAGCGGGGAACGACCGCATCGCCGGCTTCGGCAACGCAGACGGGACCGTGCGCGCAGCACTGTGCGACACGCCGAACTGGACGGGGCCGGTGCGGAACGGAGCAAGCGGAACCTTCCCTGCGTGCGACATGCCTGCATGGACCGGCTGCGCGACAGCCGGCTTCGCCGCAGCGGCCGGCGGGACCGATTTCGCGGGGGCGGCAGCGGCAGCGGCCGTCGGCAGAGCAGCCTTCGCAGCGGACGGCGCAATCGACTTCGGGGGAGCCACGGCGGCTTTCGCCACGGGCTTTGCAGCCGACGCTACAGGCTTGCTCTCGGCCGGCTTGACGGCGGCCTTGGCAGCAGGCTTTGCGGCTGGCTTGGCGACTGCCTTGACCACCGGCTTGACGGCTTTCTCAGGGGAAGAGGCGACCTTCACAGGTGACTTGGACTTCGCTGCCGACTTGGAAACCGACTTGGAAACTGACTTGGCCGCCATCTGCACCTTCGCTGGCTTCTTGGTCGTACTGGCAGTCTTCGATTCGATCTTCTTGGCAGGTTTGGCTGTCACGGCAGGCCGTGACTTGGGCTTGCTCTTGGCCAGAGACTTGGTGGAAGCCTTTTTCTTCTGTGCCATTGCGCGTCTCACTCTCTCGCGTCACTAACGCTTGCAACACCATACGCTCGCGCCCGGATGGCACGTGCGCAGGCCGGCTCCCCCTGCATTGGAACCGACCGCGACAGACCAGTCACACCGATCAGAAACCGGCGCGCTGGCGATGCTGACCGACGTCAAGCCTCCCCTCACAGCAACCAGAAGCTGCTGCGCTGCTTGACATCGCATTGTTTGTTATTGAAAAAACTGCCCTGCAACCGAGTTGCAGAGATCCGCGCTCCCGACGAACCCGTTCGCGTGAACGACCGGCGTTCTTCCTTCGTTTCAACCTCGGCATCCGAAGGACCATAACACAAACTTCATGCGAAATGAAGAGGCCCCGAGCTGCCGTGTGCTCCAAGACATTAATTCGACAAGCCGAAGCGCCGCCAAAAGCGGTTATACTTCCGGGAAAAATCTCGTAAAATCAGACCTAACGGAGCCATGCGCAGAAATTTCCGCAGCACACGCAATAACTGTTGCGGGCCCAACCTGCTCAGTCGCGGGAGCGGCCGGTAACCTGTTGCAGATTCAATCACCTTCTCCCGGTTTATCAGAGAAGTAGGCCTCGAACTTGCCCTTCTTGTCCTTGTAGGCCTCGGCGTCGGCAGGCGCAGCCTTCTTCGACGTGATGTTGGGCCACTTCTCCGAAAACTCCCGGTTGACCTCCAGCCACTTCTCGAGGCCGGGCTCCGTATCCGGCTTGATCGCCTCGACCGGACACTCCGGCTCGCACACGCCGCAGTCGATGCACTCGTCGGGATGGATGACGAGCATGTTCTCACCCTCGTAGAAGCAGTCCACGGGACACACCTCGACGCAATCGGTGTACTTGCACTTGATGCAGCTGTCGTTGACGATGTAGGTCATTCGCGCTGGCTCGCTGACGTGAGGTGAGAACAGTCGGTATCTATGGGGCTAAGCTCGCTCCCGCACGTGGGCAGGATGTCGCAATTCCATTCGGCTGCGCAAGTGATCGGCCAAAGTTGCATGCGAGTGTGGCCTGACTGCCGGGGCGATGCCTCGGGCCACCACGCTCGCGTTCATCGATCCCCGCCGTCACGCAGCCTGTCGAGCAGCCTGCGATCCCGCTTCGTCGGCCGCCCTTCTCCAGGCGCCCGCAGACCACTCTGTCCTGCCGTCGCATGCCCTTCGGCGCGCGGTGGAGGCGGCGGCGTCAGATCCTCGTACAACGTCCGCGCCTCGGCCGGTGGACCGCGACGCTCGCCCGCGGCGACCATCTTCAGCACCCGCACATGACCGCGCACGGAAACCGTCACGACGTCGCCCGGCCGCACGATCTGGCTGGGTTTTTCGACGCGGACCCGGTTGAGCCGGACCTTGCCGTCCGTCACCAGACCGGCCGCCTGCGTGCGCGTCTTGATGACCCGCACGAACCACAACCACTTGTCCAGACGTTGCCCCGTTCCGCCCGTCGCCGGCGCATCGTCTTCACTGTCATGCCCGGCAGCCGACGAATTCAAACCGGTCTCCGTTCGATGATTCCCTAAGAGGACGAACCCTGGGTGCGCTTCTCGAGTTCGGCCTTCAGGGCGCTGAGCTTGGCGAACGGTGAATCCGGATCGGCCTGCTTCTGCTTGGCCGGCGGCGTCCCCTTGCTCTGCCAAGTATTGGCAGGGCGTCCCTGGCCCTGCCCCTGATTGCGGTCGCGCTGATCGCGGCCCCGGTTGTCACCGCGATCACGTTGATCGCGATCACGACCGGCCCCAGCATGCGCCGGTTTGCCATGATGCGGCTTGCCTTGACCCTGACCTTGGCCCTGGTACGGCCGACCGCCCTGGCGATCGCCATCGCGCCCGCCGCCGTGACGGCGGTCGCCGTCGCGGCGAGGTTCACCCGGTTTGACATCGGCCTTGACGGCTTCGGGCGTCGCGCCTTCGGCGCCGCCCCCCCCTGCCGCGAGCGCCGGATCCACTGCGATCGGCTGACCGTCCGGCTTGCGATCATGGCGCTGCCTGTCGCCCCGGCCGCCGCCGCGATTGGGGCCTCCCCTGTTCTGGCCGCCCCTGTTGGGGCCGGCCGGACGCTGATCGCCAGCGCCGCGGTCACCCGCACGCTGATCGCCGCGCCCCTGCTGATTGCGGCCCCCCCGGCGGCGCTGATCCGGCCGCTCGCCCTGCGATGAACCGTGGCGCTCCTCCCGGCGATGCCGGCGCGGACGCCAGACGTCCTCCATTTCGACCGGAGCCGCCTCGGCGCTCGCGGGCGCCGTGGTCGCCCCGTCGGCGGCAGCCAAAACGACGGCCTCGTCTGTCGCGGCGACGACGGCTTCGGCTGTCTCGGTGGCAACGGCCTCCGACGGCTCGCTCGACACCGCAGCGGTGCTGTCAGCGGTACTGGCCTCGCTACCGGCATCGGCACCGACTGCAGCCGGCTCGACGGCAACTGTCTCCTCGACAGCACCGGCGTCCGCCGCCGGTATTTCTGCCGCGGCACTCGCGGAAACGTCGGCCGCGACGGCGTCAGCAGCCTCGACGGCATCGCCGGTCGCCGCTTCGCCTGCCACGACGGCGGGCGCATCGCTTGCCGCGACAGTAACCGGCGCGGCAGGCAACGGCTTACGCTTGGGCCGCCGCTCCAGCCAGAAGCCCAGTGACTTCAGGACGAGACCGAGCTCGTCGCCAGAACACCCCAGGATCGACAGCATCTCGGGGACGACCAGGAAGCCGCCGTCGCCGGTCGCGCCACGCGGGAAATTCTCCTTGCCGCGGAACGCGATCATCGGACGGATCATGTCCGCGAGCCGCTCGATGATGTCCATACGCACCGCGCGCGGACCGCACACGTGATATCCGCAAGCCCGATAGAAGCCTTCGGGGATCTTCGGATTGGCCGGCACCGACGTCAGGCCGGGCCGCGGCGGATCGGGCAGCGCGTCGGGATCGAGACCGTTGGCGGCGCCGTGTTTCAGTATCCAAAGCGCCAGCGTCAACTCGGCCGGACCGGGCTTCATCAACTGCGGGAAGAAAATGTTGAACGCCCCGAACCGCACGCCATACTTGCGGAGCTGCGCACGCGCGGGCTGATCGAGCGTCTTGAGCTCGTCGCCCACGGCATCGCGCTTCAAGGTGCCGAAGTTCTCGACGAGCCGGAATGCGATGCCGCGCGCGAGCCCCTGGATATCCTCCGCCTTGGCGATCTCGACCAGCGGTTGCGCCTTTTCCGCGATCGCCTCGCCGAGCCAGGTATTCAGCCGCTCCTGCACCTTCTCGCGCTCGGGTGGCACGAGATACTCGTCGGCGATGACGACGATCTGCGGCTTCAGCCCATCATCCGCCGCCTCGAGCCTGGCAATCTCCTGATCGCGCCAGATGATGCGGCCGTTCCTGGTCAGCTTGAACGCGTCGTTCTTGGCGCTGGCGACGCGGCGAACCCGCATACCCAACTCTTTGGCGAGCACCTGTGCGGCCGCGTTGCGGGCGGCCTTGCCGTGGATGCCGTCGGCCTGGCTCGTATCGGGAATGAATCGAAAACCCTTGAGCCGTCCGACGAAATGGCCCTCGACGACGATACCGCCGTCGTCGCCGATATCCGCCGACAACTCTTCCTTCGCGCGCAGCCCCTTCATCAGCGCGCTCGTCCGCCGGTCGACGAAACGCTGTGTCAGCTGCTCGTGCAGCGCGTCCGACAGCGCGTCCTCGATCTCCCGCGTCCGGCCCTGCCAGTGGGCATGATCCTTCAGCCAGTTCTGCCGGTTGGCGACGAACGTCCACGTCCGGATGTGCGCGATCCTGGTCGACAGCGTGTCGATATCGCCGTCGGTTCGGTCGGAGAATTCTACCTGCTTGGAGAACCAGTCCTCGGGGATGCGTTCGTCGGGGCCGCGCAGATACTTGAACACGGTCGAGACCAGTTCCGCATGGTTCTGCGAGGAGATCTTGCGGTAGTCGGGGATCTGGCAGACCTCCCACAGCAACGAAACCGACGCGGGACCGCGCACGAGTTCCGTCACCTCGCGATCGGAGCTGACGTTCTCCAGCGCTTCGACGTCGTCGGCCATGCGCGCGCGCACCAGCCGCTGCTCGTTCGGCAACTGCCGCAGGCTCTCCTTCAGTCCATGCACGGACGAGAAGTCGAGATTGCGCGCCCGCCACTGCAGCATGCGCAACGGCTCGAAATTGTGGTTCTCCAGCCGGTCGACGATGTCCTGCTCGAACGGCTCGACATCGCCCGTCACACCGAATGTGCCGTCGTTCAGGTGCCGGCCGGCACGGCCTGCGATCTGGGCCAGCTCCGCCGGCGTGAGCTGCCGGAAATTGTAGCCGTCGAACTTGCGCGTGGAAGCGAATGCCACGTGATTGACGTCGAGGTTGAGCCCCATGCCGATCGCATCGGTCGCCACGAGATAATCGACGTCGCCGGACTGATAAAGCGCGACTTGCGCGTTGCGCGTCCGCGGCGATTGCGCGCCCATGACGACGGCGGCGCCGCCCTGCTGACGCCGGATCAGCTCGGCAATCTGGTAGACGTCGCCCGACGAGAACGCGACCACCGCGGTCCGCGACGGCAACCGCGTGATCTTCTTCTGGCCGGAATAGACGAGCTTGGACAGCCGCGGGCGCGAAATGAAGTTTGCGCCGGGGATGAGATCGGCGATGCAGTCACGCATGGTGTGCGCGCCGAGCAGCAACGTCTCGAGCTTGCCGCGCGCGTGAAGCAGCCGGTCGGTGAAGACGTGACCGCGCTCGGGATCGGCGGCGAGCTGGATCTCGTCGATCGCCAGGAAATCGACATCGATGTCGCGCGGCATCGCCTCGACGGTCGAGACCCAGTAGCGCGCGCCTTCAGGACGGATCTTCTCCTCGCCAGTGATCAGCGCCACCCGGCCGACGCCGACACGTGCCACGATGCGATCGTAGACCTCGCGCGCGAGCAGACGGAGCGGAAGACCGATCATACCCGTCTCGTGCCCGAGCATTCGCTCGATAGCGAGGTGCGTCTTGCCCGTGTTCGTCGGACCTAGCACGGCTGTCACGTTGCGGATGCGAGTCTCGACGTCGAAGCCCATGAGGCCTTATCTCCAAGGAATGCGTGTCCTGCCATTGCAGACTGAGGCGACGAGATCAAGCGAAACGAGGGACTGGACGCCGCCGGGTTTTCAGGCCTTGGAGCGGCTGCCGACGGACACTCCTTCCCCCCACCCGCTCATGTTTGGTGATCGTCCACAAACCACCCCCGCCCCATCGACAGCCGGTTTCGGCAGCCACGACAGGCGGCGGAAGACGACTGACCCGATCGAAGCAATCGGTCCAGGCAAATGTGCGGACAGGTGACCCAGGACGACGAACACAAGCCCCCGTATGCCAACCTCGTGGTGCCCTGTGGCGCAGTCAGCCCCTTGCGGTCGCCTCCGTACTCCAATTGGCCTATTTTCGATTTGAGACGAGACTGTGACCGACGGTCCTCCTGCCCCCGGCGTCGCCGGAGCCACTCCGACCTCGTTCTGCCGGCAATCGACCGCTACAGCTCGCTCCCGCTATCGAATAAAGCTCGCTGCAAAACTCGCCTGCAATCCAGCCATGCGATCGGCACTTCGCCGACATTTCAAGTAATTTTCAATTCGATTTCGAACCTATTTCCGGCTCTTCATTCGAATGATGAAGGATGCCGTCAGATTGCGGAAGCAATTTGTCAACGACGAAGCTGCACCCTGCCATTCAGCCGGAATTGTTCCGCGTAGGGCTCCAAATGACCATCACCACTTCAGATGCAGCACGCCGTGCGATCAAGTTGCTCAAACTCCCCTCGGTGGCCTTCGGGCTGACTTTGCTGATCGGGTTCTGGTGGGGAGCCTATGCCCTCGTCGGCATCGAACGATCGGCCCAGCGCCGGGCCCTCGAAAGCGATACCGCAAATCTCAGCCGCGTTTTCGAGCAGAACGTCATCCGCTCGATCAGCGAGATCGACAAGACGCTGCTCTATCTGCGGCATGCCCATTCCCGCTCGACCGGTCCGACCGATTGGTCCTACCTCATCAAGCAGGCCTTCACCTCGAGCGACACCACGTTCCAGCTCGCCGTCATCGACGCGAACGGATATCTCGTCGCGTCGGATCGCGGCCCCCAGCCGCCGCCGCCGCTCGACCTGTCCGACCGCGAGCACTTCCGTGTCCACATCAACGCGCTAGATGACGTCGTCGACATTTCGAAGCCGGTTCTCGGTCGCGTCAGCAAACAGTGGTCCGTCCAGGTCACGCGGCGGCTGAACAATCCGGACGGCACATTCGGCGGCGTCATCGTCGCTTCGCTCGACCCGGAGCACTTCTCCTCGTTCTATCGCTCGATCGACGTCGGGTCGGGCGGTGCGGTCACTCTCGTCGGCATCGACGGGATCGTGCGCGCGAGCGGCGGCGTCAAGGCCGAGAAGCTCGGCGCCAGACTGTCGGAGCCCAAGCTGATCGAGCAGGTCCTCCACAAGCGCGCAGCGACGATCGGCTATCGCGAGGCCTCGACGGCCACGCCGCGCATCGCCTCCACCCGCTGGGTCGACGGCTATGCGCTGGCCGTCGTGGTCGGTACCGACGAATACCAGCCCTCGCTCGGTTGGAAGCGGAACCCGAACATCTACTACGCCGGCGCCGCAGTTCTGACGTTGCTGGTTCTTGCCGCACTCTCCGCGATCGTGCTGCGAAGTCTGCGGCTGGCGGATAAGGAGCGAGAGTTGCGCCTCAAGCGGCTTCAGCACGAGGCGACGCTGGAGAACATCACGCAGGGTATCCTGATGGTCGATGCCAAGGGCGAGATCGGCTTCATGAACTCCCGTCTCGGCGAGCTTCTCGGCCTCGACAGCGGCTATACCCGCGGGCGCCACAGCTATCGCGAACTCGTCGAGCATCTCGATGAACGCGGCGAGTTCGGCCGGCGCATCGGCTCGGACCTGCTCGACTTCATCCGGTTCCCCGACCAGCGCGACATCATTCCCCACTACGAACGCGAGCGGCCGGATGGAACCGTCCTCGAAGTCCGCACGACGCAACTGCCCGAAGGCGGCTTCGTGAGGACCCTGACCGACATCACCGGCCGTCGCCGCGCCGAAGCCAAGGTGCTTCAGCTCGCCCGTCACGATGCGCTGACGGGCCTCAGCAATCGCGCCGTCTTCCGCCAGCAGCTCGAGGAGGCCGCTCTCCTGACCGCCGCCGGCCGCTCGTTCGCCGTGCTGATGATCGATCTCGACCGCTTCAAGCCGGTCAACGACACGCACGGCCATGCGGTCGGCGATCTCCTGCTGAAGCTCGTCGCAGAGCGCCTGCGCGCCACCGTCAGGAGCGGCGACATCATCGGCCGGCTCGGCGGCGACGAATTCGCCGTCATCCAGATGGGAGCGAACCAGATCGAACAGGCCGAATCCCTCGCCCGCCGCATCACCCGCGAACTCTGCCAGCCCTATTCGATCGACGGCCAGACCATCACGATCGGCGCCAGCGTCGGCATCTCGTTGGCGCCGCTGCACGGCAAGCTCGGCCAGGATCTGCTGCACGCTGCAGACCTCGCGCTTTATTCGGTGAAAGCGCTGTCGCGCGGCAGCTACGCCGTCTTCAACAACAAGATGCACGAGGAGCATTGCGCCCGTCGCAAGCTGGAGGAGGATCTTCGCCGCGCGCTCGACGAGGGGCAGTTCGAGCTGCACTACCAGCCGATCCTGTCGATCGGCGACAACCAGGTAACGGCATACGAGGCGCTGATCCGCTGGCGCCACCCCGAACGCGGCAATGTTCCTCCGCTCGAATTCATCCCGCTCGCCGAGGAGACCGGACTGATCGGCCCGATCGGCGCGTGGGTTCTGCAGACCGCCTGCAACGACATCAGCCAGCGCGAAGGCAATGCCCGCGTCGCGATCAATCTGTCGCCCGTGCAATTCCGCGACAACCACCTCGTCGACATGGTCGTTGCAGCGCTCAACAGCTCCGGGCTGTCGCCCTGCCGCCTGGAGATCGAGATCACCGAGTCCGCGCTTCTGCAGGACTGCCAGTTGACGCAGCGCCACCTCAACGACTTGCGGGAGCTCGGCGTCCACATCACGATGGACGACTTCGGGACCGGCTATTCCTCGCTGTCCTACCTGATGTCCTATCCGATCCAGTCGCTGAAGATCGACCGCTCCTTCGTCAATGGTCTGGGCGAGAACGCGAACCGCGCTGCGATCGTGAAGACGATCACGACGCTGGCCATGAGCCTGGGCCTGTCGACCACGGCAGAAGGCGTTGAAACCGAGCAACAGCTCGAGCTGCTGCGCGATCTGGGCTGCACGGAAGCGCAGGGCTACTACTTCTCGAAACCCAAGCCAGCCGCCGAGATACTGCCACCGCACGCCGTCGTTGCGAGAGCGCCGCGCCTCGCCTACCGGGCTGCTGGTTGAGAGGACGGTCATGCCGAGCCACACGCACGATCGGGCCGTGTCCGACACCAATGCCACCGGCACGAGGCAGCCGGTGGCGCTGAATGCGGCGCTGTTGCTCGCCAACGCTGCAGCCCTCATCGCAGCGTTGGCGATGCCGGCCATGTGCGGCACCGGCGCTCTGTCCCGATTGGTCGGGGCGCTCGCCTGAGCGCCACCGCCATGGTGCTCGGCTTCAGGCAGCCACGCTGTGCGGCGCGCGTTCGATCAGCGTCGGCTGCGATGGCCCGCGCCATCGGCCATCGGGTATGCGAACGAGACCGGCGGTCGGCCGCTCCCAAAGGTAGATCCACGCCGTCACGCGGCCGATGCCGGCGCAGCGCAGCCGAATGCGATGCCGGCCGTAGGGAAAGGGCTTCGGGCTCTGTGGCGCGCAGCCCTCGTAGCGGTCGAGCGCCTCGAGGATATCCGGAACATCGACCGGTATTCGCCAGAGTTCGCCCAGAACGAGATCCCGCGGCCCGCCCGCGAGCACGACGCCGGGGCAAGCGCCAGCATCGAACATGGTTCCGCGGATCGATGTCTGGCCGACGCAAGCTCCGAACGCGTTCAACAGCGCGCGCTCGGCGGCCCCCATGTCGCTGCTCGCCGACGACATCAGCGTTCCGTAGGTGAAGATGAAGCGCACGCGCCCACGATCGAGACTCGGCATGTTTTTCTCCAATGTGTTGTAGACCTGCAAGGCATCCGGCAACGCTGGGGATCACTGTGCTTGCACGACCTCCCCTGCCACCGGGACAGACACGGGCATGTTGCCGGTCAGCGCCTGGCACAGGACCGTCGCCCCGTCGGCGAGCGCGGGGGATGCGTCCGCAGCCGTCCCTACGCCGCACACCGAGCCGAGAGCTGCATCGAACGCCGACCGGCCGCCGAGGCTCGCGGCGATCGCAACCAGCATCACCAGCGTGAGCCGCCGCAAAGCCTCAACCGGCAGCAGGCCGCGCACGGCATTGCCGATGAGCGCGCCCGCGATCGCGGGAACACTGCCGGCACACGACAGCATCAGGAGATCGGTCGTCATCCCGCCGCTCGCCAGCAGCGTCGCGCCGAGCACGCTCGATGCGATCGTGACCGCCAGATTGATCGCGATCACCTGCGTATGCGCATCGAGCCGCAGCGCCATCATGTAGGGGACGAGCGGCAGGATCTGCGACCCCGTCAGCCCCGTCATCACTCCGTTCAGCATGCCGGCCGGCAGCGCCAGCGGTCGCTCGAGCCACAGCGGCAGCGAGAAGCTCGGCCGGATCACCGCGAGCGCCACGTATGCCAGCGTCACCGCCGCCAAAACGTCGGTGGCGACACGCGTATCGACCACGCCGAGCAGTGCGGTTCCGCCGACGATCCCCGGCAGAATTCCCAGATAGAAAAGCCGGAACCGTTTCAGCGTCGCCAGGATATTTCCCGCCCCGACGAAAACCGCAGCATTACTCACGATCGCCGGAACGACGACCAGCGCGAGCGCTTTATCGAGGCCGAATGCGACAACCAGCAGCGGCATCGCCGTCGTCGCATACCCGATACCCGTGACGCCCTTGACGAGACCGGCGACCAGCAGCGCCGAAGCGGCCAACGCCGTATCTAATTCATATTCCAATACACTCACCCGGAACCTACGCGACTGAAAGGCGCCCGCATCGCGCCGACCTCGAACCGTCGCCAGCCGGCCGAAACGAAAGGCGCGTTAACTACATCGCAACAATTGGCAATCGAGGTTAATGAAACATTAATTTCGGTAAAATATTGAAAATGGAAACAATGAACATTCGACATTCGAATGATATTCGACCTTCTAATTATCCGAACACCTCATCTGACGCGGTTTTTCCGCACGTTCCCGGGGGAGCGCCTCCACCTATCGACTGCGTCCCCGGAAGGCGCGCGTTCAGCGCGACTATCCGGGGTCTTCACCGGAAATTGTCGGCCCGAACCAATCGCGGGAAAGCCCCCGGATCGGCGCTCCGACCTCCCGGTCGGAGCGGCCGTCCGGGGACGCAAGAATATGAGAACTTCGAGCGGTAGAGACTCGCGCCTCGCGCCCGAGGCCCTGGCCCACTATGCTGGCGGCCGATCACATCGAGACGAGGCACGCATGACGACCAAGCCCAAGCCCGCACGCGCGAGCGCCGCCGGGGATAAGATTTCCGCGGGCGCCAATCGCGCGCCTTTCACCTCACTGCGCGACTGGCTGGCGCATCTCGCCTCCACCGGCCGCCTCGCCGTCGCCAAGCCGAACGCCAAACTCGAGCACGAGGTGGCGGCGATCGCCAAGGTGCTCGACGGCCGGAAGGCCACGCTGTTCCCCTCGCCCGGCGGACATGCGCTGCCGATCGTCTCCGGCCTCGTCTCGTCGCGGCAGTGGATCGCCGAGGCGATGGGTGTCGACCACGCCGACATGCTCCCACGCTTCGAGCACGCCGCCGCCCATCCGCGCCCCTGCGAGATCGTGACGAAGGCTCCCGTCCACGACGTCGTCGAGCTGTCACCGGACCTGCTGCGCGACCTGCCGATCCCCACCCACAACGAGCACGACAGCGGTCCCTACATCACCGCCGGCCTGATCATCTCGAAGAACCCGAAAACCGGCCGCCAGAACGTCGCCATCGTTCGCCTGCAGGTGTCAGGTCCAAAGAAGCTCGGCGCGCTGCTGCTGCCGCGGCACACCAACCTGTTCTACGAAATGGCCGAAGCGAACGGCGAGCCGCTACCCGTCGCCATCGTCGTCGGCATCGACCCGCTGTCGCTGCTGGCCTCGCAGGCCATCGCCCCGCTCGACCAGGACGAACTCGAAATCGCCGGCGCGCTGCAGGGCCGCAACCTGCCCGTCGTCAAGTGCAAGACGAGCGATCTGCTCGTGCCCGCCGAGGCCGAGATCGTGGTCGAGGGCCACATGCTGCCGAAAGTGCGCGAGCCCGAAGGCCCGTTCGGCGAGTTCCCGCAGTATTACGGCGAACGCGCCGACCGGCACGTGATCGCGATCGACGCCATCACGCGGCGCAAGGACGCGCTGTACCACACCATCGGCGGTGGCGGCCTCGAGCACCTCGTGCTCGGCGGCATCCCGCGCGAGGCGACGCTGCTCGGCCACCTCAAGCGCACCTTCCCCGGCGTCCGCGACGTGCATCTCTCGCACGGCGGCATCTGCCGCTACCACCTCTACGTGAAGCTCGCCAAGCGCAGCGAGGGCGAGCCCAAGAACGTGATGATGGGCGCCTTCGCCGGCCACTACGACGTGAAGCAGGTGATCGTCGTCGACGAGGACGTGGACATCCACGATCCCACCCAGGTCGAATGGGCCGTCGCCACCCGCTTCCAGGCCGACCGCGGCCTTCTCGTCGTCAACGACAGCCAGGGCTCGAAGCTCGATCCATCGACCCGCGACGGCCTGGGCTCCAAGATGGGCATCGACGCGACGAAGCCGATCACCGCGCCCGAGATGAAGTTCAAGAAGATCTACGTCCCCGGCGAAGAAGCCGTCGATCTCACCCGCGACGTCGACGATGCGGCGCTGCCCTTGTGGGCGAAGAAGCTCGGCGCGGGATGAGGGCAAATTCGTCCGACCAATGAAGACATCCGGGGCGCTCGCGCGACCGCGCTTTATCAGCAGCGGCTCATGCGCAAGCGCCCCGGCGTGAGGCTGCGATATCTACAGCCTCAAGACCCGGTCTCCTTTGCGGCGGCTAGGAGGCTCACCCCCGCATCGGGACCGAGCTTGACCAGGGGATGGGGATCGACACTTTCGTTGCCGGGCAGGGGATCGAGCCCCTTCTCCTGCGCAACATCGCCAACGGTTTTCAGCATGGTCAGCGCAGGTGCGCCGGGCAACGCTTGGCCTTTCGCGACCTCGTAGTCGAACCACGGCAGCCCGTGCTCGGCGTACTTCTGCGCCGACGGCGGCTCGCGGCGCATCTCCTCGCCGGTGATCCGCACCCAGTCCTCGGCCTGGACCAGCGTCAGGAAGCAGCGGCTCGGTGCGGTTTGATCCCACGCGTCGATGCCGTAGGGGTCGCGCAAGACTTCCTGCCGCATCAGCCCGCCGGCACCGAGCCCCATCGCCATCGGCGCGGGCGCCGCGCGACGTGGCGATTCCGCCTCGAACGCTGGGCCGAAAGCGTAGGACGGTTCTGCCCGGGACGGCCCCGAACTCGCCGGGATCGAGATCGCCCCTGCCGGCCGTCTGCCTTTGCGCTCGCACATCACGACCTTCGAACGGCCGTGCGAGAATTTCTGGCTGATGAGGCCGGGCCCTGCCGACTTCACCACGGGCACGCCCATGCTGGGTCGATGACTTTGGGCAGGTCTCGGGGCAGGATCAGGTGCAGGGCTCGGTGCCGGTTTGGCAACCTTTGCCTCTGCGATAGCCTTCTCGATCGCCCGCTTCCTGGCCTCGAGTTCTTGCTCGTTCAACGATCTGCGCTGCTCGGCCTGCTTTTGCTCGCTGTCCAGGCGCGCCTGCTCCATCTCCCGCCAGCGCTCCCCCTTCATCGGGTAGACGATGATCTGCAGTCCGCCCCATTCGGCCCTGCCGGTGATCTGCTCCTCCGCCGTGTAGCCGCCGCCGAGTGGCATGGCGATGAACTGGCGGATCTGGCCTTCGCCGACTGCGAAACCGTCGAGCCAGGGCTGATGCGGGATCACGAGATAGTCGATGTCGTCGGCATCGAGCTCGGGCTTCCATGGCTTGCCGCTGATCGCATTGATCTTGCCAGCCGCCACCTTCACCGCACACGGATACCTGTTCGTGTCCTTGCGGAAGTTCAGCCACATCGCCTCGGTGCGGAACATCGGCAGCATGATGCCGCCGCGAACGGCCCACTCCTTGGGAACACGGGCGCCGAAGTCCTCGGTATGACGCAGTGGGAAACGACCCAGTCCCGGCGGCAGCGGATACTCCTTCGTGTCGTCGGGAATTCGCAGCGTGATCTGCAGCTCTATGGAGGTCTCGGCCTGCTCGTGAGTGTCCGGGAACCTGAAGACGAGAGTGTCCTGCTCGAGTGTCAGCATGCGACGCGACCCTTTCGATTGTTGCTGTCAGCCCCGATTGCCCCTTCACGCTTTGCGCTCTCTCACCTCACTTCGCTCGTTGCCTCTCCGCGAAACTCACCACTTGCCGTCCTTCACCTCCCTGACCACGCGAAGCAGCGCGCCTTCCGGCACGTCCTTCAGCTGCCGTATCAGCTCCGCGAACGCGCGCGGATGCCGCCGGATGATCTCCTGCAGGTCGCTCGACACCTTGCCCGCCAGCGCGAGCATGAGATCGGCGTCCTCGCCGAGATCAGAAGCCAGCCTGACGATCGTCGCCTCCGAAGGTGGCGGCACGAGGCCGCGCTCCACCTTGCTGAGATAGGCCGGTTCGACCCCGACGCGGCCCGCCACCTGTCGAAGGCTGTGGCGGGACCCGCTCTCCGCGAGCCTTGCCCTGACCGTCCGGACGTAGTCGCCGAAGCTGCTCATGTGGACCGTGTACTACATAGTACACACAATGTAAAGCCTACCTCGAATTTTCGTCATCCTCGACCGAAGTGCGCCACGGGCGCGCGAGCGTCGGGGACCCAGCATAAGGAGCGTGCGAAGCACACGAAATGTTGGGAGGGAAGAGGCACGGACTCCTGCGGCGGCTCCTCGCGCTGGATCTCCGACGCTCGCTCACGATGTTCGCTTCGGTCGAAGATGACGGAGGGTGTGGGTTCGCCGGCGTCATCCTCGACCGAAGTGCGCTGCAGGCGCACGAGCGTCGGGGACCCAGCACAAAAAATCGTGCGAAGCACACGAAATATACGGATGGAATGGGCACGGACGCCTGCGGCGGCTCCTCGCGCTGGATCTCCGACGCTCGCTCACGACGTTCGCTTCGGTCGAAGATGACGGGGGCGTAGGTTCACCGGCGTCATCCTCGACCGAAGTGCGCCACGGGCGCACGAGCGTCGGGGACCCAGCACAAAAAGCGTGCGAAGCACCCGAAATGTTCGGATGGAAGAGGCACGGACGCCTGCGGCGGCTCCTCGCGCTGGTTCTGCGACTCTCGCTCACGTCGTTCGCTTCGGCCGTAGATGACGGAGGGTGTGGGTTCACCGGCGTCATCCTCGACCGAAGTGCGCCACGGGCGCGCGAGCGTCGGGGACCCAGCATAAGGAGCGTGCGAAGCACACGAAATATACGGATGGAATGGGCACGGACGCCTGCGGCGGCTCCTCGCGCTGGATCTCCGACGCTCGCTCACGACGTTCGCTTCGGTCGAAGATGACGGGGGCGTGGGATTTCCGGATCTCACGCGCCCAATGCCCCACTGCCAACTCCCCTCACCCTGGTCTATAAGCGGCCCAAATCACTCACTCCGAAGGCTGCGAGGACTGACATGTTCGACATCAAGTGGATTCGCGAGAACGCGGCAAAGTTCGACGAGCGGCTGTCGGTGCGTGGGCTTGCCCCGATGGCGGCGTCGCTGATCGAACTCGACGAGAGGCGCCGGCGCGAGATCACGGCGCTGAACGATATCCAGGCGCGTCGCAACGCGGCGTCGAAGGAGATCGGTACGGCGAAGAAGAACAAGGACGAGGCGGCGGCTGCGACGCTGATGGCCGAGGTCAACGCGCTGAAGGACAAGCTGGCGGCGGGCGAGGAGGACGTGAAGCGCCTCGACGCCGAGTTGCAGAAGGCGCTCGAAGTCATCCCGAATTTGCCGCGCGACGACGTGCCGGTCGGCAAAGACGAGCACGCGAATGTCGAGGTGCGCAAGGTCGGCACGCCCAAGGCGATCATCGAGCCCAAGCAGCATTTCGAGCTGGGCGAGGCGTTGGGCATGATGGACTTCGAGTCGGCGGCGAAGGTGTCGGGCGCGCGGTTCGTGTTCCTGAAGGCGGACCTCGCGCGGCTGGAGCGCGCGATCGCCAGCCTGATGCTCGACATCCACACCGACGACTTCGGCTACATGGAGGTGAACCCGCCGCTGCTGGTGCGATCACTGTCAGCATACGGCACAGGCAATCTTCCCAAGTTCGCCGACGATTTGTTCGTCACTTCGAGGAGCAATGCTGATGCGGACGAGGTGTTCCAACAATTCATGCTGAGCGCTCGCGCTTCTGCTGATGGCGAACTGGAAAGCCTCGACCTGCACGGCACACCGGTCCAGGAAGCGAGGGAGAAACTCGCTAAAATCATGGATCGACTAACACCTCAATGGCGGACGCAGTTTGACTCCGAGCAGATGGAGCACCTGAAGCTTTATCTCATCCCCACCGCCGAAGTTTCGCTCACCAACCTCGTGCGTGAAAAAATCCTCGCGGAAGAAGAACTGCCGCTCCGCTTCACCGCCTGGACGCCGTGCTTTCGTTCCGAAGCGGGCAGCGCCGGACGCGACGTGCGCGGCATGATCCGGCAGCATCAGTTCTCCAAGGTCGAACTCGTCTCTATCACGACGCGGGACAAGTCGCTCGAAGAGCACGAGCGCATGACCGGCTGCGCGGAGGAAGTGCTGAAGCGGCTCGGCCTGCCGTTCCGCACCATGCTGCTCTCGACCGGCGACATGGGCTTCGCCTCGCAGAAGACCTACGACATCGAGGTCTGGCTGCCCGGCCAGAGCACCTACCGTGAAATCTCATCGTGCTCGGTGTGCGGCGATTTCCAGGCCCGCCGCATGGACGCGCGCTATCGTCCGAAGGGCGCGAAAGGCACCGAATTCGTGCATACGCTGAACGGCTCCGGCCTCGCCGTCGGTCGCACGCTGGTCGCGGTCATGGAGAACTACCAGGAACCCGACGGCTCGATCGCCATCCCCGACGCGCTGCAACCCTTCATGCGCGGCAAGACTCGGATCGAGGCGCTCGGCCGCGCGAAGTAGGAAAAGTGCCGCACGATCCCGGCAGGGGATTCTTCGCGCGGAACCGCTCATGCATGGATGGGCTTGCCATTTTCCGCGCGAAGGTTAGAAAACCATTCGCATGACAGGTGACAGCGCCCGCTTCTGCCTGCGCAACTGCGGCAGGACTTGCTTGGCTGCACTCGATATTTCAGCGACAAATACGCCATACCGGAGCGCGAGGCGCTCCCTTCCCAGGAGATACGATCCAATGAGCACGATGAACGCCCTGGTGCTGCGCAAGCATGGCGATCTCGACGAGCTGGAAGTGGTGGCAGACTATCCGCGCCCCGCCGTCCAGCCGGGCCATGTCGTGATCCGCGTGGGCGCGTCGTCGTTCAACTACCACGACGT
>CAZNMY010000071.1:0-32468 GCA_964574325.1 uncultured Devosia sp. | reverse complement strand
GGGCGGTGTCGAAGTAGTTGATGCCGAGGTCGATCGCCCGGGCGATGGCGCGCTTCTGATCTGCCGGCGCGCCTTCGGTCATCAAGCCGCCGACCGTGCCGCAACCGAAGCCGAGCACGGATACCTCGAAGCCGGTTCGTCCGAGTTTGCGTCGCTGCATGCGGCCTCAATCCAGATATTTCTTCAGGGCGATCGTCTTTATCCGTTCCTTTTCCTCGAGGCCGATGCCTTCGAGAACACTCTTGGCTTTGACGAGGGCGACAGCGGGTTCCTTGAACGCGAGGACGCGGCCGGTGCGTTTGCCTTCTGCCATCAACTCCGGGTCGGTAAGGACCGTTTTGATCGCTTCGCGAAGAATGGTGAGGCGCTGCGGATCGGTGCCCGGTGATGTCAACAGAATGCGGCCGAGGTCGTTGAGGTTGGCGCGGAAGTCCAAAAGGCGCTGCTGGGCGTCGTCGAGTTTGGCCAGTTCGAAAATGGTCGGGACATCGGGCAAAAGCGGCGAACGCGTTCTCGCCGCGACTGTGATTGCCCTGGCCTGCCCGGATTGAACCAGTGAGAAGGCGCTGCTGTCCGACAGATAGTTGGAATCGATCTCGCCGCGCTGCATGGCGAGGATCATGTCGCTGGAACTCTTGTATCCCACGATGACATGGCATGGGATGGCGAGTGCTTCGCAGGTGAACGCCGCGCTTCCCGTCAGGCCGGTTGCGCCCCACAGCACTTTCTTGCCGTGCTTCGTCGCATCGGCGAACGACTTGACCTGCGAATTCAAGCCTACGAGCCAGACGAAGCGCGATTCCGAGATAAGTCCGAGATGGTCGAGCTTCGTGAGATCGTAACGGACGTTGGCTTGTCCAAGGAATTGACCGAGCGCCGCCAGCGTGCCGTCGACAATGATCAGGCTGAGGCCATCGGGCTGCGAAACGACGATCCGGTTCAGGGCGATGATCCCGCCGGCGCCCGGCTGGTTTTCGACGATGACGTTGGCTTCGAGCGCCTTCGCGAGGGGCGGGGCGATCATCCGCGCATAGGCGTCGAAGCCGCCGCCGGTCCCGTAGCCGACGACGAACTTGACCGTCTTGCCCTTGTAGGGCGAGGCGGTCGGCTGTGACGGCGCGCTGCCCGCTGCGACAGCAATCAGTACGAGCGCGAGTGCCGATTTCAGCATGCGCATGGGCATAGGCGGAAACTCCAGGCTGTGCACGGGTGCTTCGCCGGGAGGCACGCGCGCGGGCTGACTCAGTTCCGAGGCACGATTTCGAGGCATACCGGCTGTTGAGGCATGAGCGCGCTTGCCGGGTTTCACCGACCTCGACCGCAGTCTACTCCAGATACTTCTTGAGAGCGATGTGCCGTATGCGCTCTTTTTCTCCGGAGCTGATGCCTTCCAAGACGCTCTTTGCCTTGCCGAGTGCGATGTCGGGCTCCCGGAATTCGAGAACGCGGCCGGTGCGCTTGCCTTCGGCAACAAGCTCCGGCTCTGTCAGGACTTTCTTGACTGCGGCACGGAGAAAAGCCAGCCGCTGCGGATCGGTGCCGGGCGTCGTGACGAGGATGCGGCCGAGATCGTTGAGGTTGGCGCGATAGTCGAGAAGCTGCTGCTTGTCAGCATCGAGCTCGGTGCTTTCGAAGATGGTCGGCACGTCGGGAAGCAAAGGCGATCGGGTGCGCGAAGCCGTGACGATGGCGCGGGCCTGGTTCGATTTCTGCAGTGAGAACGCGCTGCTTTCCGAGAGGAAATTGGCGTCGACCTCCCCGCGCTGCATCGCGAGGATCATATCGTTCGAGCCCTTGTAGCCGAGGATCACGCGGCAGGCGATGCCGAGCGCTTCGCAGGTGAATGCGGCGCTGCCGGTGGGGCCATCGGTCGGACCGGCCGAGCCCCACAGGATTTTCGTGCCGGATTTCAGGACGTCGGCAAGCGAATTTACCGGCGACTTCATGGCGACCAGCCAGACGAAGCGGGTGGCGGAAATCATGCCGAGGTGATCGAGCTTGGTGAGGTCATAGCGTACGTTCTCCTGGCCGAGAAACTGGCCGAGGGCTGCCGGTGTGCCGTCGACGATCATCAGGCTGAGGCCATCGGGGGAAGACGCGGCGATGCGATTCAACGCGATGATCCCGCCGGCGCCCGGCTGGTTCTCGACGACGACGCTGGCGTCGAGCGCTTTGCCGAGGGGCGGAGCGATCATGCGCGCGTAGGCGTCAAAGCCGCCGCCGGTGCCGAAGCCGACTACGAACTTGACGGTCTTGCCCTTGTAGAAGGCTGCTGGATCCTGAGCCTGAGCCGCATTCGTCATGTCGATGGCGATGGCGATGGCGGCGACGGCGAAAACGGCAGCGACCGATCTTGCGATGCGTCTTGCGAAGAGCATGAGGAAGCCTTTCGGGCTGATCTTTTTTCGAAGTGGCAGGGCCGGTGAGTGGGCCGGACAAATCTCCAGGAGTGCATTGGAATGTCGGGTAGATGCAGCCGGGGGAAGCCTCGAGCTGTCTCGAGCAGTGCTACTTGAAATGGGGCATCACCTCCCTGGAGAAGAGGCGCATCGAGGCTTCCGCCTTGTCCTTGGGCATGACGCCGAAGTTGACCTGCATCGAGGCGATCTCCCAGCCGCCGACCTCCGCCTCGTAGCCGCGGATCATCTCGACGAGGCGCTTGGGCGTGCCGACCCAGGCGACGCCCTTGTCGACCTGGGAAGCCCAGGTCTCCTTGGCGAACTCCGCGATCATCCGATCGTAACCGGGGTAGTCCTTGGTCGATGCGCCGCCGGTCCAGTCACTCGCCGCCTCGACCACCGAGGACAGGTAGTAGTTGAGGTCGGATTCGCTGTCCTGGCGGGCCTTCGCTTCGCTTTCGGCGCAATACATATGGAAGGCCAGCATGACGCGGCCATTGCCGGGGTGGCCGGCAGATTTCCAGGCGTCGCGGTATGTGCCGAGCAACTCCTGCATCTTGCCACCGGTCATCGGTATCGCCATCACGCCGTGGCCGTTTCTGCCGGCGTTGATGAAACTCTCCGGTGTCGCGATCGCGGCGACCCAGATCGGCGGATGTGGCTGCTGCGTCGCGCGCGGGTAGATCGTGGTGTCCTCGAACTGGTGGAAGCGGCCCTCGTGGGTGACGTTCTCTTCCGTCAACAGGCGCTTGATGAGGGCGCTGGCTTCCTCGAAGCGGGCGCGGCTGTCGTCGAGGCTCACGCCGAAGCGCACGAACTCGAGCGGCAGGAAGGCACGGGCGAGGCCGACCTCGAGACGGCCGCCGGTCAAGGCGTCACAGAGGCCGATTTCGCTGGCGAGCTTGAGGGGATGATTGAACGCGGGGAGACATGCGCCGCTGATCAGGCGTGCCTTCCTGCTGCGCTGGCTGGCGGCGGCGAGGAACATCAGCGGCGAGGGCGAGAGGCCGCCGTAGCGGTGGAAGTAGTGTTCGACAGTGCGGATCGAGGTGTAGCCGAGTTCGTCGCAGATGCCGACGAGGTCGAGGCACTCGCCCCAATATTGCGCCGCCGGCTTCTCGTTGCGGTCGACCACGGGAAAGAACTGGATGCCGAATTCCACGGGCGTCTCCTCATCTGGCATTCTGCATCCGGCATGCCGGGTCTGGTATTTCGGGCATGCCGATCGACGCTGCTCGAAGCCGTTTCAATGAGGAAATCGCCGATTGTCGGGGCGCGGTCAATGGCGCGCTTGGGACCGGAGCATCCCGGAGTTCGCGGTGTGCCATACGAGGACGTCTGAAGGATGATGCCTATCGACACCTATCGGCTGATGCCTTGTCGGCGTCACCCTGGGCTGGCATGCTGTGGTGGAACGTGGCCCAGAAGCCGCGCTTAATGCAATCGGGAGGAATACGATGAGTTCGACGAGAAATTCTGCATCCATGGCCGCGGTTTTCGCGATCGCCACCGCTGGGTTTGCAGGTATCGATGCCATGTCGTCGGAGGCGCTGGCGCAGGCGCAGAAGTGCACGACGATGCGGAAGATCAACATCGGCGTGGCCGTGTCGCCGCCGAATGTCGTGCACACTGCGCCGTATACCGCCAAAGCGCTCGGGTATTTCGAGAAGCGCTGCGTGGACGCCAACATCGTGCAGTTCGAAGGGGGGCAGTCGGCGGCGGCCAATGCTGCTGCGGCGCAAGGGTCGGCGATCATCTCGGTGAGCGACGTTGCGGTCGGCCGTGGTGCGAAGGTGCAGCAGATCTGGGGCCTCGCGCCGATCATGCCGCACGTCTACATGGTGGCTCCCGACATCAAGACGCCGGCCGATCTCAAGGGCAAGCGGCTGTCGGCGACCGGCGGCGGCGTCGGCGGCTTCAACTGGCGCATGGGGCGAGAGTTGCTGATAAAGGGCGGGCTCAAGGTGGAGGATGCCAACTTCATCTCGGCGGCAACGGCCGGGCGTCTGCCGGGCTTGATCCAGGGCCAGATCGACGGCGTGGCGCTGCATCCCGAGGACGAGTTCCTGGCGCTCAAGCAGAAGCCGACGCTGCGCGTGCTGGCCCGGCTCGGCGACCTGCTGCCCAACTATCTGTTCAACGCCTACGGCGCATCGACGGCCTGGATCGCGCGTGACCGGGCGCTGCTGCGCGACACGATCGCGGCGATGATCGAGGCGAATCGGGCGCACTATGAGGGGACCGAGAAAGCCAAGGTGCTGAAGGCGGTCATGGATGCGACCCAGAAGCCTCAGGATGCGGTCGAATTCACGATCAAGGCGCTGACCGAACGCTGCATCTGGTCGGTCAACACCGGCTTCGACAAGAAGCGGATGGAATGGCACACGCAGTACAGCGTCGATGTCGGCGACGTGGAGAAAGCCAAGCGTCCGACACCGGAGCAGGTGTCGAACTACGAGCTTGCGGAAGAAGCCTTGCAGCTCGCGGGTGGGCGCAAGACCTACGGAAAGTGCACGCTTTAGTGCAGCATCGACGAACAAGTCGGGCCGATACCCAGCTTGTTGCCATCATCGTTGCCAGCATCGCCATGCAGATTTCGCATGTCGCGATGCTGTCAGGCTTGATCCCGATGGCAATTCGCTTAACCAGGGCCGATGAACAGTTCTCCTCCATCGACCTCGTCGAATTCATCGCGTCGTGAGCTTCGGCTCAGTCCGCTCGCCATCGGTCTTCTGCTGGGCCTCGTCGGGGTGACGATCTTCGGGATCACGCTGCCGGCGACGCGGCTCGTCGTGCTCGAGCTCGATCCGGGTTTCGTGACGTTCGCGCGTGCGCTGATCGCGGCGTTGCTGGCGGCGATCTATCTCGTCGCCATGCGCGCGGGACCGCCGCCACGCGACACCTGGGCTTCCCTCGTCGTTTTTGGCGTATGCGTCACGATCGGCTATCCGCTGCTGATGGGGATCGCGATGCGATATGCACCGGCGTCGCACGGTGGCGTGATCCTCGCGGTGCAGCCGCTGTTGACGGCGCTTGCCGGCATGCACATCGCGGGAGAACGTCCTTCGCGGGCGTTCTGGCTCTGCAGCCTCGCGGGCACGGCGGCGGCGGTGGCCTATGCCGTGCTGTCGAGTGCGGGCGCGCTCGAGCTGCACTGGGCAGATCTGCTGCTCGCGGGGGCTGCCGCGGCGGGGTGCTATGGCTATGCGATGGGTGGTCACCTGACGGCGCGGATGCCGGGGAGCCACGTGATCTCGTGGGCCGTCGTGATCATGTCGCCGGTCATTCTGGTGCTGATGCTGGCGAACGGTCTGCCGCGTGATCCTGGGCAGGTGTCGTGGGCTGCGTGGGCCGCGCTCGTCTTCGTCGGGATGTTCCCGATGTATCTGGGCTTCTTCGCATGGAACCGCGGGCTCGCGATGGGCGGCATCGCCAAGGTGGGCCAGATGCAGCTCGTACAGCCGTTCATCACTCTGGCTGCAGCGTCCGCCCTTCTGGGCGAGCGGATCGGGTGGATGGAGATCGGGTTCAGTGTCATCGTCGTCGGGCTCGTTGCGATGGGGAGCCGGATGCGAGTCTCGCGATAAGCTGATTTTGTCCGACTTGCGAGGAGCAGGGGCAGTCCTGTATCCGGATGGCGTTCTTTCACGGGAGCAGCACCTTGTCCGCACCTTCGACCGCAGCCTCGGATACCCAGCCGAGCGTCATCGTTCGCCGAGAAGGGCGCGCGGGGCGCATCACGCTCAACCGGCCGCGAGCGCTCAATGCGCTGGCCTACGAGATGGTGGCGCCGATGGTCGACGCGCTGCGAGGCTGGGCCGACGATCCCAAGGTCGAACTCGTCATTCTCGATGGTGCCGGGGAGCGCGGCCTGTGCGCGGGCGGCGATGTCGTCTCGCTCTACAATTCCAAGAAGGAAGGTACGGACCTCGCCCGCCGCTTCTGGGCCGACGAATATGTGCTCAACGCGCTGATCGGGAGCTACGCCAAGCCGTTCGTTGCGATCCAGGACGGCATCGTGATGGGCGGCGGCATCGGCCTGTCGGGGCACGCCAGCCACCGCATCGTGACGGAGCGGTCGATGCTGGCGATGCCGGAGACCGCGATCGGTCTCATTCCCGATGTCGGTGGCACATGGCTGCTCGCGCATGCTCCCGGACAGATCGGTGTTTTCCTGGGATTGACCGGGCATCGGATGAATTCGGGGGATGCGCTCTACGCAGGGATCGCGGACACGTGCGTCGCGTCCGGTGCGTTGCCGGAGCTGATCGACGTGCTGGCCAACACCGACGAGCCGGTTTCGGTTGCAATCGCTCAACGTGCAACTGCGCCGTCGCCGTCGTCGCTGGCGGATCATCGCGCGATGATCGACCGGGTATTTTCGTTGCCGACCGTCGAGCAGATCCGTGCCGGGCTCGCCGACGATGGGGGAGAGTGGGCTGCCAAGGTGGCGAAGTCGATCGCGCCGTTCTCGCCGCTCGCGATGAAGGCGACGCTGGCGGCAATCCGGCGGGCGAAGGCGCTCGGGTCGCTCGAACGGGCGCTGGAGATCGAGTACCGGCTGTGCGTGCGGCTGTTCGATCGCGGAGAGTTCACCGAAGGCATCCGGGCCCTGCTGATCGACAAGGACCGCAAGCCGGCGTGGAATCCGCCACGGCTCGAGGATGTCGAGGACGATTTGGTCGAAAGTCTGTTCGGGCCGCTTTAAGCTGGCAAGGATGCAGGTATTGCTACTTAGTTGATTCTATCGTATTCCCTTCGTCATCCGCATCATCCCTGAATTGATATGTGCAGCTCAATCGTAACATTCTAAGGGTCTCGCGCGAACATCGGTTGGTTTCAACGATTGCGAGATCGACGGGGAGGTTGCTTGAGCGGGTGGCGAGCTTTCGTCCGCGTGTCCGGACGCATCGAGCATGTCGTACGCAGGTTCGAGCTGACCGCGACCCTGGCGATGGTGGCGCTGATCTGGCTCGTCGCGCTGTCGCGCTGGTATCTCAACGACAGCGTCGTGCCTTGGGATTCCAAGAACCAGTTCTATGCTTTCTTCCGCTTTCTGGCGGAGTCGCTGCACGCGGGAACGTCGATCTTCTGGAACCCGTATCACTACGGTGGTCATCCGAGCATCGCCGATCCGCAGTCGCTGGTGTTCTCGCCGCCGTTCCTCCTGTGGGCGCTGTTCGACCGGGCGCCGTCGCTCAGGAGTTTCGATCTGATCGTGCAACTCCATCTGCTGGCAGGTGGGCTGGCTATGGTCGGGATCGGCTACCGGCGCTCATGGCCGGCGCCGGCGAGCATTCTGGCAGCGACCGTGTTCATGCTCGGCGGAGCAGCTTCGGCGCGGCTCAATCATACGGGCATCATCGTCTGCTATGGGCTGTTTCCGGTCGCGATGCTGACGCTCGAGGTAGCTCTGGAGCGCCGCTCGCTGCCGTACTCGCTGGTGTTTACGGCAGTAGCCGGGACGATCATACTCGGCCGGAATCAGGTGGCCTTGCTTCTGGCGTTCATGCTCGCCGTGCTCGTTTTGCGCGAATTCGCCTTGGCGCGCTCGCCTCTGGTGTACCTGCGAGAACGTCTGGCTCTTTTTGCGACCATGCTCGTCGTGGGGATTGCGATCATCGGCGTGCCGGTGCTGCTTTCATTGCAACTGGCTGCGTTGTCCAACAGGCCGGAGTCGGCGCTGGGAGAGGCGCTCCTGGCGTCGCTGCACCCGGCGAATCTCGCGTCGATGCTGATCCCGGACGTGTTCGGAGCGCACGCGCCCGACTATAGCTACTGGGGGCCGCACTATTCGATCATGCCGGACGTCGCGGCGACGGACGCGTCGTTCAATTATCTCTTCCTGGGCGCAGCGCCACTGATCGTCTTCGCGTGGCTCGGCATTGCGGGGGGGCGACTGGGAGATAGAGGCGCGCGCACGCTGACGTGGCTTCTGGCGCTCGCTCTGCTGTTCACGCTCGGGCGCTATACGCCGCTGTTTCCGTTCGTCTTCGAGCACGTCCCAGGGTTCAAGTTCTTCCGCCGTCCGGTGGATGGCACGTTCATCGTTACCCTGCTGATGGCGTTCCTCGCAGGACATTTGCTGACGGGTTTCGTGCAGCGGGGGCTGCCAGCCGGGCGACCGCTTTCCATCGCGCTTCTGATATCGGCGGTGATCGCGATTGCGGTCAGTGCATGGTCGATTGCGGACATGACCGATCATACCGGCGCGATGCTCCGGGCTGCCGGTCAAGTCGCCATTCCTGCCGCAGTGGTCGTATCGGCAATGCTCTACTGGCGGGGACCTACACGCCGATGGGTGGCTGCTACCGTGGTGGCGATGGTCGGCGTGGGTGAATTGGTGACCTGGAACGCAGCGTCGCGACTGAACGCGGAACACAGCAAATACTATCAGTTGCTGGAGGCCGCGGCGCCAGAAGATGCAGATGCGCTGCGTCTGCTGGGCAGCGAGATCGAGCGTCGCCATGCGGAGGGCGCGCGGCCACGGGTCGAGATCGTGGGGCTCGGTGGCCCCTGGCAGAACCTGTCGGTGATCCGGAAAATCGAGGCGACAACAGGCTACAATCCGCTGCGGATCGGGATCTACGATCGCTATGTTTCGCCGAGCGAAACCGGTTGGCTCGCTTCGGCGCGGCGCTTCCCCGCCTCGTTCAACGGCTATGAGTGCGCTCTGGCCCGTGCGCTGGGGCTCGAATATGTGGTCCTCGACCGGCCGATCGAAGAGTTGAAGCAGATGCTGCGTCCCACGCGGCTCGAGGTGCTTCTGGCAGGTCCGAAGGTCTGGATCTACCGGATCGCCGGGGCGATGCCGCGGGTGAGGTTCAGCTCGCGCATCCGGGTCGCCGATCTCGATGCCACACTCAAGGGTGGCGCGCTGATCCATCCGCCGGAGCAGGATCAGGTTTCCATCGATGTCGAGACGTCGCCGGCGGCCGGGATGAAGCTCGGCGCTCTGGTGAATGCCGTCAGCACAGCGAAGATCGCATTGTGGCGGCCCGGTCGGATCGAGATCGACGTCGATGCAGCGACCGCGGGTGTGCTGGTCCTGCACGACACCTACTATCCCGGATGGATTGCGGAAGTGGACGGCCGGGAAATGCCGATCATGCGGGCTGAAGTGCTGTTCCGGGCGGTGGAAGTGCCGGCTGGCCGGCACCGAATCGTATTTCGCTTCGCGCCCCTGACGTATGCCAATCTGAAACGTGCGGCATCCGACGTCATCGGCAAGAGGCCGGCGGTGGCCGAAGCGGGAGTTACTGCATTGATCCGCGGAGCGGAGCTGCCGTGATCGAAGCGGCTACGCTTTCTGATAGATCTCGAGCGTCTTGAACGCTTCGAGATGGCGCATCCGGCCGCGTGCCACGAGTTCACGCGAGATCGGCTCGGCGCGCCAATAGTCACGCGACCGCGAATAGAACAGAACCTTGCCGTCGGGCGGAAGCATGTCGAGCAGGGTTTCCATCACACCCATGTCGGTGAGCCCGCCATACTCATCCTGCTTTTCCGAGCGGAACTCGCAGAGATGGAACACCGTCGCGATATCGATCTTCGGCATCAGCCGCGGATTGAGGAGATAGATGTCACCGAACAGGCATTGATAGTCGTGCGAAAGGCGTGGGTGGGCAATCGCGAGTTCGACAAAATGCGCAAACTCCTTGGGGGCGGCCGTGATGCTCAAAATCGTGTTCGGCGCGCCCTTCGCCAGATTGTCCATTCCGAGGTGGTGATGCCCGCCGCTGCCGAAATGATAGATCGATTTTCCCGTGACGCCGCGCTCCGACAGCCACTGCGTGAAGTGGATGTCGCAGGGGCAGACCTCTGCGTCCAGTGGCCAGTCTTCGTCCCAGATCTCGAGCATGAACGGTCGCCTCTTGGGGAATGGTGCGGATACCTGATGCTCAGCCAGAGAGGGAGGCGCCGCAATGCCGTATGATTGCGGGCGTTTGCCGAGTTGTCCAGTCGGGCAATATGGGTCAGCGAAATGGGCGAGGAATGGCCGTGAGCAGGTGGAAGGGGCCTTGCCTCCTGCGATCGGCCGCGACTACAGAAAGCCTACCGCGGGCAGCAGCGAGGATTGAGCTTCCATGAAAGTCGATGGCACTGCCTACCGGATGATCCGGCGCGAGCCCGACACCGGCAAGGTCATGACGTTCGACCAGACGTTGCTGCCGCATCGGCTGGTGCAGATCGAACTCGAGACCATGGAAGATGCCGCACGCGCGATCCTGACGATGCAGGTGCGGGGCGCGCCCCTGATCGGGGCGACGGCGGCCTACGGTCTGGCGCTGGCCATGCAGACCGATCCGAGCGATGAAAATCTGGCGCGCTCGATCGAGCATCTCGCGCGCCAGAGGCCGACGGCGATCAATCTCGCGTGGGGCCTGGAAGCGGTGCGCAAGGCGGTTCACCATCTGCCGCCGCCTTCGCGGGCTGCTGCGGCGTTCGATGCGGCGCAGTGGATCTGCGACGACGACGTCGAGACGTGCCGGCGGATCGGGGAGCATGGGCTCGGGATCATCCGGGAGATCGCCGCGAAGAAGGGGCCCGGTGAGCGCGTCGAGATCCTCACGCACTGCAATGCGGGGTGGCTCGCCTGTGTCTACTGGGGCACGGCGACGGGGCCGATCTACAAGGCGCACAATGCCGGTGTACCCCTGCACGTGTGGGTCGACGAGACGCGGCCGCGGAACCAGGGGGCCGCACTGACCGCGTTCGAGCTGGGCGCGCATGGCGTGCCGCATACGGTGATCGCGGACAATGCCGGCGGGCATCTGATGCAGCATGCCCGCGTCGACTTGGTGATCGTGGGGACCGACCGGGTGACGGCCAACGGCGATGTCGCCAACAAGATCGGCACCTATCTGAAAGCGCTCGCTGCCTCCGACAACGGCGTGCCGTTCTATGTCGCGCTGCCGCATTCGACGATCGACTGGACGATCGCGGACGGCTTCCACATTCCGATCGAGGAGCGGAGCGCGGACGAAGTGCTGAAGGTGACGGGGCGTTTGGCGGATGGAACGGTGGCGTCGGTCGAAGTGGCGGCGCCGGGATCGGGGGCGGCGAACCCCGCGTTCGACGTGACGCCGGCGCGGCTCGTCACGGGGCTCATCACAGAGCGCGGGATCGCGAAGGCCAGCCGCGAGGGGTTGCTGTCGCTTTATCCCGAGCGTCGC
The DNA here is from genome assembly GCA_964574325.1 of uncultured Devosia sp. GTDB lineage: Bacteria > Pseudomonadota > Alphaproteobacteria > Rhizobiales > Hyphomicrobiaceae > CAMDPA01. Next base: position 20,893 of record CAZNMY010000071.1, on the reverse strand, counting down.
GCGGGAGCCTGTAAAGCGTTATAGATGGTCGTGAGTTTTCAGTTGAGGGGCGGCAAATGATGCGCTGGATCGCAGGACTGGCAGGGTTTGCCGTTCTCCTCTTCGGAGGGACGGTGGCGGCTTCGGCCGATCCGGTCGCTGATTTCTACAAGGGGCGGACGGTCGCCATCATCGTAACGTCACAACCGGGGGGCGGCTACGATGTGCTGTCGCGGCTGATCGCACGGGCGCTGCCGAAGCATCTGCCTGGAAATCCGTCGGTGGTGGTACAGAACATGGCCGGTGCCGGTGGGATCGTGGGGACCAATCATCTGTACAACAATGCGCCGAAGGACGGGACGATGCTCGGCGCGCCCAACAACAACGTGCCGTTCGAGCCGCTGCTCGGGACCAAACAGGCGAACTTCGACCCGACCAAGTTCCTGTGGTTGGGATCGCCGACCGTCGAGACGGCGATGCTGACCGTCTGGCACGGCGTTCCCGTGTCGAGTTGGCAGGATGCGAAGACGCAGGAACTCAAGGTTGGCGCTTCGGGCGTCAATTCCACGCCGAGCTACTACGCCCGGCTGCTGACCGAGACGCTGGGCCTCAAGCTCAAGATCATCGTCGGCTATCAGGGGCAGCCGGCGGCGCTGGTCGCGATGGAGCGTGGCGAACTCGACGGATATGCGAGCGCCTTCTACTCCGCGATGATGGCCACCCGGGCCGACTGGATGCGCAGCCCGCGCAAGGTGAAGCTGCTGGTGCAGATGGGGCCAGCGAAAGAGGCCGGCATTGCCGATGTGCCATTTCTGCCCGATCTCGTTGCGGGCGATGACGACCGGCGCTTCGTCGAGGCGGCCTGTGCGCCTCTCGCGGTGGGACGGCCATATATGTTTCCGCCCGGCGTGCCGGCCGAGCGCGTGGCTGCGATGCGCAAGGCGTTGGCGGATACGTTCGGCGATAAGGCGTTCATCGCAGATGCAGGACGTTCGGGGCTGGACGTCAGCAAGCCGCGTTCGGGCGAGGAGGTCGCGGCGCTGATCGAGCGGATTTATCGTGAAACGCCGCCGGCGCTTGTCCAGCGGCTGCGGCGGCTGAACAACCCGTGACCAAGCGTGCCCGTCGTGGACATGACGGTGTGGGCGAAATTTCGACAACCAGCTCAGGTTCCAGGCTTGCGACAGAGGTGCATTTCAGATGCAGCAGAAGGTGGCTCTGGCAGCCGGGGACGGGATGTCGCGCGAGGAGCTGATCAAGCGAGCTGAATTGTTGGCGCCGATACTTGCTGCCCGATCGGAGGATGCCGAGCGCCTGCGGCGGTGTCCCGACGCGACGGTCGACGACTTGATGCAAAATGGGCTGCTGAAGATTTGCCAGCCGAAGAAGTTCGGTGGGTGGGAACTCGGCTACGATGTGCTGTGCGAGGTGGTGCAAACGCTGGCGCGCGGATGCGGAAGTCAGGCGTGGGTGCACATGGTCCTCGCCGACAATCCGCTGAAGCTCGCGGCATGGAGCCTCGAAGCGCAGCATGACGTGTGGGGCCGCAGCACGGATCAGAAGCTGTGCGTCGCGGTGGCGGCCGTGGGCAAGGCACGCGAGGTCGACGGCGGCGTCGTCTGGAATGCGGTGCACGCGTTCTCCAGCGGCATCGATCATGCCGACTGGGTGATCTGCGGCGGCAACATCATCCGCGAAGGTAAGGCGCCCGAAGGCTGCTTCGTGGTGATGCCGACCAGGGACGTGACGATCATCGACGACTGGAACGTGATGGGGCTCGTCGGCTCGGGGTCGAAGAGCTTCGAGGTCAAGGACGTGTTCGTGCCGAAACACCGCATGGTCTCAAAGAAGGACTACGACGGCGGCACCGCGCCCGGCACGCTCTACTACACCTCGCCAGTGTCGAAGCTGCCGCGCGGCGGTGTTTCAGCGGTGAGCTATACGGCGGCGGCGGTCGGGGTCGCGGAAGGCTTTCTCGGCAATTACATCAGCTCGACAGCGACTCGGAAGTCGCGTGGACACGACGTGCTCGGGCAGCCCGGCATCCAGATGGGCATCGGCATTTCCTCTGCGGAGATCGAGGCGGCGAGCCGGATGTATCTGGGCTCGATCCGCGAGTGCATGGACACGATCGCGCGCGGCGAGACCTACTCGCAGGAGAAAAACCTCGCTGGAAAGCGCAACGCCTGCTGGGCGGCTCAGATGGCGATGCAGGCGGTGTCGCGGCTGTTCAACGCGGCGGGCGGCCGGGCGCTCTACAACTCGAGCGTCCTGCAGCGCCAGTTCCGCGACTGTTACGCAGCCTCGGCACACCATTCGCTGGTTTGGGATACGGCAGCGCAGGGCTACGGCGCGTTCGCGCTCGAACAGGCGCGGAAGGCTGCTGACGGGCAATCTAAATAACAGGACTGCGCACTTTCCGATTGCGTCTGGGGCCTTTGGCCTGCATAAGCCCTGTCGTCGAACCCATCGGTTGGGGGCTGAACGGAGGGCTGCAGCGTTGATGCTGCGGCAGGGCTTGCCCGCTCCTCCCGTGTCCCCGCTCTTCCCGGGTCTACCTTTCGAGGGCCTTTCCTTTCCGCTTTTCAAGCGGTTACGGGCCCGCAAAGGGGCTTTGCGCCGGTGGGACAGCAACGAAGGAAAGGCAGGCCATGGCTCTTTATGAGCATGTGTTCCTGGCGCGCCAGGACGTCTCTTCGGCCCAGGTCGAAGCGATGATGAAGGAATACTCCCAGGTCATCGAAGAAGGTGGCGGGAAGGTCGCAAAGACCGAGTACTGGGGCCTAAAGTCCCTTGCTTACAAGATCAAGAAGAGCCGCAAGGCGCACTATGCGCTGCTGAACATCGACGCTCCGGCTGCTGCCGTGGCCGAGATGGAGCGCCGCATGGGCATCGCCACGGACGTTCTCCGCTTCCTGACCGTCAAAGTCGAGGCGCACGAGACCGAGCCGTCGGTGCAGATGCGCAAGGGCGACCGCGACGATCGTCGTGGCGACCGTGATGGCGACCGCGGCGGGTTCCGTGGTGGCGATCGCGGCGGCTTCCGCGGCGGTGATCGCGGCGGTGGAGACCGTCCGCCGCGTGGCGACCGTCCGCCCCGTGAAGGCGGCCGCGAAGGTGCCTCCACGTTCCGTCCCCGGCCCGCTGGTGGTCCCGGTGGCGATGCTCCGCGGCCCCCACGGCCGCCCCGTCCCGACCGTACGGAGGGTTGATCCATGGCTGAAGCAGGACAGAGTTCCGGTGGCGGCGGCGGTGCTCGCCGGCCATTCCATCGCCGGCGCAAGACGTGCCCGTTCTCCTCGGATACGGCGCCGAAGATCGACTACAAGGACGTGCGTCTGCTCGGGCGCTACGTGTCCGAGCGCGGCAAGATCGTGCCGTCGCGCATCACCGCGGTTTCGGCCAAGAAGCAGCGCGAGCTCGCCAAGGCGATCAAACGCTCGCGTTTTCTCGGACTGCTGCCGTACGTGATCAAGTAGAGTGAGGGAGTAGGGAACGGGGAGTTGGGAGTAGGGATCTTCCCGCTTGTCCAACTTCGGTTCTCTCTTCATCGAGGTTGGGGCGTGTGCCGGGTTCCGGACGACATGCCTCTAACCGCCTCGGGCGGGACAGCTGGCAGATATGAACACGGCACTACTCATCGGCATTGGCGCAGGCTTGGCGTCGGCTGTCCTCTACGCTTCGGCGTGGACGGGCACCGTGCTGGGCTTGTTCGTGCTGTTTTTCATGTCGCCGATGCCGGTTGCGATCGCGGGCTTTGGATGGGGCTGGGCCTACGGGGCGCTCGCCGCGGCCGTCGGATGTATCGTCATTCTGTTCAGCGGCGGGCCTTGGTCGGGTATCGTGTACCTGATCGCGCTCGGTGCGCCGGGGGCAGTACTCTCATATCTCGCCCTGCTCAATCGCACGAACCCGGACGGGACCGTCGAGTGGTATCCGGTCGGGCGGATCATCATGTGGGCGTCGCTGTGGGCCGGTGTGACGGCGGCGGCGGGCTTGCTCACGCTCGGCACGGACTTCGCGGCGGTCAAGGCGACCATCGTCGAAATGCTCGACAAGTCTCTTTTCGCGGAAGGGACCGGGCCGGGTGGCAGGACGGTGACGGCGGAGCAGAAGTCGACGTTCGCGGCGTTGATGACCGCGTTCATGCCGTGGGCCTTGGCGACGACCTGGTTCACGGTTGCGATCCTGAATGTCTGGGCGGCCGGGCGCGTGACGGTCAAATCGGGAAAGCTCGCTCGGCCCTGGCCGGATCTTTCTTCGATCACGCTGCCGCCGGGGATGGCGCTGGGCTTCGGCCTCGCCGTAATCGGCACGATGATGCCGGACATGGCGGGGCTGATCGCTTCGTGCTTCGCCAGCGCGCTGCTGTTCGCTTTCATGCTGGTGGGCCTCGGCATCCTGCATCGGCTCAGCCGTGGTTATTCGATCCGGCCGCTCATGCTGGCGTTCGTCTATGCGGGGCTCGTGTTCATGCCGCCCTTCTCCAATCTGATCGTCGCGATGATCGGTCTGGCGGAGCCTTACTTCCGGGGGCGGATGCCGCCCGGAGGAGGGCGCGCTGCTGGTCCAGCCGACGGTTCGTAACAGCTCTCGAAATCTGAAACTTCGACAAACGAAACAGGAGTAGAAATCATGCAAGTCATTCTGCTGGAGCGTATCGGCCGTCTCGGCCAGATGGGCGACGTGGTCAAGGTCAAGGACGGTTACGCCCGCAACTTCCTGCTGCCGATGAACAAGGCGCTGCGCGCCACCAAGGAGAACCAGGCCGAGTTCGACAAGCGTCGGGTGCAACTCGAAGCGCGCAACCTCGAGCTAAAGGGCGAGGCGGAGAAGATCGCCGAGACGCTGGGCGGCAAGACGTTCGTCGCGATCCGCCAAGCGGGCGACACGGGCCAGCTCTACGGCTCGGTCTCGCCGCGAGATATGGCGGAGGCTATCTCGGCTGGCGGCTTCAGCATCGACAAGCGTCAGGTCATCATCGAGAAGCCGATCAAGAATCTCGGTCTGCACGAGGTCAAGGTCCAGCTGCATCCCGAAGTTCAGGTCAAGGTGACGATGAACGTCGCGCGCAGCGAGGAAGAGGCAGAGCGTCAGGCCCGTGGCGAGGACGTTACCGTCGTCAAGGACGAGGCGCCCGAGCTCGAGACGTACCAGCCCGACGACATGTTCGAGGATGGCGCAGGCGCGGGGGCTCCCGGCATCGGCGAGCAGCCCGACGTCTGAAGCAATTCTCCAAGCCTGAGATGCTCATTTCCGGGTGTCGCGACAGCGGAAGGCGCCGGCTCGAACCGGCGCTTTTTTTGCGGAGGCGCGCGAGAGGAGAGGTGATCTGGCAGCGGGGGGAAGGTGCCAGAGGAAACCAAGCGAGCACTTTCCGTCTGGAAACTTTGCCGGCGGCTCCTATACTCCTCTTCAGTGTGACTGGAGACTTATTCATGCCGGCGGTTTTCAGGGCTTTTCCGCTCGCTGCACTGCAGCCATCAATCGGCAGCCCGGAAATGCTCTGATTTCGATGTGCCGTTCGATCGGCCGTTGCGCGGCCGATCGCGAAGCTGCCGGCATGTGACCGAGGATGGTCCATGTTCGCTCCGTTGCGTTATGTGCTTCAGCGCGTCATCAGGCACGGCCGTCTCACGGTCGTAGATGCCTCCGGTAGATCCTGGCATTTCGGTCCGACCAACGATTTTGCGGCCGCTTCCGATAGAGGGCTGGCGGCGGCAATGCCACCGGCTGTGGTGAAGCTTTGCGACAAAGCCGTCGAGCGGGCGCTCGCGCGAGATCCCTATCTGGTGATGGGCGAGGCTTACATGGACGGGCGCATCGAGATGCTCGAGGGCAGCATCTACGATCTGCTGGCGCTGGTGATGCGGGGCGTCGAGGGCGTCAGCCTGCCACGATGGGTGGCGGGACTGGAACAGTTGCGGCGCGGCGTCAGGCGGTTTGTCCAGTACAATCCGCCGGACAAATCGCGCCGAAACGTGCAGCATCACTATGATATCGATGGTTCGATCTACGATCTGTTTCTCGATGCCGACCGCCAGTATTCGTGCGCCTACTTTGCCGATGCGGCCGAGGGGCTTGTCGATCTCGAAACGGCGCAGATGCTCAAGAAGCGCCATATCGCAGCAAAGCTCGCGATAGCGCCGGGGCATCGCGTTCTCGACATCGGCTCGGGGTGGGGCGGGCTCGGGCTCTATCTCGCCAAGACTTGCGACGCCGAGGTTACCGGCGTGACGTTGTCGTGCGAGCAACTCGAAATCGCCCGGCAGAGGACGGCCGGGGAGGGGCTGGCCAGCTCCGCGCAGTTCGAGCTCACCGACTATCGCGACGTGAGCGGTCAGTTCGATCGGATCGTCTCGATCGGGATGTTCGAGCACGTCGGGGTCAACCACTATCAGTCGTTTTTCGATGCCGTCGCCCGGCTTCTGCGCGACGATGGCGTGGCTCTCATTCATACGATCGGTCGCTCCGATGGCCCGGGTCACACCAACGCGTTCATCGCCAAGTACATCTTTCCGGGCGGTTATTTTCCTGCCCTGTCGGAGATGGTGCCGATCATCGAACGCGCGGGCCTTATCGTTTCCGATGTCGAGGTGCTGCGGTTGCACTACGCCGAAACGCTGCGCGCGTGGCGTGAGCGGTTCATGGCAAAGCGGGATCAAGCGGTCTTGCTGCGCGGGGAAGAGTTCGCGCGGATGTGGGAATTCTATCTGGCGGGATCGGAGGCGGCGTTCCGCTATCAGGGGCTCGTTGTTTTTCAGGTGCAACTGGTGCGCCGCATCGATGCGCTGCCGATCACGCGCGATTATATCGGGCAGGCCGAGCAGCGGTTCGCATCGCGAGAGCGCGGTGGGGGCGAACGATTGCGCAGTGCCGGCGAATAGGACCGCGCCGATTGCCGGAAAATCTCCTCGCCAAGGCCACAAAATCGCCTGTTCAGGGCGCGCACCTCGTTCACAGAGGCCGTCGGCGCAGTGATCGCCTCGCTCATCCGCTCTGGCGGAATTGTCCAACGAGGTCGATATGGCACGCGTACTCGCGGTGATCGCGATTGCACTCGCACTCGTCGTTGCGGCGGAAACTTCGATCGCCGCGAAACGTGCGGCAGATCCCTTCACGTCGCCCGAGGCGATCCAGCACTGGATCAAGAACTATCGCGCTTCGCCGCAGCCGCGCCTGCTTCCGGCCGCCGTCAAGGCGATGAGCCGGCACGGCGTTTTTCGTGAAATCGACAACGCCGGGATCTACATCGGATTCGTGGCCGGGGTGATCGGGTCGAACCCGCTGCACGCCGAAACGCTCGTCGGTGAAATGTTTCCGCTGCCGCCGGAGGACCAGATCGTGATCGTGCGAGCAATCGCGTGGTCGGGGCTGCCCGACTGGAAGGCGATGATGCCGCTGTTCATCGAAAGAATGCCGGCGCGGCGCGTGCTCATCGACCGGCATCTCCAGGGGAAGCTGCCGGGCCTGATGGACGTGGCTCTCGACGAGAATCCGGCCGGGATCGATGCGCTGTGGGGCTACTATTACGGCAGCGGCTCGGCGCTGCCGATCAAGCGACTGATCGCGATGCTGGGATGGTCTGCGGATCGAAACGACGTCGACAAGCTGACGGCCGGCAACATGATAAAGCTGACGCTGGCCGTGAATGCGACACGTGACATGGAGCTTCTGGGGATCATCAAGCGGCAAGTCATCCATCAGAAGAGGGCAACGGCGGCGCCGCTCGCGGAAGTCATCGAGGCGGCGGAGACTTATGAGACGGCGCGACTGCGCAAGACCGCGCTATCCGCGATTTCCGATCTGAAGCAGAAGGGATCAGCCACGAAGCGTGACGTTTCGTTCTGGGGCCAGGTCGGAACGACGGCGCTGGCACTGGGATGCGTAGCGGCGAGCGCGATGGGGCAAATACAATTCGGCCTGCCGTGCATCGTCGGCGGCGCTTCGGCCACCGCGGCGCTGAAGGTCTATACGCTCGACAAGTGAGGCAACGCGAGACACCCGGGGAAGTTTCCGCGCGTGCCAATGTCACTTGATCTGAATGCGATCCTTGTCGGCGAGGCCGACGAGCAGTGCGCTGCCGTCCGGTGTCACGCGGAATTCGCCGTAGCGCGCGGCGGTCCATTTCCGGGCGGTGCCTTCCTTGAAATACCAAGCGTCGGTGACGAAGATCCAGCGACCGCCGGCCCGGCGCAACCGGAACTTCATCTCGTCGTCGGCCAAGCTCGCCTCGGCATTCGCGACGCGGGTCGTGCGGAACACACCGTTTTCGTCGCGTTTGCCGATCGCGAACGGGGCCGGGCCGATGGTGGATTGTAGTCGGGAGGCTTCCGCGGGCAGTTGGAAGCGCAGCGCCATGTAGTCGCCCTGCATCAGAGAGCGGGGATCGACGGGGGCGAGCTCGACGAATACCGGCGCACCGTCGCGGATCAAAGCTTCCTTCGCGCGGATGGCTTCGCCGGAAAGGCCCGCCGTCGCGATCAAGCCGATGACGGCGAGTGCGCGCGGTAGTGCCGTGCGGTGTGCCGGGACTGCGAGCGCCGACGGCAGCGATCGGCTTGTCAATCTCGCGCCGGAAACTATGGCGGCGCTTGCGAGGACCGCGCCGCTCGCCGCCAGGATCGCGGCCTTGTGGGCGAGCGGGATGGCGAGGCTGTAGTAGAAGGCGCCGATGATCCAGAGGATGCCGACGACGGCGGCGATTGCGATGCCGCGGCGATTGGTGAGCATCGCCAGCGCGAGCACCAGCACCGTTGCGCCGAGTGCGGGTATCGCGATCGACAAGGCTGCCGACGTCGCCAGAAGTGCGAACGCCAGCGGGGAACGCAGCGAGGGCATTTCATTTGCGATCCATAGTGCAGCGCCAGTGGCCAGAGCGAAGGAAAGTACGCGTGCCGGAACGAGCATCTGCGGTACGAAGTCCATTGCGTTATTGCCCAAGCCGCTTCCGAAGTGAGCCGGGATGAGGAAGGCCGAGCCGGAAGACAGCGCGAGACCTGCAAGCGAGGCTGCGATCCACCCGGACAGCGCTGAGTCGACCGTGCCGTCGGGGGAACCGACGCTTCCCAGCGGTTCCAGCCACGTGCGGCCACTTCGCAAGGCGTAACCGACAGCAACGCCCGCGACTGCGATCACACTCCAGATGACGGCGAAGCTCGTGGTGCTGCGCAGGTGGTGCGAGCCCGGCAGCAGCGCGTGGATCGCAATCGCGAAGCCCAGGGTCGCCGCCGCACCCAACAGTGCTGCGAGCCAGGTGCGGCCGAGCATCAGTGCGAGCGAGAGAGAAGCGATGCCACACATCAAGCCAGCGGCGCCGTAGGGCAGATCGCGGAACAGGCTCCAGCCGATGAGCAGGAGACCGGTGGCCAGGCCGACGATTGCGAGCTGCTCGACGAACAAGCTGCGCGCCTTGCGAATCACGAAAATGGATGCGGGCAGTACCATCGCCGCGATCACGTAAGTCGCGGGTCCTCTGGTGAGCGCCCGTCCAAGCAGAATGCCGATAGCGACGATGAACGGGATCGCTGCAATGAACGCTCCGATTCCGCTCAGCACGATGACGGGCCATGGGCGGATGCCGTCGAGCGTCCGAGGTGCAGCAACAGGCTCTGCCGATCCGGCAAGGGCGGGTGGTGCGTTGTCGATGAGGCGCATGATGGCGACGACGCTGACGGCAACGATGGCCGCAGCGATGCTGCCGATCAGGATGTAGTGGCCGATGTCGCCGCCTCGAGTGAATGGGAACAACAGTCTGACGATGCCGACGATCACCGTCACGTCGATCGCAAGAGCCGTCGCAGCAATCATCAGGATGTCGCGACGGGTGCTGGTCGCGAGCCATGTCGCGATGCCGACGAGGAGCGCGAGCCCGGCGAAATATGTTTCGAGGCGAACCCTGGGCCAGTACATTCCTGCGGTCGATGCCTGCGAGGCGATCAGCGAAATCGTCAGGGCGAGAGACAGGCGAAAGGCCCAGCGGCGGGAGCCGAGCCAGCCATCGAGGGGTTGTCCAGGGGACATCGACGCGCACAGCCCGAGCGACAGTGCCCAGGAGGCGAGGATGGTAGCGGGAACGCCGGCGACGGCAGCGTTGCGCGTGGTCGCGGCAGGATCGAACCAGCCGAGGTCGGCTGCTCCGACGGCGTAGTACCAGAGCGATATCGCCGTCATCGCGATGAGCGACCACGGCGTCCAGAGCGCATCGGTGCGGGCAGCGACGGCCCACGGCAGCGAGAGCGCCGCCCACAACGCGAACAGCGACCAGGGATCCGCGCCGGTCTGATAGGTCTGGCCGATCAGGGCGAGCATACCGCCCGTGCCCGCGGCTGCGAGAAGCAGACCGGGAATGCGCAAGAGCGAGCTTGCAGCGGACGCAAGTGTGCCGACAGCGACGACTGCGGCGACGAGGCCGAAGCGCTCGAAGCGGCTCAGTGCGTCCCAGTTCGCCGCGACGAACAGGATGAGGCCGAAGCCCATCAAACCGGCAGCGCCGGAGAGGATGCCGGTGCGCAGCTTTTCGTGCGGAACGTGGGGGAGGGCTTCACGGTCGACGGCGATCGAATCTGTCATGGCATGTTCTCAATCGGCAGCTGATCAGGCGTGGCTGGGAATAGCGACTGGCGTCAGCAAGGCAAAAGCGAATTGGCCGGGGAGCGCCGCGACAGCGATGCTCCCCGGCCTGTCGCGATCATCCTCTTTCGATGCCCATCAGCAGCTTTTCGGCCTTGGCATCTTCGAGGCGGTTGGTCAGGCGCTTGGCCTCGTGCTCGTCGCGGACCGTCTTGGAGAGCGTGAAGCAGGTGCCGACGAGGAAGATGACGGCCATGCCGAGGTAGCCTTTTACCCAGAGGTCGGCGGGCAAGGCCCAGATGCCGAGGGCGGTCATGCCGGCAGCGGCGCCGAACGAGGCGTAGGTATAGGTGACCCAGGCGGCGGTGTTGGTCTGGTTCATGGTCGGGGTGCTCCAGGTGTTGAAGGTCGGGTGGGTGGGGGCTGCGTGCATGGGAGGAGAGAAGTCGCGGTCGGCGCTGGCCGACGTCATGCGGATGCGTTGATCGCGGACGGTGGCGTTCATCGGCTGTGCTCCTTAGCCAGGGGTGTTGGACGGTTGCTGTTGTTCGGGTTGCCGAGTGGGACTGCCGGCCTTGGCCTTGAGGCGCGCCAGAACATCGCTCGCGGCCGTGCGTTTGGTCGGGCCGAAGCCCGCGTCCGCGAGGCGGTCGTCGAGGCTCGTGGCGGAGGCTTCGCGTTCGAGTTCCTCGAGCGCTGCGTGCATGTCCTCGTCGCCGGTCTGGCGTTCCTTGATGCGGGCGAGCGTGGCTTCGGCGTCGCGCAGCGCGCCATTGCCCATGACCAGGGCGCGCCGTCCGTTGGCGCCGGCTCGATGCAGGGCTTCCTGGACGCGGGCCATCTCGAGGCCGCGGCGAAGTTCCAGCAGGCGCTTGCGGCCGTGCTCGATGAGCTGGCGAAGGCGGGAGATGTCGGCATCGAAGCGGGAGATCGCCTCGCGACGGTTGCGCAACTCGTCTTCGGTTGCGGCGATGACGGTGGCGGCTTCGCCTGCGAGGTCGTCGCGACCGGCGTGAAGGGCCGAGACGGCGCTGGCTTCCAGCTCGGCGATGCGGCTTTCCAGGGAGCTGACCGCGCGCTGCTCGGAAGCCCGATAGGCCATGGCGCAGGCGAGTTCCTTCTTGGAGTGCTCCAAGGCGGCGGCAGCTTCGCGCAACTGCTGGGCGAGAACCCGAGTTGCATTGGCGTCGAAAACTGCTTCCTCGGCTTCGGCGACCGCGCCGCGCACGAGTGTGGAGAAAATCCTGAGCATGGTGATGGTGTCTCGCTGCGATGTTGTGTGAACTTAGGTCACTAATGGTGATGGATGAGTCTGAATGGGGTGGGCTTTGTCTATGTTTGCGGTGACATTTTCAGTCTGTTTCCCTGTTTTTTCTGTATGTTATTTTTGTTTTTGTTGGGCTAGCGGCTGCTCTCAAGTTATGTGAACTCAGTTCATGTTTGTAGTTCTAGCGCAGATCCTCCGGTTGCGCAACAGAAAGCATGAACTGGGTTCACACGAAGCTTGAAATCGGTTAACTGATCGTTGTGCGCAGGCCAATCCGATCGGGAATGCGGTGCGCCGTCTGAATTGAACGGAGAATGGAGTGACGACGTGAACGAGAGCCAGATCTACAGGCAGCGCCTGGAGACACGGATGATCGACATCGCCGAGAGGCTGATCGCGAGCGATGGGCTAGTTGCGGTGCAGGCGCGGCGTGTCGCGCAAGAGGCGGACTGCTCCGTGGGCACGCTCTACAACGTGTTCGGCGGGCTCGATGGCCTGATCATCAGTGCGAATACGCGCACTTTGAAAGCTATGGGCGATACGCTTGAGACGGCCGTACGGAGCGTGCCGCGCGGCAGTCTGGAGGATCAGTTGATGGCGCTGGCGCTCGCCTACAGCGGGTTCGCGCACCGGCAGACGCATCGCTGGCGCGCGCTGTTCGAGCATCGGATGGAGCCGGGCAAGCCCGTGCCGGACAGCTACAGGGCCGAGCAGGAGGTTCTGTTGCGGCTCGTGGAGGAATGCCTCGTCGGGTACATCCAGGACCATACGGAGCGGTTCAGCGCGGCGCGTGCGCTGTTCTCGGGTGTACACGGCATCGTCTGGCTGGCGCTCGACGACAAGCTCGGGGCGCTGGGACCTGCGGAATGCGAGCGGCAGATCCGGTTCATCGTCGGGGCGGCGGCTCGCGGAGTGATGGCGTTGACGAAGTAGCGGGCGTGGGCCCCAGGCGCGGTTCAAATCGTCTCGAACATGGCGGCGAGACCGAGGCCGCCGATCGCACCGAGCGTCACGGCGCCGCGCCTCGTCTTGCGTTCGGGATTGCGCCGGATCAGGCGCGTGAACAGGCGGACCACGAGCACCGCGCCCGAGGCCCCCAACGGATGGCCGCGCACGATCGCGCCGCCGTCCGAATTCAGGATGCCGTCGTCGATGCCGAGCGTGCTCATGACGGCAATCGCCTGAGCGGCGGACGTTTCGCTCAGTTCGATCGCCTGGACGGATGCGCGGTCGAAGCCGTTGAGGCGGCCGTAGAGCTTGTTCATGGCGGCGATCGGGGCCTCGGCTTCCATGTCCGGCTCGACACCTTCGGCGGCACTGGCGATCAGCCGAAGGGCCGGCGGCTTGCCGAGCTTGCGCCAGGCTTCCTCGGATACGACGACGACGATGGCGGCGCCATCGTGAGGTTGGGCCGTGTTGGCTGGAGACAACGATCCGTCCGGCGGGCAGTAGGCGGTTTCCGCTTCGATATCCTCAAGGCTCGCGGCAATCGCGCTTTCGTCGCGCATCTCCTCGCGGCTCGCCCGGAACGGCACGATTTCGCCCTGGAAGCGGCGGCCTTCACGAGCCGTTTCGGCGCGCAGGTGCGATTTCATCGCAAAAGCGTCCTGCTGGGCGCGGCTGATCTGATGGCGCTGGGCGAGGGCTTCCGATGCCACGAGCGGCTGGGGAATGTCCGACGGTCCGGCCGCAGGTGCTTCCAAGCCGATGAAGTGGGGGAGCTGGTAGACGCTCTTGGGCTTGGCGATCCGCCAGGGCGCGGTCGACAGGCTCTCGACACCACCGGCGACGACGATGTGGGCCTCGCCGCAGTCGATCACGCGAATGGCGTGGAGCACCGCATCGAGGCCGGAGCCGCACTGCCGGTCGATGGTCATCGCAGGCGCGGAAAGTGGCAGACCTGCGGACAAAGCAATGAGACGGGCGGGATTGCCACCCTGGCTGGCGTTGCCGATCACGATCTCGTCGACGTCCGCGGGGGCGATTCCTGCGTCCTGGAGCGCGGCCGAGATGATCGGCGCGGCCAGGTCCTCGATGCGGCGGTTCCGGTGAATGCCGCCGACACGGCCAAGGGTGCTGCGGCGTGCGGATACGATGTAGGCGCTCGCCTCTTTGGAAGAACTCATGTTGGTTCCTGTACGGACATCGCGGGCCTGCCGTGCCACTCGTGCGCGGGCCTCGTGCCGATCGGTGTTCGAGACATCACAGGAACATGGCGAAAATGTCGTTGCAGAGCGGCATGGTTGCAGCACAGCGATGTCTATTCGGGCGAGACGACGGATCCGATCGGCTACCGCTCCACAGGCAGTCGACAACGGCGGTCAAAAGCCGGTCAAAAAGCCGGAAGCAATTTCGCGAGGGGGCCGCTATAAGACGGGCTTCCCGAGAACAATCCGCCACGTCGTCATCCAGGACTTCATTCCGTGTCTCACGATCACCTGCCACGTCCGCTCACCGCTCACCGTTCCGGTCCAATGTTGGGGCGCGTTCGTGTTCCCGGGGACAAGTCGATTTCGCATCGCGCCCTGATGCTGGGAGCGCTCGCCACGGGCCGAACGCGGATCAAGGGGCTGCTCGAGGCCGATGACGTCGTCAACACGGCGAAGGCGGTGACGGCGCTCGGTGCGCCTGCGCGCAAGGTCGGGGATACGTGGGAAGTGTTGGGCCGTGGTGTCGGCGGGCTTTCGCAGCCGGATGGTCCGCTCGATTTCGGCAATTCCGGTACAGGCTCGCGTCTGATGATGGGCGTCGTTGCGGGGCAGCCGATCACGGTCACCATGACGGGCGATGCGTCGCTGTCGAAGCGTCCGATGGGACGTATCCTGAAGCCCCTGCGCCAGATGGGTCTGCAGGTCGCGGAGGGCGACAAGGATACGCTGCCGCTGACCGTCACGGGCAGCTCTGCGCTGGTGCCGATCGTGTACGACCTGCCGGTTGCTTCGGCGCAGCTCAAGTCGGCGATTCTGATCGCGGGATTGGCGGCTGCGGGCGAGACGACGGTGATCGGCGAGGAGACGCGCGATCACACCGAGCGGATGCTTCAATTCCTCGGGGCGAATACCCGGACGGAGAAGCGCGGCAAAAAGGTCGCGATCACGGTGACGGGCGAAGCCGAATTGAAGGGCGGTGACATCACCGTGCCGGGCGATCCGTCCTCGGCGTCGTTCCTGGCGGCGGCGGCGCTGATCGTGCCGGGCTCGGAGGTGTTCGTCGACGGCGTGCTGATCAATCCGACGCGGCGCGGTTTCTACGACACGCTGATCGAGATGGGCGCAGATGTCGCCTTCACCAACGAGCGCAACGAAGGCGGCGAGCCGGTCGCCGATCTGCGCGTGCGGACATCGAAGCTGCGCGGCGTGCGCGTGCCGCCGGAGCGCGCGCCGTCGATGATCGACGAGTATCCCATTCTCGCGGTCGTCGCGGCCTTTGCCGAAGGCGAGACGCGGATGGAGGGGCTGGCTGAACTGAAGGTGAAGGAGAGCGATCGTCTCGCTGCGACGGCCGCCGGCCTGATCGCGAACGGCGTCGCCGCGCGGGTCGAAGCCGATACGCTGATCGTGACCGGGGCCGGGGCGTCGGGCGTCAAGGGTGGCGGCCGGGTGGTCACTCACATGGACCACCGCATCGCGATGTCGTTCCTCGTCATGGGGCTCGCCTCCGCGGCGCCGGTGACGGTCGACGATACGACCTTCATCGCGACGAGCTTCAAGGAGTTCCGTGGGCTGATGGAGGGGATCGGGGCGAGGCTCGAGGGGTAGAGGGCGCACTGGAAGCTGCACAGCCGATTGTGCAAGCCACATCACCTCTTTTCGACTCTACCATGTGTCTCCGCGGAGGGGCCCAATCGACAAAGTCGTCCCGGGGCTCGTTCCCGGGACCCAACGTGCCGCTTGCTCGACCTTTGGTGGTGTTGGCGCGCTGGATCCCGGTGACAAGCACCGGGATGACGAGAATTCCAGGTTTCGCCGGAGTTACAGGGGTAATCAGAGGTCCCGTTGAACCCATGGACATTGTCAGTTCCTCGAATTCCGTACGCTGAGTTCATCCGTTGTGGAGCCTCTGAATTTGCAAGCAGCTTTGTCTCCGGCGCCGAAGCCACCCGATGGTAAAAAGTCGAACGGGGGCGGGCACTGCCGGCAACCCTATGTAATTTTTAGTGGGCTGCGCACAGCAGCGCCCGCCGCGGCTCTTTTCGCTGGAATCGCGTTCGGAGACGGGTCACCCGGAGATGCATTTGCGCATCCCCGCATAACCTTGGGCCTGTTTGATCCCCCCTGCCTCGCCCCGTTGCCGGCGCTCGGATCGGGTGGAAGCGATCCCGGCGTTGCGGATGCGCTGGCCCGACGCCCCGCTTCTCCTCACACCGCACTTTCCCCGCATGGAGGTGCGGTCGACCACGCCCCGTTCGGAGGAAAGCTGCGGGCAGTATGCGGCGGAGGGAAGGGGCGGGGATAAGTGGTGAGTGGGGAGTGGGGAGTGGTTGGGGTCAGACCCTGCGGGTCTGACCCCGCCGCAACACCGGGCGGCGGACGCAATAGCGTTGCGGGTGAATTGGGGTCAGACCCGCAGGGTCTGACCCCGGGTCGCACTCTAGAGTGCCCTTGGGCGCAAACAGAAGATCATCCGTTGGCGGATGGTATCGTTAATGCTGCACAACCCCGGACTAGCCGGTGGTAGTGCTTTTGTCACAATGGGGGAGATGATACAGGCTTCGATCAGCCGTTCGCACGTGCAGCATAATTCACGAGCCTATGCGGAGATCGACCGATGGCCAAGTCAAAGCCGGCAGTGACCAGCACGCAGCGGGTCTACCAGTTCGGGACCGGGCGAACCGACGGCAACGCGTCGATGCGCGATCTGCTGGGCGGCAAAGGGGCCAACCTCGCCGAAATGTCGAGCCTCGGGTTGCCGGTGCCGCCGGGGTTCACGATCACGACGGAAGTGTGCACCGCCTACTATACGCATGGCGG
Source organism: uncultured Devosia sp. (assembly GCA_964574325.1). Taxonomy (GTDB): domain Bacteria; phylum Pseudomonadota; class Alphaproteobacteria; order Rhizobiales; family Hyphomicrobiaceae; genus CAMDPA01. Next base: position 4,105 of record CAZNMY010000071.1, on the reverse strand, counting down.
AAAGTTGCCGGACGGGCTCGAGAGCGAGGCCGAGGCGGCGCTCGTGGCGGTCGGCAAGGCCGTCGGCATGACCTTCGGCGATGCGAAGAACCCGCTGCTCGTTTCGGTTCGTTCCGGCGCGCGGGCGTCGATGCCGGGCATGATGGATACGATCCTCAATCTGGGGCTCAATGCGACGACGGTCGAGGGCCTGGCGAAGAGGTCCGGCGACGCGCGCTTTGCGTGGGACAGCTATCGTCGGTTCATCCAGATGTATTCCAACGTCGTGCTCGAGGTCGATCACGGCGAGTTCGAGGACATTCTGGAAGGCCACAAGAACCTCAATGGCTACAACTCCGACACCGAGCTTTCCGCGGAAGACTGGATGGCGGTTGCCGCGCAGTACGAGGAAGTGGTTCGCCGCGTCACGAGCAAGCCGTTTCCGCAGGACGTGAACGATCAGTTGTGGGGCGCGATCGGTGCCGTGTTCGGATCGTGGCAGTCGGCGCGGGCGAAGACGTATCGGCGGCTCAACGACATTCCCGATGACTGGGGCACGGCGGTCAACGTGCAGGCCATGGTGTTCGGCAACATGGGCGATACGTCGGCGACGGGCGTCGCCTTCACGCGCAATCCGTCGACGGGCGTGCAGGAGGTTTACGGCGAGTTTCTCGTCAACGCGCAGGGTGAGGACGTGGTGGCGGGCATCCGTACTCCGCAGAGCCTGACGAAGAAGGCACGCGTGGATGCCGGCGACAAGTTGCCGTCGCTCGAAGAGGTGATGCCGAAGACGTTCGTCGAGCTGACCGACATCTTCGCCAAGCTCGAACGGCGATACGGCGACATGCAGGACGTCGAGTTCACGATCCAGGACGGGCGGCTGTGGCTGCTGCAGACGCGCAACGGCAAGCGCACGGCGGAGGCTGCGCTGAAGATCGCTGTCGATCTCGCGCGCGAAGGCGTGCTGTCCGAGCGTGAGGCGGTGATGCGCGTGGAGCCTTCGGCGCTCGATCAACTGTTGCATCCGACGATCGATCCCAGCGCTGCGAAGGAGCTGATCACGTCGGGCCTGCCGGCCTCGCCGGGGGCTGCGTCGGGGGAGATCGTGTTCTTGCCGGACGAAGCGGAATTGCTCAAGGGCAAGGGGCGCGACGTAATTCTTGTTCGTACCGAAACCTCGCCGGAAGATATTCACGGGATGCATGCGGCGGCGGGAATTCTCACGGCGCGTGGGGGGATGACGAGCCATGCGGCGGTGGTTGCGCGCGGCATGGGGCGGCCGTGCGTGTGCGGGGCTGGTGCGCTGCGGATCGACTACGCGGCGGGCACCGTGACGGTCGGCAATCGGGTGTTGAAGAAGGGCGATCTCATCACGATCGACGGCGCTACAGGGCAAGTGCTTGCCGGGCGCGTGAAGATGCGGCAGCCGGAACTGTCGGGCGACTTCGGTACGCTGATGGGATGGGCCGATGCGGCGCGGCATCTCAAGGTGCGCGCCAATGCCGATACGCCACTCGATGCGGAGCAGGCCAAGCGTTTCGGCGCGGAAGGTATCGGCCTGTGTCGCACGGAGCACATGTTCTTCGAGGCCGATCGAATTCTCGCCGTGCGCGAGATGATCTGCGCGGACGACGAGAAAGGCCGGCGCGCGGCGCTCGCCAAGATCCTGCCGATGCAGCGGAAGGATTTCGAGGCGCTGTTCGAGATCATGGCCGGCAAGCCCGTGACGATCCGTCTGCTCGATCCGCCGCTGCACGAGTTCCTGCCGCACGGCGAGGAGGAACGCGTGGGGGTGGCGAAAGCGCTGGGCGTGCCCGTGAAGCGTCTCGTCGATCGCATCAAGGAACTGGAAGAGACGAACCCGATGCTGGGTTTCCGCGGCTGCCGTCTCGCGATCCGGTATCCGGAAATCGCCGAGATGCAGGCGCGCGCGATATTCGAAGCGGCGATCAATGCGGCCAAGAAGACGGGCAGTCCCGTGGTGCCGGAAGTGATGATCCCGCTGGTCGCGTACCGTCGCGAGTTCGACGTGGTGCGCAAGGCGATCGTGGTGACGGCGGCGAAGGTCGAAGCGGAAACGGGCGCGAAGCTGCAGTATCAGGTCGGCACGATGGTCGAGCTACCGCGTGCAGCACTGCGTGCAGAAGAGATCGCGGAAGGTGCGGAGGGGGCCGAGTTCTTCTCGTTCGGCACCAACGATCTGACGCAGACCTGCCTCGGGCTGTCGCGCGACGATGCCGCGCCGATCCTCACGAACTACATGGCCAACGGGATCATCGAGGTCGATCCGTTCGTTTCGATCGATCAGTCGGGCGTGGGCGAACTGGTCGAGTTGGGCACGACGCGCGGTCGCAAGGCGCGCGAGGATCTGAAGGTCGGCATCTGCGGCGAGCACGGCGGCGATCCGGCATCGGTGGCGTTCTGCCATCACGCGGGGCTCGACTATGTTTCATGCTCGCCGTTCCGCGTGCCGGTCGCGCGGCTGGCGGCGGCGCAGGCGGCGATCGCCGGCAAGGTGCGCGCGAAGGACGGTTGAGGGCCGGCGCCGTTCCCTGCGTTCCGTGCGGTCAGTCGCTTGCGTCCGGTCAGTCTGGCCGGCGCAAGATCCGCTGGATGTCGCGGCGGAGGTCCTCAGCGGTCGGCATCGGTCCGAAGGCGATGTGTCCGACAGCGTTGACGGCGAGGAACGCCACGATGCCGGCAGCCAGAGCTGCCGCGACATCCGAAAATATCCACCACATCGCGACCGCTGAGACTATCGCCGCGACATGAAGCGTGATGCGCCAGGTGTGGTGGTCATTCATTCGCGATCACTCAGCGGTACGGCGAAGCGGCCGAGCTCGGCGACAACGGATGCGTAGACCTGCTTCTTGAACGGGACGATCGCATCGACGAGTTCGCTGACGGGGCTCCAGCGCCATGCGCAGAACTCGATGTCGTGGCCTTCGCGCGGGCCGATGTCGATTTCGCTTTCGTCTCCCGTGAAGCGCATGGCGTACCACTTCTGTCGCTGGCCGCGAAATCTGCCGCCCCATGCGACGCCGATCAGCTCGGGTGGCAGATCGTACGTCATCCAGTCGCTGGTCTCGCCGAGCATCGAAAGGCTGCGCATCGCGGTCTCTTCCCAGACCTCGCGCAGGGCTGCGGAGCGCGGCTCCTCGCCCGCATCGATGCCGCCTTGTGGCATCTGCCACCATCTGCCCGGGCCTTCCGCGTCACCTTGCATGTCGGCGCGCTGGCCGACCCAGACGTGGCCCGCTGGATTGATGACCATGATCCCTACGCATGGGCGGTAGGGCAGGTGATCGGGAGACGTCCTACTCATGTCTGGCTCACGTCTGGCTCACGTCCGGGTTTCGCACGTCATGAAATTTAGATGCATTGCATACATTGTTTTAGTTCGATTCACACGGCATTCGGTGTCAAAGTTTGCAGTTCTGTTCGCATTGGGTCATTCGTTGATCGAACCAGATGTAGACCGATATTTCGAGTGAAACGTGTGTGATGGCTAGCGGCCCGCGGAGCAAAAAGAAGAAGGCTTCGGGTCTTCCGGTCAAATCCCGGCGAGGGATCGCCGGGCCAGCCGCGAAAACCGCGACCTGGCGACGTGTCGCCGACCGGCTCGAGAAGGACATTGCAGCGGGCGCTTTTCGCTCGACGGGGCGCCTGCCGACGGAGGCGCTGCTCGCGGCCGATCTTGCGGTCGGGCGACATACACTTCGTGCGGCGATCGCCGAACTCGTGAAGCGCGGTGTGTTGCGCAACCTGTCGTATCAGGGCGTCTTCATCGCGCCGCGGCGCGTCGAATTCGTGATCGGGGCGCGGACGAGGTTTTTCGATGCGCTGGTGAAGGCGGGCTTCACGTATGGGCGGCGCATTCTTTCCAGGCGCCTGTGCTCTCCGCCCGTCGAGGTGGCCAAGCTGCTCGGCGTGGCGCAACGAACTCAGGTGGTCGAGATCGTGCAGGTTCTCTCGGCCAACGATGTGCCGCTCGCCTGCTCGACGCTGTGGATGCCGGCGGATCGTTTCGGGCGCGTCGTCGATCTTCTGGAGACGGTGGGAAGTCTGCGTCGCGCATTCGCGCAGGCGGGCGTCAACGACTATCGACGCAAGCTCGTTCGCATCA
>CAZNMY010000070.1:0-32541 GCA_964574325.1 uncultured Devosia sp. | reverse complement strand
ATCCTCGGCACCTCGCCCGACGCGATCGACCTCGCGGAAGACCGCGATCGGTTCAAAGCGTTGATCGACAAGCTCGGCCTTCGCCAGCCGCCGAGTGCCATCGCTCGCTCGCCGGGCGAGGCACGCGCCAAGGCCGACGAGATCGGCTACCCCGTCGTCATCCGCCCTTCCTACGTGCTGGGCGGCCGCGGCATGGAGATCGTCCACGACGGCAGCGAGGTCGACCGTTACGTCGCTCGCCTTTCCGCGACGCTCGACAGCCCATCCGAGCTGATCGTCAACGATCGCCGCCCGCTGCTGATCGACCGCTACCTGACCGACGCGACGGAGGTGGACGTCGACTGCCTCAGCGACGGCGAGAATACGTTCGTCGCAGGCATCATGGAGCACATCGAGGAAGCCGGCATCCACTCCGGTGACAGCGCCTGCTCACTCCCTCCGCATTCATTGGCAGCCGACGTCATCGCGCGCCTGGAAAAGCAGACCCGGGAACTCGCGCTGGCGCTGCGCGTCGTCGGCCTGATGAACGTCCAGTTCGCGATCAAGGACGGCGAGATCTATATTCTCGAAGTCAATCCGCGCGCGAGCCGGACTGTTCCGTTCGTGGCCAAGGTCATCGGAACGCCGGTTGCAGGCATCGCATCTCGCATCATGGCAGGCGAGCCGCTGGCGTCTTTTGGACTGAAGCCCGCCAAGCTGAACCACATCGCCGTAAAGGAAGCCGTGTTCCCGTTCGCCCGCTTTCCCGGCGTCGATCCCGTGCTCGGCCCCGAGATGCGCTCGACCGGCGAGGTGATGGGCATCGATCGGGACTTCGCGATAGCGTTCGGCAAGAGCCAGCTCGGCGCGGGCCAGAAGCTGCCGATGTCCGGCGGTGTATTCGTTTCCCTGAAAGACGACGATAAGGAGCGGATTATTCCAGCCGTTATCGATCTCGTGGCAATGGGTTTCCGCGTTATCGCCACGCGCGGAACCAAACGCCACTTGGAAGGCCACGGCATCAAGTGCGAGATCGTCAACAAAGTGCTCGAAGGTCGCCCGCACATCGTCGACATGATGAAGAACGGCGACATCGCAATGGTGTTCAATACGACCGACGGCGCCAAGGCGCTCGCCGATTCGAAGGACATCCGCCGCTCGGCTCTACTCGGCCACATTCCCTATTATACGACTTTGGCAGGGGCCAACGCGGTTACGAAGGCGATCAAGGCACTCAAGGCCAAGACGCTGAATGTTGCGCCATTACAACGATATGCGAATCGCGAAACCTGATCGGTCAGGTTTGATCCGGGCTGGGCATATCCGCCAAAATTCCCGAGACTTGGACCCGTTGACCTGATTAATATCCCCGAGTCGGACGTTCCGGTGACATTGCCGGGCGATCAGCGCCGAGCGCTGCATCGCCGCGTTTTGCCATTGGTGCATTCGGCAGCCATCCAAGTGATCCGGAAAGAACAAGCAATCGGAAGGCAATTCGGTTGCCCTTGTTGGTTTCGCGTGAGGCCGTGACTATCTCCTCACCTGCAAAGCCGCAGCCGGACTTCTAGCTGAGTTGGAGAGCAGAATGGAACGCGTTCCCATGACGGTCGAGGGGCATCAGAAGCTCGAGGAGGAGCTTCATCGCCTCAAAGCCGTGGAACGGCCCCGGATCATCCAGGCCATCGCTGAAGCACGCGCACACGGCGATCTGTCGGAAAACGCCGAGTACCACTCTGCCAAGGAGCAGCAGGGCCTCAACGAGGCACGTGTCGCCGACATCGAGGACAAGCTGTCCCGCGCCGAGGTGATCGACCCTTCGAAGCTGTCGGGCACGAGCGTGAAGTTCGGCGCCACGGTCCACCTCGAGGACGAGGATACCGGCGAGAAGGTCAAGTACAAGATCGTCGGCGAAATGGAAGCCAATGTTCGCGACGGCAAGGTCTCGATCGGCTCGCCCATCGCGCGCGCCCTGATCGGCAAGGGCAAGGGCGACAGCGTCGAGGTCACGACGCCGCGCGGCTCGCGCTCCTACGAGATCCTGAAGCTCGAATGGAAATGAGCCCCCGGACGGCACTCGTCGACCTGGACGGAACGTTGACGGACCCCGCCGATGGCATCATCGGCGGTTTTCAGTTTGCGTTGCGCAGCCTGGGCGAGGCCGTGCCCGAGCGCGAAAGCCTGACGTGGGTGATCGGCCCGCCTCTTCGGCAGGCTTTTCCGCGCCTGCTTGCCGACGCGTCGAAGGACCGCGTCGAAGCCGCCGTCACCGCCTATCGCGACTACTACCGCGAGCGCGGTCTTTACGAAGCCACGGTCTACCCCGGCATCCCCGATGCCCTCGAGCGGCTGCGCGACGCCGGCTTCAGCCTGCTGGTCTGCACGGTGAAGCCGCGCCATTTCGCCGGCCCCGTGATCGAGCATTTCGGCCTCGCCTCGCATTTCAAAGGCATCTACGGCGCCGAGCTCGACGGCCGCTTCGAGGACAAGGCCGACCTGATGGAACACATCATTGCCGAAAAGGGCCTTGTCCCTGCCGGCATGATCATGATCGGCGACCGCGGCATCGACATGATCGCGGCGAAACGCAACGCCATCCGCGGCATCGGCGTCACCTGGGGCTACGGCACGGCCGCCGAGCTGCGCGAAGGCGGCGCACATCACGTCTGCGAAGCGCCGCACGATATTCCCACCGCCGTCTCAGCGGTCCTCGCAGGCTGACCGCGATGAGCGCTCCGCGGCCACCGCTCGCCCCCATTCGCGTCGCCGCACTGATGATCTGCACACGCGATCGCCCCCAGGAGATCGCGGATTGCCTCGCCTCGTGCGCCGAACTGGAACGGCCTGACGGGCTGCGCATCGTCGTGTGCGTCGCCGACAACAACGCGGTGCCGCAAGAGCGAGCGATCTGCACTGCAGCGGAAGCGCACGGCCTGGAATTGAGCTACGGCCACGAGCCGCAGCGCGGCTATGCCAGCGTTCGCAACCGCGCGCTCGACCTGGCGCTCGCAGCCGGAGCCGACCTCGCCGTTTTCATCGACGACGACAGCACCGCGCACCCACGCCTCGTCGCGGCTCATGCAGCCGCACTGCAGCGGTATCGGGCCGACGCCATCCTCGGTCGCATCGAGGGCCTCTCCCAACGCCCCGTCGAAGGCCGCCGCGTCTGGAAGGCCGGCACCGGCAACGTCGCCATGCGGCGCTGGGTGTTCGATCCGGCAGGCGGCCTGGGCCTGCGCTTCGATCCACGCTTGAACCTCCTCGGCTTCGAAGACTGGGAGTTCTTCGGTGATCTCGTCCGCCGCGGCGGCATCATCTTCCAATCGACCGACCCGGTCTCCATCAGCCGCCCCACACTGGAGGCCGCTCCCACCAGCGCGGAGCGGCCGTTCGACGACCGCCGCGCCTTCGCGATGATGGAAGGCCGCAACGAGATCGCAGTCACGCGCATCCGGCACGGCGTTCCCGCCGCCGCTTTGAAAGCCTTGCGCCGCCATTTGCCGTTGCTGCTCCGTGGACTGGCGGGCGTCGCGACCACGCGGGACGCGGCCAGGATCGAAACCGCCCGCCTTCGCATTGCCAAGGCCCGCGCCGGCTTCACGGGCCTGTGGCGCCCAGGCTTCGAGCGCCCGCTGGCACGCCTGGGCACGCTCGTCGAGACACCGGAAACCTGATCTCGCAAACCGCGCGTTGCCACGTCGCCGCCCTCCGGTTAGGGTCCGCGCGAAACGGAAGAACCCATCCGGGAGGCGTGTCGCAGAATGCAGAAATCGGTAGCAAAAAAACTCGCGACAGCGGCAGCCACGGCGATGTGCGCATTGCAGGCACTCACAGCAGCCTCCAACGCCGACCCGATTGCGGACTTCTATCGCGGCCGTCAGCTCAATCTGATCATCGCCCACGAAGTCGCGACCGGATACGACATCTATGCGCGCCTTCTCGCCCGCCATATCGGCCGGCACATTCCCGGCAATCCGACGATCGTCCCCCAGAACATGCTCGGCGCGAGCGGCATCAACGGCGCGAACCTCTTGTTCAACATTTCGGCGAAGGACGGCTCGGCCTTCGGCACGTTCGCCCATACGGTACCGCTCGATCCGTTGATCGGCCAGGGTGTCTCCAAGTTCGACCCCTCGAAATTCAACTATCTCGGCAACATGGAGGAGAGCATCGGCGTTTGCGCCGTCTGGCACGAGGCCGGCATCTCGAACCTCGCCGATCTCCAGGCGAAGGAGACGCGCTTCGGCGCCACCGCCGTCACCGGGCCACCCAGCGCGATGGCAGCGGCCCTCAAGAACCTCCTCGGCGCGAAGGTGCGGCTGATCCACGGCTACAAGGGCGCCCCCGGCGTCAAACACGCGATCGAGAAGGGCGAGGTCCAGGCCATCTGCGGCATGCCGATATCGACGCTGCGCGCCCAGTGGTCGGACGTGCTCGACACCGGCAAGCTCAAACCCTTCATTCAGTTGAGCGGTACGAAAGGCGCGCTGCCGAACGTCGAATTCGTTTACGACCGCGCGAAGTCCTCCGAGGACGCCCAGGTCTTCGATCTGATCTTCGGCATCCTCAAGCTCGGCAAGATTTTCGCAGCGCCCCCCGGCGTGCCGGCCGAACGCGTCAAAGCTCTGCGCGCCGCCTTCGACACTTCGATGAAGGATCCCGAGCTTCTCGCCGACGCCAAAAAGCAGCGCATCGACATTTCACCGGCGACGGGCGATGCGGTCTCGAGCTTCATCGCCGGCATCTACAAGACCCCCCAGGCCGTGGTCCAGCGCGCGAAGAAGGCCATCGTCTACGAATAAGTCGTCCTCGAATGATCTGGCGTGTCGTGTGACGCATCGGATCGACTGGCGCATTCCCGTCGAGCGAAATCCGGAGCCTCCTATGAAGTCGAGAACCGTCGCGTTGGCATCTGCCGCAGCCGCGTTCTGCATGCTCGGTGTCCAGGCAGCCTCCAGTGACCCGGTTGCCGACTTCTACAAGGGCAAGACGTTCACGATTGTCGTCGGCCAGGAGCCGGGCACCGGCTTCGACATCTACGGCCGAACGCTCGCGCGCCACTTCGGCCGTTACATTCCCGGCAACCCCTCGATCATCGTGCAGAACATGACCGGCGCGAGCGGCGTCGTTTCCTTCAACTGGCTCAACAATATCGCACCGAAGGATGGCACCGTCGTCGGCACCTCGTCCCAGAACGTCGCCGTCGAAGGCCTGTTCGGCAACGCCGCCGCCAAGTACGACGCGACCCTCCTCAACTGGATCGGAAATATGGAGGAGAGCGCGGCCGTCTGCGGCGTCTCCCCGCAAGCGAACGTGACGAAGTTCGACGAGGTACTGACCCGCGAGCTGATCGTCGGCGCAACCGGCCCTACCGGCCCGATCGGCCAGTCCGCCCGCGCGTTGGTCGGCATCGCCGGAGCGAAATTCAAGATCACATCTGGCTACAAGGGCACCGCAAGCATCAAGCTCGCGATGGCGTCGGGCGAAGTGCACGGCATCTGCGGCCTGCCCTGGTCCACGATCAAGTCGTTCTGGAAGGACGAGCTGGACAGCAAGCGGTTCCAACCGATCATCCAGCTCTCCGCGCGGCGCCTTCCCGAGCTGGGCTCGATCGCGCACATCGACGACTACGCGAAGACGGACGAGATGAAACAGGTCGTCGACCTGATCTTCGGGCAGCTCGCCCTCGGCCGCATCTATGCAGCGCCCCCCGGCGTTCCCCCCGAGCGCATCGCCGCCCTCCGCACCGCCTTCATGGCGACCCTGGCCGACAAGGAATTCCTCGCCGACGCCCAGAAGACCCGCATCGACATCCTCCCGACCACTGGCGCGCAGGTCGAGGCGCTGATCAAGCGCTTCTACGCCGTGCCCCCAGCCGTCGTAGAGCGCGCCAAGAAGATCGTTGCGCCGAAGTAGCTGGCCGCATCAGTCGAACGCAACCGGCGCAGGTCACGCTCCCAATGGCCCAGCGAAAATGAACCACGCACCCGCCGCGATCAATGCGAACCCGACGGCGTGATTGAGTGTCAGCGGCTCGTTCAGCCAGAACACGGAGAACGCAGCGAACACCGCGAGCGTGATGACCTCCTGCATCGTCTTCAATTGCGCGGTCGAATACACCGCGCTCCCGTACCGATTGGCGGGAACCGCAAGGCAATACTCGATGAGCGCGATGCCCCAGCTCGCAAGCACCGCGATCCACAACGGCGCCGCCTTGAACTTGAGATGGCCGTACCACGCGAACGTCATGAACACGTTGGAGGCGATCAGCAGGAGAATCGGCGTCAGGTAGGTCGTGACCGGCATCGAATGCTCCACAAAAAGGGAAAGGGCAGCCCCGGAGAGACTGCCCCTTCTCTATTCTACGAAAACAGCGCCGTGCTGCTCACTCGACCTGCGGAATATTCGCCGCCTTGATCACCGCCGACCACCGCTTGCGCTCCGACTCGATGAAGGCCCCCATCGCCTTGGGCGTGTCGCCGACCGGAATGGCGCCGATGCCCGCGTAGCGCTTCTTGACATCGTCGCTGACCATCACCTCGTTGGCGTCACGATTGATCTTCGCGATGATGTCGTCCGGCGTGCCGGGAGGCGCGGCCAGCACGAAGCGGACGATGGCGACGAACCCGGGCAAACCGGACTCGATCACGGTCGGCAGGTCAGGCAGGAATGGCGACCGCTTCTCCGAAGCGATGGCGATGAACTTCAACTTGCCGGACTGGTGCTGAGCGATACCCGAGGCGAGATTGTCGAAGGTCAGCTTGATGTGGCCGCCCACGTGGTCGTTCACCAGCGGCCCCGAGCCGCGATAGGGAACATGCGTGAGCTTGACCCCCGCCGACGCTTCGAACATGGCCGCCGCTATGTGCGAGGTGGAGCCGTTACCCTGGCTGCCGTAGGCGATGTTCTCTGCCTTGGCCTTGGCGATCAACTCCTTGACGCTGTTCACGCCCAGACTCGGATGTGTCGACACGACCGTCGGAATTTCGGTCATCATCACGACCGGCTTGAACGACGCGGGGTCGAAACTCAGCTTCTTGTAGATGTACTGGTTGACGGCCAGCACGGGTGACGGAGTAGCGAACAGCGTGTAGCCGTCTCCGGCCGCGCGCGCCGCGATCTCCGCCCCGACATTGCCGCCCGCACCCGACCGGTTCTCGATCACGACGGCCTGCCCCCACTTCTTCGACAACCCGTCGAGCAGGATCCGCGGAGAGGTGTCCGCGCCGCCACCCGGCGGATAGGGCACGATGATCTTGACGGTAGCCTGTGGCCAGTTCGCTTGCGCGATTGCCGGGCCGGAAGCTGCGGTCACGGCGATGGCAAAGGAAAGGGAAAGGGAAAGGGCAGCGCTGCATGTCCGCCAGTGAAGTCCCGACATCTGGAAGTTGCCTTTCATTCAGGTGAGCTTTCGATACTCGGTGAAACGGTGTTTCAGACAGCAATTATGCAGCATCGGCCCGGCGCTGCAAAGTCGGCTCTGTGGCATGCCGCCCTCATTGCCGCGCGGTCAATGCCGCCTTGGCCCGCGCCAGAACCTCGGGCTTCATCTTGTAGGCCGCGGCGATCAGCTTCGCGATATCCTCGCCCTCCATCGCGCTCACATCCGCATTCATCCGCGCCGCATCCTGCAGGAAATCGGCGTCCTTCACCGCACTACGGAAGCCCGTCCGCAATGCCTCGACGCGATCCGCGGGCACGCCTGGGGGGGCTGCAAACTTGTACGCCATCCCTTGCCGGGCGAACGCCAACTCCATCGCGCCCCGGTCCACGTCGTTGTCGGCGAAGTCCATGATCAGCGGCACTCCCTGAAGCAGCGTCGGATGCCGTTGTGTCGCGAGTTGCACGACGAAATTCGCCAGCCCCTTCTCCTTCAGCCATTGCGGCCGGAGCGCCATCACGGTTCCGATCGTCGCCCCGGCATTGCCGTGCACCTCCCCCCTGTCGAGCGCGAGGAACGCGTCCGCCTGCCCGGGAAAACCGCTGACGATCTTCACCTTCGCGCCCAGTAGCGAGCGCAGAATGAGCGCGAACGAATGCGTATCGGCGCCCGGACCCGACGCCCCCAGGATGATCTCCCGCTGACGAATGTCCGCGACCGTCTTGAACCCGGAGTCCTTGCCGGTGACGAGCACGCTCACCTCGCGGCCGTGGCTGCCGATCCAGTTGAACTTGACCGGATCGAATTTCACCGCCGGATTGCCGAACAGCGCCTCGAGATAGAGCCCGCGCCCGAACATGCCGATGACGGTGCCATCCTTGGCAGAGGCGTTGTAGAGCTGGTTCGCTGCGACCATGCTGCCCGCGCCGGGCATATTCTGGATCACGACGTTCGGCTTGCCCGGAATGTACTTGCCGAGATAGCGCCCGACCAGTCGCGCCCCGCTGTCGTAGGACGCACCGGCGCCATACCCGACGATGAACGTGACCGTCTTCCCGGCGTAGAACTGCCCTGCGTCCTGGGCACGCGCAGCCGATGCGAGCCACGACGACACAGCAGCAATGAGCACAGCCAGCAGCCCAAAGCGGTTTCTCATGGAATTCTCCCAAACGTACCAACGGAACACGGGTGGCGACTATGCCACCTTACCGTCTTTCCCGCGACGCAGCACCTTTCCGGGTAGCGCGCCGGTGTGTGTGGCGTTTTCCACGACGATCTCGCCATTGACGATTACGGTCGTTCGATTGCCGCTCGGATACTGGTGCGGTGACGTATAGGTCGCCTGTTCCTTGAAGTCGTCAGGATCGAAGATCGCGAGATCGGCGCGATAACCGGCTTTCACCAAGCCGCGATCCGCAAGCTTGAGTGCCCGCGCCGTCGCGCCCGTCATCTTGGCCACCGCAAGCTCGAGCGGCAGCAGCCCTTCCTGCCGACAATAGTGATCGAGCACGCGCGGGAATGTGCCGTAGAACCGCGGATGCGGCATACCCTGGCTGACGGTACCGTAAGTCGCAACGCAATTGCCGTCCGAACCGACCAGTGGTTCTGGCCGCCGCATCAATTCGCGCACGTCGTCCTCCGAAATCGACGTCACGAGCACCCGTGTCGCGCCCTTGTCGTCGATCATGTAGTCGCACACCGTATCGATCGGGTCCTGTCCCCGCTCGGCCGCGAGCGAGCCGAGCGTGCGCCCTGCGAACTGCGGCAGATTCGGCGTGATCGAGATGCGAACGTCTTCCCACGATTGGATGCGACCCCAGTTGTTGAGCCCGTCACGCGCGATATCCTCCGCAATCCGTCGCCTGGTTTCCGGCAGGCGCAGACGCTCGATCATGGCATCGACGCCACCGGCCTGCACCCATTGCGGCATCAGGTTCTTCAGCGGGTTCGAGCCTGCCGTATAGGGATACGCGTCGCAGTCGATGTCGAGGCCGCGTGCACGCGCCTGCGCCATCATCTCCAGCGCCTTCCCGACCTTGCCCCAGTTGTTCACGCCCGAGCACTTGAAGTGCACGATCTCGACGTGAACGCCACACGTCTCCGCCACCCCGATCGCCTCCGCAACCGACTCCAGCACACCATCGGATTCGTCACGCAGATGCGTGAAATAGGCCGCATTGTATCGCTTCAGCACATGCCCGAACGCGATCATCTCGTCCGGCTTCGCATAGGAGCCCGGCGACGTGAACAGTCCCGACGACATGCCGAGCGCGCCCGCCTTCAGACCATCCTCCAGCAACGCGATCATGTGTTCGAGTTCAGCCGCGGTCGGCGCGCGGTTCTCCATCCCCATCGCCATCAGGCGCAACGTATTGTGCCCGACCAGCATGCCCGCATTCACGGCCGTCGCTGGAAACGTATCGAGATAGTCCGGAAAGCTCGTCTCGCGAAACGGCAGCCACGGCGCGCTCGGAGAAAGGTAATCGGCCAGCAGCTTCACCTTGCCCGGCAGCACCGGCGCGACCGAGAACCCGCAGTGCCCGATGATCTCCGTCGTCACACCCTGGCGAACCTTGCTCTCCGCCTTCGGGTTGATCGGCAGCGTGAAATCCGAATGCGTCTTGATGTCGATGAAGCCGGGCGCGACGGCGAGCCCCTTCGCATCGATCACCTTGCGCGCCTTGCCCCCGATCACCCCTCCCGCCGCCGCGATCCGCCCTTGCGAGACCGCCACATCCCCGATCTCACTTGCGCCCCCGGAGCCGTCGACGATTCGTCCACCGGAAATCAGGATGTCGTAGTCCATGCGGTGCGGGTCCCATGAAGGAGTGGTGGAGGGTGGAATAGTTGGCCCCGATCGCGATCCGGGTCAACGCAGCCCCTGCCCGCTGTTGTTGCCGCGCGCGTTGACGCCACGCCGGATCGCCTGCCAATAACCCGTCGAGGCCCAAACAGGATAGAGCCAGCATAGTGTCGGCATAGAATTGCCATCGAGACGGTATGATGGCCCACGGAGGAAACCAGCACCATGACCGCCAACGTGAAGCGCCTCGCCTACTTCGACGAGTGGATCGATCCAATCGCGTTGGAGATGCTCGGAAGTCGGCCCGACATCGAACTCATCGGCCTCGATTTCGCGACGCCGGAAGCCGACAACTGGCAGGCGCTGTCGCGTGCCCACGGCTACCAGGTCCTACCGCGCGGCGATCTTCGCGAGCCCTGGTTCGGCAACGCTGCCCTGCTGGCCCGCTGCCCGCGCTTGCTCGCGATATCGTCGACCGGTGCAGGCTACGACATGGTCGACGTCGCGGCGTGCACCAAGGCCGGCGTCATCGTCGTCTGCCAGACCGGCACCAACAAGGAGGCCGTCGCCGAGCACGCCCTCGGACTGATGATCGCCCTGTCGAAGAAGATCGGCGTCACCGACAAGGCCCTGCGTACCGGCACCTACGTCGACCGCTACGCCTTTACCGGCAACGACCTGCTCGGCAAGACCGTCGGCATCGTCGGCCTGGGTCACATCGGTACGCGCGTCGCCGAGCTGTGCAAGGGCCTGCTCCGCATGCGGGTGCTCGCGACCGATCCCTACCTCGCCTCTGACGAGGTCAAGCAACGCGGAGCCGAGAAGGTCGAACTCACCGCGCTTCTCGCGGCATCCGATTTCGTGACCGTCCACTGCCCCCGTAGCGCCGAGACGCTCGGCATGTTCGGCGCCCCCCAGTTCGCAGCGATGAAGCGATCCGCGTTCTTCATCAACACCGCCCGCGGCGGCATCCACGACGAGGATGCGCTGGCAGCCGCCATCGGTGCCAGACACATCGCCGGCGCCGGCGTCGATGTCTTCCTCGAGGAGCCGCCCGAAGCGAGCCACCCCCTGCTCGCCTTCGACAACGTCATCGCGTCACCTCACATCGCCGGAGTGACCCACGAGGCGATGCACGAGATGGCGCGCGCGGCTGCCGAGCAATGGATCGGCCTGTTCGCCGGTGAAGTCCCGCCGCGCCTCGTCAACCCCGAGGCGTGGCCGATGTATTGCGAGCGTTTCGAGCGGGAACTCGGCTTCCGGCCCGATCCGTTACCCTGAGATCGCCGGCCGGCCCGAATGCCCCGTTCGGTGGGACAAGTCGTACACGTCACCCGCGGAGCGCCTGCACAGCAACATCGGCGAGGCTGAACGGAGACCGATGGACAATCGAGCCGGCTCCGGCTCAGACCGTGTGCAATTGCCTCCGCAATGGGCTATGTGAAGTGAGGATTCACGGCCTCCGTCCAGAACAACCCTGCGGCCGATCGAAAACAGGATCTCTATGAACGAGGAGAGGATACAGATGACCCGCCACACCAAGACCAATTCCAAGATCGAGACCCGTTCGATGCCGGCAAATTCCTTCAGCGCGAAGTCGTTGGCCCTGTCGCTGCTCGTCGCGGTTGCCGCCCTCTCTGCTCCGGCGCTCGCGCAAGCCCAGGCCTGGCCCACGAAGCCGATCAAGGCGATCATTCCGTTCCCGCCCGGCAGCACCACGGATGCCATCGGCCGCATGGTGATGGACGAGGTCTCCAAGCTGCTCGGCCAGACGATCGTACCCGAAAACCGTCCCGGCGCTACGACGACGATCGCCACCAACGCCGTCGCCAAGGCCGACCCCGACGGCTACACGCTCCTCATCGCGTCGTCGTCTTACACGGTCGTGCCGTCTACGTTCTCGAAACTGAACTACGATGCCCTGACCGACCTCATCCCCGTGGCGATGCTGGCCAACATGGCCAACGTCACGATCGTCCCCGCCAGCCGGCCCTACAAAACCGTCAAGGATCTCGTCGATGCGGCCAAGGCCAAGCCCGGCGCGATGAACTATGCCTCGATCGGCGCTGGCAGCGCCACCCACCTTACCGCGGAACGCTTGCGCATCAGCGCCGGTTTCCAAGCCACACACGTTCCCTTCAAGGGTACTGCCGAGGCGCTCACCGAGATTCTCGCCGATCGCATCGACTTCTACTGCTCGCCGATCGCCGCCATCGTTCCGATGGTGAAGGAAGGCAAGGTCAAGGCCCTCGCCGTCAGCACTGCCAAGCGCTCGGCCGCCCTGCCCGACGTGCCTACCAGTGTCGAGGCCGGCTACAAGGATTCCGGCTACGACTTCTGGATCGGCGCCATGCTGCCGGCCAAGACTTCACCGGAGATCGTCGACCGTCTCCACGCCGCGATCAACAAGGCGCTCGACAAGCCCGAGCTCGCCAAGCGGTTCGCGACCCTTGGTGCGGATCAGTTCCGTATGACCCCGGCGGAGTTCGGCGCCCTCATCAAGCGCGAGATCAAGTCGAACGGCGATCTTGTCAAGGCGATCGGCCTGAAGGGCGGCAACTGACGATCCGGCAGCGAAAAGCATGAACGCACCACGGAAAATCGTGATCGTGGGGCATGGGGCGGCGGGCTTGACCGCCGCCCTTGCCGCATCCGAGGAAGCGCGCGCATCCAGTACCCCTGTCGACATCACTGTCGTCGAACGCTCTGCCGAAGGCAGCCACGGCGGCAACACCCGCTTCACGCCCTGCTACATGCGCCTCGAAGCCCCCGGGCGGCTTTCTCCCGGCTTCGTCGAGGACATGATGGCGGTATCGGGTGGCGCGAACGATCGCGCCTACTTCGAGAAGCTAGCCGATGAAGCCCCCGCTACGATGCTGTGGATGCAGGCGCACGGCATCGAGTTCCACAATCCCGTCTACTACCTGAGCGTCGGTCCCCCGCGCATCCAGCCGATCGGCGGCGGCGAAACCATCGTTCGTGAATTGACCCGCGCTGCAAAAGCGGCCGGTGTCCGCTTCCGCTACGACTGCCTGGCGGAAGCACTGGACCAGGACGGCTCCGGAAACATCACCGGCCTGCGCATCACCGAGACGCAAGGTCTCCGCGAGACCATGGCGGCCGATGTGGTGATCCTCGCCTGCGGCGGCTTCCAGGGCGACCCGTCGATGCTGCGCGAGCACCTGGGTCCAGGCGGCGAAACATTGCGCATGATCTCGCCGGGCACGCGCCTCAACGCCGGCCACGGCATCAGGATGGCGTTGGCTGCCGGCGCGCGCCGCGCCGGCGATTGGCGCGGCATGCACATCGAGCCCATCGACCCGCGCAGCAAAGGTCCCGCCCCCGTCGTCCTCGTCTATCCCTACGGCATCGTCGTCGATCACGCTGCCGACCGCTTCTTCGACGAAGGCGCGGGCCTCGTGCACGAGACGTGGGAGGAATTCGCCCGCGCGATCCACTTCGACCGCAAAGGCAGCGAAGTCTACGCGATCCTCGACTCACGTCTGCTCGACATCGAGAACTACGGCCGGGCGATCCGCTCGGAAGTCGCGCCCTACGAAGCCGATAGCCTCGTACAGCTGGCAGACATGATCGGCATCCCGGCCGGCGCACTGAAAGCCACCGTCGACGCCTACAATGCCGCCTGCACCGGCGATCCCGCGCAATTCGATGCCACCGAAAAGGACGGCCTCGCCGCCGGGGGCCGGCTGATCCCGCCCAAATCCAATTGGGCCCGCGCCATCGAACGCCCGCCCTTCCTCGCCTACCCGCTGATCGGCGCGATCGCCTATACCTTCGGCGGCATCGCAACGGACACGAGCGCGCGCGTCCTGGGCGAGCGCGGTCCGATCCCCGGACTGTTCGCGGCCGGCGAGATCACCGGCCACTTCCACGGCACCGCCCCCAACGCCGTCGCCGTTCTCCGTGCCGCCGTCTACGGCCGCATCGCCGGCCGCATCGCCGGCCGCGAAGCCGCGCGCTCGTAGTTCGTAGGTCGGGTCAAGGACCGCACTGGGGTCCGCGGCCCGACATCCACGGCACGACGCAAAATGTCGGGTCGCGCTACGCTTGACCCGACCTATGCACTCACGACCTGATCCAAAACCCAATTGTCGAACGCGTGGCACAGCGTTTCCATGTGCGTGAACGTGCCCGACACCCCCACGGGCAGGCACAGCCCTTCCTGCTGACGCTCGACCGCTTCGTTGTCCTCCGGCACGATAGCGTCGACGCGCCGGTAGTAGTATTGCGACTTCTCCGCGAAATCGCTGCGCGCGATCTGCTCTTTCGAGAAGAACGAGGTAGCGACGAGCGTCGTCCGATCCGCCGCGACGGGATGCAATTCGAACACCCACGCGCAATCGACCGTCAAGCCGAACAGCGTCGCCGGCAACAGGCAAGGATAATACGTCCCCTCGACATACCGGCCGGACAAACCAGGAAATCGCGGCAACGCCTGCCCCTGATCGTCCTCGAGCAGGCCGCGACTGCCTTTGTGCATCGTGAAGTGCGCGATGTATGCGCCGTCGGTTTCGAGCTGCGAAGCCCGCTGCCGCCCGGTCACCTTCTGTTTGGCGAGCGACCCCGGATGCACGAACGGCACGTGCAGGCTGTCGTTGTAATTCTCGTACCAGAGCTTCCAGTTCGCCTTCACGTCCCAGCTTCGCCGCCGCACACAGACGAAGTTCGACGGTTCGTATCCTTGCCATTCGCTGGACAGGCTGCCCATCACCTCGGCGACCGGCGGCAGACCGGCATCGAGCGTCACGAAAACGAACCCGTCGAGAACCTCCAGCCGCACGGCATGCAGCCCGAGTTGCCCCTTTCGGCCCGCAACGTCGTCCTCGACCAGCGGCGCCGCCTGCAACGCTCCGGTGAGATCATACGACCACGAATGATACGGGCAACGGATGAGTTTCGTCTGCCCTTCACCCACGAGCAGCTTCGTCCCTCTATGCCGGCAAGAGTTGAAGAACGCGCGCAACACGCCGTCTTGCCCGCGCACGACGATCAGCGGCACTCCCGCCACTGTCGTCGTGACATAGTCGCCCGCGCCGGGTAGCTGGCTCTCGTGCCCGAGATAGTTCCACGACCGCGCGAAGATGCGCTCACGCTCTCGCTCGAACCACGCGGCCGACGTGTAGGCCCAATGCGGCAACGGCTCCGCATCCGCAGCCGGTAGCCGCACTTTCTCGAAATGCGCGGCATCGAACGGATCGCTCGCTCCAGACACGTTTCAAGCTCCCATTCCGGCTGAAGCCGGCTCAAGCCGACTTCGCGAACGCCGCCATCGTATCCTTCTCGAACTGCAGCACCTTCTTCACGCTCGGCCGCTGCTCCATCCGCGCGAAATGCGCTGCACAGTTTGGATACGCCTCTCCATTGACGCCCAGTTGCACGGCGCGCCGGAAGCACCAGTAGAAATAGGCGTCGCACGCCGTGAAGTGGTCGAAGAAGAACTCGTGTCCCGCGAGCTTGCCGTCGAGAATCTTGAAGCTCTCGTCGAGCGCATCTTTCGCGATCTTCGTCACGCTCTCTTCCGTGCCCGCAACGCCGGATACCTTAATCGGCGCATTGATCCGCGTGAGGAACGGATGAATACCTGCCGCGCACCACGACATCAGGGCGATCGCCTGAAGCTCGAGCCACGGATCGGTCGGCAGCAGCTTCGCGGCGGGGAAGCTGCGCGCGATGAACTGTTGGATCGCGATGTTCTCGGTCAGCGTCTTCCCGTCGACCACCAGCACTGGCACCTTGTGCTTGGGATTGAGCTTCAGATACTCGGGGGACATCTGCTGTTGCCCACGCAGGTTCACGGTCTCGACGGTGAACGGCGCACCCGTCTCCGTCAACGTTACGTAAGGAACCAGGGAGCAAGCCACGGGTGCGTAGTAGAGAGTGAGGTTCACGGCGGCATCCTTCGATTGATCAAGAATTGTTGGCATTGCGGCGTTTGCAGTCGAGCTTCGACATCAATGGTCGTGATCGTCGGGATCGGGCGCTGGCCCCATCGCCTCCCGCAGATAGGCAGGCAGGTCTTCACGGATCGAATTGAGTTCCGCCTTGCCGGCAACTCCTCCCGTGGCCATCAGCGCTTCCGCATCAGCGATCAACGGCGCGATCTCGGCTCGGTTGAGCAGACCTCGTAGCATCAGGGTCGTGAGCAGGCTTTTCACCAGCGCGCTCATGGCCGCCACACGGGCCTCCATGTCCGCGATCGATTGGAGCGACGATGTATCATCAGGCTTGCTCATCAGCACCTCGTCCGAAGCAGTCTTTCGCCGGCACGATAGCCTCCCGAAGCCGGAATGGGAAACCCTCAAAACTGCAACATCCAGGGCTGCAAATCTCCCCGGCGTCGCGCCCGAATCCACCAACCAGCATTCTCCGAAGCCTCGGGAAGCTCCCGAGCATCGTCGTCGAAGCGGTGAAAAGCGAACGCGATCCACCGGGCGGATGTTACCGTAGGTTGGCCGAACTATTGTAACGCGCAGTCTCCGCTGCTAACAGGCCGCTACGCAGAACGCACCGTCGTCCCAGAACAGAAACTGGAACGAACTCGGCAACGCTCAGGAGGAAACGGCGATGACTTGCACCTGGACCCCCCATCGTGCGTGGACAGGACTGGCCCTGGCGCTCGCAGTCGCCGTCCCCTCTGTTTCCAGAGCCGATGCGGTCGCCGACTTCTACAAGGGCAAGAGCATCGAGATGCACATCGGCTACTCCGCCGGTGGTGGCTACGACGTCTATGGCCGCATCGTCGCCCGCCACATGGGCAAGCATATCCCCGGCAATCCGCAGATCGTTCCCAAGAATTCCCCTGGCGCAGGCAGTCTCCGCGCCGCCAATTGGCTTTACGCGGCCGCCCCCAAGGATGGCACGGCGATCGCGACCGTCGCGCGCGGCGCCGCCTTCGATCCGCTGCTGGGCGTCAAGGCTGCCCAATTCGACGGCAACAAGTTCAACTGGATCGGCAGCGCCAACGACGAGGTCAGCGTCTGCGTGTCGTGGAAGGACAGCGGCATCAACAACATGAAGGACCTGATGACGAAGGAACTCGTCGTCGGCGGCACCGGCCCGACCGCCGACACCGATCAGTTCCCCAAGGTCATGAATGCCGTCATCGGCACCAAGATGAAGCTCGTCCCCGGCTATCCCGGTGGCAACGACGTCTCGATGGCGATGGAGCGTGGCGAGGTGAAGGGCCGTTGCGCCTGGAGCTGGTCGTCGGTGATCTCCACCCGTATGAACTGGTACAAGGACAAGACGATCAATGTTCTGATCCAGTTGGCGCTGAACAAGCACCCCGACCTGCCCGACGTGCCGCTCATCATGGATTTGGCGAAGACCGACGAGGACCGCGCGATCCTGACGCTCGTCTTCGCGCGCCAGACCATGGGCCGGCCATTCATGGCCCCGCCGGGCGTTCCGCCTGATCGCGTCGCAGCCTTGCGCAAGGCGTTCATGGCCACGATGAAGGACAAGGAATTTCTCGCCGAAGCCGAGAAGGGCAAGCTTGAAATCACGCCCGTATCCGGCGAGGACCTGCAGGCGCTCGTCAAGAAAGCCTATACAGTTGATCCAGCGGTAGCCAAGCGTGTCGCGGATATCATCAAGTAGGCGCAAAGCTAAAACCACAGATCACGCGGCCGGCAGCCTCACGACACGCGTCATGATGCCGGCCGCCTCGCCGAACCTGGACACCGCGCGGCGATAAGCGAGCATCGGCCCGCGGGTTGTGAAAACGTGCCGATGTCCGTCGCGCAATTCGACGGCGACCACGTACTCGCTCCGCGCCTTGTTCACCGGGAGGCGCGATGCGGTCTGCAGCAGCGTCATGCTCTCCACATCGACCAGCGGAAACACAGCCTCCGTCGAAGCGCCGGTCAGCGGCGCGATCCGCACGATGCGCCCCTCGCGTGTCGCGAGGTTCATCGTCAAACGGTAGTCCGGCTTGATCTGCGCCGCGGTCCAGGCGACCAGCACGGCACTCGCGATCACCGGCAGTGCGAGCGCGTCGACGTCACCGACAACTCCGGACAACTGCCACAGCAGCCAGCCGAGCAGAGCGACTTCCAGCGCGAGCAGCACGATCATCGCCCGCCCCCCGTTCTGGGAGAGCAGCGCGACCTCGTCGCCAACCCGGCTGATCTTCATATCCGAATGCATCGGCAGTCCCTCTTCGCAATTGCGAGATAGGACAGAAATCTGACGATGCAAGGGCAGAGCGTCAGTTACCGCGGTAACATCGGCTTGATATGGCCGATGGAAAGTCAACGTCGGGATCGCCGCCGATCCGTCGCGCCAAATCGCATTTCACGTTCGACCGGGGTGCGAAGCCCAGCGACCGGAAGCCGAGCTGCCCGATAACTGCCGCCCGCAGCCCCGGTGGCCCTCGCTCGCCCGGTCTGCTACGTAGCATCCAGTCAAAAGACCAAACCGCGATCGGGAGATGAGGAATGAAGAAGCCGGCATCCAAGGGACAGGGCCCAGACCAGAGGCAACAACCCAGCACGACAGCCTCCAAGAAGGTCAATGCGAACTATCGCGGCTGGCAGTCGGATGTGATCGTCGACCTCATCAAGCAATATGATTTCCCGCATATCGCCCTGAACCCCGGCGCATCTTTCCGCGGTTTGCACGACAGCCTCGTCAACTACGGCAACAACGAGCCGGCGATGATGGTCTGCAATCACGAGGAGATCGCGGTCCAGATCGCGCACGGCTACGCCAAGGCGACCGGCAAACCGATGATCGCCATCGTCCACAACCTCGTCGGCCTCCTGCACTGCAATCTGGCGATCTACTACGCCTTCATCGATCGCGTGCCGATCTTCATCATGGGCGCCACCGGCCCGATGGACGAGCACAAGCGCCGCCCCCACATCGATTGGACTCACACCGCGCTCGTGCAGGGCAACGCCGTCCGCGACTACACCAAGTGGGACTATCAGCCGACCTCCGTGCACGGCGTGCCCGAGAGCTTCCAGCGCGCCTATTCGATCATGATGACCGAGCCGAAAGGCCCGATCTACATGTGCTACGACGCGGCCCTCCAGGAGAGCCCGCTCACTGACGAAGTCGCGATGCCGCCGCTCTCGGCCGCCCGCGTTCCCGCTCCGATGATGCCGGACCCCACAGCACTCAACGAAATCGCCAACAAGCTCCTCAAGTCGGAAAACCCGCTGTTGATGGCCGAATACGTCGGCCGTCGCGAAGGCGGCTTCGAGAGCATGGTTGAACTCGCCGAGACGATCGGCTCGCCCGTCTGGGACATCGCCAACGCGCTGAACTTCCCCAACAAGCATCCGCTCAGCGTCAGCCTCGACAAGTCGATCTTCAAGGACCGCGATCTCATCGTCGGCCTCGACATGAAGGACTACGAGAAGTCCACGCACGAGCTGAACAACGCGCTGCGCCAGCTCCAGCCGCTACCGCCGCCGGACTGCGACTTCGTCGAAATCGGCTTTGCCGAGATCGGCATCTCCAAGTGGGCGATGGACTACTGCCGGATGCAGCCCTGCTCGGTCCGCGCCATCGGCGACACCCAGGTCGCTATCCCCGAGCTGACCAGGATCCTCAAGGAAGGCATCGCCAAGAACCCGAAGCTCGAAGGAAAAATCGAGAAGCGCAAGAAGGCGATCGGCGAACGCACGAAGAAGACCTGGGAGAGGTGGCAGAAGGAAGCGCGCGAGGATTGGGACTCCACCCCCATCACCGTCCCGCGCCTCAGCCACGAGATCTACGACGTGATCAAGGATCACGATTGGGTGCTGACCGCCAACAACCTGAAGAACCAGGTCCGCAAGCAGTGGGACTTCGACAAGCCCTACCGCACGCCCGGCTACGAGCTCGGCACCTCGACCCAGATCGGCATCTCCCTCGGCGTCGCGCTCGCGCACAAGGGCAGCGGCAAACTCGTCGTCGACATCCAACCCGACGGCGATTTGATGTTCGATGCCGGCGCTCTGTGGGTCGCCGCCAAGTACGAAATCCCGATGCTCATCGTGATGTACAACAACCGCGCCTACTACAACGACTGGGAGCACCAGATCCGCATGGCGCGTGTTCGCGGTACCGACGAAACGAAGGCGCACATCGGCATGGACCTCTACGGCCCGGAGCCCGACTTCGGCGCGCTCGCCCGTTCGATGGGCGTCTGGGGCGAAGGCCCCATCGACAACCCCAAGGACGTCCGCGGCGCGTTGTTGCGTGCGATCGAAGTCGTCAAATCCGGCAAACCCGCCCTCGTCGACACCATCGTCTCCCGCAAGCGCTGATCCTGCTGTGGTGTCAGACCCTCCGGGTCTGACACATGACACCGACCGTGCTTTGAAACCCCTCGCACAACCTGTCCCCCTCCCCCTCGTGGGGAGGGGATAGGGGTGGGGGGCACATTTCGGCAGGGTCCAGCGCCTTCACCCCACCCCCGACCCCTCCCCATCAAGGGGAGGGGGGATCAGCGCAAGTGGCGAGGTCGGGTTCCTCCACCACCGTCCTCACCCTGTCCGCCCTGCGAATGCAGGCAAGCGAAACGGACCTGACCCCACCGCACCCTACGACCTACTTCCGCACCACAAAATCGTCGAACCGGTGCTCGGGATAAAGCGTCGCCCACGACCGCCGCGCCGCCGCTTCGATGCGCGCCGCGTAAGGCCCGTCCCGCCGGATCGCGATGCCGTAGTTGAACGCATGGCGCACCACCAGATAGCGCTCGAACAGCCGCGCATCCGAATAGATCGACGCAATCAGCCCCGTGTAGTCGTCCGACGGCATCCAGATCAGGTCCGGCTTGCGCGACAGCAGATAGTCCATCGAGAAGCCATTGCGCCCGATGGTGGTATCGTTGAGCCCGACGAGATCCACGACCGTCTTGCCCTTGGCCGCCGCAGAAAGATAACCGACCTCGGACGCCGCCACGACGGCATCCGCCGGCAGCGGCGCAACGATCTCGTCGGCGATCTGCCTGATCACGTCGAACCAGATCCGCTTCGGCGGTCTCTGCCCCGCATCCGCGATCGTCGGCAGATCAGGCGTCGCGATCCGCTCAGGTAGGATCATCTTCATGTAGGCGGCTTCCACGGCGCGCTGCACGGGCCACGTCACCACCACGACGCCGATCACGGCCGCCAGGGCAATGCCGACGCGCCTTCCGAGAACCTTGAAGCCCCCCTCGCCCGCAGCCCCCGCCAGCCGCCGGTCGAGCAGAAGTATCGCGGGGATCACCAGATACGGCAGGAACGGGAGATAATAGCGTCCGATCCATCCCATCACCTGCCGCATCGTCAGCAGATAAACGAACGTTAGCAGCACCGGCAGCAGAAACACCGTGATGAAACCGAGATCGCGCCGCTCACCCGCGGCAAACGCCACCGCCACGAACGGCAGTGCCATCGCGACCGCCATGAACAGGTTCTGCACCGCATTCTCGGGGTTTACGAACCCGGCATAGATATGCAGCGACTTCGCGTAGAAGCTGAGCGGAAGCGGCACGCCGAAAACGAAATGGCACACCACCAGCTCGACGCCGATCAGCGCCACCGGCAGCACGACCAACCCCGCGAGATCCTGCCAGCGCTCGAACCGTCGCTGCCACAGGAACGCGAAGAACGGCACGCCCAGCGCGACGAGACCATTCTCCGGCCGCGTCAAAACCGCCGCGAACGCAGCCACCCCCACCAGCGCGGCGCGCTGCAATCCCGGCTCCGCCAGATACCGCAGCACCGCAAGCACGATCGCCGCGTGCGCTGCGAACGAGAGCATCGTGTCCATCCCCGTCGAGAGGTGGAACGAGAAGAACGGGTTGATGAGCAGCGGCAGCGCGACGATCGCAGTCGCCAGCCGCCAGTCCCGCAGCATCGCGCTCTTCGCATTGGCAGCGACGCCCAAACCCATCGCGACGAACGCGAGCGCACCGGCCAGCGTCGACGCCACCGGCAGCACGAAACCCGGATGAGCCGGCACCCACGTGAACGGCAACGTCACGAGCACCCACAGATGGCTCGTCAACCCGTACGTCTGGATACCGTCCGGGTTCCACGCGAGCCCCAGCCCCTCGCGCAGATGCATCGCGTAACGCCAGAACATATAGCTGTCGTCGAAGATCGTCGGCCCGCGCGAGACCGCTCCCCAAACCGGCGCGATGTGTGCCGCGATCGCAACCAACAGCGCCCACACGCCGGGCCTCAGCCCGAGCACCGGCTTCGCCAGATCGACCGAGCCGTGCTCCCGCGGCAGGGCCGCCCCGCCAAGCAATCCGACTTGCTTCATGACCCCGCCCTCGGCAGCCCAACCGAAATGAGTTCGGCGGCCCGGTCTTTGGAACCGGGTCGCCGACTATCGAGGCCAGTAGATCAGAGGCCGCTTAAGCTCTGCTTAACTACGCTTAGCCCTTCATCGCCTTTTCCATGAATTCGGGCCGCAGCGCCTTCTTCCAATCCGGAATCGCCGCGATCTTCTTCTCGCGCAGCAGGATTTCCGCCTGCGCCTTCATGTAAGGCTCGAGATCGCGCGGGAATCCGGGGTTCACCTCGATCTTCTTCAGCGCGTTGGCCATCAGGTCCTTCGACATCGTGTAGCCTTTCGAGGTGTAGAACCCGTGGACCACATCGGAAACTTTACCGAAGTCGCTCTTGAAGTGCCGGCCGACCTCGAGCCACGCCTTCAGGTAGGCCACGATCATGTCCGGCTGCTTCGCGACGAAATCCGGTGTGGCGGCCATGAACACCGGCATCTTGTCGACATCCCAGTAGTCCATGATCGATGTCGCGATGCCGTCGCCTTCCGCGATCGCGTTGTAGGGCTCCACGTTGACCATCGCATCGACGGTCTTCGCCGCAAGCGCCGCCACCATGTTGTTCACGTCCATCCGAACTTCCTGGTAGTCGCCCTTCTTGAGGCCGGCCTTCGGCGCGATCTGGTCGACGAACACGTTGCCGATCGATGATCCGGTCTGGTTGGCGATCTTCTTTCCGCGAAGATCCTCGATTTTCTTGATGCCGAGATCCTTGCGCGCCATCACCCGAACCGTCCGTCCGACGTGCTCGATCAGCGCGATCGCGACGAGTTGCCCCTTGTCGTGCCCGATGATGAACGACTGCCCGGCATAGGTGCCCAGATCCACCTGGCGCGCCACCTGCTGCTGCATCGTGAGATTGCCCGAGGCGACGGCGAAATCCTGCGTCTTGATACCGGCCTTCTCGAGCAGGCCCGACTTCATCAGGTAGTACGTCGGCATCCCCCAGATGTTCGTCTGATAGCCCTGCTTGAGGGTCGCGGCTTGCGCGAAAGCGGGCTGCACGCCGCCTGCTCCCAGAACGACGATTCCCGCTCCCGTCCCCGCCAGAACCTTCCGCCGTGTGATCATTTCCGTTTGCTTCGTCATTGCTTCCTCCATTGAACGATCGATTGTTTTCACGCCATGTGATCGAGCTTGCAGTCAATGCGCAGCCACCTGCCCGAGTTCGCGCAGCAACGCCTTCTGGCCCTCCAGGAATTCCACGCTCAGCGGATCTCGCGGTCGTGGCAAGGTCATCGGCACGATCGACTTGAGCCGGCCCGGATGCGGGCTGAGCACGATCACACGATCGGCGAGATAGACGGCCTCGGCGACGTTGTGGGTGACGTAGACGACGGTCTTCTTCGTCTCGCGCCAGACTTCTGCGAGCAGCTTCTGCATGTCGTCGCGCGTCAGCGCATCGAGTGCGGCGAACGGCTCGTCCATCAGCAGAACGGCCGGATTGTAGGCGAGCGCCCGCGCGATCGCGACGCGCTGTTGCATGCCGCCCGACAGATGATGCGGATAGGAATTCGCGAACTTCTCGAGCTTCACGAGGCGCAACTGCTCCATCGCGATCGCCTCGCGCTCGGACTTGCCGACGCCCTTCATCTCGAGTCCGAACGTCACGTTTCCAAGCGCCGTGCGCCAAGGGAACAACTGCGCGAAATCCTGGAACACGACACCACGATCGGTGCCGTAGCCCTTGACCGGCTTGCCCCCGATCGTGATCTCGCCGGCCGACGGCGGCAGGAACCCGGCGATGATGTTGAGCAACGTCGACTTGCCACAACCGGATGGGCCGACGAGGCAGACGAACTCGGATTGCGCGATATCGAAACTCACGTTGTCGACCGCGTTCACCTGGCCGGCAGGGGTGTCGTAGTTCAGGCTGACGTTGCGAATGGAGATATGCGACATGCCCGAACTTCTTCCTCCCGAACCTTTTTGGTTTGCTACCGACCCTATACTAGATCTCCGCGTCAGCCTATGACTCGGCCATACGACCAGATGCGTTTTCCGCAGGTCCGATCGGTCCGCCCGCCCGGCCGCACACCATCACGGAGGCTCCATGCCGTCGCAGTCGATGAACCGGCGAGCAATCGATCGCACGGGTGTTTCAGCCGCTGTAGCCTTGTCCGCGTTCGTCGCGGGCCAGGTCGCGGCGCCCGCCGGGACCGCCGCCCAGACGAAATTCCCGAGCCGCCAGATCCTGCTCGTCATCCCCTTTGCCCCTGGCGGCACCGGCGACATCGTCGGCCGAATGCTGGCCGATCGCCTGACGGTCACGCTCGGCCAATCCGTTGTCGTGGAAAATCGCGCCGGCGCATCAGGATCGATCGGCGCACGCAGCGTCGCCACCGCGCCCCCGGATGGTCACACGCTGCTTGTCGGCCAGACCGGCGAAATCGCCATCACGCCCAACTGGGGCAAGGGAACGGGCTATCACCCGGACAAGGACCTCGCTCCCGTCGCTCTGGCCACTGTCGTGCCCCTGGCGCTCGTGTCGCCCGCGAAAGCCGGCTTCAAGACGGTCGCCGATCTGGTCGCCGCAGCTCAGGGTAAACCGATGTCGTTCGCGTCGTCGGGCACGGGAACGCCGGGCCACTTCGCCGGCGAGCTTTTGAAGTTGCGCACCAGATCCGACATGGCACACGTTCCCTACAAGGGCGCTGGCCTCGCCCTCAACGATCTCCTCGGCGGCCATGTCACGTACTTCTTCTCCGGTTTCCCCGCCGCCGCCCCACACGTGAAGGCCGGCACCTTGACCTTGCTGGCGGTCTCCACCGGCAAGCGCTCGGTCTCGGCCCCAGAAATTCCGTCGGTCGGCGAAACCAAAGCTCTTCAAGGCTTCGACATCGCGCTCTGGCAAGGCTTCTTCGCCCCCGGCGGCACGCCACCCGAAATCGTGAGCAAGCTCAACACCGAGATCAACCGGCAACTCGACGATCCCGCGGTGAAGGCGAAGCTCCTCGCGCAAGGCGCCGAACCCCGGCCGCTGCCGGTGCCGGATTTCGCGGCTTTCGTGCGCGCGGAAGGCAAAAAGTTCGCCGGCATCATCAAGGACATCGGACTGCCCGCGCCATAAGCCGGCAGCACGAATGGACATCGTCGCCATCCTCCCGCATCATCGATGCACTTGGGCCGTGTGCACGATGCTGGCTTCCGAAGCAGGACCAGAACTGGCGAACGGCAAAGGCGCAGCGAGACCGAATCCGACAACTGTTCGAGCGTGGGGGTGATTATGAGGTGCATTGAGTTGGCCGTCGCTGCCTCGACCCTCGCGGCAGCATTGCACTTTGCGACGCCTGTATCGGCGCAATCGCCGGGTGCCGACTGGCCCAATAGACAAGTCACGATACTGGTGCCCTTCGGTGCCGGCGGCAACACCGACATCATGGCGCGGCTCGCCGGCGAGCATATGAACAAGAAGTTCGGCCAACCCTTCGTGGTCGTCAATCGCCCCAGTGCCGGCGGCGTGCTGACGAGCCAGCAGGCGGCCACCGCGGATCCCGACGGCCATACATTGCTTTTCGCCCCGAATTCGATCGTGTTGCTGACGCCGATGGTGCAGAATGTTCCCTTCGATCCGGCGAACCTGATCGCGATCACCAACGTCGGAACCGGCTCGCAGGTCGTTGCCGTCAAGAGCAGTTTACCAGTCAAGACGCTTCCCGAATTCCTCGCCTACGCCAAGGCCAATCCGGGCAAGCTGAACTACGCCAGTGCCGGCGTGAACAACATCTCCCATCTGGGCTCGCTGCTGATGTTCAAGCGCGCCGGCGTGGAAATTGGCCACGTCGTGGTACGCAGCGAGCCTGCGGCGGTGACGGATCTGCTCGCCGGTACCGTGGATTTCTACTTCGGCAACACGTCGGTTCTGTTGAACTCCGACCGGGAGAAACTCCGACTGCTGGCAGTCGGTACGGAAAAGCGGGTCTCCAGCGCCCCGGAGATTCCAACCATTTCCGAATCGATGCCCGGCATCGTTTTTGCGTCGTGGAACGGGTTTTTCGTTCCGAAAGGCACGCCCGAGAGCATGATGGCGAAATTGCGCGAGGCGATCGTAGAATTGGTGAGTGCGCCGGCGATGCAGGAACGTCTCAACAAGCTCGGCATCGTACCCGGCGGCCAGACCAGAGAGCAGGTCGCTGCTTCGTTCAAGAAGGATATCGAGATGTTCACGGAGGCGATCAAAGCCGCCGGCATCAAGAAGCCTGAAGCGAAATAGCGAGAGGCCCACCTCTGGACGCCAGCCTCTGGGCCGTTGCTCGCCGCGCTGACGGGGCCGTGACCACGCGATGCATTGAAATCAGCAGCGACTGTTCGACACTATAGTTTCGCCGGAACCAGGACGGATGACAGCCCCGACCGTCGCCGCGCTCTACCGCTATCCGATCAAGGGCATGACTCCTGAGCCCATGCAGCGCGTCTCGCTCGAAGCCGGCGGCACCATGCCGTTCGATCGCGCCTATGCGATCGAGAATGGCCCGGGCCGGTTCGATCCCGACGACCCCAGGCATCTGCCCAAGATCAACTTCGTCATGCTGATGCGCAACGAACGGCTGGCGAGCCTCGATGCCCGCTTCGACGATGCCACGCGGACGCTGACCATCATGCGGGGCGGCCGTCAGGTCGCTCGAGGAAACCTCGAAACGCCGATCGGCCGCAGCCTGATCGAGCAGTTCCTCGCCGCCTATATGAAGACCGACATGCGCGGCGCACCGAAGATCGTTTCCGCACCCGGCCACAGCTTCTCCGACGTCGCGGCGAAATGCGTCCACATCGTCAATCTGGCGAGCGTCCGCGAAGTGCAGAGGATTGCCGGCCGCCCCGTCGACCCGCTGCGCTTCCGCGCCAATATCCATCTCGATGGCTTACCGGCGTTCGCCGAGATCGATTGGGTCGGCCTCGATCTGAGGATCGGCGATGTCGGTCTGCAGGTGTTCGACAGAACCGTGCGCTGCGAAGCCACCAACGTCGATCCCGCGACCGCCGCGCGCGACATGGCGATCCCCGCGCTGCTGCAGCGCACATGGAACCGCATGGATTTCGGCGTCTACGCACGCATCACCGAACCCGGCACGATCGCAATCGACGACGCAGTTACGATCGCACCCTGATCGATCGCATCGTAACAGAACGAATTCGGCCCGGTTCGATCTGAACCGGGCCGAATTCGAAATCTGAAAGTCGAGCGATCGGCGTCGCTCAATCGTTGCTCGCCGGATCGACGGGAGCAGGCCTCACCGGCGGTGCAACGTCGGCATCGGGTGCCGCGGCTTCCCTCCGGGGGCGCCGGACGGGACGGCGCAGAAACTCCGGCTGATCGCTGCTGGCCTCGACGAACCGCTCGCGGCGCCGCGGCGCGGGCGTGGGCTGAGCGGCAGCGGGCGCGGCGACATCGACCGCCCGTTCGATGATGGGCTGAACCGCCTCGATGGGACGCTCGACGATGGGCCGCTCGATGACGGGACGCTCGTTGATCTCCGGCCGCTCGAAGCGTTGCTGACGCTCCGGACGATCTGGTCGCTCCATGCGCTCGTGACGCTCGGGCCTGTCCTGCCGCTCGTGGCGGGCATCCTGACCGCCACGTTCCTGGCGCTCGCCGAAAGGCTGCCCCTGACGCGGGCCGCGATCCTGGATCCTATCCTGGCCACGATCCTGACGCTCACCGCGGTCGAACCGCTCGTGGCGTTCGCCATTGTTGTCCGGTCGCTGGAACCGTTCCCGGTCGTTGCGCTGCTCGCCGCGGTCCTGCCGGTCCTGGCCGAAGCGGTTGTCGCGCTGCCGGAAATTCCGGTTCTCGCGCTCACGGCCGCCATCGCGATCGCGCTGCTGATTGCCTTGACCTTGATCCCGATCCCGGTCCCGATAGCCGTGCTCGCCTTGCTGGCGGGGCTGGCGGTCGTCCTGACGGGGCTGCCCCTGATCGTACATCCGGGGCTGCTGCTCGTTCGAGCGCATTCCCATGTGCGGCTGCTGTTGCTGGTCGCCCATACCCTCGTCGCCGTCCTCGCCCATATCGCCGTCGAACGGCTCTCCGGGACCCGGAAACGGGCGACGCGGCATGGTGCCGGCCACGGCTTCACCACCGTTCTGCTGCATCTGCTGCTCGCGGTAGGTGAGGATGATGCGGTTGTAGTGCTCGGCGTGCTGAAGGTAGTTCTCCGCCAGCACGGGATCGCCGGAAGACAGCGCATCGCGCGCCAGCGCCATGTACTTCTCTGCGATTTGCGCAGGCGTACCGTGGATCTTCTGGTCGGGGCCATTGGACTGGTAGGTCCGCATCAAGGGGTTGTGATGATGCTGCCCCTTACGATGCTGCTGGTTGTTATTGTTGTTGTTGTTGCTGCGACCGCGACCTCTGCGGTTCTGCTGTCCCTGCCTCATGGAACCCTGTTCTCTCGAGCTGTGTGCCTAGAAATCGTTGATGGAAATGCGATAGGCCGAACCTGGCACGGAGCCGGCCTTCATCTGCGGGGCGCAATCATGCGTATGCCCGCAGCGATCCTCGCGAGACCGCTGAAACAGCGCACAGCCGTCCAAGCTCATGCTAGTCGTCATCTAGACCGGGTACCTGGTACCTGCGTCCTCGAACGCGAAGCGGCGGTCGACGTCAAAGCCTCTGATCGTCGTCTACGCCATGTCGTTGCATCCCAAACCGGATACAACGTGCAACGATGTGAAGATGGTCTGCCTGCGCTGCGGCTGTGAAAGGCGGCTATACGCCGAGCTAGACCCACACGCTTGCAAGCTGATTGACGAGTAGTCTACTCGCTAAGTTGGCTCCTGCCAATAGGCTTTTGATCGCCTGCTAAATTTGTGGTTTCCAAGCCACACACCGTATGTGGCCGCCGAGGTCCACTGCCGCTCGATGCCCGCGGGCAACTGCTGCCCCGCAATGCCTTTCGACCAGTTCGACCACATCTTCTGCTTGCCCGGCGCCGACTTCGACGATGAACCACGTCCCCGCACCGAACTCTGGTCTCGCCGAAGCGCCTGCGATCTCCCGATAGATATCGAGCCCGTCGCCGCCCCCATCAAGTGCCGCCAGAGGATCGAATTGCCGCACCTCCCGCTCGAGCCCATCGATCACTCCGGTTGGAATATAGGGAGGATTGGACACCACGAGATCGAACGCCCCGCAGACGCCTTCCAGCGACCGTGCCTGCTGCCAGCGAACCCGCCCGGACAGCCCCAGCATCGCGGCATTCTGCTTCGCCACCGCCAGCGCAGCCGCACTGATATCCGTGCCGAGCCCCCGCGCATCCACCAACTCCGCCAGCAAGGTGAGCAGGATGCAGCCCGTTCCCGTGCCGATATCGAGAATTTCGATAGATCTGTCGCGCCAGTTTTCTTCCCTGGCGATCGCCAGAGCGAACTCGATCAACACCTCCGTATCCGGCCTCGGATCGAGCGTGTCCGGCGTCACCACGAAGCGCCGGCCATAGAAGTCGCGCTCGCCGAGAATCCGCGAGACCGGCTCACGGCTGAGCCGCCGCAGCGACATATCGAGCAGGCGCGCAGCTTCGGTCTTACTCAAAGGCCGAGCCGGCTCGAGGATCAGCCGCTCCTGCGTGCAGCCTGTCGCGGCAGCCACCAGCAACCGCGCATCGAGCCGGCTCGTATCGATACCGGCCTGCGCCAACCGCGCTGCTACATCCCGCACGGCATCCGACACCGACACACCCGGACCGATCGTCATTCTATCGTTTCCGCCTTGCGATACATCGCGATCAGCGACGAACGCAGCACGAAGTCCCGATGCTGCGCCGGATCTGCCGCCATCCGGCGCAGGTTCTCCAGATTGGCCGCGCGCACCTTGGGATCGCGTTCCTCCAGCGTCCGCTTGTTGGCGATCGACTGCGCCTGGACATACTCGATCGCGGTCAGACGCCGCTGACGGTCGTAGCGCGCGAGCAGAGGCGCCGGATCAGCCCCCTTCCAGATCTCCGCCAGCTTGTCGGCGAGATTGATCCCATCCTGGAAGCCGCTGTTCATCCCCATGCCGCCGATCGGGTTGTTGACATGCGCGCTGTCGCCGGCAAGCAGGAACCGCCCTTCGGTGAACGCGCCGGCCACCCGCTGGTGCACGCTGTACATGTTGCGGTGGATGATCTCGCACGTCCCAGCCGGCGCGAGACATTCGGCGAAGCGTGCCGCGATCCACGCATCGCTCATCACCTCCTCGTCGCTCTCCTCGTTCTTCGCCGGGAACACACACCGCCACAGCCCCTCGAAGTTCTCACCCGGCACCTTCATCAGCGACACCCACCGTTCCGGATGCGCACAGTAGTTGCGCAGCCGAAAGCCCATCGCCGCTTCCAGATCCCGCGTCGTCGTCACGATGTTGAACCGCTCGGGCCACGTGAACCCGTCGAACGTCACGCCCATCGCCTTGCGCACGATCGAGCGGCCGCCATCCGCGCCGACCAGCCATCGCCCGCGATGCACCTCGACCGTGCCGTCCTCGCGCGTCGCACGCGCCTCGACCCAATCTGGCCCCTGGCTCACGTCCGTCACGTCGATCGGCCGGATCATCTTGAACAGCGGCTCCTTTGCCGCCGCGGCCAGCGCGACGTTCACCGTCTTGTGCTGCTCGATCTGCACCACGAACGGATAGTCCGTATCGTCCTTGAGATATCCGTAGTCGAATTCGGCCACCACCTCGTGGTTCTCGCGGTCGCGCCACTGGAACAGCTCCGACTTCAATCCTTGGCGGATGAGTTCCGGCGTGAGGCCCATGGGATCGAACAGATCGAGCGTCGACGGCTGCAAGGTCGCCGCGCGATGATCTTCCGCAGGCTTGTCGAGCTTGTCGAGCACCGTGACGGGAATGCCGTGCCGCGCGAGCCGCAAACCGGTGAGAGTGCCGATCGGTCCGCCGCCGACGATGATGATACGGTCGATATCGCTCATGCTTTGCGCTCTCTGTCCGGTGAAACGACTTGCTGTGCCCGCCGTCTCGATTAGATTTTCCGTGCGGCCTCCCTGTCAACACGGCATGTAGTGCCACACTGCATGGCTGAACCCGGGAGTTACTCGATGGCCGTAGAGCTTGCTCGCCTCGTCCTCGCTTCGCAGACCGACACGATTGCACTCGAAAAACAACTCGCCGCCTGGCGCCCGGAGCGCATCTCACGGCTGGCCCTCGTCTACAAGGTCGAAGGCGAATACGAGGACGGGAGCCGCGAACGCGCCCGCGCCGCCGTCTACGAAGTCCTGTCGCGACACGGCCTCGACCGCAAATCGGAGATGGTGACTGTCGTCGGCTGCGAAGGTCTTGCCACGCCGTTCGGCTATGTTCTAGCCGATGTCGCCAGCGACGCCGCAGCCGGCCGTGGAAAGCGCCTCGCCATCGGCGTCGGCCGAGGCGCGCCACCAGATGATGCCGACCTCGACAAGGCGAAGTTCAAGACACCCGTCGCCCGTCTCACCGAGAAAGCGATGGCCGATGCCGGCCTCGGCGCGAAAGATGTCGTGACCGTCCTCGTGAATACCCCCGCCCCGACGTCCGGCGACAAGGGGCTTCGCGGCCGCCGCGCCCGCGCCGTCGCAGCACTCGGCGCCGGCATCGCAATCGGCGACGTCGAAGCGTCCCAGGTGACCGAGGCGTCGATCATGAAAAAGTCAGACCTCTTCACCAAGCGCGTCCAGACCTTCACCGGCCCGACCGTCAAACAGCTCGAGATCATCGTGATCGGAAATCGAGCAGGCGCGGGCGGCAATCTCGTCGCCTGCTCTGCCGCCACCGCCGACTTGACCGACATGCGTCCGCTGAAGCGCATGCTCACGAAGGCCGGCCTCGAACTCGACCGCGATGGCGAGCTGGCATCTCCCGAACGTGTCGTCGCCATGATGATCAAATCCGGCGTCCGCCCGGATGGCACCATTCACGGCCTGCGCACGACCCTGCTCGAGCCGGGACTGCCCGTCGAAAAACATGTCCGCGCCGCTCAGTCCGGCCTGATGGCGGCCCTGCTCGGCACATCAGCCGTGTTCAACACCTTCGATCCGATCCAGCAATGCCCCGTCGGCGGCTCCACCGCCTGCGCCATCGTGCGGGTAGACTGATCGCTAGAGCGCGCCCCATTGAGGTCA